>NZ_PVLR01000044.1 GCF_002980625.1 Malikia spinosa | reverse complement strand
TGGCGCAAGGCCACCGGGTGCAGGTGCAGGCCGGCGCCGGTCTGGCCGCCAGCGCGACCGATGCGGCCTACCAGGCCGCTGGCGCCGAGATCGTCGATGCCGCGGGCGCCTTCGGTGCCGGGCTGGTGCTCAAGGTGCGCGCGCCATCCGAAGCCGAGTTGACCCAGATGCAGCCCGGCGCCGCGCTGGTCGGCATGCTCAATCCTTTTGATGCTGAAGGCCTGGCGCGGATCGCCAGCGCCGGGCTGACCAGCTTCGCGCTTGAGGCCGCGCCGCGCACCACCCGCGCGCAGAGCCTGGACGTGCTGTCCTCGCAGGCCAACATCGCCGGCTACAAGGCCGTGCTGCTGGCGGCCAACCAGTACGGCCGTCTGTTCCCGATGCTGATGACCGCTGCCGGCACCATCAAGGCCGCGCGCGTCGTCATCCTGGGCGTGGGCGTGGCCGGCCTGCAGGCGATCGCGACCGCCAAGCGCCTGGGGGCCGTGATCGAGGCCTCCGACGTGCGGCCCTCGGTCAAGGAGCAGGTCGAATCGCTGGGTGCCAAGTTCATCGAGGTGCCCTATGAGACGGCGGAGGAGAAGGAAGCTGCCGAGGGCGTGGGCGGCTACGCGCGCCCGATGCCGGCGTCCTGGCTGGCGCGCCAGCAGGCCGAGGTCGCCAAGCGGGTGGCGCAGGCCGACATCGTGATCTCGACCGCGCTGATCCCGGGCCGCGCCGCGCCGGTGCTGATCTCCGAGGACATGGTCAAGTCCATGAAGCCGGGTTCCGTCATCGTCGACCTGGCCGCCGGCAAGGGCCCGCTGGGGCCGCATGGTGCGCCGGGCGGCAACTGCCCGCTGACCGAGGCCGACCGGAGCGTGACCCGTCACGGCGTGCACCTGATCGGCGAGACGAATCTGCCGGCGCGGGTGGCAGCCGACAGCTCGAGCCTGTACGCGCGCAACCTGCTCGACTTCCTCAAGCTCGTGCTGCCGAAGGACGCGGACGCGCTGCAGCTGCCCGCGGACGATGACATCGTCACGGCCTGCTTGATGACGCAGGACGGCCAGGTGCTTCGTCCGTCCTGAATTCCTGAGCCCCTGGGTCTCTGCGCCCCTGGGCCTTGGTGCCCCCGTTACCCCTGGCCCATGTCCCGTGTCCGGGCCCGGCCCCGGGCTTGAAGCCGAGTCCACTCTCGGGCCCTTGCCCTGGTACCCGTACCCGTCCCCGCCATTGCCCCTCCTTCAACTCCCTGTCAGGAAAGTCTCCCCGATGGAAGCTGTCTCCCCCACCCTCATCAACCTGATCATCTTCGTGCTGGCGATCTACGTCGGCTACCACGTGGTCTGGAACGTCACCCCCGCGCTGCACACGCCGCTGATGGCGGTCACCAACGCGATCTCGGCCATCGTGATAGTCGGCGCCATGCTGGCCGCGGCGCTGACCGAAACGCCGCTGGGCAAGGCCATGGGCGTGCTGGCGGTGGCACTGGCCGCCGTCAACCTGTTCGGCGGCTTCCTGGTCACGCGCCGCATGCTCGAGATGTTCAAGAAGAAGGAGCGCAAGGCCCCGGCCGCTGCCTCTGCTGCCGTGACGGCTTCGCCTGCCGCCACTGCCGCCACCGCCACTGAAGGAGCCGCCAAATGAGCATGAACCTGGTCGTACTGCTCTATCTGCTGGCCTCGGTCTGCTTCATCCAGGCCCTGAAGGGCCTGAGCCACCCCAAGACCTCGATCCTGGGCAATGCCTTCGGCATGGGCGGCATGGCGATTGCCGTGCTGACCACGTTCGGCCTGATTGTCACGCTCGCGCAGCAGATGCAGCTCGATGCGGTGCAGGGTTTGGGCTGGGTGCTGGCCGGCCTGGTGCTCGGCGGCGGCGCCGGTGCCGTCATGGCCCGCCGGGTCGAGATGACCAAGATGCCCGAGCTGGTCGCCTTCATGCACAGCATGATCGGCCTGGCGGCGGTGTTCATCGCGGTCGCGGCCGTGGTCGAACCCTGGGCGCTGATCCCGGGTCTGCTCAAGGGCGACGAGGCCCCGCTGGGCAACAAGGTCGAGCTGTTCCTGGGCGCGGCGATCGGGGCCATCACCTTCTCGGGTTCCGTGATCGCATTTGGCAAGCTCAGCGGCAAGTACAAGTTCCGCCTGTTCCAGGGCGCACCGGTGACCTTTGCCGGCCAGCACCTGTTGAATCTGGTGCTGGCAGTCGCGATGCTGGCCCTGGGCCTGCTGTTCACGCTCGGCCAGGGCGAGACCGCCTTTGCCGCCTTCCTGGGCCTGCTCGCGCTGGCCTTCGTGCTCGGCGTGCTGATCATCATCCCGATCGGCGGCGCCGACATGCCGGTGGTGGTCTCGATGCTCAACAGCTACTCGGGCTGGGCGGCGGCGGGCATCGGCTTCAGCCTGAACAATGCGATGCTGATCGTCGCTGGCAGCCTGGTCGGGTCATCGGGCGCGATCCTGAGCTACATCATGTGCAAGGCCATGAACCGCAGCTTCTTCAGCGTGATCCTGGGCGGCTTCGGTGCCGACGCCAGCGAAGGGGTGTCGAGCAGCGGCGGCGTGCAGCGCGTGGCCAAGAGCGGCAGCGCCGATGACGCGGCCTTCATCCTGGGCCACGCCGAGACGGTAGTGATCGTGCCGGGCTACGGCCTGGCGGTGGCGCGCGCCCAGCACGCGGTCAAGGAGCTGGCGCACAAGCTGACCGAGAAGGGCATCACCGTCAAGTACGCGATCCACCCGGTCGCCGGGCGCATGCCGGGCCACATGAACGTGCTGCTGGCCGAGGCCGAGGTGCCCTACGACCAGGTGTTCGAGATGGAGGACATCAACGGCGAGTTCGGCCAGGCCGATGTCGCGATCATCCTGGGCGCCAACGACGTGGTCAACCCGGCCGCGCTGCAAAAGGGCAGCCCGATCTACGGCATGCCGATCCTGGAGGCCTACAAGGCCAAGACCGTGATCGTCAACAAGCGCTCCATGGCGGCGGGCTACGCCGGCCTGGACAACGAGCTGTTTTACCTCGACAAGACCATGATGGTGTTTGGCGATGCCAAGAAGGTGGTCGAGGAAATGACCAAGGCGATCGAGTGAAAAAAAGCTCCCGGGCTTATGCCTGGGAGCTTTTCTTGATCTGCGCCGACCGCTGGGACCGGAGCATGGGATCAGACGCGCTTGCGGTATTCGCCGGTGCGGGTGTCGATCTCGATCTTGTCGCCTTGCGCGACGAACAGCGGCACCGGGATTTCGAAACCGGTCGCGATCTTGGCGGGCTTGAGCACCTTGCCCGAGGTGTCGCCCTTGACGGCCGGCTCGGTCCAGGTGATTTCGCGCTCGACGCTGGTCGGGACTTCAACCGAGATCGCCTTGCCGTCATAGAACACGACTTCCAGCGACATGCCGTCTTCCAGGTAGTTCAGTGCGTCGCCCATGTTCTCGGCTTCGACTTCGTACTGGTTGTAGTCGGCGTCCATGCAGACATACATCGGATCGGCGAAGTAGGAGTAAGTGCACTCCTTCTTGTCGAGGATCACGTTGTCGATCTTGTCGTCAGCGCGGAACACGACTTCGGTGCCCATATTGCCCAGCAGGCCCTTGAGCTTCATGCGCACGGTGGCAGCGCCACGGCCGCCGCGGGCGTATTCGGTCTTCAGGACGATCATCGGGTCCTTGCCGTGCATGATCACGTTGCCGGCGCGGATTTCTTGAGCGATTTTCATGGTGCTTCCTGTGGAAATTGCCACCCCGGCCCCTTGGGGTCCGTTCGGGCGGCGAGTGGGCGTTGCGCCCGTTGATCTGTTTGCGCTAGAACCCGGTTTGCATCGGAATCTGCGTAAAGCCTTTGATTTTACCGTTTTTCCGCTACGAAACCCAAGAGCTGGCTGACCAGATCATCCTGCAGCAGCAGACGCTCCCGGGCCGCGAGCACGCAGGCCTGCCAGGCGACCAGGTCGACCGGCGGCAGCGGGGCGTCGATCACGCCGTTCCAGACCCGATGGAAGGCGCGCAGCGAGGGCGGTGCCTCAAGCCAGTCGAGGAAGGCCTCGAGCTTCAGGTGATGCGCGTCGTCATGCTGCGGGTAGATATGCCAGACCAGGGCCTGGCCAGCCCAGAGCGCGCGCACCAGCGAGTCCTCGCCGCGCACCAGGTTCAGGTCGCTGGCCCAGAGCAGGCGGTCGAACTCGGGTTGCGCGACATGGGGCAGGGCATGGCGCTGCGCCTGCAGCCCGGCTGCAGCCGGCCAGGCCAGCTCCAGCGCGGCGGCGGGCCGGCCTGGTGCGACCAGCCAGTGCGCCGCGTCCAGTGCGGGGTCGCGCAGCAGCTCGGGCAGCCGCGCCGGTTCGTAGCAGAACAGGGTCACGCGCGGTGCGTCGCCCTCTGCTGGCAGGCCTTGCTCGTGCAACCAGGCGCCGCGCTCGAAGGCTGTGCGCTGCGCCATCAGCCCGGGCTCGCGCAGCAGGCCGCCGGTCGCGGGCGTGAAGCCGGGATAGAAGAACCATTGCGTGCGTCCGGCCAGCGGCCCGCTCATGACCGGCGAGGCCAGCCGGTGGCAACGCTCGACATAGGCTTCGGCGCTCAGGTATTCGAGATTCAGCCAGAGCCGCGTTGGCGCGCCCGGGACAGATTCGGGCTGCAGCGCGGCGACCCACGCCGGGTCGAGCTCGCAGCCAAAGGCCACGACCAGCACATCGCTGGCCGGCAGGGCAGGTGGCGGCGCGGCCGGGTCGCTGCGCGGCCAGTGCCGGACCTCGATGCCGGCCAGGGCGCCGGCATCAGCAGCAGTAGCCTCAGCTGCAGCAAAGGCGCCGCAACGCGCGCCGGGCGCCATCCAGTCCAGCGGCTCGGGCTGGTCGGTCCAGAGCCGCACGCGCTGGCCGCGCGCGGCCAGGTTGCTCGCCAGCCGCCAGCAGACGCCGAGGTCGCCCCAGTTGTCGATCACATGGCAGAAGATGTCCCAGTTCAGGGCAGGGTGATGTTGGCAATTCACCGCGCGATTGTCTTACAGTGGCGCCTTTCCTTGTCAGCGAACCGCTTGCCGCCGTCCATGCCGTCCATGAGCGCCACCCATCCCGAATCCCTGCTGCAGGCCGTTGCCGCCTTGCCGGCCCTGCCGGGCGTCTACCGCTATTTCGACGCCGACGGTCAGCTGCTCTACGTCGGCAAGGCCAAGGACCTCAAGCGGCGCGTCTCGAGCTATTTCCAGAAGACCCATGACGGCACCCGGATCGGCCACATGGTGTCGAAGATCGTGCGGCTCGAGACCACGGTGGTGCGCTCCGAGGCCGAGGCGCTGCTGCTGGAAAACAACCTGATCAAGACCCAGCAGCCGCGCTACAACATCCTGTTTCGCGACGACAAGAGCTACCCCTATCTGCGCCTGAGCGCCAGCAGCTGGACCCCGGCCTTCGAGCGTTCGCCAGCCGGGCAGGGCGGCGAAGCCCGGCCCGAGCATTACCCGCGCATGTCCTACTACCGTGGCGCGGTCGAGAAGAAGCACCAGTATTTCGGTCCCTACCCGAGTGCCTGGGCGGTCAAGGAGACGCTGGAGCTGCTGCAGAAGGTGTTCCGCCTGCGCACCTGCGAGGACTCGGTGTTCAAGCACCGCAGCCGGCCCTGCCTGCTGGCCCAGATCAAGCGCTGCTCGGGGCCCTGCGTCGGCCTGATCAGCGGCGCCGACTATGCGCAGGATGTGCGCGCGGCCGGCGCCTTCCTGCGCGGCGAGACCCAGACCGTGCTGGCCGAGATCGAGGCCCGGATGCTGCAGCACTCCGAACGGCTCGAGTTCGAGCAGGCGGCCGAGGCACGCAACCAGATGAGCGCGCTGTCCCGCGTGCTGCACCAGCAGGCCATGGAGAACGTCTCGGACCAGGATGTCGACATCCTGGCGGTCAAGGTCCAGGGCGGACGTGCCTGCGTCAACCTGGCGATGGTGCGCGGCGGGCGCCATCTGGGCGACCGGCCCTATTTTCCGGCCCATGTCGAGGACGGTGCGCTGCTGGCCGCGCTGGCGGCCGAGGACGAGGCTGGCGCCACGGACAGCAGCCAGGGCCAGGCTGGCAGCGATGCTGGCACCCAGCCCCGGCCCGCCCCGGCCCCGGTCGAGCAGCGCGTGCTCGAAGCCTTCATCGCCCAGCATTACACCCAGGCCGCGCCGCCGCCGGTGCTGGTGCTGGGTGCCCCGGTCGATGCCGGCCTGCTCGAGCTGCTGACCGAGCAGAGCGGCATCAAGATCCACCCGGTATTCAACCCGCGCGAGCACCGTCGTGCCTGGCTCGAGATGGCGCAGAAGAATGCCGAGCTGCAGCTCGCGCGTCTGCTGGCCGAGGAGGGCTCGCAGCAGGCGCGCACGCGCGCGCTGGTCCAGGCGCTCGACCTGCCCGATGACGCGCTCGACGCCTTGCGCATCGAATGCTTCGACATCTCGCATACCGCGGGCGAGGCCACTGTCGCGTCCTGCGTCGTGTTCGAGGGCCACAAGATGCAAAGCAGCCAGTACCGGCGTTACAACATCGACGGCATCACGCCGGGCGACGACTACGCCGCCATGCGTCAGGTGCTCGAGCGCCGTTACGGCAAGCTGGCCGAGGCGCTGCGCGAGGCCGGCGGAGCCGAGCCTGCAGCCAAGGCCGGCGCGCGCCTGCCCGACATCGTGCTGATCGACGGCGGCAAGGGCCAGGTCGGCGTCGCGCGCGAAGTGTTCGAGGCGCTCGGGCTCGACCTCGGTCGCCTGGTCGGGGTCGAGAAGGGCGAGGGCCGCAAGGTCGGGCTGGAGGAACTGGTCTTTGCCGACGGGCGCGACAAGGTCTATCTGGGCGCCGACTCGGCCGCGCTGATGCTGGTGGCGCAGATCCGCGACGAGGCGCACCGCTTCGCGATCACCGGCATGCGGGCCCAGCGCGCCAAGACGCGCACCGGTGGCAGCAAGCTCGAGGACATCGCGGGGGTCGGGCCGAAGAAGCGGGCCCGCCTGCTGCAGCGCTTTGGCGGCCTCAAGGGCGTGGCCGATGCCAGCGTCGAGGACCTGGCCAGCGTCGAGGGCATCTCGGGCGAACTGGCCGATGCGATCTATCGCGCGCTGCATTGAGCGCCCGGCAGCGAAACCGTCACCGACAGCCTGCATAATCTGCGGCATGTTCTTCAACCTGCCGACACTGCTGACCTGGGCCCGGATCGCGGCCATCCCGCTGATCGTCGCGGTGTTCTACTGGCCCGGCCTCGAAGCCCAGCGGCAGAACCTGATCGCGACGGTGCTGTTCGTGGTCTTCGCCGCCACCGACTGGGCCGACGGCTACCTGGCGCGCAAGCTCAACCAGACCTCGTCCTTCGGCGCCTTCCTCGACCCGGTGGCCGACAAGTTCCTGGTCTGCGCCTGCGTGCTGGTGCTGGTGCATCTGGGGCGGGCCGATGTCTTCGTCGCGCTGATCATCATCGGGCGCGAGATCGCGATCTCGGCGCTGCGCGAGTGGATGGCGACCATCGGCGCCAACAAGAGCGTGGCGGTGCACATGGTCGGCAAGCTCAAGACCAGCGTACAGATGGTCGCGATTCCCTTCCTGCTTTACCAGGCGCCGCTGTTCGGCATCGACACCCAGGCCTGGGGCCGGGTGCTGATCTGGGCTTCCGCCGTGCTGACGATCTGGTCCATGGTCTATTACCTCAAGAAGGCCTTGCCCGAGATCAGGGCCAAGGCGCGTTGAGTTCCCCTGTGCCACTGGCGCGACCTTTTTTTGCCGGTTGCATCAGCCAGGCGGTCAACAGCGGCTAGAATTTGCAGCTGTTCACTTCATGTGAACAGCCGGATAGCCTCATCCCGCATCCGGGTCCTTAGCTCAGTTGGTAGAGCGCTTCCTTTACACGGAAGATGTCGGCGGTTCGAGCCCGTCAGGACCCACCATCCCCTTCAAGCCCCCGTCACCCTCAGCCAGAGCAGCACCAGCACGGTCAGTGCCAGCAGCAGCGTCAGGCCTTGCCAGAACCGCAGCGGCTGGCGCTCGATCAGCGGGCTCGCACCCTGGCGCTGGTACTGGGGCCCCGGCCGGCGCAGGTCCTGCACGAACTCCGACAACGCCTCCTGCCGCTTGCCGGGCTGGGCCTGCAGTGCGCGGCGCAGCACGGCATCGACCCAGGGCGGCAGATCGGGCCGCAGGCTGCGTAGCTCGACGTAGCGCAGCCGCTTGAGCTCGTCCGGCGTGCGCAGCCTGGTCACCTGCAGGCCGTAGGGCAGCTGGCCGCTGAGCATCTGGTAGCTGATCACCGCCAGCGAGAACAGCTCCGACTGCACCGTGCCGCCGCCGCCGACGAAATATTCGGGCGCGGTGTATTGCAGCGAACCCAGGATCGCCTGCGGACTGGCCTCGGCAGTGCCTTCGGTCAGCCCGGCGACATGGGTCGATGCCAGGTCGATGATCCTGACCGTGCCGGTGCGGTCCAGCATCAGGTTCTCGGGCCGCAGGTCCTGGTGCAGCATCTCCTTGCGATGAAAGGCCTGCAGGCCCCGGGCCACCTGCTCGACGATGCCGCGCACCTGGTCGAGACCGGGTGCCGGATGGTCGACCATCCACTGCGCCAGCGTCTGGCCGTCGACATACTCCAGCGCGACATACAGATGCTCGCGCTGGCGCTCGGCCGTGCCGGCGCGCACCACATGCGGGCTGTCGATCCGGCGCGCGATCCATTCCTCGAGCAGGAAGCGGTCGAGGTAGGCCGGGTCGTCGCGCAGATCGACCGACGGCGTCTTCAGCACCACCGCCTGGCCGCTGGCCAGGTCGGTCGCCAGGTAGACATGGCTGCGCGCGCTCAGCTGCAGCTCGCGCACGATCCGGTAGCCCTCGAACTCGCTGCGCGGCTGCAAGGTCGGCGGCAGGCGCAGGCCCTCGCGCCGGGCCTGCAGCTGGCTGGCCTGCGCATCGGGCAGGGCATCGATGCGCACCAGCTGCAGCGTCAGGTTGTCCTGGCTGCCGCGCTCGAGCGCCGTCGCGACCAGCTCGGCCGCTGCCGCCTCCAGGTCGTCGGCATGGCGGGCCAGTGCCGCGTGCACGCTGGCGGCGTCAAGGGCTTCGTAGGCGCCGTCGGTCGCCAGCAGGTAGACCTCGCCGACCTCGGTCAACCAGCTGCGGTAATCGATCTCGACCGTCGGCCCCGCGCCCAGCGCCCGCCCGAGATAGCTCTCGACCGAGGAGACCTGGACCCGGTGATCCTCGGTCAGCTGCTCGAGCGCCTGGGCATGCAGGCGGTAGACCCGGGTGTCGCCCACATGCAGCAGATGCGCCTCGCGCCCCTTGAGGATCAAGGCACTGAAGGTGCAGACATAGCCGCGATCGCGGTCGAAGCGCGCCGGGCTGCGCTGGGTCTGGGCATGGAGCCAGGAGTTGCCGGCCTCGAGCACGCGCTGGGCCGCGCGCCGGACCGACCAGGCCTCGGAGGTGCAGTAGTAGTCGTCCAGGAAGCTGCGCACCGCGGCAGCGCTGGCGATCTGGCTGACGGCGCTGCTGCTGATGCCGTCGGCCAGCGCCAGCGCGATGCCCTTGCTCGCCAGCAGCGGCCCGTGCGGCACCATCGCGCCATGGAAATCCTGGTTGACCGGCTTGCGACCGGCCTGCGAGTGCTGGCCCAGCGTGACCTGCAGGCCCGCGCTCATGATCTCATCGCACCGAGACGCGCTTGGGGGCGGTCTTGTAATGGGTCGAGTAGAGCGTGGCGCCGACGAAGGTCAGTCCGCCGACCAGGTTGCCGATCACGGTCGGGATCTCGTTCCAGATCAGGTAGTCCATGATCGTGAAATCGCCGCCGAGCATCAGGCCCGAGGGGAACAGGAACATGTTGACGATCGAGTGCTCGAAGCCCATGTAGAAGAAGACCAGGATCGGCATCCACATGCCGATGACCTTGCCCGAGACGGTGCTCGACATCATGGCCGCCACGACGCCGGTCGACACCATCCAGTTGCACATCACGCCGCGCACGAACAGCGTCAGCATGCCGGCGGCGCCGTGGGCGGCATAGCCGACCGTGCGGCCTTCGCCGATGGCGCCGATCTTCTGGCCGACCGCGTTCGGCGCTTCGGTGAAGCCGAAGGTGAAGATGATGGCCATGAACAGGGCCACGGTCAGCGCGCCGGCGAAGTTGCCCAGGAACACCAGCGACCAGTTGCGCAGCACGCCGCTCCAGGTCGCGCCCGGGCGGCGGTCGAACACGGCCAGCGGGGTCAGGGTGAAGACGCCGGTCAGCAGGTCAAAGCCCATCAGGTACAGCATGCAGAAGCCGACCGGAAACAGCAGCGCGCCGATCAGCGGATTGCCGGTGTTGACCGAGACCGTGACCGCAAAGGCCGCCGCCAGCGCGAGGATGGCGCCCGCCATGTAGGAGCGGATCAGGGTGTCCCGGGTGGACATCAACAGCTTGGATTCGCCGGCATCGACCATCTTGGTCACGAACTCGGCAGGAGCGAGGTAGGCCATCGCAATTCCTTGGAAGAGGGGGGTGAAAAAACAAAAACGGCGCCGCCTTCCTGCCGCCGGCATGAGCCGCAGCAGGAGGGGGACACCGTTATCCGTCTGTGCAAGTCGCTCCCGGCAAACTGCTGCCGGGGAGCTGGTCGTCAAGCCGTCGTTAGCTCAATCAGGATCAATGAAGCAGCTTTCGTGCCAGTGGCTTTCGAGGCTTGGTCGCCCGGCGTCTGGCCCGAGTGAACCAAACCGGTGCATGGCAGGCTCAGTTCTGGTGCGATCCCGGCTTGGCCCCGAAGACCAGTTCGGGCAGGCTCAGCGTGGCCTGCGCGACGTCGATCAGTCGGCGGTTGTGGTCCATCGAGGCCTTTTGCAGCGCGCGGTAGGCGGCTTCCTCGCTGAGCCCGAGCCGGGACATCAGGGCGCCCTTGGCGCGTTCGATCACCTTGCGCTCCTGCATGACGCGGCGCGCCGCCTCGAGCTCGACTTCCATGCTGGCCAGCCGTTCCGACTGCGCCTGCAGCCAGTCGGCCAGCGCCGGGCGCGCTGTCGCGGTGCCTGTCCCCGCGGGCGGGTTGAGGTCATCGCTCTGGAACAGGCGCTCCACCGCCGGCGGCTGGGGCGGCGGGTTGTCGAGCCACAGCTGCAGCAAGCCCTCGGAATCCAGCAGGTCCTGCTCGGCGCTGCGGATCTGCTGCTCGCAGGCCTGGCGCAGGCATTGCACCAGTTGCATCTGCAGCTGCCAGAGCTCGGAGATGCGCTCGCTGGTGACCTCGAACCAGCTGTCGCTGACCAGGCTGTCGAGCGTCGCGCCGGACTTGGCGCTGCACAGCGTGCGGCGCAGGCGTTCGAGCCGGGCCACCTGGGGCGCGAGTTGCTGTTGCTGCCAGAGCTGGCGCAGGGCCGGCTCGGCAAAGGCCTCGAATACCTGCAGGCTGCGCTCCTGGCCATCGATCAGGTCGATGATGCGCTGTTGCCCGACCTCGCTGCAGACGCCCGAGGCGAACAGCTGTGCGCCGACGGCCCGCTCCTGGCCTGCCGCTTCCTTGCCCTGCACCAGGTGGAAGAAGGCCACCAGCAGGCGCGAGATATCGGGCTGCAGCGGGGCATCGGCGAGCTGGAAGATCAATTCCATCAGGCCGGCAATCAGCCGGCTGAAGGTCGCGACCGCCTCGTCCGGGCTGGCCTGGCCGCGCTCGATCCGGGCGCGAAACGCCGTCAGCGCATCGAGCTCGAGCAGCGCGGTGGCCATCAGCGACAGCATGCGGGTCGAGGCGCCGCGGGCCGGGTCCTGCTGCTCGCCGAACAGCGCTTGCAAGCTCAGCTCGACGGCGCCGGCCTGCTCCATGGCCGAGCGCCGTTCGACCGCGAAGCGTTGGCCGCCCGAGGCCAGGTAGAGACTGGACGCGCCTCGCTCATGCTGCAGCGCATGGATCAGCTGGCCGGTGACATCGGCCAGTTCGACCCGTCCGGCCAGATGCCGCATCAGCTCGATTTCCAGCTGCTTGGCACGCAGCACCAGATGGGAGGCAGACAGTTGCATCGAAAAACCTCAGCCCAGGCTGACCAGCAGCTGCTCGCGCTCGGCGCGTACCGGGTAGGCGCGCACCGAGTGCTCGGGCGCCTCCAGGCATTCGCCGCTGCTCAGGTCGAAATGGTGCTTGTAGAGCGGCGAGGCCACGACCAGCCGCTGGCCGAGATTGCCGACCAGGCCGCGCGACAGCACGCTGGCCTGCGACTTGGGGTCGAAGTTGTCGATCGCGAAGAAGCGGTCGGCGCCGACGCGAAAGATCGCGACATGCCGCTGCTCGACGCGGGCGCAGACGCCGGTGTCGGGCAGGATGTCGTCGATCGTGCAGACGGCGGTCCAGTGCTGGCTGGCGGGGCTGGTGGAAGTCATGGGGCAGTCCTCTCGCAGGGGGTCAGGCCAGCGCCGTGGCGCTGGCAGTCAGGGTGGGGCGTTCCTCGGGGCGAGCCGGACGGATCTGGCCGCGCTCCTCGATGAACACGATATGCTCGTCGGGCTGGTCGCTGTTGACGAAGGAGCGAAAGCGCTTGCGCGTGTCCGGGTCGCTGACGGCGGCCTTCCATTCGCAGGCATAGCTGTCGACCACCTGCTGCATCTGGCTTTCGAGCTCGGCCGCGATGCCCAGGCTGTCCTTCAACACCACGGCCTTCAGGTAGTCCAGCCCGCCTTCGAGGTTCTCGCGCCAGGTGCTGGTGCGCTGCAGCCGGTCGGCCGTGCGTACATAGAACATCAGCAGCCGGTCGATCAGGCGCACCAGCTCCTGCTGGCTCAGGTCCGAGGCCAGCAGCTCGGCGTGGCGCGGCTTCATGCCGCCGTTGCCGCAGACATAGAGGTTCCAGCCTTTTTCGGTCGCGATCACGCCGATGTCCTTGCCCTGGGCCTCGGCGCATTCACGCGTGCAGCCCGAGACGCCGAACTTGATCTTGTGCGGCGCGCGCAGGCCCTTGTAGCGGTTTTCCAGCGCGACCGCCAGCCCGGCGCTGTCGCCGACGCCGTAGCGGCACCAGGTCGAGCCGACGCAGCTCTTGACCGTGCGCAGCGATTTGCCATAGGCGTGACCCGACTCGAAACCGGCCGCGATCAGCGCCTCCCAGATCGCGGGCAGCTGCTCGACCCGGGCACCGAACAGGTCGACCCGCTGGCCGCCGGTGATCTTGGTGTAGAGACCATATTGCTTGGCGATCTGGCCGACCGCGATCAGCCCGTCGGGCGTGACCTCGCCGCCCGGCATGCGCGGCACCACCGAGTAGCTGCCGTCCTTCTGGATATTGCCCAGGTAGTAGTCGTTGCTGTCTTGCAGGCTGGCCAGGTCCTTCTTCAGCACGAACTCGTTCCAGCACGAGGCCAGGATGCTGGCGGCGGTCGGCTTGCAGATGTCGCAGCCCAGGCCCTGGCCGTGCTGGGTCAGCAGTTGCTCGAAGCTGCGGATCTGGCCGACCCGGACCAGGTGATAGAGCTCCTGGCGCGAGTAGGCGAAATGCTCGCACAGGTGGTTGTTGACCGCCAGGCCCTGCTTCTTCATCACGACCTTCATCAGCTGCGTGACCATCGGCACGCAGCCGCCACAGGTCGCGCCGGCCTTGGTGCAGGTCTTGAGCTCGCCGATCGTGGTCGCGCCGTCCGAGACCGCCTGGCAGATCTGGCCCTTGCTGACGTTGTTGCAGGAGCACAGCTGCGCGCTGTCGGGCAGGGCGTCCACGCCCAGCGCCGGCTTGGCCTGGCCGTCGCTGGCTGGCAGGATCAGGAATTCGGGCGCAGCCGGCAGCTCGATGCCGTTGAGCGCCATCTGCAGCAGGGTGCCGTATTCGGTGGCGTCGCCGACCAGCACCGCGCCGAGCAGGCGCTTGCCATCGGCGCTGACCACGATCTTCTTGTAGACCTGCTGGCGCTCGTCGGTGTACTGCAGGGCCCGGCTGCCCGGCGTGTTGCCATGCGCGTCGCCGATGCTGGCCACATCGACGCCCATCAGCTTGAGCTTGGTGCTCATGTCGGCGCCGACGAAGGCGATGTCGTCCTGGCCGCTCAGGTGGCGCGCGGCGACCCGGGCCATGTCGTAGCCCGGCGCCACCAGGCCGAAGGTCTGGCCGTTCCAGGCCGCGCATTCGCCGATGGCGTAGATGTCGGGGTCGCTGCTGCGGCATTCGCTGTCGATCGCGATGCCGCCGCGCGGGCCGATCTCCAGTCCGCAGGCGCGCGCGAGCTCGTCACGCGGCCGGATGCCGGCCGAGAACACGATCATGTCGGTTTCGAGCGAGCTGCCGTCGGCAAAGCGCATCAGATGGCGCGCACTGCTGCCGTCGACGATCTCGAGCGTGTTTTTCTGCGTATGCACCTGCACCCCGAGCGCCTCGATCTTGTGCCGCAGCACGCGGCCGCCGCCCTCGTCGATCTGGACCGCCATCAGCCGCGGCGCGAACTCGACCACATGGGTCTGCAGCCCCAGGTCGCGCAGCGCCTTGGCACATTCGAGCCCGAGCAGGCCGCCGCCGATCACGACCCCGGTCTTGGCGTGGGCGCCGCAGGCTGCCATCGCTTCCAGGTCCTCGATCGTCCGGTAGACGAAGCAGTCGGCACGCTCGCGTCCCGGCACCGGCGGCACGAACGGCGACGAACCGGTGGCCAGCACCAGCTTGTCATAGGGCAGCTGCTCGCCGCTGCGGGTCGTGACGAGGCGGGCCGCGCGGTCGATCGATGCCGCCTGGGCCGCCAGGCGCAGCGAAATGCCGGTGCGCTCGAAAAAGCCGGGTTCGACCAGCGACAGGTCCTCGGCCGACTTGCCGGCAAAGAACTCCGACAGATGGACGCGGTCGTAGGCCGGGCGCGGCTCTTCGCACAGCACGGTGACCTGGGCCTCGCGCAGCCCGGCTTCGGCCAGGCTTTCGAGGAATTTGTGGCCAACCATGCCATGACCAATGACGACGATATTCATATCTGCTCCTGCGACGGTGAGGACATGCCTTGCCAGCCGAGGCTGACAGCGGCCAAGCGCAAGCCGGACCCACGAGCAAGACTCGAATCGACCCGGATTGCAAAACCAGTTGGGCTGGGACCAGCCGACACGACCCGCAAGGACCGGGTTCCGGCTGGTATCCGCCGTCGTTAGCGGAGACCATGTGCTGCGCTGAGGCGCCAATGCCCGCGTGCACGCTTTCAATAAAGCAATATGCATGCCTGGTTTTGTGCGGCTCGCTCTGTCGGGGCCGGTCCCGGGCTGCATCAGCCCTGCACCAAAGCAGGGCTCGCCACTGCGCCGGCTTGCACCGATTGCGTGCCAGCATGGCAGGACCCGCGCTTCAGGCCGGGTTTCAGGCCGTGGCCAGCCCTCCAGCCGCTGGCGCGGCTTTGCTGCCGTGCTTGATGTCGTACATCATCTGGTCGGCCCGGGCCAGCAGGGCGTCGGCTGTTGCGCCGTCCGCCGGGTAGCTGGCCATGCCGATACTGGCGCCAACCCGGAGCTGCTGGCCATCGATCATCAGGGGCTGGGCCAGGCTGGTCCTGATCCGCTGGGCCATTGCCGTGACGGCGTCGGTCGGCTCGAAGCCCTGCAACACCACCACCACGAATTCGTCGCCGCCGATGCGCGCGGCAAAATCCTCCTGCCGCACGCAACTGTTGAGCCGGCCCGCGACCGCTTTGAGCACCGCGTCGCCCGTGGCATGGCCGTAGCGGTCATTGATCGGCTTGAAGCCGTCAAGGTCCAGGAACAGCAGCCCGAAGCGGGCCGGCTGGCGACCCTTTGGCGCCGCCAGCAGCTGGCCCAGGTGTTCGAGCAGGGCATGCCGGTTGTGCAGGCCGGTCAGCTGGTCATGCAGCGCCAGATGCTCGATCGCCAGCCGTTTCTGCACATGGACCTGCAGGTGGCGCAACAGCAGGATCGCGAAGGCGGCACTGCTCCACAGCATCAGGGTGGCGACCAGCGCCTGCCAGCGATCCTCGGCGATGGCGCGCTCGATCGGCTTGAGCAAGGTCGGCTTGCTCAGTCCCAGCACGACCGTGACCGGGTATTCCGACAGCCGCTGCCACTGGAACAAGCGCTCGACCCCATCGAGCGGCGACACCTCGGAGAAATTGCCCGTGCGCCGCAGGCCCTGGCCGATGTAGGGCCGATGGGGCTCCATCGGCTGGCCGAGCTGGTCTTCCAGGTGCTTGTTGCGCGCCAGCAGGGCGCCGTCCTGGCGGTAGATCGAGATCGAGTCGTCCGAGGCCAGGGTCAGCTTGTTCAGCGCCTGCTTGAGGTAGTCGGGTGCCACCGACAGCACCATGACGCCCTTGAACTGTCCGTTCTGCCGGATCGGATGGCTGAACTGGATGCTCCACTGTCCCGACACGCGACCCAGCATCGGTCGGCTGATGAAGAACTGCGGCTGCCGGGGATCGAGATGGACCTTGAAATGCTCGCGGTCGCCGAGGTCGAGCCTGTCCTTCAGCCCCAGACTCGAGTATTCGAGGTAGCCGTCGGCGCCGATCACGCCCACCTGCAGCACCGCTTCGGCCGGCAGCTGGCGCGTGACTTGCACGACCTTCTGGTGGAAGGCGGGGCCTGGGTCCTGCTCGTAGTCGTCGATCAGCTGCAGCGTCGTCAGCTCGATGTTAAGAAACAGCATCGAGATCACTTCGGAGGTCGCGCTGTTGACCTGCGTGGCCCGCAGCTGGGCCTGATTCAGCGTCTCGCGGCGCAGCTGATCGGACGACGCGATCAGATTCCACCAGTACAGGCCAGTCAGCAGCAGCAGCCCGCCGACGGTCAATGCGATCACCCGGATCAGCCCAGCACGGTAAGCCCGTACGGGCAGATGCCGGTGCGGCGGCTGATGGGGTGAAAGAAGAGGCATCGGGTCTCGATCGGTTCTCGGCTGGGACGGGATGGCGCTGCTGTCCTACCGTGTTGACGCAGGCGCAGGGGTGGTTTCGATGCTGCGCTGATTTCTCAGTAGCTGAAGTCAACCCGTGCCGATCCGGCACGCAGGTCGACTGGCTGCGACTGGATCGGGGTACCCGGTACGTTGCTGCGCACGCTGAACTGGGCCGCGCTGGCGTTGTAGGGCAGCCAGGACAGCGGAGCCAGCGTCGGCGAATAGGTCGCGACCTGGACCGGGTCGGTGGCCAGGGTGAACGAGCTGCTGCCGTTCACGCTGTCGACCGTGCGGCTGGCCAGCTCGATCTCCCGGTCGGTGCCGAGGGACTGATGGACCGAGATCGTCGCGTCCGCAATCGCGTTACCGGCCGTCGCGCTGGCGACCAGGCCCTGGGCGTTGCTGTTGGCCAGCTGGATCGCCTGGTTGGCGCTGTTGACATGCGTGATTGCCAGCGGCGTGACCGGCACCGCGCTGACCACGCGGGTGCCGCGGCCCGGGTCGGCGATCACGAGGTCATAGTTCGCGCTGCTGATCGGCAGGTAGGGCAGCACGAAATAGCCCTGTCGGGCTGGATCGGGCACCGTGCTGCGCACGACCACGCCGTTGAGCTGCAGCGACACGCTCGAGTAGGGCGAGCTGTTGGCGACATAGCCGTCCACCGCCATGCCATCGATGAAGCGCGGCAGCACCGAGATCACCGGCTTGAGGTTGAACTTGCCCGAATTGCCAGCCGAGACGACGGACTTGCAGGCGTCGAAGTCCAGCACGAAGTCGGCCAGCTTGCCAGGCTCGATCTCGATGTCGACATTGATCTTGAGCCCGGACTGCTGCGCGCTCGGCGTCGTCAGCGCGGCCTGTGCGCCGCCGGTCGGGGTCACGGCGTTGGCGTAGGGCAGGCTGGCGCTGTTGGGGCTCAGCACCAGTCGCAGCTGGGTGTAGCGGCCGGCGGGCAGCGCGGTCTGGCCCAGCTCCTCGAGCAGGCCGTTGCGCAGTTCGAGCAGGTCGATCCGTTTCGGCAGGCTGGGCAGCGTGATCGGGTACCAGCCCGGGTCGTTCTCGCCCGCGCTGGCGCTCTGGTGCACCTTGACCGAGTCGACCGTCACATAGACATGGTCGTAGCCGCAGGCCGGGGCATCCGTCAGCGCCAGCCGCAGCGTGCCGCTGGAGGCGTCCGAGCCGCCACCGCCACAGGCCGCCAGCAACAGCGTAGCCGCTGACACCACAGCCAGGGGCCATATCGAAGGTTTTGCAAGATGGGTCATGGAATGCTCCTACGAGTCGTGATGAAGCCGCCGATCGTCTGCGAAGCGGGCCGACCGGCCGTAAGCAAATGAAACCGAAGCTCCGTCATCATTTGTCCCCATCGGTCCCATGGGTCCAATATGGATGGCCTGCGGCCCAGCTGCCAGGGGTGATACACAGCCTTACAAAATCGGTCTCCGAGTAACGAACTTAATCCGTCGCAGGGGCAACAATCGACCCCAAGCGCTGTTGCCTTGCGACAGGCTGCTAGCCATTGTCTGGAGTGAAAAGGAAAAACACATGAACAAGTCACTGATCTCCTGGGCCATCGCGGCCCTCGCACTCGGCAGCGCCGGTCTGGCGCAGGCCGAAGGCCTGCCAGAGGGCGCGCTGACGCCCAAGGCCCAATATGCCGCCGACAGCCAGGCGGCGCAGTCGCGCTACAAGTCGGACCTCAGGCTTTGCGCCGACGAGCCCGACGCCGCCGGCCGCATGCAGTGCAAGCGCGATGCCAAGGCCGAATACGACCAGGCGCTGGCAGACGCCAAGCTGCGCCAGGAGTCGGTCGGCAAGGTGGCTCCGGCCCAGACCTTCAAGCCCAAGGCCTTGTGTGCGGACTGCGGCAAGGTCAGCGCGGTCCAGCTGCTCGATCGCGCCGGCGAGGGCAGCGCGGTCGGCATGATTGCCGGCGGTGCGGCCGGTGCGCTGCTGGGGCGCCAGGTCGGCGCCGGCCTGGGCAAGGACCTGGCCACGCTGGCGGGTGCTGCCGGCGGGGCTTATGCCGGCAAGCAGCTCGAGCAGCGCATGAAGACGCAGAAGGTCTGGGATGTCGCGGTCTCCTACCCCAACGGCGACACCCTGCATTACGAGTTCGCCCAGGACCCCGGCCTGCAGGTCGGCGATGTCGTGCGCAAGTCCGACCAGACCATCGTGCGCTATTGAGTCTTCTTATTTCAGGAAGACGCGCGCCTTCCTGGGCGACAGCACGAGCCGCTCGCCTTCCTTGAACGCGAGTTCGCGGAAGCGCTCGGCCGGGATCTGGGCCTCGATCAGCGGGTCGTGGCCGCTGGGCACCTGCGGGTCCTCGGGCTGCAGTTCGAGCCGCGCGATCGGGCCGACCACGATTGCGCGTTCGAGCTTGGCGACGATGCCGGTTGCCCCCGGCTGCCAGCGCTCGACCTCGAGGTCATGCGGGCGCACATAGGCGTAGGCCTGGGCGTCCTGCGCGGCCGCATGCTCGGGCGTGTCGATCGACACGCCGTCCAGATGCAGCAGCCCCTCGTGCGCGCGGCCATGGAACAGGTTGACGTCGCCCAGGAAACCGTAGACGAACGGGCTGGCCGGCTGGTCCCAGACCTGCTGCGGCGTGCCGGCCTGCTCGACCTGGCCCTTGTTCATCAGCACCACGCGGTCGGCGACCTCGAGCGCTTCTTCCTGGTCGTGCGTCACGAAGATGCTGGTCACATGCAGCTCGTCGTGCAGGCGGCGCAGCCAGCGCCGCAGTTCCTTGCGCACCTTGGCGTCGAGCGCGCCGAACGGCTCGTCGAGCAGCAGCACCTTGGGCTCGACCGCCAGTGCGCGGGCCAGCGCAATGCGCTGGCGCTGGCCGCCTGACAGCTGCGACGGGTAGCGGTCGGCCAGCCAGTCGAGCTGCACCAGGCTCAGCAGCTCATGCACCTTGGCCTTGATCTGGGCCTCGGACGGGCGCTGCGAGCGCGGCTTGACGCGCAGGCCGAAGGCGACGTTCTCGAACACCGTCATGTGACGGAACAGCGCGTAATGCTGGAACACGAAGCCGACCTTGCGCTCGCGCACATGGACATCGGTGGTGTCCTCGCCGCTGAACAGGATGGAGCCCTGGTCGGCCGATTCGAGGCCGGCGATGATGCGCAGCAGCGTGGTCTTGCCGCAGCCCGAGGGGCCGAGCAGCGCGATCAGCTCGCCCGAGTCGATATGCAGGTTGATGTCGCGCAGGGCCTGGAAGTCGCCGAACTGCTTGGCGACGTTGCGGATTTCGATGCTCATGATGGGTCTTCTCTTGCGGTCCGGGTTCAGTGCGTCGCGGCGGCGGGGCGCTCGGGTGAGAGCTCGGCACCGTTTTTGAGCTCGCGCTCGTGGCGCCACTCGACCGCGCTCTTGATGGCCAGCGTCACCAGGGCCAGCAGGGCCAGCAGCGAGGCGACTGCGAAGGCCGCGACCGACTGGTATTCGTTGTAGAGGATCTCGACATGCAGCGGCATGGTATTGGTCTGGCCGCGGATATGGCCCGACACCACCGAGACCGCGCCGAACTCGCCCATGGCACGCGCATTGCAGAGAATCACGCCGTAGATCAGGCCCCACTTGATGTTGGGCAGGGTCACGTACCAGAAGGTCTGCCAGCCGGAAGCGCCAAGCACGATCGCCGCCTGCTCCTCGTCGTTGCCCTGGGCCTGCATCAGCGGGATCAGTTCGCGGGCGATGAAGGGGAAGGTCACGAACACGGTCGCCAGGATGATGCCCGGCACCGCGAACACGATTCGGATGTCGTGCTCCTGCAGCCAGGGGCCAAGCCAGCCCTGGGCACCGAACACCAGCACATAGATCAGGCCCGCGACCACCGGCGAGACCGAGAACGGCAGGTCGACCAAGGTGGTCAGGAAGGCCTTGCCCTTGAACTCGTACTTGGCGATGCACCAGGCTGCCGCGATGCCGAACACCAGGTTCAGCGGCACCGCGACCGCGGCGGTCAGCAGCGTCAGGCGTACCGCCGCCCAGGCGTCGGGGTCCTTCAGCGCTTCCAGGTAGGCGCCCCAGCCGTTGCGCAGCGCCTCGGTGAAGACGGCCGCCAGCGGCAGCAGCAGGAACAGCGCCATGAAGGCCAGTGCCAGTCCGGTCAGCAGCCAGCGCACCAGCGTCGATTCGGTGGTGCCGGCCTGCACGCGCGAGGGGATTTTCTTGCTTGAACTCATGCCGAGGCTCCCGAGCGGCGGCGCTGCCAGGATTGCAGTGCGTTGATGACCAGCAGCAGCAGGAAGGCGAACAGCAGCATGACCGAGGCCACTGCGGTCGCGCCAGCGTAGTCGTACTGCTCAAGCTTGCCGATGATGATCAGCGGGGTGATCTCGGACACCATCGGCACGTTGCCGGCGATGAAGATGACCGAGCCGTATTCGCCGATCGCGCGTGCGAAGGCCATCGCGAAGCCGGTCAGCAGCGCCGGTCCGATCGAGGGCAGGATCACGAGACGAAAGGTCTGCCAGCGCGTCGCGCCCAGGCAGGTCGCGGCCTCTTCCAGCTCCTTCTCGGCGTCTTCCAGCACCGGCTGCACCGTGCGCACGACGAAGGGCAGGCCGATGAAGATCAGCGCGATCACGATGCCGTTGGGATTGAAGGCGAGCTGGATGCCGTGCGGCTCCAGGTACTGGCCGATCCAGCCGTTGCCGGCCAGCAGCGCCGACAGCGAAATGCCCGCCACCGCGGTCGGCAGCGCAAACGGCAGGTCAACCAGCGCGTCGACGATCTTCTTGCCCGGGAAGCGGTAGCGCACCAGCACCCAGGCCACCAGCAGGCCGGCGACCACGTTGACGCTGGCCGCCAGCAGCGAGGCACCGAAGGTCAGCCGATACGAGGCCAGCACGCGCGGCGAAGCCACCGCGCTCCAGAACTGGTCCCAGCTCAGGCTGAAGGTCTTGAACAGCAGCGCCGACAGCGGGATCAGCACGATCAGGAACAGATAGAACAGGGTGTAGCCCAGCGTCAGCTGGAAGCCGGGCAACACCTTCTTGCCAGCCGCCATTTACTTGCCCGCCGTGTAGAGCTTGTCGAACTGGCCGCCGTCATTGAAGTGGACCTTCTGTGCCTCGGCCAGCGAGCCGAAGTAGTCGCCGACCTTGAACAGCTTGAGCGGCTTGAAGGTCGCGGCGTACTTCTTCTGGATCGCTGCGTTGCTCGGACGGATCGCATGCTTGGCGGCAATCTCCTGCGCCTCGTCGCCATACAGGAAGTCGAGGTAGGCCTTGGCCTCGGCAGCGGTGTTCTTCTTCTTGACCGTGCGCTCGACGATGGCGACCGGGTTCTCGGCCACGATGCTGACCGAGGGGTGGATGGCGTCGACCTTGCCGGTGCCGAACTCCTTGTCGACCGACACCACCTCGGATTCGAAGGTCACCAGCACATCGCCGATGTTGCGCTGCAAGAAGGTGCCGGTCGCATCACGGCCACCGCGGGCCAGCACTGGCACGTTCTTGTAGAGCTTGGAGACGAAATCGGCCGCCTGCGCGTCGGTGCCGCCCTTGGCGCGCACCGAGCCCCAGGCCGCCAGATAGGCCATGCGGCCGTTGCCGCCAGTCTTGGGGTTGACCAGCACCACCTGGATGCCGGGCTTGATCAGGTCGTCCCAGTCCTTGATGCCCTTGGGGTTGCCGTTGCGCACCAGGAACAGCATGGTCGAGCTGGTCGGCGCCGCGTCATGCGCGAAGCGCTTGCGCCAGTCCTTGACCACCACGCCCTTGTCGGCCAGGAAATCGACGTCGGTGGTGGTGTTCATCGTCACCACGTCGGCGTCGAGGCCGTCGGCCACCGCGCGTGCCTGGGCGCTCGATCCGGCATGCGACTGGTCGATCTTGATGTCCTTGCCCGTCGTCTTCTTGTAGTTCGCGACGAAGGCCGCGTTGACGTCCTTGTAGAACTCGCGCGAGACGTCGTAGGAGACGTTGAGCAGGCTGGTCTGGGCCGAGGCCAGGGTGCTGGCGGCGAGGGCGACGGCAGCCAGTGCGGTGCGCAGGGTGGTCTTCATGAATCTTGCTCCGGTATTGACGGGAGCCAGGATTTTGCCGGCCATCCTTACATTATCAAACGACTTTATTCTTTTTTTCTTATGCGAAAAACAAATATGCAAAACCCCCGCAGACCTGTCTGGCTGGAAGCCGCCGCAGCGGTTTCCAGTCAGTGGGGTCTTGCGGGGGCGAGCTGAGGTCAGGCCAGATCGAAGCGGTCCGCGTTCATGACCTTGGTCCAGGCGGCCACGAAGTCCTGCACGAACTTTTCGCGGTTGTCGTCCTGGGCATAGACCTCGGCATAGGCGCGCAGCACCGAGTTGGAGCCGAACACCAGGTCGACCCGGGTCGCGGTCCACCGGGCGGCGCCGGACTTGCGGTCAACGATGGCGTAGCTGTTGCGCCCGGTCGGCTTCCAGCTGTAGCTCATGTCGGTCAGGTTGACGAAGAAATCGTTCGTCAAGGCACCGACGCGGTCGGTGAACACGCCGTGCTGGCTGCCACTGTGGTTGCTGCCCAGCACCCGCAGGCCGCCGACCAGCGCGGTCATCTCGTGCGCGGTCAGGCCCAGCAGCTGGGCGCGGTCGAGCAGCAGCTCCTCGGCGCTGACCAGATAGTCCTTCTGCAGCCAGTTACGGAAACCATCGGCCAGCGGCTCGAGCACCGCGAACGATTCGACATCGGTCTGCTGCTGGCTGGCGTCACCCCTGCCCGGCGCGAACGGCACGCTGACCTCGACGCCAGCAGCCTTGGCGGCCTGCTCGATGCCGAGGTTGCCGCCCAGCACGATCACGTCAGCCACGCTGGCGCCGGTATCAAGAGCGATCGGCTCGTAGATTGCCAGCACCTTGGCCAGCCGCGCCGGCTCGTTGCCGGCCCAGTCCTTTTGCGGCGCCAGCCGGATGCGCGCGCCATTGGCACCGCCACGCTTGTCCGATTTGCGGAAGGTGCGGGCGCTGTCCCAGGCGGTCGACACCAGCTCGCTGAGGCTCAGGCCGCTGGCGGCGATTTTCGCTTTCACGGCCGCGACATCGTAGTCCTGGCGGCCGGCCGGTACCGGGTCCTGCCAGATTAGGTCTTCGGCCGGCACGTCCGGGCCGATGTAGCGCGCCTTGGGGCCCATGTCGCGGTGGGTCAGCTTGAACCAGGCGCGGGCAAAGGTGTCGCTGAAGTAGGCCGGGTCCTGGTGGAAGCGCTCCGAGATCTTGCGGTACTCGGGATCGACCTTCAACGCCATGTCGGCATCGGTCATGATCGGGTTGTGACGGATAGTCGGGTCCTCGACATCGACCGGACGGTCTTCTTCCCTGATGCTGACCGGCTCGTACTGCCAGGCGCCGGCCGGGCTCTTCTTGAGCTCCCAGTCGTGGTTCAGCAGCATGTCGAAGTAGCCGTTGTCCCACTGGGTCGGGTGCGTGGTCCAGGCGCCTTCGATGCCGCTGGTCACGGTGTCGCGGCCCACGCCACGGCTGCTGTGGTTGATCCAGCCCAGGCCCTGTTCATCCAGCTCGGCGCCTTCCGGTGCCGGGCCCAGCTTGGCGGCGCTGCCGTTGCCGTGGGTCTTGCCGACGGTGTGGCCGCCCGCGGTCAGCGCGACGGTTTCCTCGTCGTTCATCGCCATGCGCTCGAAGGTCACGCGCATGTCATGCGCGGTCTTGAGCGGGTCGGGCTTGCCATCGACGCCTTCCGGGTTGACGTAGATCAGGCCCATCATCACGGCCGCCAGCGGGTTTTCCAGGTCGCGTACGCCGGAGTAACGGCTGCCTTCGCTGCCGGTCGGGGCCAGCCATTGCTTTTCCGAGCCCCAGTAGATGTCCTTCTCGGGGTGCCAGATGTCTTCGCGGCCAAAGCCGAAGCCGAAGGTCTTGAGTCCCATCGATTCGTAGGCCATGTTGCCGGCCAGGATCATCAGGTCGGCCCAGCTCAGCTTGTTGCCGTATTTCTTCTTGATCGGCCACAGCAGGCGACGCGCCTTGTCGAGGTTGGCGTTGTCGGGCCAGGAGTTCAGCGGCGCAAAGCGCTGGTTGCCGGTGCCGGCGCCGCCACGGCCGTCGGCGATGCGGTAGGTACCGGCCGAGTGCCAGGCCATGCGGATCATCAGGCCGCCGTAGTGACCCCAGTCAGCCGGCCACCAGTCCTGGCTGTCGGTCATCAGGGCCTTGAGGTCGGCTTTCAGCGCTTCGACGTCAAGTGTCTTGACGGCTTCGCGGTAGTTGAAGTCCGCCCCCAGCGGGTTGGTCTTGCTGTCTTGCTGGTGCAGGATGTCCAGGCTCAGCGCCTTGGGCCACCAGTCCAGGTTCGACACGCCGGTCGATGTGGCCCCGCCATGCATGACCGGGCATTTTCCAGCAGTACTCAGGTCTTTGTTGTCCATCTCGGGTTCCTTTTGTTGCGTTATCAACTGAAATGACGCTTCAATTCAGCCGGCGTTTGGCTGCACGGCAATGAACATCATCAGTTGATCGAACTATAACTTTGAGCCCGGTATTTCTGGAAGGCAGCGGCCGCAATTAGGAACAAACGATTTAATCAAGACGATAGAAATTCACCATGAATGAAAATAAAGTCAACGGCGTGATTCACAATTATCTATTGTTGTGCACAAGTTCGAGCTTTGGGATTCAGTCGCTTGTCAGCAGTCTCCGGGCCACGCGCTCGCCAGCCCCGCCAGCGACTGCAGCAGCGCCAGCCCGAGCGGCCAGTCGCCATGACCGCTGTCGACGTTGATGTGGCCGGCCTCCTGCAGGCGCACGAACTCGCTGCCCCAGGCCCGGGCATAGGCCCCGGCCAGCCGCGCCGGGCAGAACGGGTCGTTGCTGCTCGCGACCACGATGCTCGGATAGGGCAGGGCCTGGTAGGGCACGGGCGCGAAGTCGGCCAGCACGCCGCGGCGCTCGGGGTCGGCCGGCGCGACCAGCAGCGCGCCCTGGATGCGCAGCGCCACCTCGTGCGGCAGATGCACGGTCGTGATGCAGCCCAGGCTGTGTGCCGCCAGCACCAGCGGGCCTTCTATCGCCAGGATGGTTTCGGACAGGCGCTCGACCCAGGCCCGCTTCAGCGGCGAGACCCAGTTGTCCTGCACCACGCGCTGCACCCGCGGCAGCTGCTCGGTCCACCGGGTCTGCCAGTGATCCGGACCTGAGTCGCGCCAGCCCGGAACGATGACGACGGTCGGGATGTCGGCCATGGCGCAGATCCTTCGCCGGCACTCAGACGCTGTACTGGACCGATGCGAACGCGACCGGCTCGAAACCCGGTTTGACGGCTAAGCGCAAGCCCTCGTGCAGCAGGATATGGACGGCGTCATCGAGCCGGTCCTGGATCTCGTCGCCGATCCGGTAGCTGCCGTCCTCGTCCTTCGGGATCTGGCTGTCCGAGGCATAGACCCCGGGCAGGATATGTTTGGCGCCAAGCGACTGCAGCACCGGGCGCAGCGCGTAGTCGAGCGCGAGCATGTGGTGCGGGCTGCCGCCGGTGGCCAGCGGCAGCACCACCTTGCCCTTGAGCGCGGTCTGCGGCAGCAGGTCGAGAAAGACCTTGAGCACGCCGCTGTAGGCGGCCTTGTAGACCGGGGTCGCGACCACCAGCGCCGAGGCCGACTCGACCTGGGCGATGGCGCGCTTGATGCTCGCGTGATTCCAGTCGGCCAGCAGCAGCGCCTGCGGCGACAGGTCGCGGATCGGCAGCCGATCCAGGTGCAGGCGGTGCGCTCCGGCCTGCTGCTGCAGGCGCTGCTGCACGGCATCGAGCAAGGCGGCCGAGCGCGAATGTTCCGACGGGCTGCCGGCGATCAGTAACACGGACATGATGGTTTCCTCTTGTGAATTTCGGTTCCAGGGGCAGCGCCGGCTCAGATGGCCCAGCGCAGCGCGTGCGCCGGCAGCCAGGACGGCTCGGGCGCGGGCGTATCGATCTCGGGCAGTTGCAGCACGCGGTCGAGGATGCGTTTCTCGGTCGCGGCAAAGGCGGCATCGCCGCGCGAACGCGGCCGCGCCAGGGCTATGCGTTCGTCGAGCGCGATCTCGCCGTTCTCGATCAGGATCACGCGGTCGGCCAGCGCGACCGCCTCCTGCACGTCATGCGTGACCAGCAGCGCGGTAAAGCCGTGGCGGTGCCACAGGCCTTCGATCAAGGCGTGCATCTCGATCCGCGTCAGCGCATCGAGCGCACCCAGCGGCTCGTCGAGCAGCAGCAGGCGCGGCTGGTGCACCAGGGCGCGTGCCAAGGCCACGCGCTGGCGCTGGCCGCCCGAGAGCTGGGCCGGCCAGTCATGCAGGCGTTCGCCGAGTCCGACCTGGGCCAGCACGCGCTCGGCGTCGGCGCGCCGCTCGGGCGGCAGGCCCAGCGCCACGTTGTCGAGCACGCGCTTCCAGGGCAGCAGGCGCGCCTCCTGGAACATGATGCGGGTGTCGTCGCGCCGCTGCCTGGCGCTCACGCCATCGATCAGCAGCTCGCCGCTGCTGGCCTCATCAAGACCGGCCACCAGGCGCAGCAGCGTGCTCTTGCCGCAGCCGCTGCACCCGACGATGGCGATGAATTCGCCGGGCGCCACATTCAGGTTGTTGTGGCGCAGCACCTCGCGTGGGCCAAAGCGCTTGCCGAGCTGGCGCAGTTCCAGGCGCACGCCGCCGGCAGCAGTTGTCTTGTCAGTCATGGGGTATATCTCCGTAGCGGTCGCGTCACTGATAGCCTGGGTGCCAGCGCAGCCAGTAGCGTTCGAGGCTGCGCGCGAACAGATCGGCGAGCTTGCCCAGCAGCGCATAGAGCAGGATGCCGACCAGCACGATGTCGGTCTGCAGGAACTCGCGCGCGTTCATGGTCAGGTAGCCGATGCCGGCCTGGGCCGAGATGGTTTCGGCCACGATCAGGATCACCCACATCAGCCCGAGCGAGAAGCGCAGGCCGACCAGGATCGACGACAGCGCGCCCGGCAGCACGACCTGGGTATAGAGGCCCCAGCGGCTCAGGCCGTAGGTGCGACCCATCTCGATCAGGCCCGGGTCGACATTGCGGATGCCGTGGAAGGTGTTGATGTAGATCGGAAAGAAGACCGACACCGCGATCAGGAACAGCTTGGTCATCTCGTCGATGCCGAACCACAGGATCACGAGCGGGATCAAGGCCAGTGCCGGGATGTTGCGGATCATCTGGATCGTCGAGTCGAGCAGCGTCTCGAGCCAGCGCACCGATCCGGTCAGCAGGCCCAGCACCAGGCCCAGGCCGCCGCCGACCGCCAGGCCGATCAGGGCGCGCCCGGCGCTGATCTTGACATGGGTCCAGAGCTCGCCCGAAACGGCCAGCTGCCAGGCGGCCCGTCCGACCTCGAGCGGGGCCGGCAACACGCGGTTCGAGATCCAGCCGCGCGCCGAGGCCCATTGCCACAGGACGATCAGCAAGACGGGAAGCAGCCAGGGCAGCAATTGCCGACCGAGCGGGGCCAGCGAACTGCCCAGCAGGGAGCTGGAGAAACCCGTCGGAAAATTCCCGACGGTCGGTTCCTTGAGTGGGGCGGAGGCGGTAAGACTCATATAGGTATTCCTCTTTTTTGAGCTTGGCTCATGACACCGTTCAGTTCAGGTTGACCGGGGCGGCGTGCCGCAGCTTGAGCGGCCTGGGGATCAGCTTGAGGTCGAAGAAGGTGTCGGCGATCGCCTGCTGCTCGGCCAGCAGCTCCCCGGTGACCGGCACCACGCCGAAGCTGGTGCGGCTGATCCAGAGCTCGGTGATCGCACGGTCCAGGCCCAGGATCTTCGACAGCTCCTGCGCGGCGGCGGACTTGTTCCTGGCGGCCCAGCGGTCGATCTGGTCGATTTCCTCCAGCGCGATGCGCAGCAGGTCGGCGTTGTGGGTGGCGAACTCACGCGCGCTGAAGAAATACCAGCGGTTGCTGACCACGCCCGTTCCGTCGGCCAGGACCCGGGCGCCCAGGGTCTTTTCGGCTGCGGCCAGGAAAGGGTCCCAGATCGCCCAGGCATCGACCGCACCGCGCTCGAACGCGGCGCGCGCGTCGGCCGGCGGCAGGAAGATCGGCTGCACGTCGCCGTATTTGAGGCCATGCTTCTCGAGCAGCTTGGCGATCAGGTACTGCACATTCGAGCCCTTGTTGAACGCGATCTTCTTGCCCTTGAGATCGGCCACGCTGCGGATCGACGACTCCTTGGGCACCAGGATCGCCTCGAGCCTGGGGCGCGGGTTGCTGGCGCCGACGTAGACCAGCGGCGCGCCCGCGGCCTGGGCAAAGATCGGCGGCGCTTCGCCGACATCGCCGAAATCGATCGAGCCGACGTTGAGCGCCTCGAGCTGCACCGGACCGGCCGTGAATTCCGACCAGGTCACGCTCGCGCCGAGCGCAGCCAGGCGTTTTTCCAGCGTGCCGCGCGCCTTGAGGATGGACAGCCAGCCCTTCTGGTAGCCGATGCGCAGCACCCGGGGCGACTTGGTGGCAGTGGTCTGCGCCAGCGCGCTGCCGCCGACGCCCAGGGCGCTGGTGGCGGCGAAGGTCTTGAGCAGAAGACGGCGTTGCAGGTTCTTGATGGACGACATGGTATTTCCTTGTTTGGCCTGTGCTCTATTCGGAGCCGGGGCTTGTGAGCGAATGAAGGAATCATCCGCGACGCCCCTTGGTTGGCAAACGAAGAAAAACAAATCTCCAAATTACAAAAACGAGCAAATTCCACTGAGCTATCGCAATAGCCCGACCGGCTGCAATCGCTTTTCTGTCAATGGCTGGATTGATGCCGCTGCGCGGACACACCGATGCCTGCCGCGAAAGACCAGCTCTTCTGATCCGGCCGCAGCAGCCTTGGGCTGCCAGCGCCTATGGCTAGCCCGGCCGTTGCAGCTTGGCGAGGAACTGCTGCGCCCGCGCCGACTCCGGCTGCGAGAAGAAGGCCGCCGGCGCCGCCTCCTCGACGATCTGGCCCTGGTCCATGAAGACGATCCGGTCGGCGACCGAGCGCGCAAAGTCCATCTCGTGCGTCACGCAGACCATCGTGATGCCCTGACTGGCCAGCTCGGTCATCACGTCGAGCACCTCCTGCACCATCTCGGGATCGAGCGCCGAGGTCGGCTCGTCGAACAGCAGGATCTGCGGCGCCAGGCACAGCGCGCGCGCGATCGCCACCCGCTGCTGCTGGCCGCCCGAGAGCTGGAGCGGGAACTTGTGCGCCTGCTCGGCGATATGCACCCGCTCAAGCTGCGTTAGCGCCTGTGCCTCGGCCTCGCGCCGCGACAGCCCGGCGACATGGCGCGGCCCCAGTGTCAGGTTGTCGAGCACGCTCAGGTGCGGGAACAGGTTGAACTGCTGGAACACCATGCCGACCCGGCGCCGGACCTGCTGCACCGCGCGTTCATCGGCGTTGTCCTTGGCGCTGCCTTCGGCGCCCAGCGCCACGCCGTCGACGATCAGCCGGCCTTGCTGGAACGGCTCAAGCGCGTTGATGCAGCGGATCAGCGTCGACTTGCCCGAGCCGGACGGGCCGCAGACCACCACGCGCTCGCCGCGCCCGATCTCGAGCTCGATGTCACGCAGCGCATGGAAATCGCGCCCGTACCATTTGTTGACCCGCTCGAAGCGGATGATGGAAGCGTCGTGGTTGAGCATGGAATGAGAGTCTGCGGGTCAGTCAGCGGGTCAGGGCACGCGCCTGCTGGCGCTCGACCCAGAGGCTGTAGCGCGACATGGCGGCACAGACCACGAAGTAGATGGCGGTAATAAAACAGTAGCCCTCGATCATGTAGGGGCGCCAGACCGGGTCGCCGCTGAGTGCCAGCCCGAGCGAGCCGGTCAGCTCGTACAGGCTCACGATCGTGATCAGCGAGCTGTCCTTGAAGATCGAGATGAAGCTGTTCATCAGCCCCGGCACCACGGCGCCGAGCGCCTGCGGCAGCACGACCAGGCGCTGGGTCTGCCACCAGCCCAGGCCGATGCTGGCGGCGGCATCGACCTGACCGTTAGGGACCGACTGCAGGCCCGCGCGCACCGTCTCGGCCAGGTAGGCTGCGGCAAACAGCGCGATGCCCAGCAGCACGCGCAACAGCACGTCCGGCGTCGTGCCGGCCGGCAGGAACAGCGGAAACAGGAAGCTGGCCATGAACAGCACCGAGATCAGCGGCACGCCGCGCACCAGCTCCACATAGCAGGCGCACAGCACGCGGATCGCCGGCAGGCGCGAACGCCGGCCCAGTGCCAGCAGCACCGCCAGCGGGCAGGCCAGCAGGATCGACAGCGTCGCCAGCATCAGCGTCAGCGGCAGGCCGCCCCAGCGCTCGGTCGGCACCGGCGCCAGGCCCGCGAAGCCGCCGGCCATCAGCGCGAAGAAGGTGGCCCATACCAGCAGCCAGGCCGGCAGCAGCCAGCGGTTCCAGCAGCGGCGCAGGCCGCTGGCGACGACCAGTGCCAGCAGCAGCACGCAGGCCAGCACGGGCCGCCAGTGCTCCGGCGCCGGATAGCGGCCGAGCAGGATCAGGCGCTGCTTTTCGGCGATCACGCCCCAGCAGGCGCCGCTGCCGCGCGCGGCCTGGCAGGCGTCGGCGTCCGGGCGCCAGACCGCCTGCCACAGCGTCCAGTCGGCCAGTCCGGGCAGCGCCGAGACGGCCCAGGCCAGCAGCGCGAGCGTGGTCAGCGCGTTGAGCCAGCCGCCGAACAGCTCGCGCCTGACCCAGGCCAGCCAGCCCTCCTGGCGGACGGGGGCCGCGCGCGCGGGAATCATCTGCCAGACTGCCATGGTCTCAGCGCTCCTTCAAGGCCACGCGGCGGTTGAAGACCGCCATCAGCGCCGCCGTCAGCAGCGACAGCGCCAGGTAGACCAGCATGATGACGGCGATGCATTCGACCGCGCGCCCGGTCTGGTTCAGCGTCGTGTTCGCGATCGAGACCAGATCGGGATAGCCGATCGCGACCGCGAGCGAGGAATTCTTGGTCAGGTTCAGGTACTGGTTGGTCAGCGGCGGCAGGATCACGCGCAGCGCCAGCGGCCCGGTCACGAGCCGCAGCGTCTGGCGCCGGCTCAGGCCTACGCTCTGCGCGGCCTCGATCTGTCCATGCGGCACCGAGCGCAGCCCTGCGCGCACCACCTCGGCCACGAAGGCGGCGGTGTAGCAGCTCAGCCCGAGGGTCACCGCGATGAACTCGGGCGACAGCGCGCCGCCGCCCTCGATGCCGAAGTCCTGCAGCGCCGGCAGCTGCCAGTGCCAACCGCTCCAGTCGTTCCAGCCGCCCGCGCCTGTCACCAGGGTCGGGAACGCCAGCCCGGCCTTGCTCAGGAACAGCGCGTCGCGCCAGCTCCAGGCAGACGCAGAATCAGGCAGATACTCCACCAGCAGCAGATACCAGACCAGCAGCTGCACCAGCAGCGGCACATTGCGAAACAGCTCGACATAGGCCCGGCACAGCGCGCGCAGCAGCAAGTTGTGCGACAGCCGCCCGAGTCCGATCAGCGTCCCGAGCAGCGTGCACAGCACAATGCCCAGCAGCGCCACCCGCAGCGTGTTGAGCAGCCCGACCAGGAAGGCGCGCGCCAGGCTGTCGCCGGCGTCGAAGGCGATCAGCTGCTCGCCGATGTCAAAGCCCGCCGTCTGGCCCAGGAAATCCCAGCCGCTCTGGATGCCGCGCGCAGCCATGTTGACCTGCGTGTTATGCACCAGCCAGAGCAGGCCCGCCAGCAGCCCGGCCAGCGCGAGCGCCTGCCACAGCAGCGCGCGCATGGCAGGACTGCGCCAGGACCAGACCCGGTGCTGACGAGGCGGCGGCGCGCGGGGCGGAACTTGCGCCCGGAGCGTCACCGCAGCGGCAAGGCGTAGTGCAGGCCGCCGTCGGTCCAGAGGCGGTTCTTGCCGCGTGCCAGGCCGACCGGAGTCTTCTCGCCGACGTTGCGCTCGTAGATCTCGCCGTAGTTGCCGACCGCCTTGATCGCGCGCGCCAGCCAGTCGCGGTCCAGACCCAGCAGCTTGCCGGTGTCCTCGGTCTTGCCGAGCAGACGCCCGACCACCGGATCGGTGCTGTCGGCCTTGAGCTGATCGACATTGGCCTGGGTGATGCCGTTTTCCTCGGCCTCGATCAGCCCGTTGACCACCCAGCGCACGATCGCCAGCCATTCGTCATCGCCGCGGCGCACCAGCGGCCCCAGCGGCTCCTTCGAGATCAGCTCGGGCAGGATCAGATGCTCCTTCGGGTCCTTGGCATCCTTGGCGCGCACCGAGGCCAGGCCCGAGGTGTCGGTCGTGTAGGCCTGGCAGCGGCCGGCGAAATAGGCCGCGTTGGCGGCATCGAACTTGTCGAACACCACCGGCTTCAAGTTGAGCTTGTAAGTGCGCGAGAAATCGGCCAGGTTCTTCTCGGAGGTGGTGCCCGACTGCACGCAGACGGTCGCGCCCTTGAGCTGCTTGGCGCTCTTGACCTTGCTCTTGGCCGGCACCATGAAACCCTGGCCGTCGTAGAAGGCGATCGCGGTGAAGGCCAGCCCCATCGAGGCGTCGCGCGTCAGCGTCACGGTGGTGTTGCGCGACAGCACGTCGACCTCGCCCGACTGCAGCGCGGTGAAGCGCTGCTGCGACGCCAGCGGCACCCACTTGACCTTGTTGGCGTCGCCGAGCAGGGCGGCCGCCACAGCCTTGCCGATGTCGACATCGAGCCCGGTCCAGCGTCCCTGGCTGTCGGCCGCCGAGAAGCCCGGCACGCCCGTGCTGACGCCGATCGCGATCTGATCGCGCTGCTTGATGGTGTCGAGCGTCTTGCCGGCATGGGCGCTGGTGATGCCCGCGAGGGCCAGGGCCAGGATGGAGAGTCGAATCGGTTTCATCAGAAAACTTTCTCGCGCTGGGCGTTGAAGGGATCAGCGGTTTCAGGTGCTTGCACTATAGCGCCGAAGCCCGGCCTGAGCGGTGACCTTGAAACGAGCCAGCAGATGCCCCGAGGCGCGGTCGAAATCAAAGCATCGAATCGAGCGCGAGCGGCGCTTGCGCGTTTCGCGCATAAACACAGGCGGAAAACTTCCTTGGTGCATCGGTGGCCCGATCCTAGACTGGATTCATCGCTCACCGATCCGAACGAAGATGCCATTCCACCATTCAGCCTCCCATCGCCCAGGCACAACGCTGCCAACGCTTTCTTCTCCGGCGGAGATCGAGCAGGCCACCGAGGCGCTGGCGCAGGCGCTCGCTGCCAATGCCATCGAGCGCGACCGCGCGGGCGGCCATGCCGCCGCCGAGCGCGAGCTGATCCGCGCCAGCGGCCTGCTCGACCTCACGACACCGCGCGCCTACGGCGGCTGGGGCCAGTCCTGGGAAACCTTCTATGCCAGCCTGCGCCGCATCGCCCAGGCCGACAGCTCGCTGGCGCATCTCTACGCCTTTCACCACCTGCAGGTCGCGACCATCCTGCTCTATGGCAAGCCCGAGCAGCACGAATTCTTCCTGCGACACACGGTCGAGCAGCGCCTGTTCTGGGGCAATGCGCTGAACCCGAACGACAAGCGCGCGCTCGCGATCGAGGATGGCGAGGGCTGGCGCATCAGCGGCCCCAAGAGCTATTGCTCGGGCTCGGTCGGCTCCGACAGCCTGACCTTCTCGGCCTGGCACGAGCCGAGCCAGAGCCTGCTGATCGGCGCGCTGCCGAGCGACCGCGCCGGTATCTCGATCCGCGCCGACTGGGACGCCTTCGGCCAGAAGCAGACCGACAGCGGCAGCGTCATCTTCGACCATGTGCGGCTGCAAGCGCATGAAGTGCTGGTGCGCCCCGGCCAGGCCCCGACGCCGCGCGCGACGCTGCGGTCGCAAATGGCGCAGCTGATCCTGACCAACCTCTATGTCGGCATCGCCCGTGGCGCGCTGGAAGAGGGCCTGCGCTACACGCGCGACTCGTCGCGCCCCTTCTTTGCCTCGGGCGTCAGCCGCGCGGTCGACGACCCCTATGTGCAGCAGCGCTACGGTCAACTCGCGGTGCTGGTGCGACCCGCCGAGGTGCTGGCCGACCTTGCGGCGCAAGCCATCGACCAGGCGCTGGCGCTCGGTGATGCCGTCACGGCGGAGGAGCGTGGCCGGGTGGCGATCGCGGTCGCCGAGGCCAAGGCCGTCGCGCACCGCGCCGCGGTCGAGGTCAGCAGCCAGATCTTCGAGCTCACGGGCGCGAGCGCGACCTCGGCCCGCTTCGGGCTCGACCGCTTCTGGCGCAACGCGCGCGTTCACACGCTGCACGACCCGATCGACTACAAGCTGCGCGACCTCGGCCGCCATGCGCTGACCGGCGCTTTCCCCGAACCCACCTCCTATTCCTGAAACTCCTCACCGCATCCAAAGGTCATTCCATGAGCCTCGACATCTTCTGGTTCCTGCCCACCTCGGGCGACACCCGCTACCTCGGCAAGTCCGACTTCGGCCGCCCCGCGACCAACGAATACATGAGGCAGATCGCCGTCACGGCCGAAAGCCTGGGCTACGACGGCCTGCTGATCCCGACCGGCAGCTCCTGCCTCGACCCCTGGGTCACGGCCGCCAGCCTGATTCCCGTCACCCAGCGCATCAAGCTGCTGGTCGCCTTGCGCACCTCGGTCAGCGGCCCGACCGCCTCGGCGCGCCAGGCCGCGACGCTGGACCAGGCGCTCAAGGGCCGGCTGCTGCTCAACGTGGTGCCGGGCGGTGACGCCACCGAGCTCGCCGCCGAGGGCGTCCACCTCGCGCATGACGAGCGCTACCAGGTCGCCGACGAATACCTGACCGTCTGGCGCCAGCTGCTGCAGGGCGACACGGTCGACTTCGAGGGCAAGCATTTCCAGATCGAGGGCGCGAAGAACTACTTCCCGCCGGTCAGCCAGCCCTATCCGCCGCTGTACTTCGGCGGCTCGTCGCCGGCCGCGCACGAGCTGGCGGCCAAGCATGTCGATGCCTACCTGACCTGGGGCGAGCCGCCCGCCGCGGTGGCCGAGAAGATCGCCGACGTGCGCGCGCGCGCCGCCAAGCATGGCCGCACGGTGCGCTTTGGCGTGCGCTTGCAGGTCATCGTGCGCGAGACCAACGCGGAGGCCTGGGCCGAAGCCGAACGCCTGATCAGCAAGCTGACCGACGAGGACATCCAGGCCGCGCAGGCCAACTTTGCCAAGATGGACTCGGTCGGCCAGAAGCGCATCACCGAACTACACGGCGGCGACCGCAACAAGCTCGAGATCAGCCCCAACCTCTGGGCCGGCGTCGGCCTGGTGCGCGGCGGTGCCGGCACGGCGCTAGTGGGAGACCCCGAGACGGTGGCCGCGCGTCTGAAGGAATATGTCGACCTCGGCGTCGACAGCTTCGTGCTGTCGGGCTACCCGCACTTGGAGGAAGCGATCCGCTTCGCCGAGCTGGTGTTCCCGCTGCTGCCGGGCAAGCAGCCGGTGACGCTGCGCGACCAGGCCATGACCGGCGGCGCCTTCGACGTGCGCGCTTCCAACAAGACCGAGCTCAGGAGAGCTGCATGAACGTGATCGACATGCGCTGCAGGCCGGCCTACCTGCACGATTTCTTCGGCGCCACGCCCGGCAGCGCGACCAACGAAACCGCGCGCTGGCTGAACCGCCGCGTCGGCACGCGCGGCGATGACGAGCATTACGCCCGTTCGCGCACACCCGAGGGCTTCCTGGCCGAGATCAGCGACGCCGGCCTGAGCCAGGCGGTGGTGGTCGGACGCCACACGCCCGCGCAGCATCTGCCCAACGACCGCATCCACCAGATCGTCAGTGCGGACCCGCGGCTGGTCGGCATCGGCGCGGTCGATCCGGACCTGCTCGGCGACGCCACGCTGGACGAGGTCGATCGCATCGTCAACGCGCTGGGCCTGGCCGGGGTCAACCTCGAGCCCGGCTTCGCGGCGCCGGCGCGCCATCCGGACGATCCGGTCTATTTCCCGGTCTACGAGCGCCTGTCCGAGCTCGGCGTGCCGGCCTTCCTGATGTCGGGGCCGACCACGCCCGACCAGCGCTACAACGACCCGGCCCCGCTGGCGCGGGTCGCGGCGGCCTTCCCGCAGCTGCGCATCGTGGCCTACCACGGCTACTGGCCCAATGTGCAGCAGTTGCTCGGGGTGGCTTTCCGGCACGAGAACGTCTACCTGGTGCCCGACATGTACCTGTTCCTGCCGGGCAGCGAGGTGCTGGTCCAGGCCGCCAACGGCTTCCTGGCCGACCAGCTGCTGTTCGGTTCCTCCTACCCGTTCCGCCCGATCAGGCAGAGCATCGAGGATGCGCAGCGGCTCGGATTCAGGGATGGCGTGCTGGAGAAGTTCTTCTATGGCAATGCGAGGAGGGTGCTGGAGCCGAGCGGTAGCCGTGCGAGGAAAGCCCTGTAGATGACTGTTTCAGGCTGGGAACGGTCCTTTCAGGACATCGGCCAAAGCCGCCCTTCATTGCTGACATTAGAACTGGCTGCAATATTACCAAATCCTGCCGTTCGCGAAGGCTGCAAAAGCTGGCGTTTCGGCGGGCAGGACTACATGAGATTTGCAGGAAGCGAAGCGCACTCAGGTGAAGACCAATTTCGGATCAATTGGCAAGCCAATCACCAGCGAAATCAGTTGAGCAAAACCAATCGCTCTCGCATAAGGCGAGGTACATCGTTCGCTTCCAACCATTAAGCAGAAGGTTTACATCATCCGCAATGATGCGCAAGTGCGCCTCGAATTGGGCTGGTGAGAATACTGCAAGGCTCGACTTACGTTGCAAAATCAGCGGACCGAGTTCGCCAGAGACTTGGCTAGAAAATCGATCTTTCAGGTTGCAATCGATAAAGTGTTGCTTCGCCCTATGTTGATCAATATCTGGCCAATGAACAGGTGGGGCCGAAAAAAAACTTACTACAACCGGCTCACAACGAATAACTTTCGCATGAACCCAGCGTTCAGAAAAGAAACACTCCTTATCCAAGTAAGGGTGAATAGGTTGCAAATTCTGGGATGTCGGGAAGCCTGCCCCAGCGTCTGTGTTGCAATCTCGGCAGGCCGGAACAAGGTTGTGCGGATGAACCGAGAGCCCCGGAAATTTAGCCTTTGGCAAATAATGATCGAGTGTTCGAGTAGTGCCGATATCCGCGCAGTAGGGGCATCGGCCCTGCGCGGCAACTAGAATCGCATCGTAAATATCACGTGGGCGCCCTTTGGATTTTACGACGCCTTCGTCATACAAATCCATCAAGTTGCCTTTTGATAGTTCTCCCGCAACAATCTCCTCTCGGTGACCATGTCTTGCCCGCGGAAGTTGGCACCAAGTTCGCGTGACCGAATGGGCTGCAAAATCTATAGCAGCAGCTTGAATTTGAGGACGACTTGCAGTGAATTCTCGCCTCGCAACTTCGTCCATTTCGCCGGTGCATGCATCGAATAAATCCAGTTCATTAAAGGCCGGAATGGTTAATTTTCTCATTTATTAAATAAATCTAAATCGCGATTAATAGTCATTGCACGCAAAGTGCCCCGCACCTCAAATCCAAGGCTTCCGTTGAAGCGAGATACTATTTCATCGTACGTACCGCCGGACGCAACAGCGTCACGTATCAAAGTATGAAAGCCGGATTTCTCAACCTCAAGGCGAAAAACTTCTCTGGTAAGGGTTCCAACGTTCTCGCCAAATGTTTCTATTTCCGGTCTGGATTTCTCAGATGAAGTCCTTTCCCTGTAAAGCTTCCATACGCAAGATTTTGGAATCTCTTGAAGGACGACGGGGGAGTGAGTGGCGATAATTGCAACTCCATTTTGTCTGTATAGGAGCTGGCTTAGGCTTCTTATAAGGGCTGAAAGAAGAGGAGGGTGAAGGTGACTTTCTGGCTCATCAATTAGTATGAGAGTTTTTTCCTCTACCTTTGCGACCAGTTGCGTTACTGTAAGAATGGTGATTGCATGTCCAGAGCTCATCTTCTTAATACGCTTCTCCGCGGGCTCTGATAGGTTATCCAGATCATAGTGAAGCAGTTCAAGGAGTTTCATTTCGGCGAAGTTTTCATCACTTTCCAGAACGGAAATGGCATCAGACCAGCGCTTTTTTCGTAGCGATTCACTCAGGCAAAATTTTAGTGCCTCAACAAACTCTTTATGCAACTGTGCGCGAGATTTTAGTATTGCGCCATCATCCCCAGAATAGTCGGTTAACCCGATATAACTATATGGAGTGCCGTCCGACGGATTTTCGTCGCTTGCAGGGAGGTCGAATGGATCAAAGGCGCTAAATGCTACTGAAACAAGATTGGTAAAAAAATCTTTACCCAAGCTCTTTCTTGAGGAAGAGAAAATCTGCCTCTGATAAAACTCAGCTCTATCCTTCGAATGACCAGAAATGGCTTTTACCATATTTTTTAAAATGGTCGTTTTCCCAACGCCATTTCTTCCAATAATCGCGTGGATGTTTGTGCTTGGCAAAGATTCTGCCTCAACATTAAACTCGAGATCGAAGCCGGCAAAAGTTTCTGAGCTTGGAAGCAAAAAGTGAAAGTTAAAGTCCGTTGGCGGGGCATCGCCAGCTAATACTCTTGTGAACTGGGTTTTAATCGCATTAATGCTAACACTGCGAAGGTGAGATATTTTAAATACATTCTCGTTTTTCGCAATTTCAAGTACTTCGGGATTCCTTACAACATCTCTTAACTTTATGAGGAAAGTGTTGCGCCAGTCAGAAGAGAAATTTCTGTATAACTTTCTATAGAATTCGACATCCGTAGCAACAGAAAAGTAGCTTTTTGGAAGTTCGGTAAATTCATTATCCAGGGTGGTATACGTGCTTACTTCAGTTGTTTGGCCTGTGAATCCAATTTTGATATTTGATAGGCTGTGCTCTTGACCATTTTCATCATAGGCATAAACCTCAAACATTGTAACAAAAGAATGGTCATTCCAATGATCTACCTTAAGATAAACGGTGTTTGATATTCCATTCTTTGGACGTTCATTTCTGCCGATGATAAAAAATCGTATTTGCATTTCTTAACTTTTATTTCTATGGATGAAGCTTAATTTAATTGCCCAGGATCGGATAAGCGGTGCATTGACATTGCATTCAAGGCTCGATCCCAACGGCCACCGAGGTCGAGTAGCACGAATGGCCTTCCGATAAGCTCCAGGGTACAGCGGTCGCACGGAGGACTGCTTTCCGGAATCATCAAAAGGCAGCAGTTGGCAAGTCCCTATGTTAAGTCAACGAGGTTTTCCTAGCTTTTATGCACTGCGATTCCGTCTAAATAAAAGACTTAGATGATGCTCAAGCTCGGGAAACTTTAAAGTCATAACTTACCTGACGTCAGGTTACATCGTATGGCCGCAACCGCTGCTAAACAGCCATCCAAGCAAACCGCCCAACCACCTGAACCTCCTCAATATTATTTTTGACTTTATACATCAATACGAAAACTCTGTCGACTTGAACAATCCACTCACCTCGCCCTCAACCTCCCAACCCACCAGTCCCCCGCGAACTGCACCAGGCTGACCAGCGCGATCAGCACCACGATCACGGCGATCATCACCGTCGTGTCGAAGCGCTGGTAGCCGTAGCGGATCGCCAGGTCGCCGAGTCCGCCGGCCCCCACGGCTCCGGCCATGGCCGAGGCGCCGATCATCGACACCAGCGTGATCGTGAAGCCGCCGATGATGCCGGGCAGCGCCTCGGGCAGCAGCACATGGCGCACGATATGCCAGCGTCGGCAGCCCATGGCCTGCGCGGCCTCGATCAGTCCGTGCTCGACCTCGCGCAGGCTGACTTCGGCGATGCGCGCGAAGAACGGCGTGGCGCTGATCGACAGCGGCACCACGGCGGCCCAGATGCCGATCGTCGTGCCCGTGATCAGCCGCGTCAGCGGAATCAGTGCCACCAGCAGCACGATGAAGGGCGTGGCGCGAAAGGCGTTGACGAGGCTGCCCGCGATCCGGTTGAAGCGCGGTGCTTCCAGCACGCCGCCGGGCGAGGTCAGCACCAGCAACACGGCCAGCGGAATGCCGGCGACCAGCGCGATCAGCCCCGAGGCGCCGACCATGAGCAGCGTGTCCAGAAAAGCCTCCCAGAGGCGTTCATACATGATCGGCGACATATCCGAGCTCCTTGGCGTGGTGGCAGAGTTGTTGAATGACCAGTTCGGTGGCGGCGGGTCCTTGGGGCCCGGTGGCAATCAGCAGTCGGCCGTGCGTATGGCCCTGGATGCGGTCGACGCCGCCGTGCAGCAGCCGCACCCGGCTGCCGAGCAGGCTGGCAATGCGGTCGAGGTCGGGCTCGATCCGGCCCTGGCCGGTAAAAACGAGCTCCAGCACCCGCTGGTACGACCCGCTGGTGGGCGCCTGCTGCGACAGCCTTTGCAGCAGGTCCTGCGGCAGGTCATGCTCGAGCGGGCGCAGCAGGGCGCGCGTGGCGTCATGCTTGGGCTCGCCGAACACGGCCCAGACCGGCCCGGTTTCGGCGATCCGGCCCTGTTCGAGCACCAGCACCTGGTCGCAGATCTCGCGGATCACGCCCATCTCGTGCGTGATCAGCACCACCGTCAGGCCGAGCTGGCGGTTGATGTCGCGCAGCAGCGCCAGGATGGACTGCGTCGTTTCGGGGTCGAGCGCCGAGGTGGCCTCGTCGCAGAGCAGGATCTCGGGGTGGTGCACCAGTGCGCGCGCAATGCCCACGCGCTGCTTCTGTCCGCCTGACAGGCGGCCCGGGTAGGTGTTTTCCTTGCCATTGAGTCCGACCAGCTCCAGCAACTCGTTGACGCGCTGGCGCACCTGTGCCTCGCGCACGCCGGCCACGCGCAGCGGCAGCGCCACGTTGTCGAACACGGTCTTGGCCGACAGCAGGTTGAAATGCTGGAAGATCATGCCGATGCGCCGGCGCAGCGCGACCAGTCCGTTCTCGTCGAGCCCGGCAATGTCCTCGCCGTCGACCAGCACGCGGCCTTCAGTCGGGCGCTCGAGCCGGTTGATCGTGCGCAGCAGGCTGGACTTGCCCGCGCCGCTGCGGCCGATGATGCCGAAGATGCTGCCGGCCGGGATCTCGAGCTCGATCCCGCTCAGGGCCGCCACCGGCCCGGCCGACGAGTGATAGGTCTTGCCGATGTTCTCGAAGCGCACCGAACCGGCTGCCGGATGCGCGGGCTCGGTGCTGCCAGCCGGTGCGGCCTGCGGCAGGCGTTGCGCAGCTGCCTGCGGCGAGACAAAGTAGGACTTGGCGCCCAGGGTCAGATTGATCGCGCTCATTGCACTTTCCCCTTCAGCCAGGCCAGCGTGTAGAGCTTGGCGTCACCGGCAAACAGCTTGTGCACCTGGTCGCGCACGGCCTTGGACTCCTGGAAGATCTTGACGAACTGCTTGATGCGCGGGTCGTTGGCGTTGTCCTGGCGCGAGACAAAGCGGATCGCGTAGTAGCTGTCGGACGCGCCGGAGTAGAGCAGGCCGGCGCTGGCTAACTGCGGCTTGCCCGCGCTGACGAAATGCGCCGGAATGCCCTGTGCCAGGTCCACGTCGTCGATCGCGCGCACCAGCTGCGGGCCTTCGACTTCGACGAACTTGAGCTTCTTCGGGTTGCTGACGATGTCATTGACGTTGGCCTTGGCGCCAGCGCCTTCGCGCAGCTTGATCAAGCCGGCCTTCTCGATCAACAGCAGGCCGCGCCCCTGGTTGACCGGATCGCTGGCCACAGCCACTTTCGCGCCTGGCTTCAGTTCATCGAAGCTCTTGATCTTGTAGGAGAACAAGCCGATGTTGGGCAGCACGCCGATGCCGGCGACGGCGAACTTGTAGCCGCGCTGCTGGATGGCGTTGTCCAGGAAGGCCTGGTGCTGGAAGTAGTTCAAGTCCAGGTCGCCGCTGGCCACCGCCTCGTTGGGGGTGGTCCAGTCGGTGAATTCGACGATCTTCACGTCCAGGCCGGCCTTCTTGGCATCGGCCACGGCGGCGGCCAGGGTGTCGGCATGCACGCCGGCCGAGGCGCCGATCTTGAGGGTCTGGGCCTGGACCATGCCGCTCAGCAGCAGCGAGGACAGGGCGGTCAGCAGCAATTGGGACAGTTTCATGAGGAGTTCTCCTGGCTTGGGTTGGGTTGGATTGGATTGGATTCAGGCTTGGGGTCAGCCGAGCTGACGGAATTGAGCGGCGGCATGCCGGGCCGGCAGCCGGTCGCCCTGGCCGAACAGCTTGTGGCGCAAGCTGCCTTCGGCGTAGGCGGTCTTGTAGCGGCCGCGGTCCTGCAGCTCGGGCACGACGAAATCGACGACATCCTCGAAGCTCTCGGGCACCACGGTGCGAGTGATGTTGAAGCCGTCGATGCCGGTCTCGTCGACCCAGGACTGCAGTTCGTCCGCGACCTGTTGCGGGTCACCGACGATGGCGGCATAGCGCCCGCCGAGCCTGAAATGCTCGAGCAGCTTGCGCCGGGTGCCGCCGAGCTTCTGGATCACTCGAACGGTGGACTGGATGGCATTGGTCTGGTCGAACTCGATCGGTTCGTCGAGCCCGTAGCGCGACAGGTCGAGGCCGGCGCTCGACGAGAAATGCGCCAGCCCGGCTTCGGGGCTCGCATAGCGCAGATACTCATCGTGCTTGTCGCGTGCTTCCTGTTGGGTGGCCGCCGGCACGACCGTCACGCCCAGCACGATCTTGAGGTCATCGGCGCGGCGTCCGGCCTTGACCACCTGTTGGCGCAGCTCCTGCACCGTCTTGCGCACAGCGGCCTTGTCGTTGCCGCCGATGAAGACCGCTTCGGCGTGGCGTGCGGCAAAGATCTGACCCCGGCCCGAAGTGCCGGCCTGGAACAGCACCGGCGTGCGTTGCGGCGAGGGTTCGCAGAGGTGGTAGCCCTCGACATCGTAGTAGCGCCCGTGGTGGCGCACCGGGTGCACCTTGGCGGGGTCGGCGAAGATCCGGGCCACCTTGTCCCGCTTGACCGCGTCGTCCTCCCAGCTGCCCTCGAGCAGCTGGTAGAGCAGGTCGAGGCATTCGTCGGCGCGCTCGTAGCGTTCGTCGTGCTGCAGCTGCTGGTGCTGGCCGATTGCCCGCGCGGCGCTGTCGAGGTAGCCGGTCACGATGTTCCAGCCGAAGCGCCCGCGTGTGAGCTGGTCCAGCGTCGAGAAGCGCCGGGCCAGCAGATAGGGATGTTCGGACAGCGGGTTGACGGTGACGCCGAAGCCCAGATGCTGGGTCACCGCCGCCATCGCCGAGACCAGCAGCATCGGGTCGTTGACCGGCAGCTGGACCGATTCCCTGAGCGTCAGATCGATATTGCCCTGGTAGACGTCATAGACGCCCAGGATGTCGGCGATGAAGATGCCATCGAACAGGCCGCGCTCGAGCGTGCGGGCCATGCCGGCCCAGTACTCGATCGTGTTGTATTCGGTGCTCCGGTCGCGCGGGTGGGTCCAGAGGCCGTGGTTGATGTGGCCGACGCAGTTCTCGTTGAACGCGTTGAGGATGATCTGTTTCTTCTGGGTCATGGCATTTGCAATCAAGGGCAGGGTGTTTCGCCGGTCTGGGATTCAGTCCACCAGCGCGGCGAGCGGGGCTTCCAGGGCGTCGGCCGTCGCTGTGACAGCGATCTGCGTTGCCGCCGCGGCTGCTGCCGCTGCGGCAGTCGCCTCGGCCTGGCGCGAGGCGCGCAGCGCGGCGGTCGCGGACTTGGCCAGGTTCGCAAGCACCATGTCGTCCTGGGGCGGGTTGTAGCAGCCGCATTGCACGTCGCGGAAATAGCGTTCCAGCGGCAGGTCCTTCGACAGTGCATGGCCGCCGACGATTCCCATCGCCAGCTCGACGATGCGGATTGCCTGGTGGGTCACCATCTGCTTGGTGATCGCGACCTCGTGGTCGAGCCGGTGCTTGATCGCGTCGTGGCGCTCCCAGCGCTCGGCCAGGCCGTAGAGCAGGGTCTTGGACGCGCCGATCAGCAGCTCGATCTCGCCGAGCTTGTGCTGTACCTGGGGCGCGTCGAGGATCGACCCCTCCAGGCTGTGCGAGTGGTAGCGGTCGGCAAAGTCGAGCGCGAAGTCGCGCGCCGCCGTCGCGATACCCAGATAGACCGCCGACAGCTGCAGGCCGAAGGCCCGGCTGCCGGTCATGAAGCTGCCGGCCCGGTCGGGGTCGATGTAGGTCAGCAGCGCGTCGTGGGGTACCAGCACCTGGTCGAATTCGATGTCGTGGCTGCCGGTGCTGCGCATGCCGATCGTGTTCCAGTTGTCGATCACGCGCACGCGTTCCGACTTGGGCACCAGGAACTCCGCCACCCGGCCCTCGTCCGCGACCAGGGCGTAGACGATCATCTGTCCGAGCCCGGGTGCCGCCGAGCAGAAGGCCTTGCGGCCCTGGATCAGATAGCCCTGTTCGGTCCTGCGCGCCACGGTGGTCGGCTTGGAGCCGCGCAGCAGGTTGCCGGCCTCGCGTTCGGTGACCAGCACGTTGATCAGGTCGCCGCGCTGCACCACGTCCCGGCACAGGTGCTCGAAGGCCGGGCGCTGCCACTTGAGGTCGAAGCTCAGGTAGCCGAAGACCATCAAATGCCAGCCCAGTGCCAGCGCGGTGGAGCCGCTGCCCCGGGCCAGGCGCTCCTGGAACAGCAGCAGCTGGTAGAGCGAGATCCCGCCGCCACCTTGTGCCTGCGGCAGGGTCAGCTTGAGCGCGCCGCGCTGGCGCAGCAGTTCGAAATGCTCGTGCGGGAATTGGCCCGACAGGTCGTACTGCTGCGCGGTCTTGCCGATCTCGGCCGCCAGTTCGTCGGCATAGGCGGCGAGGGCGATATCGCTGGCATCGCGAAGGGTCACGTCGACGGTCGTCATGGGGAAGGTTCTCCTGGGTCCTGGATGAAAGGCGGGGCTGGGCTGGACGTGAGTCATCAGCTCAGAACAGGCCCGACAGCGGCGGCTGGGTTCCCTTGAGTCGGTAGGCCCCGACCACGGCCGCCTTCCAGTGCCGCGGGTTGTGGTTGGCCACGGTGCGGGCATTGCGCCAGTGGCGGTCCAGGTTGTGCTTGCGTGCGGTGGTCGAAGCCCCGCCGACGTCGAACAGCAGTTCCGCTGCCTTGAGCGCCGCTTCGGCGGCCACGTACTGGGCCTGCGCCACGTCGATCGCTGCCTGGGTGATCGAGGCTGGTTCTAGCCCGGACGCCCAGGCGGCGTCGATGCTGTCGGCCGCGCGCAGCACCACGGCCTCGGCGGCGAAGGCGCGGGCCGAAATCTCGCCGACCGAGAACTCCACATAGGGGTCGTCGACCGAGCGGCTGGCGCTGCTGTGCTTGATCGGACGCGCATGGTCGCGGGCGAATGCCACCGCATCGTCGAGCGCATTGCGCGCGATCCCGGCTTCGACTGCCGCCAGGAACAGCTGCGCATAGGGGGTCACGATGCTGCGCTGGGTGCGCCCGCCGGCAAACAGGTGGTGCGGCACGATGTCCTCTTCATCGACCCGGACGTGGTTCAGGTTCGTGGTGCCGCTCGCGGTCAGGCGCTGACCCATGGCATCGAAGTCGTCGACCAGCTCCAGCCCTTCGCGGTCGCGCGGCAGCATGAAGCGCACCTCGCGGTCCGACTCATCGATGGCGACGGCGCTGACCCAGTCCGAGTACAGCGCCCCGGTGCTGTAGTACTTGCTGCCGTTGGCCCGGTAATGGTCGCCTTCGCGCACCAGGCTGGCGCTGATGGCGCCGTTGGCGCCGCCGACTTCCCAGCCTGCGTTGCCGAACAGTTCGCCGTTGAGGTAATGCGGCAGCCAGCGCTGGCGGGCCGCCTCGTCGTCGCTGGCGAGCAGGCCTTCGAGAAACAGGAAGCTGGGCCGCAGCGCCTGCGCCACGTTCGAGTCCACCGAGGCGACATCGATCACGAACTGGATCACGTCGCGCACCGAGGCGCCGCTGCCGCCCTGGCTCTGCGGAACGCGCCAGGTCAGCAGCCTTTCGGCACCGATGCGGCGAATCGGCTCATGCGGCAGGATGCGCTGGCGCTGGCGCTCGCGCTCTTCGGCGCCTTGGCGCAGTTCGGGCAGCAGCGAGGCGGCGCGGCGCTTGAGTTCGGCCACGCTCAGGCGGATTGCCGCATCAGCGGGGGCGGTCGAGGGTTCAAGGGTGATTGCAGTCATCGTGGGGCTTGTTGGATGGGGGCGTCAATGACGCCAGAAGGCGTCGAATGCGGGTCGGCAAGCGGATGGCTTGAACCCGGTGTTCCTATCGTAGGAAGCCCGGATGCGACCGGGAAGGAATAGATTGGAATAAGATCCAACGCAAATGATTTCCGAATATCCTTATTCAAAAATCATCATTCCACCCTGTTTCAAACGGTGATTTTGATTGGCGACTTGCCCGACAATCGGCCTCATATGCCTATCCCACAAACACAGACACAGACCCGTTTCGAGGTGCGCGGCGCCTGCCCGCACGACTGCCCGGACAGCTGCGCGCTGATCACCACCGTTGACCAGGGCCGGGCCGTTCAGGTGCGCGGCAACCCCGAGCACCCGCATACCGCTGGCGTGCTGTGTGCCAAGGTCGCGCGTTACCCCGAGCGCACCCACCACCCGGAGCGCTTGCTGTACCCGCTCAAGCGGGTCGGCCCCAAGGGCTCTGGCCAGTTCGAGCGCGTGAGCTGGGATCAGGCCCTGTCCGACATCGCCACTCGCCTGCAGGCAATCGCCGCGCGCGACCCGCAGGCCATCCTGCCCTACAGCTATGCCGGCACCATGGGCCTGGTGCAGGGCGAATCGATGGACCGGCGCTTCTTCCATCGCCTCGGCGCGTCCCGGCTCGACCGCACCATCTGTGCCTCGGCCGGTGCTGCCGCGCTCGAAGCCACGCTGGGCGGCAAGCTCGGCATGAAGGTCGAGCATTTCGCCGAGTCGCGTCTGATCCTGCTCTGGGGCACCAACTCGATCGGCAGCAACCTGCATTTCTGGCGCCATGCGCAAGAGGCCAAGCGCCGCGGTGCCAAACTGGTCTGCATCGACCCGCGCCGCTCCGAGACCGCCGACAAATGCCACGAGCACCTGGCCCTGCTGCCCGGCACCGACGCGGCACTGGCCTACGCGCTGATGCACGAGCTCATCGTCCACGACTGGCTCGACCACGACTACCTGGAGCGTTACACGCTGGGCTGGCCGCAGCTGCGCGAACGGGCGCTGCAATGGCCGCCGGAGCGGGCGGCGCAGCATTGCGGCCTGCCGGTCGAGCAGATCCTGGCGCTTGCGCAGGACATCGGGCGCTGCTTCGAGCAGCGCGAAGCGGTCGCGATCCGGCTCAACTACGGCATGCAGCGCACCCGCGGCGGTGGCAATGCGGTGCGCGCCGTCGCCTGTCTGCCTGCGCTGATCGGTGCCTGGCGCCAGCGGGCCGGCGGGCTGCTGCTGAGCAGCTCGGGCAACTTTCCGGTCCGGCGCGATCAGCTGCAGCGGCCCGACCTGCTGGCGGCGTCCGGCGTGCGCTCGCCGCGCCTGATCAACATGAGCACCATCGGCGCCGACTTGCTGCGCCCGGCCTCGCCGGAGTTCGGTCCCGCCATCGAGGCGCTGCTGGTCTACAACAGCAACCCGGTCGCCGTGGCGCCGCAGTCGGGCCAGGTCGTGGCGGGCTTTGCGCGCGAGGACCTGTTCACCGTCGTGCTCGAACAGTTCCAGACCGACACGGCCGACTACGCCGACTATCTGCTGCCGGCGACCACGCAGCTGGAGCACTGGGACATCCACACCAGCTACGGCCATACCGACGTGCTGCTGAACCGTCCGGCCATCGCCCCGCTGGGCGAGGCCAAGTCCAACAGCCAGATCTTTCGCGAACTGGCGGCCCGCCTGGGCTTCGACGACCCCTGCTTCGCGCAGGATGACGAATCCCTGTGCCGCCAGGCCTTCGGTGACGCGGTGGACTGGGAGCGGCTGACGCAGCAAGGCTATTTCAGCCTGCCGCTGCCCGACGCGCCTTTCGCCGAGGGCGGCTTTCCGACGCCTTCGGGCAAGTGCGAATGCTTCAGCGCGGCGCTGGCGGCCCAGGGCCTGGACGGATTGCCCCAGGTGCTGCCGAACCACGAGCCCTGGGGCAGCAGCGCGGCCTATCCGCTGGCGATGATTTCCCCGCCGGCACGCAACTTCCTCAATTCGACCTTTGTCAACGTTCGCAGCCTGCGCGACATCGAGGGCGAGCCGCGGCTCGAGATCCATCCCGACGACGCGGCCGCACGCGGCATCGAGGACGGCTCCCTGGTCTGCGTCTTCAACGACCGCGGCCGCTACCATTGCCAGGCCGATGTCAGCCACCGCGCCCGGCCCGGCGTCGTCAACGGTCTGGGTATCTGGTGGCGCAAGCTCGGCCACAACGGGACCAATGTCAACGAGCTGACGCATCAGCAGCTGACCGACCTGGGCCGGGCGCCGGCGTTCTACGATTGCCTGGTCCAGGTCAGCTTGCTCAGGCCAGATGATTCTTGATTGATTTCGTAATAAGCAACTGCGGATCTATTCCTTCCCCGATCAGCGGCTGTTGTCCATCATGTACTCAATTCAATTTTGAGCCTTTCTTTGACCCCTGGAGTCCCCGATGTCAGCAAACTGGAAATTTGAAACCCGTTCCGTCCACGCCGGTTATCAGCCCGACCCGACCACCAAGGCGGTGGCCGTGCCGATCTACCAGACCGCGGCCTACGCCTTTGACAGCGCGCAGCATGGTGCCGACCTGTTCGACCTCAAGGTGCCGGGCAATATCTACACCCGCATCATGAACCCGACGCAGGATGTGCTCGAGCAGCGCATCGCCTCGCTCGAAGGGGGCATCGCCGCGCTGGCGCTGGCCTCGGGCCAGGCGGCCGTGACCTACGCGATCCAGACCATCACCGAGGCGGGCGACAACATCGTCTCCAGCACCGCGCTCTATGGCGGCACCTACAACCTGCTCGCGCACACGCTGCCGCAGTTCGGCATCAACACGCGCTTTGCCAACCACCGCGATCCGGCCAGCTTCGAGCCGCTGATCGACGAGCGCACCAAGGCCATCTTCGTCGAGTCGATCGGAAACCCGCAGGGCAACATCACCGACATCGCGGCCGTGGCTGCCATCGCGCACAAGCACGGCATCCCGCTGATCGTCGACAACACGGTGGCCTCGCCCTACCTGCTGCGCCCGATCGAGCATGGCGCCGACATCGTGGTGCAGTCGCTGACCAAGTACCTGGGCGGCCATGGCACCAGCCTGGGCGGCGCCATCATCGACAGCGGCAAGTTCCCCTGGGCCGAGCACAAGGCGCGTTTCAAGCGCCTGAACGAGCCCGACCCGAGCTACCACGGCGTGGTCTACACCGAGGCACTCGGCGCGGCGGCCTACATCGGCCGCGCCCGCGTGGTTCCGCTGCGCAACACTGGCGCGGCGATCTCGCCCTTCAACGCCTTCCTGATCCTGCAAGGCATCGAGACGCTGGCGTTGCGCATGGACCGCATCAACGCCAACAGCCTGGCAGTGGCGCAGTTCCTGCAGCAGCACCCCAAGGTGGGCTGGGTCAACTACGCGGGTCTGCCCGAGCACCCGGACCATGCGCTGGCGCAGAAATACCTGGGCGGCAAGGCCTCGGGCCTGCTGACCTTCGGCGTCAAGAGTGAAGCGGGTCAGGGCCGGGCGGCCGGTGCGCGCTTCCTCGACGCGCTGGGCCTGTTCACCCGCCTGGTCAACATCGGTGACGCCAAGTCGCTCGCCACCCATCCGGCATCGACCACGCACCGCCAGCTCTCGCCCGAGGAACTGGTCAAGTCCGGGGTGCCCGAGGACGCGGTGCGCCTGTCGATCGGCATCGAGCATATCGACGACCTGCTGGCCGATCTGGACCAGGCGTTGGCCGCGGTCTGAGCGCCGTCTGACCGCTGAGCCGGGTCAATCGCCGAAGGCCTTCAACACCTCGTCGCGCGTCAGCGTCGGAACGAAGGTCTCGATGAAGCCAAAGGCGAAACCCGGCAGCCAGAGGTTGCGTCGCATGCCGAGCCGGGTCACATTGATCTGGAACAGGTGGCCGGCATCGATCGCGTGCAGATGGTGGTCGCGTTCCTCGTCGATCGCGATCGAGGCGACGATGCCCACGCCCATCTCGAGCTCGACATAGGTCTTGATCACGTCGGCGTCCATTGCGGTCAGCACCACGTCGGGCTGCAGTCCGGCCGCCGTGAAGGCTGCATCGATATGCGAACGGCCGGTGTAGCCCTGCTCGTAGGTGATGATCGGGTAGGCAGCCAGGTCATGCAGCGTGATGGCGCTGCCGCGTTCGATCAGCGGGTGCCCCGGCGGCAGCACGATGCTGTGGCTCCAGCGGTAGCAGGGCAGGGTGACGAGCTGGTCGTAGCTCGCCAGCGCCTCGGTCGCGATGCCGATGTCGGCCTCGCCCGCCAGCAGCATCTCGGCCACCTGCTTCGGGCTGCCCTGGTGCAGGTGCAGGCTCACGCGCGGCCAGCGCTGGCGGAAATCCCTGACCACATGCGGCAGCGCGTAGCGCGCCTGCGAGTGGGTGGCGGCGATCGACAGCCGTCCCTCCTCGCGGCCCTGCAATTCCTGGCCGGCCCGGCGCAGGCTGTCGGCGTCGAGCAGCACGCGCTCGACGATCGGCAGCAAGGCCTTGCCGGCCGAGGTCAGACCCAGCAGGCGCTTGCCCGCGCGCTCGAACAACTCGACGCCGAGCTCCTCTTCCAGCTCGCGTACCTGGCGGCTGACGCCAGGCTGCGAGGTGTGCAGCGCTGCGGCGACCTCGGTCAGGTTGAAGCCGCAGCGCACCGCCTCGCGCACCGAGCGCAGTTGCTGGAAATTCATTACAGCTTGGCCAGCGAGACTTCGGTCGACTTGACCAGCGCAACCACCTCGGAGCCGAGCTTGAGGTCGAGCGCATCGACCGAGCGGGTCGTGATGACCGAGGTCACGATGCCCCAGGGCGTCTCGACATCGATTTCCGACACGACATCGCCGCGAATGATTTCCTTGACCTTGCCCTTGAACTGGTTGCGGACGTTGATGGCTTGAATGGACATGATTTTTTCCTTGAATAAAAAAGTGTTACTTCTTGCTGTAGATCTGGTCGAAGCTGGCGCCGTCGGCGAAATGGTCCTTGCTGGCCTGGCTCCAGCCACCGAAGGCCTGGTCGATGCTGAACAGGTTGAGCTTGGGGAACTGCTTGGCGTACTTGGCCTGCGCCTTGGCCGAGATCGGGCGGTAGAAGTTCTTGCCCGCGATGTCCTGGCCCTCGTCGCTGTAGAGGTATTCCAGATAAGCCTGCGCCACCTGGCGCGTGCCCTTGCGGTCAACCGTCTTGTCGACCACCGTGACGGCCGGCTCGGCCAGGATGCTGATCGACGGGTAGACGATGTCGAACTTGGCGCCGAATTCCTTCTCGAGCAGATAGGCCTCGTTCTCCCACGAGATGAAGACATCGCCCTGGTTGCGCTGGCCAAAGGTGATCGACGAGCCGCGCGCGCCGGTATCGAGCACCGGCACGTTCTCGTACAGCTTCCTGACGAAGTCGCGCGCCTGCGCCTCGCCGCCATACTTGCGCTTGGCGAATTCCCAGGCCGCCAGGTAGTTCCAGCGTGCGCCGCCCGAGGTCTTGGGGTTCGGCGTGATGACCTTGACGCTCGGCCGGGCCAGGTCGTCCCAGTCCTTGATGCCCTTGGGGTTGCCCTCGCGCACCACCAGGATGATGGTCGAGGTATAGGGCGAGCTGTTGTGCGGCAGGCGCTTTTGCCAGTCCTTCGGGATCAGCTTGCCGTTGTGGTGCAGCGCATCGGTGTCGCCGGCCAGCGCCAGCGTCGCGACATCGGCATCGAGCCCGTCGATGATGCCGCGTGCCTGCTTGCCCGAGCCGCCATGCGACTGCTTGATCGCGACCTCCTGGCCGGTCTTGGCCTTCCAGTGCCTGGCGAAGGCGGCGTTGAACTCGACGTAGAGTTCGCGCGTCGGGTCGTACGAAACGTTGAGCAGTTCGACCTTGTTCTGGGCCCAGGCCGGGACCAGGCCGGCGCCGAGCAGGGCGGCGATGGCTAGCTGGTGTCTTATCCAGTGACGGCGTGCTTGCATGAGGGGTTTCCTTGCGATCGGGTGGTGATGAGACCGATGATCGAAGCAAACCCAGCCAACAAGAACTAATAAAAAATCACTTGAAAATTACCAAACCAACTAAAGGGAAGCCGCGCGCTCAGCTCCTGCGGTTGAAGTGGCTCAGCATCGCCGACAGCGAATCCATCAGGCACTGGAAGTCCTGGCCGATCGCCGATGGCGCCAGTGTCAGCCGGATGCGGCAGTAATGGCCCTGGTAGCTGGTCAGCGCCAGCGCCGAGAAGCGCTGGCCGGCATCGAAGCTGGCGTAGCGCAGATTGGCGCTCTTGTTCTCGCTGGCCGGCTGCAGGCCCGGGAATTCGACCCGCAGCTCGGCCAGCGCCTGTTCCAGCTCGGCCTGCAGGCCGGCTTCGGTTGGCGTGCGGTCCGGCGCCGGGTAGAGCGTCAGGCTGACCTCGGTCTGGCGCGCCGCGTAATCCAGCCGCAGGCCGCCGGCCGGCGTATCGACCGGGCCCATGCGCTCGAAATGCAGCCAGCCGAACTGCGCCGGCAGCCCGAAGCCAAAGCGCTCGCCCAGGCTGAAGCCGCAAGCCGGGGTGCTGCGTCCGGGCGCCAGCTTGAGGCGGCTGGTGTCGAAGTAGAGCTGGCGCGGCTCGGCCACCAGCTGCTCGCCGTCGATGAAGCGGATCTCGTACTGGCAGCATTCGACCGTCGGCCGCACCGGGTCGGGCTGCTTGGCCACCAGCCGCCATTGCTGCTGGCCGCCGAACAGGCAGGCAGCGATGCTGTCCTGCGCCTCGACCGCGAGGTAGAGCGAATCGGTGGCGATGACGATCGGGTCTTCGGCATTGCGGCCGGAGCCGCCCGCGATGGGCAGGTCCAGGCCAAAGTCTTTGAGCAGCAAGTCGCGCAGCATCGGTTTCCTGTGTGAGAGCGCGGCGGCCAGGCGGGCCGCCGGGAGGGGTGGAGCGGCGATTCTCGCACCGCAGCGCTGCCCGCCCTGCCACAGGGAGCAGCCATCGATCTCAAGTAAACTCTTTCGGCTCGACTTTTTTGTTCTGACTGGTACCGGCTATGTTCGATTTTTTCCGCAAGCACATGAAGCTCATCATGGGTTTGCTGTTCATTCCGCTCGTGATCGGCTTCGTGCTGTTCGGCGTCCAGGGCTATGACAGCACCGACTCCACCGACAAGGTGGCCGAGGTCGCCGGCAAGGTCATCACGCGCCAGGAACTCGACAACGCGCACCGCAGCGAGGTCGAACAGCGCCTGGCCAGCATGCCCGGCCTCGACCGGGCCCAGCTCGAGTCCGACGCCGCGCGCCGCATCACGCTCGATCGACTGATCGCCCAGCGCGTGCTGGCGCTGGCCACCCAGGACCAGCATATCGTCACGCCCGACCAGCGCCTGGTGCGCGAGCTGTCGCAGGACCCGGTGATTGCGTCCTTTCGCAAGCCCGACGGCCAGCTCGACCTGCAGCGCTACAACGAGGCCCTGCGCGCCCAGGGCATGACGCCCGAGCAGTACGAGAACTCGCTGCGCCAGGACATCGCGCAGCGCCAGGTGCTGGCGGGCATCAGCGCGAGCTCGCTGCTGCCGGCCGCCGTGGCCCAGCCCGCGCTCGGCGCCTGGTTCGAGCGGCGCGAGGTCCAGGTCGCCCGTTTCGCCCCGGCCGATTTCGTGTCCAAGGTCCAGGTCACTGATGCCGATGTCGAGTCCTACTACCAGGCCAATCTGACCCGCTTCCAGTCGCCCGAGCAGGCCGACATCGAATACCTGGTGCTCGACCTCGACGCCGTCGCGCGCCGCCTCACGGTGTCCGACGCCGACCTGCGCGCGCGCTACGAGCAGAAACTGGCCCAGCTGGCCAAGGATGAGCAGCGCCGCGCCAGCCATATCCTGCTGACCGTGGCGCCCGATGCCGCTGCGGCCGACAAGGCCAAGGTCAAGGAGCAGGCGCAGGCCCTGCTGGCCGAGCTGCGCCAGACCCCGGCGCGCTTCGCCGAGCTGGCCAAGGCCCGCTCGCAGGACCCGGGCTCGGCGGCCAAGGGCGGCGACCTCGACTTCTTCACGCGCGGCAGCATGGTCAAGCCGTTCGAGGACGCGGCCTTCGCGCTCGCCAAGGGCCAGCTCTCGGATCTGGTCGAGTCCGAGTTCGGCTTTCACATCATCCAGCTGACCGACATCCGCCAGCCGGCCAAGCCCAGCTTCGAGTCGCTGCGCGCCGAGCTCGAGCGCGAGCTCAAGCAGCAGCAGTCGCTCAAGGCCTATGTCGAAGCCGCCGAGCAGTTCGGCAACCTGGTCTACGAGCAGGCCGACAGCTTGAAGCCCGCCGCCGACAAGCTGGGCCTGACCATCAAGTCCCAGGCCGGCCTGCAGCGCAGCGGCCCGACCGCCGCTGGTGCCGATGCCCTGCTGGCGAATCCGAAGCTGCTGCAGACGGTGTTTGCCGACGACGCGCTGCGTTCCAAGCGCAACACCGAAGCGGTCGAGCTCGGCGCCAACCAGCTGGTGGCCGCTCGCGTGCTGCAGCACCGCCCGGCTGCCACTCGTCCGCTGGCCGAGGTCAGCGCCCAGGTGCGCCAGGCCCTGGTCCAGCAGCGTGCGCTCGAACTCGCCAAGGCCGAGGGCAAGGCCCGGCTCGAGGCCTGGAAGGGCGGCACCGCCGCCAGCCTGCCGGCGGCCATCGTGGTCTCGCGCCAGCAGGCCCAGGGCCTGGCGCAACCGCTGGTTTCCGCCTTGCTGTCGGCCCAGGTCGAAAAGGGCCAGCCCGGCTGGGCCGGCGTCGACCTTGGCGCCCAGGGCTATGCCGTCGCACGCATCAATCAGGTGCTCGCACCCGAGGCGCTGGCCGCCGCGCAAGCCGAGCAGGGTCGCCAGCAGCTGGCCCAGATGTGGGCCCAGGCCGAGGCGCAGGCCTACCTCGAGGCGCTGAAGAAGCACTACCAGGTAAAAATCCTGATCAAGTCCTGAGATGGGCCGCTTTTTCTGTATAGAATAGCGGCTTCGACAGACGGTGGCTGTAGCTCAGTTGGTAGAGTCCAGGATTGTGATTCCTGTTGTCGTGGGTTCGAGTCCCATCAGCCACCCCAAGAATTCCAAGCATTTGCAAATGCTGTTCCCAGCAAGTCAGTCGCAAGATACTACTGGGACGCTTTGTGAACAGCAGCCGAAAAAAGCCCGGTCCAGTCGAGCTTTTTTCATCAAGAAATTGTCAGCCGCGGTGGCTGTAGCTCAGTTGGTAGAGTCCAGGATTGTGATTCCTGTTGTCGTGGGTTCGAGTCCCATCAGCCACCCCATCCCTTTAGGGCTCCTGTAGAGCCCAGTCAAAAGCCCGGACCTGCCGGGCTTTTTTGCGCCTGTACCGCGCGTGCCCGTTAGCGCTGGTTCTGGAAAACCTGCGCTACTCCCTGGCCCCAGTGGCTGAGGATGTCCATCAGCTGACGGCTGTAGGCCGCGGCGCGCTCGACATGGGGCTGCAAGCTGTTGCCGTGCAGCTGCATCAGGTCCTGGGCGTCCTTGGCGTTCAGGCTGGCCTGGACCTGCTGGGCGCCGTCGTTCAGCGTGTCCTGCGACAGCTTGAGGTTCAGCGCCGTCAACTTCTCGACGCTCGACAGATAATGGGTCGACAGCTCGTGCAGGGCCTTGAGCTGGGCTTGCTGGGCCGCAATGATTTGTTCGTTGGTCAACATGGGTTTCCTCCTCCAGAAATAATGAATGCCATCTTCTTTTATCGCGTCATTGTGAGGTCTTGGTGACAGTTTGCCCAGCGGCCCCGATTTCCCCGTCCCTACTGCCGTCATGAGTCCTGCCCACCCCGCCTTGAGCGTCGACCCGTCCGAGCTCGAGTTCCATGCGATCCGGGCCCAGGGTCCTGGCGGGCAGAACGTCAACAAGGTCTCGAGCGCGATCCAGCTGCGCTTCGACATCGCGGCGTCTTCCCTGCCCGAGGCGGTGCGGACCCGCCTGCTGGCCCTGTCCGACCGGCGCATCAGCGACGCCGGCGTGCTGGTCATCAAGGCCCAGTCGTTCCGGACCCAGGACGCCAACCGCGAGGACGCCTTGCGCCGCCTGCAGGAACTGGTCAATTCGGTCGCCGAAGCCCCCAAGACCCGGCGCCCGACGCGGCCGACCTACGGCTCGCAGCAGCGCCGCCTGCAAGGCAAGGCCAAGCGTGCCGAGGTCAAGGCGGGCCGGGGCCGCATCGACGGCTGATTGACTCAAAGCCCGCATTGCTCCCGGCTCCGGGGCCGTGGCTACACTGGCCGCATGCCTGCCGCCATCGCTGCCCCCGATTCCACCCCTGCCACAAAAGCCCAATCCGAGCCCTGCCTGCAGGCCACCGGCCTGGGCAAGCGCTACCAGCAGGCTTCGGTGTTCGCGGGCGTCGATCTGACGGTGCGGGCGGGCGAGTTCGTCGCGATCGTCGGCGAGTCGGGCGTCGGCAAGTCGACCCTGCTCAATTGCCTGGCCGGGCTGGACCGGGTCGATAGCGGCCAGGTCCGCCTGCTCGGCCGGGACTGGGCAGCCCTGAGCGAGCCGCAGTCCGCCGCCTGGCGCCGCGCCCATCTGGGCTTCGTGTTCCAGGCCTTCCATGTGCTGCCGCACCTGAGCGTCGAGCAGAACGTCGGCCTGCCGCTGTTGTTGCTGGGCCAGCCAGCGCCCGAGCGGGTCCAGGCCATGCTGGTCGCCGTCGGTCTGGGCGGTCTGGGGCCGCGGCTGCCGCAGACGCTCTCGGGCGGGCAGCTGCAGCGGGTCGCGATCGCGCGCGCACTGGTGCATCGCCCCGAGCTGATCCTGGCCGATGAGCCGACCGGCAACCTCGACCCGCGCACCGCGGCCCAGGTCATGGAGCTGCTGCAGGCCCAGACCCGGGAGCAGGGCGCCGCCCTCGTGCTGGTGACCCATTCGCAGGCGGCAGCGGGCCAGGCCGACCGGCTGCTGCTTCTCACGCCCGACGGCATGGTGGAGGACTGAAGGCATGCGCCTGTCCACCTACTGGACGCTGCTCAAGACCTTTTCCTGGCAGGAGCTGCGCCTGCATCCCTGGCGCCATGCGATGGCGGTGCTGGCGGTGATGCTGGGCGTCGGGCTGGCGCTGTCGGTGCAATTGATCAATGCGTCGGCGCTGTCCGAGTTCTCGGCTGCCAGCCAGAGCGCCAGCGGCGAGCCCGACGCCCAGCTGCGCGGCCTGGCCGGACGGCTCGACGAGCGCTGGCTCGATCTGGCGCGGGCCCAGCCTGGCGTGCGCGAGGCCAGCCCGGTGCTGGAGTTGCAGACCCAGCTGCTCGACGCTCAGGGCCAGCGCCAGTCCGTGCGCCTGTGGGGGCTGGACGGGCTCAGCATGCCGGCGATCCAGCCGGCACTGGCGCTGCAGCCCGATGCCGGTGTCGACCGGCTGGCCATCTTCGGCGCCGATACGGTGTTTGCCAATCCGGCCGCCTGGCGTGCCATCAGTGACGGCACCAGCAATGACGGCGCCAGCAGCGATATAGAAAACGCCGATGCGGCATCGGGCCAAGCCCAGCAGACTCCTGACCAGGCCAATCCCGAGGCCACTGCGGTCGAAGTCCAGGTCGGTCTGCAGCGCCAGCGGCTGCACCTGGCGGGCCGGGTCGCGCAGGGCGGGGCGGCGCTGCTGGCGATGGATGTCGCGGCCTTGCAGGACCTCAGCGGCAACGCCGGCTTCATCAGCCGCATCGACCTGCGGCTAGAGCCGGGCAGCAACCCCGATGCCCTGCTGGCGGCGCTGCGCCAGGCCGCCCTGCGCAGTCCCTGGGCGCAGTCGCTCGATACCGGCGCGCTGCTGCTGCAGCGGCCGGGCGACGGCGGGGCTCGGCTCGGCCAGCTCTCGCGCGCCTACCGGGTCAACCTGACGGTGCTGGCCCTGGTCGCGCTGTTCACCGGCGCCTTCCTGGTGTTCTCGGTGCTGAGCCTGAGCGTGACCCAGCGCCTGCCGTCCTTTGCCCTGCTGGGCGTGCTCGGGCTCGATGCGCGCCAGCGCCAATACCTGGTCTGGGCCGAATCGGTGCTGCTCGGTGCCGTTGGCAGCCTGCTCGGGGTGGCGCTGGGCACGGCGCTGGCCTGGGCTGCGCTGCGGCTGCTGGGCGGCGACCTGGGCGGGGGTTATTTCGATGCCATCGCGCCCAGCCTCGACTGGAGCCCGCTGGCCGCTGCCGGTTATGGCGCACTCGGGATCGGTGCCGCCTGGCTCGGCGGCTGGTGGCCGGCGCTCGCGGTGCGCGGCATGGCACCGGCGCAGGCGCTCAAGGGCTGGGCCATGCAGCCCGATCGTCCGGGCGGGCTCACGGCCTGGTCCGGCCCGGCCTTGCTGCTGCTGGCCTTCGGCCTGTGCTGGCTGCCACCGATCGACGGCCTGCCGCTGGCGGCCTATGTCGCGGTGGCCTGCGGCCTGCTGGGCGGCATCCTGACGCTGCCGGTACTGGTGCGCCTCGGCCTGGGCCGGCTCGCGCCCTGGGTCCAGCAGCGGCCGCTGGCGCTGCTCGCGCTCGAGCGGGCTCGGCGTTTTCCGCACAGCGCCTCGATCGCGACCAGCGCGGTGGTCGCCAGCCTGGCCTTGTCGGTCGCGCTGACCGTGATGGTCGGCAGCTTTCGCGAGTCAGTCATGCGCTGGCTCGACACCGTGCTGCCAGCCGAGCTTTATCTGCGCGCGGCCCCGGCCGCCGGTGGGGCCGAGACCGCGCGGCTCACGCCCGAGTTCGTCGCTACTGTCGCCGCCATGCCCGGCGTGGCGCGGGTCGAGGGCCTGCGCCTGCGCACCCTGACGCTGGACCCGCGCCGCCCGCCCGTCACGCTGATCGCGCGGCCGCTGCGTTCGGCGGGCGATTCGGTTGCTGCATCGGCTGGCGCGGCTTCCCGCAGTTCGGCCAGTAATTCAGTGCCGCTGCCGCTGGTCGGCCAGGCGCTACCCTGGCCGGCCCAGCCGACAGCGACAGATCCGGCCACCGTCGCCACCGGCGACAGTTCGGCTGCTGCTGCCACAGGCGCGCCGCGCATCGCGGTGTTCGCGAGCGAGGCCATGGCCGAGCTGCACGGTGCCAGCCTGGGGCGCGAGCTCGAACTGCCCGGCCTCGGGCCGCCCGGCGTGCGCTTCGTCGTCATCGGCATCTGGCGTGACTACGCGCGCCAGCAGGGCAGCCTCGTGATCGACGCCCAGGACTATGCGCGGCTCACCGCTGACCATTCGGTCAACGATCTCTCGGTCTACCTCAAGCCCGATGCGCCAGCCGATCTGCGCCAGCGCCTCGAGCAGGCCAGCGGCGGCCTCTATGAGCTCAGCTCGGCGCAGGACATCCGTGCCATCTCGCTCGGCATCTTCGACCGCAGCTTTGCCGTCACCTACTGGCTGCAGGCGGTCGCCATCGGCATGGGACTGATGGGGGTCTCGGCCAGCTTCAGCGCCCAGGTGCTGGCGCGCCGGCGCGAGTTCGGCCTGCTGCAGCATATCGGCCTCTCAAGGCGCCAGTTGCTGGGGCTGGTGGCGGCCGAGGGTGCGCTCTGGACTCTGCTCGGCGCGGCTGCCGGCCTGTTGCTGGGGCTGGCCGTCAGCGTGGTGCTGGTGCATGTGGTCAACCCGCAGAGCTTTCACTGGACCATGGAGCTGCATCTGCCCTGGGCCCGGCTGCTGGCACTCGCGCTCTCGGTCGTCGCCGCCGGCACCCTGACTGCCTGGCTCAGCGGCCGGCTCGCCGCCAGCCAGCAGGCCGTGCTGGCCGTCAAGCAGGACAGTTGATCCCATGATGAACCCTCCCTTCGATCGCCTGCGTCGCCAGCTGCTGCTGCAGGGCCTGGCCCTGTCCGGCACCGGTGCATTACCCGCATGGGCGGCACAGCCCTCCCTGGCTTTCCAATCCCCTCAGGGGGCCCAGGGTGTTCAAGCCGTTCCGGCTGCACAGGCCGATGCTTGCCGAACGCTCAAGCCCCGGCCGCTGCTCTTTCCGGCCGACCACGGCAGCCACAACGGCTCGCGCACCGAATGGTGGTATCTGACCGGCTGGCTGCGCGACGAGGCGCAGCGGCTCTATGGTTTCCAGGTCACCTTCTTCCGTTCCCGGGTCGATCCGGCCCAGGGCCTGCGCAGCCGTCTCGCGGCGCGCCAGCTGCTGTTCGCCCATGCCGCACTGACCGACGTTGCCGCACAGGCGCACTGGCACGACCAGGCGCTGGTGCGCTGGAACGGCGAGCCGGCCGAAATCCCCGAGCTGCAGGCCCATGCAGCCGCCACTGACACCGATGTGCGGCTGCGCGGCTGGAGCCTGCAACGCCAGCCCGATGCCGGCTCCTACCGGACCCAGATCCGCGCGCGCGACTTCGCGCTGGCGCTGGACGCTGCGCCGACCCAGGCGCTGCTGCTGCAGGGCGACCGAGGCTGGTCGCGCAAGGGCCCTAGTCCTGAGCAGGCCAGCCACTACTACAGCCAGCCGCAGCTGCGCGTGAGCGGACAGCTGCAGCGCTCAGGCCGCAGCCTGTCGGTGCAGGGCCTGGCCTGGCTCGACCACGAGTGGAGCGAGGCACTGCTGCATCCCGAGGCCGTGGGCTGGGACTGGATCGGCATGAATCTTGACGATGGCGCCAGCCTGACCGCCTTCCAGCTGCGCCGCGCCGATGGTTCCGCGCTCTGGGCCGGTGGCAGCTACCGCTCGGCACCCGGACCGGCTGGCCGCCAGGACACCCGCATCTTCCAGTCCGGCGAGGTGCGGTTCGAGCCTGGCCGGCGCTGGACCAGCCCGCGCACCGGCACCCGCTATCCGGTCGAGTGGCGAGTCACGACGCCGGCCGGGCGCTTCGCGGTGGCGGCGCTGCTCGACGCGCAGGAACTCGACAGCCGTCGCAGCACCGGCGCCGTCTACTGGGAAGGTCTGAGCGAGCTGAAACCCGCCGACGGCGGCCCGCGCCTGGGACTGGGCTACCTTGAACTGACCGGCTACGGCGATCGGCTGGCGCTCTAGCCGGCGCGCGCCTCAGGCCGGCTGCATCCTGCCGCTGCGGGCCTGAAACCTCGCCCCGGCAGGGCTGTGATCAGCTGTGTACGATGCACCCATGAACGACCTCAGCGCCTTTCCCATCACCCGCAAATGGCCGGCCCGTCATCCCGATCGGCTCCAGCTCTACTCGCTGCCCACGCCCAACGGCGTCAAGGTTTCGATCCTGCTCGAGGAGCTCGGACTGCCCTACGAGGCGCATCGGGTCAGCTTCGAGACCCGCGACCAGTTCTCGCCCGAGTTCCTGTCGCTGAACCCGAACAACAAGATCCCGGCCATTCTCGACCCCGACGGTCCGGGCGGCCAGCCGCTGGCGCTGTGGGAGTCGGGTGCGATCCTGATCTACCTGGCTGAAAAGACCGGCCGTTTCCTGCCCCAGGACCCGGCCAAGCGCTACGAGACGCTGCAGTGGCTGATGTTCCAGATGGGCGGCATCGGCCCGATGTTCGGCCAAGTCGGCTTCTTTCATCTCTACGCTGGCAAGGATTACGCGGACAAGCGCCCGCGCGACCGCTATGTCGCTGAAGCGGCGCGCCTGCTCGGCGTGCTCGACCAGCGGCTGGCCGGCCGTGACTGGATCATGGGCGACCAGTACACGATTGCCGATATCGCGATCCTGCCCTGGGTGCGCAACCTGGTCGAGCATTACGGCGCCGGTGAGCTGGTCGACTACCCGCGCTTTGAGCAGGTGCAGCGCGTGCTGTCGGCCTGGCAGCAGCGCCCGGCGGTCCTGCGCGGCCTCGACATGCCGCCGCGCGGCTGAGTCCCGGCTGAAAACCGGTTTTCACTCACTTCGCCACGCCCGTCATTGCGTCACGGTGAGGCTGGCGCTGCTGTCGGTGCCGCCTCGTTCGACAGGATCTGGTCGATCTTCTCCTGCAGCGGGTCCGGCTCGGTCGGCAGGGGCGGTGGGCTGATGACTTCCTCGGCCGGCAGCTCCTCGGGCACCAACTCGGGTAGGGCGTCGCGCACCGGCACTTCGCTCGACGGCGCCCTGGCCGGCTTGCTGCCCTGCAGCCATTCCTCCCAGAGCCCGGCCAGGTCGTTCCAGATCCCGCTCCATTGGCCCAACAGCCAGTCGCCCGCACCGCGCCAGAGCCGGCTCAGCCAGTTGCCGCTGTCGGGCTCCTCGAAGTGCGCGCGCGGGTCGGCGATCCTGGCGCGCAGCGCCCGCGCCGTCAGCTCGCCGACCATCGGCAGCGCACTGTAGGCGCCCTGGCCCCAGTGCTCGCTGCGCAGCGTGATGCGGCTGTCGTTGAAGCCGACCCAGGCCCCCGTCACCAGCTGCGGGTGCATCAGGATGAACCAGCCGTCGGCATAGTCCTGGGTGGTGCCGGTCTTGCCCGCTACATCAGCCCGGATGCCGTACTGGCTGCGGATCGCGCGCCCGGTGCCGCGGTCGACCACGCCTCGCATCAGGTCGTACAGCTCCCAGGCCGTGCGCTGATCCAGCACCGCTTCGGGCTGGGCCGGCGCGAATTCCTCCAGCAGCTGGCCCTGGCGGTTCTCGATCCGGGTCACGAACACCGGTTCGATATAACTGCCGCCGTTGGCAATCGTGCCATAGGCCGTGACCATTTCCCTGAGCGTGACCGGGCTGGTCCCGAGCGCGAGCGAGGGCACCGCCTCGAGCTTGCTCTGGCGCACCCCCATCGCGCGTGCCAGCTTGGCCACCTTGGCCGGTCCGACCTCCTGCACCAGCTGCGCCGTGATGGTGTTCTTCGAGTAGGCCAGCGCCTCGCGCAAGCTCAGCTCGCGCCCGCTCGGCGCTCCGCCGTCGCGCGGGCGCCAGATCTCGCCATGGCCGACATCGATCTCGACCTCGCGGTCCTGCCGCTTGTCGTCCGGGCTCAGCCCCTGGCGCAGCGCCTCGCCGTAGACGAAGGGCTTGAAGGTCGATCCGGGCTGGCGCCTGGCCTGCTGCACATGGTCGAAGGCATCCTGCTCGTAGCCGCGGCTGCCGACCCAGGCCAGCACATGGCCGTTCCTGGGGTCCAGCGCCAGCAGGCCGGCCTGTACCCGCGTCTTCTGTTCGCGCAGCCGGCCCATCGCGGCCCGGTCGGCCTGCAATTTTTTCAGCGCCTGGGCGTCGTCCAGCCCCTCGGCGCGCGCCGCCTGGTAGTCGGGCGCAGCGCGCATGATCTCGCGCACCGTCGGGTCCTGTGCGTTCCAGCTGCGGCGCCAGCCCGCGTCTGCCACCGACTGCAGCCGTGCGCCCTGGCGCGCCACCGCCTGGTTCGCCGCCGCCTGCAGCCGCGCGTCCAGCGTCGTGTGCACCACCAGGCCATCGGCGTACAGGTTGTAGCCCTTGCGGTCGGCCCAGCCGATCAGCCAGCGCCGCAGCTGCTGCGCGAAATGCGGCGCCGGCCCCAGCGATTCGCTCTGGCGCTCGAACTCCAGCCGCAGCGGACGCGCCTTGAGCGCGGCATAGCGCTCCGGGCTCAGCTTGCCGCGCTTGACCATCTGGGCCAGCACGGTATTGCGCCGCTGCAGCGCGCGCTCGGGGTTCAGCACCGGGTTGTAGTAGCTGTTGCCCTTGAGCATGCCGACCAGCGTGGCGCCCTGCAGCAGGTCGAGCCCGTCGGCCGAACGGTCGAAATAGGTCCGCGCCGCCATCTCGATGCCATACGCGTTGTAGAGGAAGGGCACGGTGTTGAGATAGGTCTCCAGGATCTCGTCCTTCGAGTAGATCGCCTCGATCTTGAGCGCCGTGATCGCTTCCTTGAGTTTGCGCGTCAGCGTCGGCGCGCGGCCGATCTCCTCGGGATAGAGGTTGCGCGCGAGCTGCTGCGTCAGCGTCGAGCCGCCCTGGCGGTCGCCGCCCAGGGTATGCAGCGCCGAGGACGCCGTGCGCCGCCAGTCGAGCCCGAAATGCTCGCGAAAACGGTGGTCCTCGGTCGCGATCAGGGCGTCGATCACATGCGGCGCCATGTCCTTGAGTTCGACCCAGACCCGGTTCGAACGCTTGAACTCGGTCAGCCGCTTGCCATCGGCGCTCATGATCTGGGCCGGCTGCTCGGTCGCTGCCTTGCGGATGTCGCTGATCGCCGGCGTGAACGGGATCAGCAGCAGCGCATACAGCAGCAGCAAGGCCGGCAGCGCGGCCAGCGCCAGCAAGGCACCGCGCCAGCCCAGCCGCCGCGCCAGACGGCCAGCCGCAGCGCACCAGATCCGGCAGGCCGGCGCGAGGCGGGAGTACAGACCGCGCAGGGCGGCCGCGATCGAGGGCAAAGGGTTCATGTCGGGCGTAGCGGTCGGGCCTAGCGGCGCAGGGCCAAGGAAACAGGGCAGGCAGCGCCGATCGTAAACGCTTGGCCTTGGGCGCCCTGCAATCTGTTGCCAATGTCCTAGGAGAGTTACCCCCTGTTACGGGGCTATGAACTCAGATAGGATGAATCAAAAAACAAGAAAGGACCATCATCGTGCCGTCATCCAGAATGATCCATGAGCCGTCAGGCTGACTTCCGTCAGCTGTTCGACGTCCAGCCGGTGCCCACCTGGCTGCTCGACGACAGTGGCCGCACCTTGATGATCAACGCCCAGGCGCGGGTGTTGCTGGGTGGCATCGATCCCCAGGTCGACCTGAAGGCCGATGTGCCGACCGACCCCTGGCAGCTGCTCAGCATCCTGTCGCCACCGGCCCGTACCCGCTTGCGTACCGCCCTGGCCGACATCGGCAGCCAGGCCCCGATCCGGCTCGATGACCTGTGGCTCGAAGGGCCCGATCACAGCCGGCTGCGCCTCGATGCGCTGATCCGGCGCTTCGACCTGGACCCGCGCAGCGGCCATCGCAGCCATGGCGGCCAGCGCGTGCTGCTGCAACTGATCGAGCGCCAGGTCCAGGCGGGCGCCGGCCCGCAACCGTCCAGCTGGGACGGGCCGCGCGATCCTTGTGATCCGCACGATCCGCATGACTCGCGCGACCCGCTGATGAGCGAAACCGTCTTCCTCAACAGCAACGACGCCATCGTCGTCACCGACGCGCTGGGCCGGCTGCGCCGCGTCAACCCGGCCTTCGAACGCCTGACCGGGTTTTCCGTTGGCGGGTGGCAGCACCGTTTCACCGAGCTGCTGCAGCCGGGCCGCCCGGGCACCGGCGAGCTCGAGGCCGAAATCCTCGACGCCATCCGCCAGCAGGGCCGCTGGAGCGGCGAGGCGCTGCTGCGCACCGCGGACGCTGGCGAACGCATGGTGCGGCTGAGCCTGACCGCGCTGGCCGATGCCGACGGCTGCGCCCAGGGCTACATGGCCATCATCGGCGACCTGACCGAGTCGCGCCGCGCCAGCGACGAGATCCTGCGCCTGGCCACCACCGACAGCCTGACCGGACTGCCCAACCGCGCGCTGTTCAATGACCGGCTCAACCAGTCGGTGCTGCTGGCGCAGCGCGAGCAGCAGACCTTCGCGCTGCTGTTTGCCGATCTCGACCACTTCAAGGAGGTCAACGACACCCTGGGCCATGCCGTCGGCGACCAGCTGCTGATCGTGATCGCGCATCGCCTGCGCGATGCCGTGCGCGACATGGACACGGTCGCGCGCCTGGGCGGCGACGAATTCGTCATGCTGCTGCCCAACATCAGCCGCGCCCACGCGCTCGACCTGGCCGAACGCCTGGTGCTCCAGCTCAACGAACCCATGACGCTCGAGGGCATGCCCGACTACCGGGCCCAGGTCTCGGTCGGGCTGGTCATGTTTCCTGACGACGGCGAAAGCGCCGAAGCCCTGCTGCGCCATGCCGACCAGGCCATGTACGCCGCCAAGCGGGCCGGACGCAACCAGCTCCAGGCCTATACGCCAGAGCTCGGCCAGAGCATGCGCCAGACCTTCAGCCAGCACCAGGAATTGCGCGCGGCAATCGATCAAGGCCAGCTCGAGGTCCACTGGCAGCCCAAGTTCCGGCTGTCCGATATGGCCGTGACCGGCGTCGAGGCCCTGCTGCGCTGGCGCCATCCCAGGCTGGGCCTGTTGTGCTGCTGCGACTTCCTGCGCGTGGCCGAACAGCACCAGTTGCTCGGCACGATCGATACCTGGGTCCTGCGCACCACCTTGCAGCAAGTGGCGGCCTGGGCCCGCCAGGGCCGTTGGCCCGGTGACTGGAAGCTGGCGCTCAACCAGAGCGCCTCCGACCTGCAGCAGCCGCACTGGTTCGATCAGCTGCGGCAACTGCTCGACCAGCTGGCGCTGAACCCAGCCTGGCTCGAAATCGAGCTGGCCGAGCCGGCCTGGTCACGGCCCACGCCCGAGCTGCTCGAGCGCCTGCGCCAGTTCCGCGAGCTCGGCGTCTCGCTGCTGATCGATGACTTTGGCACCGGCTATGCCAGCCTGTCCTACCTGCGCCAGCTGCCGGTCAGTGGCGTCAAGATCGATGCCTGCTTCGTACAGGGCATGGAGCAGCACGAGAGCGACCGCGTGCTGGTCGAGATCCTGTGCCAGCTGGTGCGCCGTCTCGGACTCGGCCTGCTGGCCGAAGGCATAGAAACCGAGGCCCAGCGCCAGCTGCTGCTGCAGATGGGTTGCCCGTATGGACAGGGCTACCTGCTCAGCGCGGCGCTGCCGGTGGACGAATTCGAAAGCCGTTTCCTGCCGCCAGCCTGATGGACAGGCCGGCGTCAGCTGCCAGCCTGTGCGCCAGCGCTTTCAGTCGCTGGCGCTCCATTCGTTCATGAGCCGGAATCCCACCGCCAGCAGCGCCGGGCCCAGGAAGGCGCCGATCACGCCAAAGGCCAGCACCCCGCCCAGCACGCCCAGGAACACGACCGCGAACGGCAGCTTGGCACCGCGGCTGATGATGAAGGGCTTGATGAAGTTGTCGACCGTGCTGACGACGAAAAAGCCCCAGCTGGCCATGAAGACGGCCCACATCGGATCGCCCTGCTGGAACAGCCAGAAAGCGGCACCGCCCCAGACCAGCGGCGGGCCGATCGGCACCACCGACAGCAGGAAGGTCGCCGCGCCCAGCAGCACCGCGCCCGGCACGCCGGCAATCGCCAGCCCGATCGACGCCAGCACCCCTTGCGCCAGCGCCGTGCCCAGCACGCCGTAGATCACGCCGCTGACCGTGCCGCGCGTGAGTTCGAGCAGGTAGACCGCCCGCGCGCCGCTGAGCCGCTCAAGCGCAAACAGCACCCGCCGCGCCAGCGCCTCGCCGTGCAGGTAGAGGAAGAAGGCCAGGAACACCGACAGCGCGACATCGATCACCCCGCGCCCGGCCAGCCGGCCCGCGCCGAGCGCGAAATCCTGCGCCGGCTCGGCCAGCTTGGTCAATTCCTCGATCAGCCGGTCGCCGTTGTGCGCGAACTGCAGCCAGTAATTCAGCAGCGCGCCACCCACCAGCGGCAGCCGCGCCAGCCAGCTCGGCGCATCGGGCAGGCCCTCGCGCACCAGCTCGCCGATCGAACGGCCGAGCTCGGCGATGTTGTCCGACAACGCTACCGACAGCGTGACCACCGGCATCAGCACCACCACCGTCACCAGTAGCGTCATCAGGCTGGCCGACAGCGCGCGCCTGCCGCCCAGCAGCCGGTCGAGCCGGTAGAACGCGCCCCAGCTGCTCGAAACCAGGATGGCAGCCCAGGCCAGCGAGGTCAGGAAAGGCCAGAGCACAAACAGGCAGCCGATCCCGAGCAGGGTCAGCGACAGGACGGCCAGGACGCGGTCAGCGATACGAGGAGACATCATTGCCTTTAATCTAGCATGGTCTTGGCGCCCTCGAAGCGGGCCGCGTAGTAGCGGTCGCTGAGCCGGTCCATGCGTACGCCGCTGCGCTCGTTGGCCGCATGCACGAACTTGCCCTGGCCCACGTAGACCCCGACATGCGAGTTCGGCTGACCCAGGGTGTTGAAGAACAGCAGGTCGCCGGCCTGCAGCGCGCCAGCCTGCACCGGACGCGACTGGCGCGACAGCGCGGCTGCATTGCCGTTCAGGTCCAGCCCGGCCGCCTCGCGAAACACATGCACCACCAGGCCCGAGCAATCGAAGCCGGTCGCCGGTCCACGGCCGCCCCAGCGGTAACCCTGGTCCAGCAGCGACATCGCGTACAGCGCCACGTCGCGTCCGCGCTCGACCGCCTGCTCCGAGCGCTGCGCCACCGGCCGGGCCTGGGACGTGGGCGGCTTCGTCGTGCCGCAGCCCTGCAGCAGCAGCGCCAGCCCGAGCGCGCTGGCCAGGCCAGCCCAGCCGCGCGGGTTCGGGGTCGGAAAATCAATCGGTTTCATGGTCGAGTCGAGTCGGGCAGCCAGGGATCAGCCGATTTTGCGGTGCCCGGCTCGATCCGGTCAATTGCCGCTCATCGGTGGGACAAGCGCGACAGCTGTCACACAGGTGCAACGCTGCCGCTAGAATCATTTTCATGCCCTCCACACCCAAGAATCCTGACCACAAGCCCCCCGTGCCCTCCGATGGGGCCGCGGTGGTGCTCGAACGCCAGACCCAGCGCGTCGAGCCGCCCAAGATGTACCAGGTCGTGCTGCTCAACGACGACTTCACGCCGATGGAATTCGTCGTGCTGGTGCTGCAGGAGTACTTCAACAAGGACCGCGAAACCGCGACCCAGATCATGCTGCGCATCCACCTCGAAGGGCGCGGCGTCTGCGGCGTCTTCACCCACGATCTGGCCACGACCAAGGTTGAACAGGTGCTGCAGGCCGCCCGTCACAACGGCCATCCCCTGCAATGTCTGGCAGAACCCGTTGAATAAGGCGGGTCAAGCCCCCAAGTGTCGCAACATCCGCTTGCAAAACGCGATAAATTAGAGACACGTTTAAAGGAAGTGCCACATGATTGCCCAGGAACTTGAAGTCAGTTTGCACATGGCCTTCGTCGAGGCGAGGCAGCAAAGGCACGAATTCATCACGGTCGAGCACCTGCTGCTGGCCCTGCTCGACAACCCCAGCGCCGCCGAAGTGTTGCGCGCCTGCTCGGCCCAGATCGACGACCTGCGCCAGGCCCTGACCACCTTCATCAAGGACAACACGCCCCAGGTTGCCGGCACCGATGAAGTCGATACCCAGCCCACGCTGGGCTTCCAGCGCGTGATCCAGCGCGCCATCATGCATGTCCAGTCGACCGGCAACGGCAAGAAGGAAGTCACCGGCGCCAACGTGCTGGTCGCGATCTTCGGCGAGAAGGACTCGCACGCGGTCTACTACCTGCACCAGCAGGGCGTCACGCGCCTGGATGTCGTCAACTTCATCGCGCACGGCATCAAGAAAAGCGAAACCCCCGACCAGGGCAGCAAGCCGGCCGAGGGCGGCGCTGCCGCTGACAACGAGGAGCAGGCTGGCGAAGCCAAGAGCAACGAGAAAGCCAGCCCGCTTGAGCAGTTCACGCTCAACCTGAACCAGGCGGCCAAGGACGGCAAGATCGATCCGCTGATCGGGCGCGAGCAAGAGGTCGAGCGCGTGATCCAGATCCTGTGCCGCCGGCGCAAGAACAACCCGCTGCTGGTCGGCGAGGCCGGCGTCGGCAAGACCGCGATCGCCGAGGGCCTGGCCTGGCGCATCGTCCAGAAGGACGTGCCCGAGGTGCTGGCCGAGGCCACCGTCTACTCGCTCGACATGGGCGCGCTGCTGGCCGGCACCAAGTACCGCGGCGACTTCGAGCAGCGCTTGAAGGGCGTGCTCAAGACGCTCAAGGACAAGCCCAACGCGGTGCTGTTCATCGACGAGATCCACACCCTGATCGGCGCTGGCGCTGCCTCGGGCGGCACGCTCGATGCGTCCAACCTGCTCAAACCCGCGCTTTCGAGCGGGGCGCTCAAGTGCATCGGTGCGACCACCTTCACCGAGTACCGCGGCATCTTCGAGAAGGACGCCGCGCTGAGCCGCCGCTTCCAGAAGGTCGACGTGGTCGAGCCGACCGTGGCGCAGACGATCGACATCCTGAAGGGCCTCAAGAGCCGCTTCGAGGAGCACCACAACGTCAAGTACGCCGCCGCCGCGCTGCAGGCCGCGGCCGAACTCAGCGCCAAGTACATCAGCGACCGCCATCTGCCCGACAAGGCGATCGACGTGATCGACGAGGCTGGCGCTGCCCAGCGCATCATGGTGCCGTCCAAGCGCAAGAAGATCATCGGCAAGGGCGAGATCGAGGACATCGTGGCCAAGATCGCCCGCATCCCGCCCGCCAACGTCTCGAGCGACGACCGCAGCAAGCTCGCCACGCTCGAGCGCGACCTCAAGTCGGTCGTGTTCGGCCAGGACAAGGCGCTCGAAGCGCTGTCGTCTGCCGTCAAGATGTCGCGCGCCGGCCTGGGCAAGGTCGACAAGCCGATCGGCAGCTTCCTGTTCTCGGGCCCGACCGGCGTCGGCAAGACCGAGGCCGCCAAGCAGCTGGCCTATATCCTGGGCATCGAGCTGATCCGCTTTGACATGTCCGAGTACATGGAGCAGCATGCAGTCAGCCGCCTGATCGGCGCGCCGCCGGGCTATGTCGGCTTCGACCAGGGCGGCCTGCTGACCGAGGCCATCACCAAGAAGCCGCATTGCGTGCTGCTGCTCGACGAGATCGAGAAGGCGCACCCGGCGATCTTCAACGTGCTGCTGCAGGTGATGGACCACGGCACGCTGACCGACAACAACGGACGCAAGGCCGACTTCCGCAACGTCATCATCGTCATGACGACCAACGCGGGCGCCGAGACCATGAACAAGGCCGCGATCGGCTTCACCAATCCGCGCCAGGCCGGCGACGAGATGGCCGACATCAAGCGCCTGTTCACGCCCGAGTTCCGCAACCGCCTCGACGCCATCGTCAGCTTCAAGCCGCTTGACGAGCAGATTATCCTGCGCGTGGTCGACAAGTTCCTGCTCCAGCTCGAGCACCAATTGGCCGAGAAGAAGGTCGAGGTCGCCTTCACCGACGCGCTGCGCCAGCACCTGGCCAAGAAGGGCTTCGATCCGCTGATGGGCGCACGCCCGATGCAGCGCCTGATCCAGGACCTGATCCGCCGCGCGCTGGCCGACGAACTGCTGTTCGGTCGCCTGGCCGACGGCGGCCGCCTGACGGTGGACATCGATGCCGCAGTGACCGATCGCTCCGAGGTCAAGCTCGACATCCAGCCGCTGCCCAAGAAGGAAAAGCACGTCAAGGCCGAGCCCGAGGAAGCCGCAGCCGCCGACTGATCCGGTGGTGCGCCCCTTGCGGGCTTTACAGAAAAAACCTGCCAGTTGGCAGGTTTTTTCTTGGGCTGGTCACGTCATGTGACTGAACCCCACCCGCCATCCTGTCCTGGCCATGATCCGGCTTTCACATCGGTTCTAATACGTTCACGATGAGCGCAACTACCTTCCTCTGGCTCGACTACGAGACCTTCGGCATCAGCCCGCGGCGCGACCGGCCGGCCCAGTTCGCGGCCATCCGCACCGACGCCGCACTCAACGAGATCGGCGAGCCGCTGATGCTCTACTGCCGCCCGGCGCCCGACTACCTGCCGTCGCCCGAGAGCTGCCTGATCACCGGCATCACGCCCCAGGTTTGCCTGGAAAAAGGCCTGCCCGAGCATGAATTCGCCGCCCGGCTCGAGGCCGAGCTGGCCCGGCCCGGCACTGTCGGCGTCGGCTACAACTCGATCCGCTTCGACGACGAATTCACCCGCTTCCTGTTCTGGCGCAACCTGATCGACCCCTACGCGCGCGAGTGGCAAAACCAGTGCGGCCGCTGGGACCTGATGGACGTGCTGCGCCTGTGTCATGCCTTGCGCCCCGAAGGCATCGCCTGGCCGAAGAAGCCCGACGGCCGGCCCAGCTTCAAGCTCGAGGACCTGACGCGCGCCAACGGCATCGCGCACGAGGCCGCGCACGACGCACTGTCCGATGTGCGTGCCACCCTGGCGCTGGCGCGTCTGCTGCGCGACCGGCAGCCGCGTCTGTTCGAGTTCGCGCTGGGCTTGCGCAACAAGAAGCGCGTGCTCGACGAACTCGGCCTGCCGGCGCTGCCGGCCGAGGCCAAGCCCTTCCTGCATGTCTCGGGCATGTTCTCGCCCGAGCGCGGCTGCCTGGCGCTGATGTGGCCGCTCGCGATGCACCCGAACAACCGCAACGAACTGCTGGCCTGGGACCTGGCGCAGGACCCGCGCGTCCTGCTCGAGCTCAGCGCGGCGCAGCTCCGGGAGCGCCTGTTCACGCCCCAGGACCAGCTGCCTGAAGGCGTGCGCCGGCTGCCGCTCAAGAGCGTGCATCTGAACCAGTCGCCGATGGTGGTGGCCAATCTGCGCACCCTCAAGCCTGAGCTGGCCGCCAAGTGGGGCATCGACCTCGAGCGCTCGCTGCAGCATGCCGAGCTCGCGCGCGCCATGCCCGACCTCAGCGGGCGCTGGAGCGAGGTGTTTGCCCGGCCCGAATCGACCAGTCCGGTTGATGTCGACCAGGACCTCTACGGTAGTTTTCTGAGCGACGCCGACCGCAGCCGGCTGACCCGTTTGCGCGGCTGCGACCCGGCCGACCCGGCCTGGCGCGAGGCCGGCTTCGACGACCCGCGCCTGCCCGAACTCGTGTTCCGCTACCGGGCGCGCAACTTCCCCGCCACGCTCACGCCCGAGGAAGTCCAGCGCTGGCAGGTCCATTGCCAGGCCCGGCTGCTGCACGGCGAGGGTGGGGCGCTCAGCACCGAGGCGCTGCTCGCGCGGCTGGACCAGCTGCAGGAGCAAGCCGCCGAGCGCGAGGACGAGCGCGCCGAAGCCATCCTGTCCGAGCTCTACGACTACGCCGACGCCATCACGCCCGAGGCCTGAAGCACAGATTCCCCGCCGCCCAGGCTAGTCATTGGCCCGGCGCCAAAAGTACAATGCGCGGTTACGTACAGCATTTCCATTACACGAGGTTTTCATGGCAGGGCATTCCAAGTGGGCCAACATCCAGCACCGCAAGGGGCGGCAGGATGAAAAACGCGGCAAGATCTGGACGCGCATCATTCGCGAAATCACGGTCGCCGCGCGCGCCGGTGGCTCCGATCTGAGCGCCAACCCGCGCCTGCGCCTGGCGGTCGACAAGGCCAAGGCCGCCAACATGCCCGCCGACCGTGTCAAGTACAACATCGACAAGGCCTCGGGCGCACTCGAAGGCATCCAGTACGAGGAAATCCGCTACGAAGGCTACGGCATCGGCGGCGCGGCCATCATCGTCGACACCATGACCGACAACCGCGTGCGCACCGTGGCCGAAGTGCGCCACGCCTTCTCCAAGCATGGCGGCAACCTCGGCACCGAAGGCTCGGTGGCGTTCCAGTTCCGGCATTGCGGCCAGCTGATCTTCGCGCCCGGCAGCTCCGAGGACCAGATCATGGAAATCGCGCTCGAAGCCGGCGCCGATGACGTGATCACCGACGATGAAGGCGCGGTCGAGGTGCTGACCGCGCCGACCGAATTCGAAGCGGTCAAGAACGCGCTCGAAGCCGCCGGCCTGACGCCCGAACTGGCCGAAGTCACCATGCGCGCCGACAACCAGATCGCGCTCGCTGGCGATGACGCCGCCCGCATGCAAAAGCTGCTCGACGCGATCGAAGATCTCGACGACGTGCAGAACGTGTTCCATAACGCAGAAATCAACGAAGAATGAGCGCGAACAACAAGATGAAGGTATTGGTCATCGGTGGCGGTGGGCGCGAGCACGCGCTGGCTTGGAAGCTCAAACAATCCGCACGCGTCGAGCAGGTCTTTGTCGCGCCCGGCAACGGCGGCACCGCGCTCGATGCCGGCCTGACCAACCTGGCCGTGACTGACGTCGTCGCGCTGCGCGAATGGGCGCAGGCCAACGGCATCGCGCTGACCGTGGTCGGCCCCGAGGCTCCGCTGGCCGCTGGCGTGGTCGACGAATTCCGCGCCCATGGCCTGCGCATCTTCGGCCCGACCCAGGCCGCCGCGCAGTTGGAGAGCTCCAAGGCCTTCTCCAAGGCCTTCATGCAGCGCCACGGTATCCCGACCGCCGCCTACGAAACCTTCAGCGACCCGGTCCAGGCCCATGCTTATGTCGATCAGGTCGGCGCGCCGATCGTGGTCAAGGCCGACGGCCTGGCCGCTGGCAAAGGCGTGGTCGTGGCCATGAGCCTGGCCGAGGCGCACGAGGCGATCGACTTCATGCTGGTCGACAACACCCTGGGCGTGACGCACAACCAGGGCGGCGCCCGGGTTGTGATCGAATCCTTCCTGCAGGGCGAGGAAGCCAGCTTCATCGTGCTGTGCGATGGCAAGAATGTGACCGCGCTGGCCACCAGCCAGGACCACAAGCGCCTGCTCGACGCCGACCAAGGCCCCAACACCGGTGGCATGGGCGCCTATTCGCCGGCTCCGGTCGTGACGCCCGAAGTGCACCAGCGCGCGATGGACCAGATCATCCTGCCGACCATCCGCGGCATGGAAGCCGACGGCATCCCGTTCACCGGCTTCCTCTACGCCGGCCTCATGATCGCGCCCGACGGCTCGGTCAAGACGCTCGAGTTCAACTGCCGCATGGGCGACCCCGAGACCCAGCCGATCATGATGCGCCTGCAGTCCGACCTGGCCGAAGTGCTGCTGGCCGGTACCGAACAGCGCCTGGACCAGATCAGCCTGGAATGGGACGAACGCTGTGCGCTCGGCGTGGTGCTGGCGGCTGCCGGCTACCCGATGAGCCCGCGCAAGGGCGACGTCATCAGCGCGCTTCCCGTAGACCGCGACGACGCCGTGGTCTTCCACGCCGGCACCACCATGCAGGACGGCCAGGTCGTGACCTCGGGCGGGCGCGTGCTGTGCGCGACCGCGCTCGGGCAGGGCGTGGCCGATGCGCAGCGCCGCGCCTACGAGCTGGTCGCGGGCGTGGCCTTCGACGGCATGCAGTTCCGCCGCGACATCGGCTACCGGGCCATCGAAAAATGAGCCAGTCGCAGGCGCAGATCATGCGTGACTACCTGCTCGGCTTGCAGCAGCGCATCACCTGGGCGATTGCCGAGATCGACGGCAAGGCCTTCCAGTCCGACGGCTGGGAAAAAGCCCCGGGCGAGCCGCTGCAGGGCAATGGCGTGACGCAGATCCTCGAAGGCGGCAACGTCTTCGAGCGCGCCGGCTGCGGCTTTTCCCATGTGTCGGGCGCCAGCCTGCCGCCTTCGGCGACCCAGCACCGGCCCGAGCTGGCCGGCGCGCCGTTCGAGGCCATGGGCGTGTCGCTGGTGTTCCACCCGCGCAACCCCTATGTGCCGATCGTGCACATGAACGTGCGCATGATCAGCGCCACCCCGGCGGGTGGCGGCGAGCCGGTTGCCTGGTTCGGCGGCGGCATGGACCTCACACCCTGCTACGGCTTCGAGGAAGACGCGGTCCATTTCCACCGCACCTGCAAGCAGGCGCTATCGCCCTATGGCGACGACAAGTACCCGCGCTTCAAGGCCTGGTGCGATGACTATTTCTTCCTCAAGCACCGCAACGAGCAGCGTGGCATTGGCGGCGTGTTCTTCGACGACTTCTCCGAGCTCGGCTTCGAGGGCGGCGCGGCCATGACGCGCGCGGTCGGCGACGCCTTCCTGCACGCCTACCTGCCGATCGTCGAGCGGCGCAAGGGACTCGAATACGGCGAGCGCGAACGCCAGTTCCAGCTCTACCGGCGCGGGCGCTATGTCGAATTCAACCTGGTCTGGGACCGGGGCACCCATTTCGGCCTGCAGTCGGGCGGTCGCACCGAATCGATCCTGCTGTCGATGCCGCCGCTGGTGCGCTGGTCCTACCAGGAACAACCCGCCGCCGGCAGCCCCGAAGCGCGCCTGTACCGCGACTTCCTGCCGCGCCGGGACTGGGTGTGAGCGACTTGACCGCACCCAGCCCGCAGCGGCCCCAGGGCGCCGGCCTGCGCATCGGCATGTTCGGTGGCGCCTTCGACCCGCCGCACTGGGCGCATCGCAACCTGGCCGAAACCGCCTTGAAGCAGCTCGGGCTCGACCAGTTGCATATCCTGCCGACCGGCCAGGCCTGGCACAAGACCCGGGTCCTGATCCCGGCCGAACACCGCGTCGCCATGTGCGAACGCGCCTTCGCCGGACTGCCTCGTGTCTTGGTCGATCAGCGCGAAATCCGGCGCGACGGACCCTCCTATACCGCCGACACCTTGCGCGAACTGGCAGCCGAATATCCGGGGGCGCAGATCTTCCTGGTGCTCGGTGCCGACCAGCTACTTGCATTCAAGACTTGGGTTCGCTGGCAGGAAGTGTTACAGTGCGCGACCCTGGCGGTGGCCAACCGGGGCGTCAATATCGGCGCCGAGGCCGTCTCCGACAGCCAGGTCGAGCAGGATTTGAGCGGGGTGGATATTCCCTTTACCCGGCTCGACATGCCGTTGCACAATCTGAGCGCCACCGCAGTGCGCGCGCAGGTGCAAGGCAAGAGCCGCCGCTATCCCGACCTGGACGTGCTGGTGCCCGAGGGCGTCGCGCGCTATATTTCCGAACATCACTTATACCGACACGCTACATGAGCGAAACCGCCGACAAGAAAAAGATCCAGAAACTCCAGCGCGCCATCGTCGACGGCCTCGAGGACGTCAAGGCACTGGACATCCAGGTCTTCAACACCGAGGGCCTGTCGCCGCTGTTCGAGCGCGTGATCGTGGCCAGCGGCAGCACCAACCGCCAGACCCGCGCGCTCGCCGCCAGCGTACGCGACGCCGTGCGTGAAGCCGGCTTCGAGAAGCCGCGCACCGAAGGCGAAGAAAACGGCGAATGGATCATCGTCGACTGCGGCCAGGCCGTGGTCCACGTGATGCAGCCGACCATCCGCCAGTACTACCGCCTCGAAGACCTGTGGGGCGATGTGCCGGTGCGCCTGAAGAGCAACGAAGCCCGCGGTAAGGCCGCGCGCGCCGCTGCCGAGAAGTCCAACGCCGCCTCGGCACGCAAGGCCGGCATCAAGCCGGGTGCTGCTGCCGTCGAGGCCGAAGCCGTCTCGCCGGCTGCTGCCGCCAAGAAGGCGACCCGCGCCGCACGCAAGTCCGCCGACAGCGTCGCCACCACGGCCGCCGAGGAGCCCAAGAAGGCTCCGGTGCGCAAGGCCGCCAAGACGGTCAAGACCGGTGGCGGTTCGGCCGTGCCGTCCGCCAAGAAGGCACCGGCCCGCAAGGCCGCTGCCAAGAAGGTCCAGGTCGTCAAGATCGGCGCGCCGGTCAAGAAGCCTGTGCCTAAGCGCGCGGCCGCTCCCAAGAAGGCATGAAGGTCGTGATCGTCGCGGTCGGGCAGCGCATGCCCGACTGGGCGCAAACCGCCTACGACGATTTCGCCAAGCGCTTTCCGCCCGACTGCCGGGTCGAGATCAAGACCGTCAAGACCGAGCCGCGCGGCTCCAAGACGCTCGAGACCCTCTACGCGGCCGAGCGCGCGCGCATCGAGGCCGCGATCCCGAAGGGCGCGCGCATCGTCGTGCTCGACGAGCGCGGCAGCCAGCTGACCACGGTCGCACTGGCGCGCCAGCTCAAAAGCTGGCAGCTCGAGGGCGACGATGTCGCACTCGTGATCGGCGGGCCCGACGGGCTCGAACCCGAATTCAAGGCCAAGGCCCAGATGCGCATCCGCCTGTCCGACATGACCTTGCCGCATGCCTTCGCGCGCGTGCTGCTGATCGAGCAGCTCTACCGCGCCTGGTCGATCAACGCCAACCACCCGTATCACCGCGAATGAGCACCGAAGCGCCCTGGCTCTATCTCGCCTCCCAGAGCCCGCGCCGGCGCCAGCTGCTCGAGCAGTGGGGCCTGCGCTGCGAACTGCTGCTGCCCGACCCGCACGAGGACGCCGAAGGCCTCGAAGTCGTGCGCCCGAACGAAGCCCCTGCCACCTACGTCAAGCGCGTGACCCGGCTCAAGCTCGAGCATGCCGTTGCGCGGTTGCAGCGGCGCGGCCTGCCCGACGGCCCGGTCTTGTGCGCCGACACCACGGTCGCGCTGGGTCGCCAGATCCTGGGCAAGCCCGACTCGCCTGAACATGCCGCGCAGATCCTGCGCCTGCTCTCGGGCCAGCGCCATCAGGTGCTGACCGCGGTCGCGCTGGCGCACCAGGGCCAGGTCCACCAGGCCCTGAGTCGTTCCACGGTGCAGTTCTCGTCGCTGACCGAAGCGCAGATCGCGCACTATGTCGCCAGCGGCGAACCGATGGGCAAGGCCGGTGCCTACGGCATCCAGGGCCTGGCCGGCCTGCTGATTGCCCGCATCAGCGGCAGCTATACCGGCATCATGGGATTGCCGGCATTCGAGTCGGCCCAGCTGCTGGCTGCCGCCGGCCTGGCAATCATCTAAGAGGCGCATCCCCGATGGCACAGGACATACTCATCAACTGGTCGCCGCAGGAGACCCGCGTTGCCGTGGTCGAGCAGGGCGCGGTGCAGGACGTGCTGGTCGAGCGCACGCTCGAGCGCGGCCTGGTCGGCAATGTCTACCTCGGCAAGGTCTCGCGCGTGCTGCCCGGCATGCAGTCGGCCTTCATCGACATCGGCCTGGATCGCGCCGCCTTCCTGCATGTGGCCGACCTGATGCCCAACATCAACGCGCGCCACGCCGCCGGCAAGGACAAGCCGGCTGCCAACGCCTCGGCCAGCGCGGGCGCCGCCTTGCCGGGGGCCGATGCCGCGCTGCCGATCGAGCGCCAGATCTTCGAAGGCCAGTCGCTGATGGTGCAGGTGCTGAAAGACCCGATCGGGACCAAGGGCGCGCGCCTGACGGCACAGATCAGCATCGCCGGCCGGCTGCTGGTGTTCCTGCCGCAGGATAAGCATATCGGCGTGTCGCAGAAGATCCCGTTTGCCCAGCGCGAGTCGTTGCGCCAGCGCCTGGTCGCGCTGACCGAGGAGGGCGGTGGCGGCTTCATCCTGCGCACCAATGCCGAGGACACCTCGGACGAGGAACTGGCCGAGGACATCGCCTACCTGCGCAAGACCTGGGCCCATATCAGGAACGGCGCTACCCGACTGCCGCCGGCCTCGCTGCTGTACCAGGACCTGACCCTGCTGCAGCGCGTGCTGCGCGACCTGGCCGGTGCCCAGACCCAGGCTATCCGGGTCGACTCGCGCGAGCAGTTCGCCCAGCTCGAATCCTTTGCGCGCGAATACATGCCCAGCACCCAGGACCGGCTGCAGCTCTACACCGGCGAGCGCCCGATCTTCGACCTGCATAACGTCGACGAGGACATCGCGCGCGCGCTGAGCCGCCGCGTCGAACTCAAGTCGGGCGGCTACCTCGTGATCGACCAGACCGAGGCGCTGACCACGGTCGACGTCAACACCGGCGGCTATGTCGGGGCACGAAACTTCGACGACACCGTGTTCCGTACCAACCTCGAAGCGGCGCAGGCGATCGCGCGCCAGCTGCGGCTGCGCAACCTGGGCGGCATCATCATCGTCGACTTCATCGACATGGTGCGCGATGACCACCGCGAAGCCGTGCTGAGCGAATTCCGCAAGCAGATCGGGCGCGACCGGGTCAAGACCATGGTCGGCGGCTTCTCGCAACTGGGCCTGGTCGAGATGACGCGCAAGCGCACGCGCGAATCGCTGGCCCAGATGCTGACCGAAACCTGCCCGGCCTGCGAAGGCAAGGGCCGGGTCAAGACCCCACGCAGCGTCTGCTACGACATCCTGCGCGAGATCCTGCGCGAGGCGCGCGCCTTCAACCCGCGTGAATTCCGCATCGTCGCCTCGTCCCAGGTGGTCGAACTGTTCCTCGACGAGGAAAGCGCCCACCTCGCCGGCCTGTCCGACTTCATCGGCAAGCCGATCTCGCTGCAGGCCGAAGGCTCGATGACGCAGGAACAGTACGACATCGTGCTGCTTTGATACCATTCCCCCTCCACCACGCAGTCACCCTCCCAAAAGCCGCAGCATGATGAAGATTTCGGGCCCTGACGACCATTCTCCGGCCTCAGGCCGACGCCGCAGCCTGCTGACCCTGGCCGGTGCCGGCCTGCTCGGCGCTCCGCTCGCCCCCGTCTGGGCCCAGTTCCGGGTCGAAGTCAGCGGCGTCGGCGCCAAGCAGATCCCGGTCGCGATCGCGCCGTTCCAGGGCTCGAGTCCTGCCAACGCCGACGTGCCGGCCATCATCCGTGCCGACCTCGAGCGCAGCGGCGTGTTCCGCCTGATCGCGGCCCAGGGCGGCGCGCTCGACGAGAACTCGCGCCCCGACCTCGGCCCCTGGCGCGAACGCGCCGACGCGCTGCTGACCGGCAGCGTGATCCGGCTCGCCAACGGCCAGTTCGACGTGCGCTTCCGGCTCTGGGACACGCTGAAAGCCCAGGACCTTGGTGGCCTGAGCTTCCCCGTCGCTGCTGCAGACCTGCGCCTGGCCGCGCACAAGGTCGCCGACTATGTCTTTGAGAAGCTCACCGGCGCCAAGGGCGTGTTCTCGACCCGCATCGCCTATGTCTCGAAGAACGGTGCGCGCTACAGCCTCTGGGTGGCGGACGCCGACGGCGAAGGCGCGCAGGCCGCACTGACCAGCAACGAACCGATCATCTCGCCGGCCTGGTCGCCCAGCGGCGCCCAGCTGGCCTATGTCTCGTTCGAGGCGCGCAAGCCCGTGATCTACGTGCACGACATCGCCAACGGGCATCGCCGCCCGGTCGCGACCTGGCGCGGCTCCAACTCGGCGCCGGCCTGGGCCCCCGACGCCAGCCGCATGCTCGCCACGCTGACGCTGTCGGGCAACTCCCAGGTCTACGAAATCAGCCCCAACGGCGGCGGCAACCCGCGCCGCCTGACGCAGACCGGCGGCATCGACACCGAAGCAGTGTTCACCCCCGACGGCGCCAGCATCTACTTCGTCAGCGACCGTGGCGGCTCGCCGCAGATCTACCGCATGCCCGCGCGTGGCGGCAGCGCCGAGCGCGTCACCTTCAACGGCAACTACAACATCTCGCCCGCCATCAGCCCCGACGGCCGCTGGCTGGCCTATATTGCGCGCCTGGGCGGCGCTTTCAAGCTGCAAGTGATGGAACTCAGTAGCGGTAATATCGCATCTGTCACAGATACCAGCGATGATGAGCGACCCACGTTTGCGCCCAACAGCCGCCTGATCATGTACGCCAGCAAAATCGGCGGCCGCGAGGCCCTGCTGACTACCACGCTGGACGGCCAGATCAAGACCCGGCTGGCCAGCGTTCCCGGCGACATCCGTGAGCCGAACTGGGGCCCGTTCCCGCGCTGATCGTCGAGTGCCGATCTTTCCTTCACAACATAACCAATCACCACAAGTCGATGCAAGTCTCCAACGCCTTTGAATCCCAAGCCCGCCGCCTGACCCGTCTGGCTGCAGTCGCCACCCTGAGCGCCGTGCTCGCCGCCTGCGGCTCCAGCGTCAAGCTCGAAGACGCGGCTCCGGTCGCCGACCGCAGCAGCAACGGCCTGGCTGGCAGCAACGGCAGCGCAGGCGCCAACGGCGTCGGCCAGCGCGGCATCTCCGGCGTGCAGGCTGACGCCTTCAAGGCCGGCCAGGCCCCGGCCAATGTCGAGCGCGTGGTCTACTTCGACTTCGACAGCTACGCCGTGCGTCCCGAGTTCAACGGCCTGATCGACGGCCACGCCAAGTTCCTCAACGGCAACAGCCAGCGCCGCGTCAACCTCGAAGGTCACACCGACGAGCGCGGCGGCCGCGAATACAACCTGGCGCTGGGCCAGAAGCGCGCCGAAGCCGTGCGCCGTGCGCTCGCCGTCTCGGGCGTGTCCGACAGCCAACTGGAAGCGGTCAGCTTCGGCAAGGAAAAGCCCGCCGCCCAAGGCAGCGGCGAGGAAGCCTGGGCCCAGAACCGCCGCGTCGAACTGACCTACCGCTGATCCGATGCGCCGCCCGATTCATCACCCCCGACGCTTCCTGCGACTGCCCACCGCTGGCTCCAGCCTGGTGCAACTGGCCTGTGCCGGGCTGCTGGGTCTGGCGGCCTGCCTGCCGGCCCAGGCCGCGCTGTTCGGCGATGACGAGGCGCGCAAGGCCATCCTCGAACTGCGCGCCAAGGTCGACGCGAATCGCCAGTCCGGCGACAGCGCGCTGGCCGAACTGCGCCGCCAGCAAGCCGAACAGAGCGCCAACAGTGGCCGTGTCGTGCTCGAACTGGCGAACCAGCTCGAGGCGCTGCGCACCGAACTGTCCCAGCTGCGCGGCCAGAACGAGCAGCTCGCGCGCGACGTGACCGAACTGCAGCGCCAGCAAAAAAGCACGCTGAACCTGGTCGACGACCGCCTGCGCAGCCTCGAGCCGGTGCGCGTGAGCCAGGACGGAGTCGACTTTACGGTCCTGCCGCGCGAGAAAGCCGAATTCGAAGCCGCCATGTCCGCCTTGCGCGCGGCAGACTTCGACAAGGCCGCCGACCTCTACGGCCAGTTCATGCGCCGCTACCCCGACAGTGGCTACTCGCCCGCCGCGCTCTACTGGCAGGGCAATGCCCGCTACGCTTCGCGCGACTACAAGCCCGCGATCGACAGCTACCGCGCACTGATCGCCAAGGTGCCGAACCACGCGCGCGTGCCCGAAGCCATGCTGGCGATCGCCAACTGCCAGCAGGAGCTGAAAGACGCCAAGGCCGCCAAGCGCACGCTGGAAGAACTGTTCAAGAGCTACCCCAAGTCCGAAGCCGGCATCGCTGCCCGCGACCGACTGGCCCGCATGCAGTGACCGATTTCGACAGTCTTGCCAGTGATAGTGACAGTGAGGGCGACGGCGCTGTCTTCGAGCGTCGTTTCGGTGGCCTGCGCCGCCTCTACGGCAGCGAAGGCGCGCAGCGCATCTTCGACGCTCATGCGATCGTGGTCGGCATCGGCGGCGTCGGCAGCTGGGTCGCTGAAGCCTTCGCGCGCAGCGGGGTCGGGCGCATCACGCTGATCGACCTCGACCATGTCAGCGAATCCAACATCAACCGCCAGCTGCAGGCACTCAGCTCGACCCAGGGCCAGGCCAAGATCGAAGCCATGCGCGATCGCATCGCCCAGATCAACCCGCAGGCCCAGGTCCAGCTGATCGACGACTTCGTCACGCCCGACAACTGGGCCGACTGCCTGCGCCTGGCGGGTGTCAAGCCCGGCGAACGGCTGGCCGTGGTCGATGCCTGCGACCAGGTCAAGGCCAAGACCGCGATGGCGGCCTGGGCCCTGTGCGCGCGCGCGCTGTTCATCAGCGTCGGCGCCGCCGGCGGCAAGCGACTGGCGCATGCGGTCGAAATCGCCGATCTGGCCGAAACCACGCATGACCCGCTGCTGGCGCAACTGCGCTACCGGCTGCGCAAGGCGCATGGCGGCGCACGCCAGGGCAAGATGCAAGTCTCCTGCGTCTTCAGCCGCGAAGCGGTGGCGCCGCCCGACGCGGCCTGCGTGCTGCCGGGCAGCAGCGACGGCACGCTCAACTGCCACGGCTACGGCTCGATGGTCAGCGTCACGGCCAGCTTTGGCCTGTGCGCGGCCGGCTGGGTCATGGACGCCTGGGCGCGCGGGCAGGGCATCTGCAAAAAATTCCCGCCCGAGCCAGAAAACGCTGAAAACCTCGATAGAATATTGGCTTCGGCAAACGGCTAGCCCGCTTGTCAACAGTTTCAGGTGGGGTCGTTAGCTCAGTTGGTAGAGCAGTTGACTTTTAATCAATTGGTCGCAGGTTCGAGTCCCGCACGACCCACCACCCTCTCAAAAGCCCCGTGCATTGCCCGGGGCTTTTGCTTTTTGACCGCTACTCGCGCTAGTATGGCGGTTATGAAACGACTCCTCGCAAGCGCTGTGCTGGCTATGCTGGTGGCCGGCTCCGCTCACGCCGCAGCCCCCGAGCCCGCGCCGCTCAAGACCATCGAGCGGCTGGATCTGGTGCGCTACCTCGGCACCTGGCACGAGATCGCGCGCACGCCCAACTGGTTCCAGCAGAAATGCGCGTCCGACACCCGGGCCGAATACCGGCCCCAGTCCGGCAGCACGGTGCAGGTCATCAACCGCTGCCGCAGCGCCGACGGTACGCTGACCGAAGCCATCGGCGAAGCGCGCCGCGTCGGCGGCCCCGACTCGGCCCGGCTCGAAGTGCGCTTCGCGCCGGCCTGGCTGTCCTGGCTGCCGTTCGTCTGGGGCGACTACTGGGTGGTCGACATCGACCCCGAATACCAACTGGTCGCGGTCAGCGAACCCCAGCGCGAATACCTCTGGGTGCTGGCACGCCAGCCTCAGGTCGATCCGCAGGCCTACAACGCACTGCTGGTCAGGCTCAAGCAGCAGGGCTTCGACCTCAGCAAGCTCGAACGCTCGCCACAGTCAATGCAGTCGGTGCAGCCGTCTCAGCTCGCGCGCTGATAGACCAGCCAGCCGGCAGGCCCGGCCCTTTCGCATAGACTCCTGGGCATGTCAACGCATCACTACCACCTCTACGCGATCGGCAACGCCCTGGTCGATACCGAATACGAAGTCTCCGACGCCCAGCTGCAAGCCATGGGCGTGGGCAAGGGCCAGATGACCCTGATCGACGCCGCCCAGCGCACCGAACTGCTGGCCCAGGTCCACGGCCAGCAGGCACGCCGTACCGGCGGCGGCTCGGCCGGCAACACCGTGGTCGCGCTGGCCCAGCTCGGGGGGCACGCCTTCTACTCCTGCCGCGTCGCCGACGACGAACTCGGCGCCTTCTATGCGCAGGACCTGGCGCACAACGGCGTCGCCACCAATCTCAGCCACACCCGCGCGCCGCACGGCCAGACCGGCAGCTGCCTGGTGCTGGTCACGCCCGACGCCGAGCGCAGCCTGTGCACCTTCCTGGGCGCCACGGCCGAACTCGAAGCCAGCGCGCTGCACCCCAAAGACATCGCCCGCGCGCAGGTCTACTACATGGAAGGCTATCTGGCCGCCTCACCCAGCGGGCTGCAGGCCGCGCTCGAAGGCCGCCGCCTCGCCGCCGAGGCCGGCAAGGCGCTCGCGCTCACCCTCAGCGACGTCAGCATGATCCAGTTCTGCCGCGCCGGCCTCGAAGCCATGGCCAACGGCGGCCTGGACTACCTGTTCTGCAACGAACAGGAAGCCCGCGCCTGGACCGGCCTGCAAGACATCGGCGAAGTCGCCACCGGCATGGCCGCAATGGCCAAGACCGTCTGCATCACGCGCGGCGCCCAAGGCTGTCTGGTGCTGGAAAACGGCACCAGCATTGAAGTGGCAGCACCGACCATCGACCCGGTCGACAGCAACGGCGCTGGTGACATGTTTGCCGGCGCCTTCCTGTACGCCGCCACCCACGGCCACTCGCATGCACAGGCCGCGCTACTGGGCAACCGCTGCGCCGCCGCCGTGGTGGCCCAGCATGGCAATCGGCTCAAGCCGGAGCAGATGCGGGCGTTGCTGGCATAAGAGCCTGGCTCAGTTAGATGTAGACCCTTTGGTCACCTCTCACCCATGCGATCAAACCCGCCGTAGAGGCATCCAGTCCAACAGTGTCGCCGGTGCTCAGTCTCGTTTCCAGATCGCGAGCCAGCGTTTTTCCCAGCTCCACGCCCCATTGGTCGAAGCTGTTGATGCCCCAGACCAAGCCGGCGACGAAGACTCTGTGCTCATACAGGGCTAGCAGAGCTCCCAGGCTGGCGGGGCTAAGCTCTTCCAGCAACAGGACGGTACTGGGACGGTTGCCTGGAAAGTCCTGATGCCCTGCCAGTTGGTCAGCGCTGGCTTGTGCGCCCAGCATCAATGCCTGGGCTTGTCCCAGACCGTTGGCGAGTAGTGCATCGTGGTGACCATCCAGGTCGTGAGCTGGGTGACGTACCAGCAGCAGTTCGGTCGGTACGCGCTGGCTGCCCTGGTGCAGCCACTGGAAGAAGGCGTGCTGACTGTTGCTGCCCACCTCGCCCCAGAGTGCAGCAGTGGTCGGGTAGGACAGGGATTGACCCTGGGTGTCAACGCGTTTGCCGTTACTTTCCATCTCCAGTTGTTGCAGGTAGGCTGGCAGGCGACGCAAGCCGTGGTGGTAGGGCACCACACATCGGCTGGTCAAGCGTAGGAAACTGCTGTTCCAGACGTCGAGCAAGCCAAGCCAGACCGGCAAGTTGGATTGCAAAGGGGCCTGGGCGAAATGTTCGTCCATTTCTGCGGCACCTTGCAGCAATTGCCTGAAACCTTCAGCTCCTATGGCTACAGCCAACGGCAGGCCCACCGCAGACCAGAGCGAGAACCGCCCACCCACGCCCTCAGGCATGTGCAGCGTTTGCATCATGCCCATGGCTGCAGCACGTTCCGGTCTGGAAGTCACAGCGATGAAGTGATTTCCAGGGTCTTGCAAGCCGCCCGCCAGACACCAGTTCCAAGCTGAGCGTGCGTTGCGCAGGGTCTCGGTGGTGGACCAGGACTTGGATGCCACCACAAAGCGTGTGCGAGCCGGTTCAAGCCCTTGCAAGGTCTGGTGCAAGTCATGTCCGTCCAGATTGCTCACTACATGGATGCGTTGACGGCAGGTTTTGAAGGGCTCGAGAGCCTGCAAGGCCATTTCTGGACCCAGGCCTGATCCGCCAATGCCGATATGCACCACGTCATCCAACTCGGTGTCGGAGCGCAGGCGCTCCGCTACTGTCAGCATGTCATGCAGACCTCGGCTCCACTCTGGTTTGGCGGTCTGGTAGTGGTTCATCCGAAGCCACGCGTGCAGGGCGGGGCGGCTTTCCGTCGAGTTGACCACTTCACCTGCCAGCAAGGCCTCACGTTGTGAGTTCAGGTTTTTGGACTCTGCCAGTGAGCACAATTCCGACAGGATGGGGGTATCCCACAGGTTCTTTGACAAATCAGCACACAGGTATGGCGCTTTCAGACTCAATGCGGCAAAGCGTCCAGGCTGATTCGAAAAAGCCTGTCTGAGGTCGAAAGCGTTGGCGTATTCCGTCGCCTTGCGGCTCAACGCTTGCCAGCGTTGGGTGTTCGGATGTTGCATCAGCTCTGCTTTCAGTGTGCCGCTGCGCCTAACTGTGCATCGGGTTTGACGCGCCTTAGCAAGGTCAGCATCTCGGCTTCGATGCGGTGTAGCGCTTCTGGTGTCTGACCCTCGAAGCGCAGCACCAGCACTGGTGTGGTGTTGGACGCGCGGATCAGGCCAAAACCGTCCGGCCAATCCACGCGCAAGCCGTCGATGGTGTTGATCTGTGCCGGTGCGGCGAACTGGCTGGCTGCCAAGGCTTGCAGCTCGGCCGTGAGGCGGTGCGGTTCGCCTTCGGCACAGGCCACGTTGAGCTCGGGCGTGGAAAAACTGGTCGGCAACGCGTTGAGTACCGCGCTAGCGTCAGCGTCACGGCTCACGATCTCCAGCAGACGGCAGCCCGCGTAGGTGCCGTCGTCAAAGCCATACCAACGCTCCTTGAAGAAGATATGACCACTCATCTCGCCGCCCAGCGGGGAGTCGACCTCCTTCATCCTGGCCTTGACCAGGGAATGACCGGTCTTGTACATCAGTGGCACACCACCGGCGGCTTCGATCGCGGGTGCTAGACGCTGGCTGCACTTGACGTCGAACAGAACAGTGCCGCCCGGCACGCGGCTCAGCACATCCTGCGCGAACAACATCATCTGGCGGTCGGGGTAGATGTTCTGCCCGTCCTTGGTTACGATGCCCAGGCGGTCGCCATCGCCATCAAAAGCCAAGCCCAGTTCAGCGTCGCTGGTCTGCAACGCATGGATGACGTCACGCAGGTTTTCGGGTTTGGACGGGTCCGGATGGTGGTTGGGAAATTCGCCATCCACCTCGCTGAATAACTCGATCACCTCGCAGCCAATCGCGCGCAGGATTTCCGGAGCCGAGGCACCCGCAATGCCGTTGCCCGAGTCGACCACGATCTTCATCGGTCGTGCCAGCCGGATGTCGCCGATGATGCGCTCACGGTAAGCGTCGAGTACGTCGACTTCACGCACTGAGCCGCCAGAGCGCAAGTCCCAGGACTCGCCTTCCATCACGCGGCGCAGGGCCTGGATCTCGTCGCCGTAGATAGCGCGTCCTGCCAGCACCATCTTGAAGCCGTTGTAGTCTTTCGGGTTGTGGCTGCCCGTGACCTGGATGCCGCTGCGGCACAGAGTGTTGGCCGCAAAGTACAGCATCGGAGTGGTCACCCGACCCACGTCAATCACCTCGACTCCAGCCGTCATCAGGCCGCGGATCAGCGCCGCCGACAGGGCCGGACCGCTCAAGCGGCCATCCCGGCCCACTGCCACGACAGTCTCGCCCTCGGCACGCGCAAGCGTCCCAAAAGCGCGACCCAGGCCTTCGGCAACAGCTTCGTCCAGTGTGGACGGCACGATGCCACGGATGTCATAGGCCTTGAAGATGGATGGATTGACTATCATTTTTTAAAAGAAAATTTATTGATCGAAAAAAAGCCGTGCGCGGAGGTGGCCGGCACGGCGTGTATCAAGAAAGACGCGCTGTAGATGCTCAGCGGTATCCGTCCGGGTTGCCGCTCTGC
>NZ_PVLR01000043.1 GCF_002980625.1 Malikia spinosa | reverse complement strand
AGTGCGTCGAGCTGGTTCATGAGGTTCCGTAACAAGGTGGGACAGATGGGAGCTGGATTCAATCAGGCTGGCTGGGCGGCGCGTCATGCGATCCGGCCGCTGGGTGCAGGGCCGGATGCAAGGCCCGGTACAGCGCCTGGAAGCGCCGGTGGCGCTCGAGCAGGCGCTGCTGGGTGGCGGGATCGGGTTCGTAACGCTGTTCGATTGGCGGCTGCCGGCAGACCTCGTCGAGCCGGCCGCCCGCGCACAGCCAGCCCAGGCGCGCCGCGCCCAGGGCGCCGCCCAGCTCGCCGCCGGCATGGACATTGAGGCGCAGGCCCAGGACATGGGCCAGCAGCTGGGCCCACCAGGCGCTGCGCGCACCACCGCCGACCAGGGACAGCGCCTGTGGCGGCGCACTGCCCTGCCCCAGCGTCAGCAGGCCGTCGCGCAGGCCGAAACCCACGCCCTCGGCCACCGCATAGGCCAGGTCGGCGCGCTGGTGCTCATGGCTCAGGCCGGTCCAGCTGGCCTGGGCCTGCGGGTTGTTGTGCGGCGAGCGCTCGCCGCCCAGATAGGGCAGGAACAGCGGCGCGCGCTGCTGACGCGCCGGGTCGAGCGTGGCCGCATCAGCAATCAACGCGGCCTCGTCGGCATAGCCGAGCAGCCGAGTGGCCCAACTCAGGGCGGATGCCGCGCTCAGCATGACCGACATCTGGTGCCAGCGCCCGGGCAGCGCGTGGCAGAAGGCATGCACCGCCTGAGCCGGATTGGGCTCGAAATGGTCGCCGCTGACGAAGACCACGCCCGAGGTGCCGAGCGAGACGAAGCCCTGCCCCGGCTCGACCAGGCCCATGCCGATCGCGCTGGCGGCGTTGTCGCCAGCGCCGCCGGCCACCGGCAGGCCCTCGGGCAGGCCCCAGCGCCGGCACAGCTCGGGCTGAATGACGCCCGAGCGCGCGCTGCCCTCGACCAGGCGCGGCATCTGCGCGCGACTCAGTCCGGTGGCCTGCAGCAGGCGGTCCGACCAGTCGCGCTTGGCCGTGTCGAGCCAGAGCGTGCCGGCGGCGTCCGACATCTCGCTGACCGCCTCGCCGGTCAGCTGCAGGCGCAGCCAGTCCTTGGGCAACAGCACCAGGGCCACGCGCTCGAAGAGGGCGGGTTCATGCTCGCGCACCCAGAGCAGCTTCGGGGCCGTGAAGCCCGGCATCGCCAGGTTGCCGCTGATCACGGCCAGCTCGGGCACGGCCTGGCTCAGCGCCTCGCACTGGGCGGCGCTGCGGCCGTCGTTCCACAGGATCGCGGGGCGCAGCACCGCCTGCTCGGCGTCGAGCAGCACGGCACCATGCATCTGGCCCGACAGACCGACGCCCTCGAGCCGGGCCAGCGCCGCGGGCTGCTCGCGCTGCAGCTGGTCCATCACGGTTTCGAGCGCCTGCCACCAGGCCACGGGCGACTGCTCCGACCACAGCGGCTTGGGGCGCTGCACCGTCAGCGGCGCGCGTGCGGTTGCCAGCACGCGGTGCTGACGGTCGAGCAGCAGGGCTTTGAGCTCGGAAGTGCCCAGATCCAGTCCGAGAAACATGGTGTTTGCCGTATCAGTATGAAGTGAGAGAAGACTCAGGCCGCACCGCGAAAGCGCGTCATGGCCTGGCGGCGGAACTCGGAGGGCGTCAGGCCCTTGAGCTCCAGGAAGCGGCGGTTGAAGTTGGCCACATTGTTGAAGCCGACCTCGTAGCAGATGCCCGTGATCTGCTGGTCGGTCTCCATCAGCAGCTGGCAGGCGCGGTTGATGCGGACCCGATTGACGAAATCGGTGAAGGTGTTGCCGGTGGTCTTGCGAAAGAAGCGGCTGAACTGGCTTTCGCTCATGCTGAGCTCGCCAGCGAGCGTCGCGGCCGACAGCGGCTCGGCCATGCGCTCCATGATGCGGTTGAGCACGGCCTCGACCCGGTCGAGCGAGTCGTCGTCCTCGTCGCTTTGCAGCTGCACGCTCGACAGCAGCCGGTAGTCGGTGCAGGCGGCGAGCTCGGACAGGAAGCTGCAGAAGGCGCCAAAGCGCTTGAGTCCGCTGCCGCGCTTGATCTGCTGCCAGTGCTGCTGGGCGCGCTCGGACAGGCCGAAGAACTCGATGCCGTGGCGGGCGCGCTCGAGCATCGGCAGCACCTCGGCCAGCTCGGGGATGTCCTGGCTGGCGCGCAGCAGCGGCTCGTGCGGGAACTGGATCACCAGGTCGCGCAGCGGCACGCCGCCCTCGGGCAGGTCGGTCGTGACCCAGTTGTGCGGCAACCGGGGCCCGGTCAGCACCACCTGGCCGGGCTGGAACTGGCCGATCCAGTCGCCGACGAAGGTCTTGCCCGAGGTTGCCGTGATGATGTGCAGCTCGTACTCGTCGTGGTAATGCCAGCGCGCCAGCGGCGTCGGGTAACCGTGCGAGAGACAGCGGATCAGGCCGACCTCCTCGGGCGGCTCGTAGCCGAGCGCGGGCAGACGGGCGAAGTCGTGCTCGAGCTCGGGCTTGAGCTGGCGCGGCAGCTGGCGCGTCCTGACGCTCATGACACCGGATGCTCGGCGACGAAGCGCTCGACCCGGGCGCTGGCCTGGCGCAGCGCATCGACCAGCCGGGCGTCGGCGGCCAGGTCGCCCCACAGCACCGTATCGGCACAGAAGGCCGCCACCGGATCGGCCGCAGAGCAGATCGCGTGCGCGGCCGCCGGGTCCATCGCCTGGTCCTGGTAGGTGTAGGGAATCCGGCCCTGATGCCAGCGCTGCAGATAGGCCAGGAACAGCGCAGGCAGCATCGCCACGCTCGCGATGCCCTCGCCCCGCGCCAGCCGCTCGCGGAGGGTCGGCGCGATGAAGCCGGGAATCTTGCTGAAGCCGTCCATCGCCACGCGCTGGTTGGTGTCCTGGATCGCCGGGTTGGCAAAGCGGTCCAGCACCACGTCGCGGTACTGCGGCAGATCGATCGGACAGGGATGCTCGGGCGTGTCGAGCACCGGAATGGTGTCGTCGGTCACATAGTCGTAGGCCAGACGGCGGATCGCCGGGTCCTGCGTGCCCTCGTGGATGTAGCGGTAGCCGACCAGGGTGCCGGCCCAGGCGATGCAGGAATGGGTTGCGTTGAGCAGGCGGATCTTGGCCTCCTCGTAGGCGTCGACCGAGTCGACCATCTCGACTCCGACCCGCTCCCAGGCCGGGCGACCGGCAATGAAGCGGTCCTCGATCACCCACTGGATGAAGCTCTCGCCCATCAGCGCGGCCGGGTCGTCGCTGCCGGTCGCGGCCAGCACGCGCTCGCGCACGTCGGGCGTCGGGCGCGGCGTGATGCGGTCGACCATCGCGTTCGGGCTGCTGGTGTGGGCCTCGACCCAGGCCAGCAGCGCGGCGTCGCCGATCAGGCCGATGAACTGCAGCAGGCCGGCGCGCGAGCGCTCGCCGTTGTGGCGCAGGTTGTCGCAGTTGAGCAAGGTCACCGGGCCGGCGCCGCTGGCCATGCGCGCGCGCAGGATCGCCGTCAGTGCGCCGTAGATCGTGGCGCCGGGGCGACCGGCGCGCGCCGCGTCGAGGTCGGCGCGCAGATCGGCAAAGGCCTCGAGGTCGAGCCGGTTCTGCGCGTCGAGGTAGTAGCCAGCCTCGGTCACGGTAAACGAGATGATCTTCGTCTCGGCGCTCGCGCCCTGCTCGATCAGGCCGGCCAGATCCGGCTGGTAGGGAATGACCTGGCGGATCGAGCCGATGCGCTGGTAGCGGTGCTCGCCGGCCGGCGAGATGGTCTCGAGCGTGTAGGCGCCGTCCTGCTGGATCAGCGCGGCGATCGTCTCGGCCATGTCGGGCCGGATATTGCCGCCAGCCAGCGCCCAGGAGGTGTCGCCGCTGCGGATCAGGGCATCGAGGTAGACCGCCTGGTGGGCACGATGGAACGATCCCAGGCCCAGGTGCAACATCACATTCATGTTCTGACTCGCGTGTAAGGGTTAGAGATCGAACTGGGTCGGCAGCATGACCACGTCGCGGATCGTCATGCCGCGCGGGCGCGTCAGCATGAACAGCACCACCTCGGCCACCTCGGCGGCTTCGAGCAGGCTGCCCGACTCGCGGGCCTCGCGCAGCTTCTCGGCCGGCCAGTCTGCCAGCAGGCCGGTGACGACCGGTCCGGGCGAGATCGAGCCGACGCGCAGCCCGTGCTTGAACACCTGGCGCCGCGTGGTCTGCACGAAGCAGTCGATGGCCCATTTCGAGGCGGCATAGACCGGCTCCCAGGGGGTCGGGTAATGCGCGGCGAGCGAACTCGTGACGATGATGTCGCCGCTGCGCCGTTCGATCATGTGTGGCAGCACGGCGCGCACGTTCTTCATCACCACGTTGATGTTGAGGTTCAGCATGCGGTCGATCGCGTCCGGGTCGGCATCGACCAGGTCGCCGCCAAGATAGCTGCCGGCATTGGCATGCAGGATGTCGAGCCGGCCGGCCAGCTCCAGCACGCCGGGCAGCAGGCTGGCGCATTGGCGCGCATCGAGCAGGTCGATCACCAGCGGCAGCGCGGCCGGGCCGAGCCGCTCGCACAGCGCGGCGAGCGCACGCTGGTCGCGGTCGACCAGCACCACCTGGGCGCCAGCGGCCAGCATGGCCTCAGCGCTGGCCAGTCCGATGCCGGAGGCGGCACCGGTGACGACGGCCACCTGGCCTTGGAGTTTCTGTGTCATGGAATGGGTGCTCCTTCAGTCGCGTGCGTTGACGACCCGGCCTTGCGGGTCAAACCAGTGCGCCTGCTCGAGCGCGATCGACACGCCGACCGCATCGCCCGCGTGCAGCGGGCTGCGGGTGCTCTGGCGCGCCACCAGTTGCGCGCCGCCCGGCGTGCTGACGTAGATCAGGGTTTCGGCGCCGAGCGCCTCGACCAGCTCGACCGATCCATCGACCAGGCCCTGGCCGGCCGGCTGCAGCGTCACGCTCTCGGGACGCAGTCCGATCGAGCCACCGACGGCGCCCGCTGGCGCCTGCTGGCGCACGGTCGCGGGCATCTGGGCCAGGGTCGAGACGTTCATCTGCGGCGTGCCGATGAACTGGGCCACGAACTGGTTCGCCGGGCGGTCGTAGAGTTCGAGCGGACTGCCGACCTGCTCGATCTGGCCGTCGCGCAGCACCACCACGCGGTCGGCCAGCGTCATGGCCTCGACCTGGTCGTGGGTGACGTAGATGGTGGTGGCGCCGAGCTCGCGGTGCAGCTTGGCGATCTCGACCCGGGTCTGGCCGCGCAGCGCAGCGTCGAGGTTGGACAGCGGCTCGTCGAACAGGAACACCTTGGGCGCGCGCACGATGGCACGGCCGATCGCCACCCGCTGGCGCTGGCCGCCCGAGAGCTCCTTGGGCGTGCGCTGCAAATAGGGCGTCAGGTTCAGGATCTGCGCGGCGCGCTCGACCTTTTCCTTGATCACGGCCAGCGGCGCCTTGGCCAGCTTGAGCGCGAAGCTCATGTTCTCGAACACGCTCATGTGCGGGTAGAGCGCATAGCTCTGGAACACCATCGCCAGGTCGCGCTTGCTCGACGGCAGCTGGGTGATGTCGCGGCCCTCGAGCGAGAGCTTGCCGCCGTCGATCGCTTCGAGACCGGCGATCAGGCGCAGCAGCGTCGACTTGCCGCAACCCGACGGGCCGACGAAGACGACGAACTCGCCCTTCTCGATTTGCAGATCGATGCCCTTGATGGCGCGGTGCTCGCCGAAATACTTTTCTATGCCTTGCAGCTGGAGGAATGACACGGAAATCTCCTGTTGTACTTATGTATTGGGGTGGCGCGGCGCGTTCACTTGACCGCGCCGAAGGTCAGGCCCTGGACCAGCTGCTTCTGGCTGAACCAGCCGAAGACGACGATCGGGGCGATGGCCATCAGCGAAGCGGCCGACAGCTTGGCCCAGAACAGGCCCTCGGGGCTGGAATAGCTCGCGATCAGCGTGGCCAGCGTGCCGCCATTGGCGGCCGTCAGGTTCAGGCTCCAGAACGCCTCGTTCCAGCTCAGCACCAGGCACAGCAGGCCGGTCGAGGCCAGTCCGCCCATGCCCAGCGGCAGCAGCACCAGGCGCAGCTCCTGCCACAGCGTGGCGCCGTCCATGCGGGCGGCCTCCAGGATCTCGTGCGGGATGTCCTTGAAGTGCGAGTACAGCATCCAGACCATGATCGGCAGGTTCGACAGCGTGAAGACGATGATCAGCGCCAGCTGGGTGTCGAGCAGGCCGCTGGTCTGCGCCAGCACATAGATCGGCACCAGTGCGCCGACGGCCGGCATCATCTTGGTCGAGAGCATCCACATCAGGATGTCTTTGGTGTGCTTGCTCTTGAAGAAGGCCATCGAGTAGGCCGCCGGCGCAGCGATCGCCAGCCCGAGCAGGGTCGACAGCACGCTGGTGACGACCGAGTTCTTGGCGTAGAGCAGGTAGTCGCTGCGCTCCTGGACCTCGTGGAAGTTGGCCAGCGTGGGCTCGAACAGGAACAGCGGCGGCACCGAGATCGCCTGCAGCTCGGTCTTGAACGCGGTCAGGAACAGCCAGCCGAGCGGGAAGAACAGCAGCAGCGTGACCGCCCAGGCCGCCAGCGTGCGGACCACCAGGGCCGGGGAAACATGGGAATGACGTGACATGGCGGTTCTCACTTGTCCAGGTTCTTGCCGACCAGGCGGATCATGAAGATGGCGGCGATATTGGCCAGCAGCACGGCAAACAGCGCGCCGGCCGAAGCCACGCCAGCGTCGAAGTTCAGCAGCGCCTGCTTGAAGATCAGGAACGCCACGTTGGTGCTGGCGTCGCCCGGTCCGCCACCGGTGGTGGTGTAGATCTCGGCGAAGATGCTGAGCAGGAAGATCAGCTCGATCATCACGACCACGGCCATCGAGCGGCCCAGGTGTGGCAGATAGAGGTAGCGCAGCTGCTGCAGGTAGTTGGCGCCGTCCATGCGCGAGGCCTCGAGCTGCTCGCGGTTCATGCTCTGCAGCGCGGTCATGAAGATCAGCGCGGCAAACGGCAGCCATTGCCAGGACACCATGATGATGACCGACAGCAGCGGCCAGTCGGTCAGCCAGTCGACCGGGGTGGCACCGAAGAAGATCCAGACCTGGGCCAGCACGCCGTAGATCGGGTTCATCATCATGTGCTTCCACAGCAGCGCATTGACCGTGGGCATGACGAAGAAGGGCGAGATCAGCAGCACGCGCACCAGGCCGCGGCCGGGGAAAGGCTCGTCGATCAGCAGCGCCAGCGCAATGCCCAGCACCACCGTGATCAGGATCACGCTGCCCAGCAGCAGCACGGTATTGAGCACCGAGGGCCAGAAACTGGGGTCGGTGACAAAGAAGATGTAGTTCTCCAGCCCGATGAAGCCGCTCTGGTCGGGTTGCATCAGGTTGTAGCGGATGACGGAGAAGTAGATCGTCATCACCAGCGGCACGATCATCCAGAGGAAGAGCGTGGCGATGGCCGGCGTCATCAGGACGCGGGGCAGGAATCGGTTCATAAGCACTGGGAATAAGGGGGTGACATCCTGCCCGCTGGGCCGGACGCCACCCGTTCACCACAAAGGACCATCGGCGGCCAAGGGGCCCGCGCGGGCCCCGGCCGGACTTACTTGTAGTAGCCGGCCTTGCGCATTTCGCGGTCAGCGGCGATCTGTCCGGCCTTGAGGGCCGCGTCCACCGTGGTCTTGCCGGCCAGGGCTGCGCTCATGTGCTGGCCCACCGACACGCCAATGGCCTGGAACTCGGGGATGGCGGCAAACTGCACGCCGACATAGGGCGACTTGGGCAGGGTGCTGTCGTTCGGATTGGCGCTGTCGATCGCAACCTTCTCGGCAGCGGCGAACTTGGCGGCCTTCTGGAACTCCGGATTGGCGTAGGTCGACTTGCGGGTGCCGGTCGGCACGGCGGCCCAGCCATTGGTCTTGGCGACCAGCTGGATGTAGTCCTTCGAAGTGGCCCAGTTGACGAACTTCTGGGCCGCATCGACCTTCTTGGTGCCCGAGGGAATGGCCAGCGACCAGGCCCAGAGCCAGTTGGCGCCCTTGGGCGTGACCATGGTCGGCGCCTGCGCGAACGCGACCTTGTCGGCCACCTTGGACTGCTTGGGGTCGCTGATGAAGGAGGCCGCGATCGTCGCGTCGATCCACATGCCGCACTTGCCCTCGTTGTACAGCGCCAGGATCTCGTTGAAGCTGTTGGCCGAGGAGCCGGGCGGGCCGTAGCTCTTGAGCAGGTCGACGTAGAAGTTGATCGCGTCCTTCCAGGGCTTGCTCTCGAGCTGCGGCTTCCAGTTCATGTCGAACCACTGGCCGCCATGGGTGTTGACCAGGGTCGACAGGAAGGCCATGTTGTCGCCCCAGCCCGGCTTGCCGCGCAGGCAGATGCCGTAGACGCCGTTCTTCGGGTCGTGGATCTTGGAAGCCAGGTCCTTGATATCGGTCCAGGTCGGACGGTCAGCCACCTTGACGCCGACCTTGTCGGCCAGGTCCTTGCGGTACATCAGCATCGAGCTCTCGCCGTAGAACGGCACGGCAAACATCTTGCCGTCCACGCTCAGGCCGTTGCGCATGGCGGGCAGCAGGTCGTCGGCGTCATAGGCGACGTCGGTCTTGATCTCCTGCAGCCAGCCTTTCTTGCCCCAGATCGGGGTTTCGTACATGCCGATGGTCATGACGTCGAACTGGCCGCCCTTGGTCGCGATGTCGGTCGTGACGCGCTGGCGCAGCGTGCCCTCCTCGAGCGTGACCCACTTGAGCTTGATGTCGGGGTTGGCCTGCTCGAAATGCTTGCCGAGCTTTTGCATCTCGATCATGTGGCCGTTGTTCACGGTCGCGATCACGAGCTCGGTGGCGGCCTGTGCCATGCCGGTGGCCAGCAGGGAAGCCGCGACGACGGCGGAAAGCTTGAATTTCACGGATGTCTCCTTCAGTTCGTTTGTACTGTTACGACCGTTGCCAGCCGTGGCGCCTATTTTGCGCAAGGCTGTTGCACTGACAGGTATCCGAAAAGTTGCTTTCAATACTCTATTGCAATATTTCCCTGGTGTTTTCCCTAGGAATCGCTTGAAAGTTTAGGCCGGACCAGCACCCGAACCGGGTAAGCTCAGTGGAAGAATTACCAGGAGACAATTGCCGATGGGACAGCAAAGCGCGCGCCTGCGGGTACTGACAGCCGGCATCTTCAGCCTGATCCTGACGCTGGGGGTGGCGCGCTTCGCCTACACCCTGCTGCTGCCGCCGATGCAGGCGCAAGCCGGCCTCGGGGTCGGCGCCGCCGGCGCGCTGGCCGCGATCAACTACGCCGGCTACCTGAGCGGCGCTCTGCTGGCGATGCTGATCAGCGACCTGCGGCTCAAGGACCGGATCTACCGGATCGGCCTGCTGGTGGCGGTCGCGAGCACCGCCCTGATGGGCCTGAGCCAGGAGCCCTGGGTCTGGGCGCTGTCGCGCTACCTGGGCGGGCTCAGCAGCGCGGCCGGCATGCTGCTGGGCGCCGGGCTGGTGCTGAACTGGCTGATGCGCCACGGCCACCGCGGCGAGCTCGGCATCCACTACAGCGGCATCGGGCTGGGCATCGTCGCCTGCTCGGCCCTGGTCGCCGTCATGGGCAGCTGGCTCGACTGGCGCGGGCAATGGCTGGCGCTGGCGGCCTTCGGCGGCCTGCTGGCCGTTCCGGCGCTGGCCTGGCTGCCACGGCCCGAACCGGTGCCGACCGGCGCCGGTCCGGCATCGATGCAGGACCAGCCGCCGACGCCGCGCTTCCTGCGCCTGCTGATGGCGGCCTACTTCTGCGCCGGCATGGGCTATGTGGTCAGCGCAACCTTCATCGTCGCGATCGTCGAACACCTGCCCGGACTGGCGGGTCAGGGCAAATGGGCCTTCCTGGCGATCGGGCTGGCCGCGGCACCGGCGAGCATCGTCTGGGACCTGGTCGCGCGCCGCGTCGGCGACCTCAACGCCCTGATCATGGCCGCGCTGCTGCAGATCGCCGGCATGCTGCTGCCGGTGCTGCTGGGCGGACTGGCAGCGACCCTGGTCGGCGCCTGGCTGTTCGGCGCCACCTTCATCGGCATCGTCAGCCTGGTGCTGACCATGGCAGGGCGCTACTACCCGGGCCGCCCGGCCAAGATGATGGGACGCATGACGCTGGCCTACGGCAGCGCGCAGATCGTCGGACCGGCCGTGACCGGCTGGCTGGCAGGCCGCTTCGGCAGCTACGAGGCCGGGCTTTACCTGGCCGCCGCGGTCATGGCGCTCGGCACGCTGCTGCTGCTGGCACTCAAACGCCGTGGTCCTTGAGCCAGTCGCGCGTCAGCTTCCAGGCGTAAGTAGCAGCGGTCTTGTCGTAGGTCGGACGGTAGTCGGCATTGAAGCCGTGGTTGACGTTCGGGAACACGACGATCTCGGAGCCGCTGCCGGACTTGGCGATCTCGCCGCGCATGCGGGCCACCACCTCGGGCTTGATGAAGGCGTCGATGCCGGAATACAGGCCCAGCACCGGCACCTTGATCTCGGCACCGAAGTCGACCGGGTCGAGCGGCTTGATCGGTGACTTCATGCCATCGAGCAGGCCGTAGTAGGCCACGGCGGCCTTGAGGCGCGGGTTGTGCCGGGCGTAGATCCAGGCCGTGCGGCCGCCCCAGCAGTAGCCGACCAGGCCCACCCGGCTGGTGTCGGCGTGGCCGCTGGCCTGCGCAAAGGCCACCGCGGCGTCCAGGTCGGCGCAGACCTGGGCATCGGGCACCTTGGACACGACCTCGGACAGGATGGCGCCAATGTCGCTCATCTTCGAGACATCGCCCTGGCGCGCGAACAGCTCGGGCGCAATCGCGTAGTAGCCCAGCTTGGCAAAGCGGCGGCACATGTCCTTGATGTGCTCGTGCACGCCAAAGATTTCCTGCACCACCAGGATCACCGGATGCTGGCCGGCCTGCGCCGGACGCGCGACATAGGCCGGGATCTGGCCATCGGCCACCGCCAGCTTGAGCTCGGCCACCACCAGGCCCTGGCTGTCGGTGCTGATGGCTTGCGCCAGCACCGGCTGCGACGCCAGCGCAAAGCCGCTGGCGAGCGAACCCATCACGAAGCCGCGGCGTGAAAAGCCCGAGCTGGTACCAGCGGCTTGGGGATTGCGAAAGTCGATGGCCTGGCGGCCGTAATCCATCAGTTTCATCCAGGGGCTCCGATCAAGGGGTTATGGCTGGGCCTGCGGCAGGCGTTGCACCAGGTCCTGATTGGCAGTTTACTGGCGACGCAAAGCCCTGCGCCGTCAACGGCGTTGCACAGCCACTGGATCGAAAGCTTCAGTTCTGGTCGAGTGCCTTGGCCGCTCCGGCCAGGGCCGGCGACTGACTGGCGTGGATCACCCAGACCGGGATCTCGGCCAGATAGGACTGGAAGCGCCCCTTGGCCTCGAAGCGGGCCCGGAACGGCGAATGGTCGAACCACTCGCCCAGGCGCGGCACGATGCCGCCGCCAATATAGACCCCGCCCTTGGCGCCCAGGGTCAGCGCCAGGTTGCCGGCGACCGAGCCGAGCCAGGCGCACAGCATGGCCAGCGCCTCGACGCAGCGCGGCTGCTGGCCCGACAGCGCGGCCGCGCTGACCTGCGCCGCGCTCCAGCCCTCGGGCGGCAGCACACCGTCGGCCAGGCACAGGGCGCGGTGGATGTCGACCAGGCCCATGCCGCTGACCGCACGCTCGGCCGAGGCATGGCCGTAGCGCTGGGTCAGGAACTCGACCACCAGCTGCTCGCGCGGCGTCACTGGCGCCAGGCTGACATGGCCGCCCTCGCCTTGCAGCGGCACCCAGCCGCCACGGCCGTCAGGCACCAGTCCCGACACGCCCAGGCCGGTGCCGGGACCGAGCAGGCCGATCGCGGCCCCGGGCAAAGCCTGGCCGCCGCCGACCTGGTGCAGCTGGTCGGCGCCCAGGCCCGGCAGCGCCAGCGCCAGCGCCGTGAAGTCGTTGAGCAGCTCGAGCCGATCGAAGCCCAGCGCCTGGCGCAGCGCACTGATCGAGAATGACCAGTGGTGGTTCGTCATCTGGACCCGGTCGCCATGCACCGGGTTGGCGATCGCGATCGCGCAGGACTGCGGCCGGGGCCGGTCGATGCGCGCGAGGTAGATGCGAATCGCGGCCTCGATCGACACATGGTCGGCGCAAGGCAGGGTGATCGGGTCTTCGATCGGGGCGCCAGCAGCGGCCTGCCAGGCAAAGCGGGCATTGGTGCCGCCGACATCGGCCAGCAGGCGCGGGGCCAGCGCCGCGTGACCAGCGGGAGAGGCTTTTAGTTGTTCCATGTCAGAAGCAGAGAGAAAGGCAAGGGTTCAAGAGCGGTTGCCCTGGCGCAGCGCGCGCAGGGTGTTGCGGGCATAGGGCAGCCAGCCGTGGCCGCGCCAGCGCCACCACATCAGGCCGCCGCGCAGGCATTCGTCGGCGACATAGGCCAGCCAGATCCCCGGCAGGCCGAAGCTGCGCCCGAGCAGGTAGGAGCCCAGCCCAAGCACCAACAGCTGCGACGGGATGCCGCTGAGCAGCGGAAAATGGATGTCGCCGCTGGCGCGCAGCGCGCCGGGCACGACCAGGTTCAGCACCCGGCCGATCTCGAGCAGGACCGACAGCCAGAGCAGGGTCTGGGCCGCCGCGATGATGACCGGGTCGCGCGTGAAGATGCGCATCAGCCAGGGTGCGGCCAGCGCGGCCAGCAAGGCGATGCAGCCCGAGGCCAGCATGCCGTTGCGCACCCCCTTCCTGACCATGGCATCGGCCGCGCGCAGCGAACCCGAGCCGACCAGGCGCCCGACCATGATCTCGCAGGCCCAGCCGATCGCCATGCTGATGATCAGCACATACTTGAGCGTCTGCAGCACATAGGAATGGGTCGCCAGCGCGGCCACGCCGAGCCGGGCCACCGCCGACAGCGAGATCATGAAGCCGATCCGGTACACCATCTCGGAGGCCGCGCCCGGCAGGCCGATGCGCAGCACCGGCCCGAGCAGGTCGCGCGGCACCTGCCACCAGTCGCGCGCCAGCGGGCGGATCTGCATCCGGCTGCGCCACATCCACAGGTGCAGCGCCAGGCCCAGGCTGCGGCTGATGAACCAGGCCAGCGCATAGCCGTTCAGGCCCAGGCCGTCCCAGTCGCCCCAGCCGCGCATCAACGGTACCGCCAGCAGCAGATGGCTGCCATGCATCGCGACCATGATCAGCAGCGATTCGCGCGCGTGCAGGTGGGCGCGCAGCACCGCGGCCATGCTCAGGTTGCAGGCTTCGAGCACCATCGAAGGTGCCAGCAGCAGCATGTAGAGCGTGGCCATCGGCCAGAGCTCGTCGGGCGCGTTGAGCATGTCCAGCGTCAAGTTGCCGCCCAACAGCAGCCACAGCGCCACCAGCACGCCGGCCCAGCTGCTGGCGCCCAGCGCCATGCGGGCGATCCGGTTGGCCTGCTCCAGGTCGCCGCTGCCCAGGCGCTGCGTGACCACCACACCCAGGCCGATCGCCAGCACGCGAAACACCACGAACAGGGTTTCCAGCACCTGCTGCACCAGGCCGAAGGAGCCGGCGGCAGCGTCCGAGCTGTGCGAGGCCAGATAGAGGCCGGCCAGCGCCACGCTCATGCCCAGGATGAACTCGCCGACGATCGGAACCGCGACCTTGTTCAGACTGGGGCGAGCGGGAGTGGGGGTCTGGTGCACGCGGTGGCCCTATCAAAAACAGCAATTGTTACTGGATTTCCTGCGGGCATCCGGGCCACGGAGTTTCGTAACCCGAACGATGAGGCCCGCAGGCGCCGGTCAGCGCCGCCGGCAGATCAGCGCCGGCCCGGACTTCACTGCGGCAGCTCCAGCCTGCGCTCGCAGGCCATGCCGTCGGCGTCGAACAGGTGGATCAGGTCGGCCGGCAGCTCCAGCTGGATCGCCTGGCCGACCTGCTCGCGCGCGGTGCCGTCAACCCGCACCGTGATGACCGGCAGGCCCTGGCCCAGCTCGACGTAGAGCAGCGAGGCTTCGCCCAGCTTCTCGATATGGCTGACCTGGCCCGGCAGGCTGTTAGGCGTGCCGGGTGCCACCAGACGCATGTCCTCGGGCCGGCAGCCCAGGCTCAAGGCACCGCCCTGGGCAATGCGCTGGGCATCGACGGTCGCGCTGAGCGTCTGGCCCGCGACCTGCACCTGGGCCGAGTTCGGTGCGCTGGCGAGCAGGAAGCCCGGCAGCACGTTCATCTTGGGCGAGCCGATGAACTCGGCCACGAACAGGCTGGCCGGACGGTGGTAGAGCGTCATCGGCGAGCCGACCTGGGCGATCGAGCCATGCTTGGCAATGCGCTCGCCGGTGTTGAGCAGCACGATCTTGTCGGCCAGCGTCATCGCCTCGACCTGGTCGTGCGTGACGTAGATCATGCTGGCGCTGCCGATGCGCTTGTGCAGGCGGGCGATCTCGAGTCTTGTCTGCACCCGCAGCGCGGCGTCGAGGTTGGACAGCGGCTCGTCGAACAGGAACACGCGCGGCTCCTTGACGATGGCGCGGCCGATCGCAACGCGCTGGCGCTGGCCACCCGACAGCGCCTTGGGCAGGCGGTCGAGCAGATGGGTCAGCTGCAGCATCTCGGCGGCCTGGTTGACCTGGGCCTCGATCCGGGCCTTGTTCGAGCCGAGCACCTTGAGGCCGAAGGCCATGTTCTCGCGCACCGTCATGTGCGGGTAGAGCGCGTAGCTCTGGAACACCATGGCCACGCCACGGCGCGCCGGCGGCAGGTCGTTGACGCGCTCGCCGCTGATCAGCATGTCACCGCTGGAGATGTCCTCCAGGCCCGCGACCATGCGCAGCAGGGTCGACTTGCCGCAGCCCGACGGGCCGACGAAGACGCAGAACTCGCCGGCCTCGATCGTCAGGTTGGCGTTGTTGATGGTCAGCGGGGCCTGAGGCGAGTAGCGCTTGCAGACATCGCGAAATTCGATCTTGGACATGGTGGTTTTCCTTGCAGGCGAGGTCAGAGCGTGGCGAACAGGCCGCCCCAGGGTTCGAGTTCGACATGGCCGCCTTGCAGGCGCGCCCCTGCCAGCCCGCTGCCGGGCAGCGGCTGCGCCTGGGCCCAGCCCTCGGGCAGCGCCCATTGCAGGGCCTGGTCGCTGAAGTTGAACACGCACAGCACGCGCTGGCCGTCTTGCTCGCGGACATAGGCCAGTACCTGCTCGTGCGCCGGCAGCAGTGTCATGCCGCCTTGCAGCAGCGCCGGCTGCTGGCGCCGCCAGTGCAGCAGCTGGGTGTAGTACTCGAGCTGGCTGGCCGCCACGCCGGCTTGCTGCTCGACCGCCAGCGGCAGATGCGCCGGCGACACCGGCAGCCAGGGCTTGGCGGGACCGAAGCCGGCATGGGCCTGCGCGCCATCCCAGGGCATCGGCGTGCGGCAGCCGTCGCGGCCCTTGAACTTGGGCCACATCGTGAGGCCGAACGGGTCCTGCAGGTCCTCGTAGGCGATCTCGGCCTCGGGCAGGCCGAGCTCGTCGCCCTGGTAGATGCAGGGCGAGCCGCGCAGGCTCATCTGCAGCGCAGCGGCCAGCCGCAGCAGGCGCGGGTCCGGGTTCGGGCCGCCCCAGCGCGTGGCCAGGCGCACGCAGTCGTGGTTGGACAGGGCCCAGCAAGGCCAGCCGTCGCCCACGATGTCGAGGAAGCGCGAAAACAGCGCATGCAGGAAGGTCGCGCTCTTCTGGCTGCCGAGCAGGTCGAAGCAATAGGCCATGTGCAGCTTGTCGCCGCCGCTGGTGTACTGCGCCATGCGGCCCAGGCCGTCGTCGTCGCCGATCTCGCCCACCATGGTGGTGTCCGGGTACTCGTCGAGCAAGGCGCGCAGGCGCTGCAGGAACACCAGGTTCTCGGGCTGGCTCTTGTCGAACTGGTGCCACTGCCAGCCGTAGGGGTTGACCTTGTCGACCGCCGGGTCCTCGCCCTGCGGCATGCCGCGCGGCGGGTTGCTGCGCAGCTCGCGGTCGTGGAAATAGAAATTGGCGGTGTCGAGCCGGTAGCCGTCGACGCCAAGATCGAGCCAGAAGCACACATCGTCCAGGATCGCCTGCTGGACCGCCGGATTATGAAAATTCAGGTCCGGCTGGCTGGTCAGGAAGTTGTGCATGTAGTACTGCAACCGTCCCGTGTCCCACTGCCAGGCGCTGCCGCCGAAGATGCTGAGCCAGTTGTTGGGCGGGTTGCCGTCGTCCTTGGCATCGGCCCAGACATACCAGTCGGCCTTGGCGTTGTCGCGGCTGGCGCGGCTCTCGACGAACCAGGGGTGCTGGTCCGAGGTATGGGACAGCACCTGGTCGATCATCACCTTCAGGCCCAGCTCGTGGGCGCGCGCCACCAGCGCACGGAAGTCATCCAGGCTGCCGAACATCGGATCGACATCGCGGTAGTCGCTGACGTCATAGCCGAAGTCCTTCATCGGGCTCTTGAAGAAGGGCGACAGCCAGATGCCGTCGGCGCCCAGGCCGGCAATGTAGTCCAGCCGCGCGGTGATGCCCGGCAGGTCGCCAATGCCGTCGCCATTGCTGTCCTGGTAGCTGCGCGGGTAGATCTGATAGATGACGCCGCCGCGCCACCAGCCGTTGTTCGGTGCTTTGTTGCTCATGGGAATCGGTAATTGGATTGGGTAAGTGGAGGATTCAGCCCTTGATCGCGCCGGCCGTCAGGCCCGAGACGATCTTCTTCTGGAACACCAGCACCAGCGCCACCAGCGGCACGGTCACGATGACCGAGGCGGCCATGATCGAGCCCCAGGGGATCTCGTAGGCGGTGGCGCCGGAGATCATCGAGATGCCGACCGGAACCGTGCGGTTGAAGTCATCGCTGACGAAGGTCAGCGCGAACATGAACTCGTTCCAGGCGCCGATGAAGGCCAGCAGACCGGTCGAGACCAGCGCCGGCGCCAGCAGCGGCATGAAGACCTGGAAGATGATGCGCAGCGGGCCGCAGCCGTCCATGATCGCGGCCTCCTCCAGCTCCTTGGGCAGCTGGCGCATGAAGGTGGTCAACATCCAGACCGTGAACGGCAGCGTGAACACGGTGTAGGGCACGACCAGGCCCAGGGTGCGGTTGTAGAGGCCCAGCGCCTGCATCAGCTCGAACATGCCCGACAGCACCGCCACCTGCGGGAACATCGAGACCGCCAGGATCGCCAGCAGCAGCAGGCCCTTGCCTTTGAACGCGATGCGGCCCAACGCATAGGAGGCGGTCACAGCCATCAGCATCGACAGCACCACCGTGGTGGTGGCCACCATGACGGAGTTGCCGAGCTGGGTGCCGAACGGCTGCTTGCCCTGGAACAGCGTGACGTAGTTGTGCAGCGTCGGGTTCGTAGGCAGCAGGCTGGTGCTGAACAGTGCGGTGCCGGTCTTGAGCGAAGTCGTGACGGTGTAGAGGAAGGGGTAGACCGAGACGATCACCACCAGGGCAGCGCAGAGATAGAGCAGCACACTGCCCCACAGAGGACGTTGGTTCATCAGTTGGACTCCTCGTTGAAGCGCACGCGGGCGGCCTTCATGAACAGGACGGCGGTCACGAAAATGATCACCGTCAGCGATGTGGCCGCGGCCGAGCCGGTGCCCAGGTTGCCGTTGTCGATCATGTCGCGGCGCACGAAGCCCGACATGCTGATGGTGCTAGAGCTGTTGGAGGTCAGCACGAAGATCAGGTCGAACACGCGCAGCGCATCGAGCAGGCGGAACACCACCGCCACCAGCAGCGGATAGCGGATCAGCGGCAGCGTGACCTTCCAGAACACGCGCAGCGGGTGGATGCCGTCGACCCGGGCCGCCTCGTAGCAGTCCTTGGGCAGGGTCTGCAGCGCAGCCAGGATCAGCAGCGCCATGAAAGGGACGGTCTTCCAGACATCGACCCCGACCACGGTCCACAGGGCGTAGGCCGGGTCGGCGGTGAAGGCGATCTTGGACGAGATCAGGCCGGCGTCGAGCAGCAGCTGGTTGATCAGGCCGAACTGGTCATGCAGGATCCAGCCCCACATCTTGGCCGACACGATGGTCGGGATCGCCCACGGCACCAGCACCGCGGTACGGACCCAGGCCCGGCCCTTGAACTCCTGGTTCAGCAGCATCGCCACCGCCAGGCCCAGCAGGGTTTCGAGCAGCACCGAAACCAGCGAGAACTGGAAGGTGTTCTTGATCGAGATGCCCCAGTCGGTATCCCAGAATTCCCTGGAGAGGATAGACGGACCGAACAGACCCCAGCCCGAGAAGTAGTTGTCGAACCCCACATAGCTGTATTCAGCGATGTTGTTGATATTGGTGTCGGTGAAGCTGAACCAGACCGAGCGCAACAGGGGCCAGCCGGCCACGACGGCCATCAGGATCAGCATCGGCGCCAGGAAGGTCCAGGCGACTTGTGTTCTGTTTTTCATGAGGAACTCCCGCGAGGCCTGCAATAACGAGGGGGGCTGCCCTAGCCCGGCAGCACCCCCGACGATGGCGCACACCTGGACTCAGGTGCGCGCCATCACTCAGCCCATCACCAGGCGGCCTTCTTGACCTGCTTGAGCTTGGTCTCGAGCTTCTTGACCGCGTCGGCGCCCTTGGACTTGCCCGACAGCACGTCGTGGCTGGCGTCCCAGAAGGCCTGCGAGACCTCGGGGTACTTGAGGCCGGTCGCGGTGGCCGGACGGGCCGCGGCGTTGGTGAACACGTCGAGCAGCTCGACCATGAACGGGTTGGCCTTGGCCACGTCGGCGTCCTTGTAGAGCGACATGACGGTCGGGTTGTAGGAGCCGCCGACGGCGCGCTTCTTCTGGATTTCAGCGCTGGTCATGTAGAGCGCCAGCGAAGCGGCGGCATCCACGTTCTTCGAGTACTTGTTGACCGCCAGCTGCCAGCCGCCCAGGGTGGCGGCCTTCTTGGCGCCCGGTCCGGTGCCGGCCGGCAGCGCTGCCACGCCGATCTTGCCCTTGATCGGGCTGTCGGCGGCCTGGCCCAGCGACCAGGCGTAAGGCCAGTTGCGCATGAAGGCGGCATTGCCGTTCTGCCAGACGCCGCGGGCGTCTTCCTCGCCGTAGTTCAGCACGCCCTGAGGTGCGATGGTGCCGATCCAGGAAGCGGCGGTATCGAGCGCCTTGGCCGCTTGCGCGTTGTTGATCGTGATGTTGCCCTTGGCATCGACGATGGTGCCGCCGCCGTAGCTGTAGACCCATTCCAGCGCGTCGCAGCTCAGGCCTTCATAGGCCTTGGCCTGGAACACGAAGCCCTGGAAGTCCTTGTTGCCGGCAGCGCGCTCGCCGTCCTGCACCTTCTTGGCCGCGGCCGACAGCTCGTCCCAGGTCTGGGGCGCCTTGACGCCGTATTTCTCCAGCAGGTCCTTGCGGTAGAACATCAGGCCGGCGTCGGTGAACCAGGGCATGCCCAGCAGCTTGCCGTCGACGGTGTTGTTGGCGACGATGGCCGGGAAATGGTCCTTCTCGACGCCCTTGGAATAGGGCTTGAGGTCGACCAGGTGATCCTTGATCACACCCGGCCAGACCACGTCGATCATCAGCACGTCGATGTCGCCCGACTTGGCGGCGAACTGCTGGCGCAGCAGGGCCAGCTGGTCGGTCGAGCTCGCCGGCGGGGTGTACATCTTGACGGTGTGGCCGTTCTTCTTGCCCCAGTCTTCGGCAAACTTGCCACAGAACTCGACGTCGGCGGCGTTGTTGCCGCACGAGATGGTGATGGTGGCGGCCTGGGCGCCAACGCTCAGCAACGGAGCTGCCACGGCGGCCAATGCCGCCTTGGCTACAGTGGAACGGAAGGAGATTGTCATGCTTGCCTCTGTAAGTTGGAGTTTTCTTGGCCGTCAGCGTTTGCTGGAGCACAGCGTTGACAGCCAGGCTATTGCACCATTCATGCAAAGGTTTGCGTAACCGGGTTTACCCTAAAAACATCAAGTTGTAACCTTGAGGTAACCCGTTTTTGCGCCAAGCACCGCCGGCCTGAATTGGAATTCATGCAAACGTTTGCATCAGAAGGCGGATTTCGGCACAAGAATCCCGCACGGGCCGACCTTGGCGGGTCCGTCCGGCGCGCTCCGGGCCCGCCAGTGCGCAGCCCGCCCAGGCCAGCGCCGCAGCGCCAGTCTGGCAGGCTGCCGCACTCACTGGGCGCCGATCCTGACCGGCGCGCCGCTGCGCGCGCTGGCGTAGATGGCGTCGAGGATCTCCATCACGATCAGGCCCTGGGCGCCATCGGCGTCATGCGGGCGATCAGTCAGGATCGCCTGCGCGTAGTGGTGCATCGCCGAGCAGGCCGGCTGCTGCGGGGCATGCAGGTGCAGGTCGACTGCGGCGCCATGCTGCTCGGTGAAGATGTCGGCCGAGAAGGTATAGCCCTCGTCGAGGTTCTTCTGCAGCAGGCCGGCACGGGTGCCGAGCAGGCGGGTCTCCATCAGCTCGGCCTCGCGGATGTTGGCGGCCCAGGAGGCTTCGAGCACCAGCGTGGCGCCGTTGCGGAATCGGATGAAACCGGCAGCCAGGTCCTCGACATCGAAGGCCTTGCCCGAGGCCGCCGCCAGCGGAGCGGCGATCGGGTCGTAGGTATTGCCCAGCACCCACTCGGGCTCGGGGTAGCCCATCAGCCACAGCGCCAGGTCGAGCCGGTGCACGCCGAGGTCGATCAGCGGGCCGCCGCCGGCGAGCTCGCGCTGGCCGAACCAACCGCCAAAGCCCGGCATGCCGCGGCGGCGGTGCCAGACGCTGCGGCCGAAGTAGAAGTCGCCGAACACGCCGGCATCGACCTGGGCTTTGAGGCCCTGCGACTGGGCGCTGAAGCGGTACGAGAAGTTGATCATCAGTCGCTTGCCGGCGGCCTGGGCCGCGGCCACCATCTCGCGCCCCTCGGCGGCCGACATCGCCATCGGCTTTTCGCACAGCACATGGCAGCCGGCGGCCAGCGCGGCCAGCGTCAGCTCCTGGTGGAACTTGTTGGGCGTGCAGATGCTGACCGCATCGACCGACTCGGCGGCCAGCAGGCTCGCGAGGTCGGGGTAGCGGCGCTCGATGCCGAACTGCTGGCCGACTTGCTGCAGGCGCAGCGGATCGGGGTCGGCGATCGCGACCACCTCGACCTGTGGGTGCTGGCGCCAGCCTTCGATGTGCATGCGGCCGATGCCCAGGCCAATCACGGCCACCCGCAGTCGGCGACCACCCTCCCCGCCTGCCACGTCGGCCTCGATGCCAAGGGACGACGACACGCCGCTGGCAGCGGCCTGGGCCTGGTAGTCGCTCATTTCAGGTCCTCCGCGCCTTGCAGGATGCCGACCTTGGCGAACTGCATGTCCCGGGCCTTGATCGGTTCGAGCGCCGGTGCGTTCGGGCATTGATCGACGATCTGCACCCGGGGCGCGGCCCATTGCACCGCATTGGCCAGCACCTGCTGGATGTTGGCGTCATGGTAGGTCGGATAGGCCTCGTGGCCGGGCCGGAAATAGAAGATGCGACCGTGGCCACGCTGCCAGCAGCAACCCGAGCGGAACACCTCGCCGCCCTCGAACCAGGACAGCAACACCAGCTCATCGGGTGCCGGGATGTCGAAGCGCTCGCCGTACATCTCCTCGTAGGGCAGCTCGAAATACTCCGGCAGGCCGGCGGCGATCGGATGGCTGGGCTCGACCACCCACAGCCGTTCCTTCTCGTCGGCCTCGCGCCACTTGAGCGAGCAGTTGGTACCCAGCAGGCGGCGGAAGATCTTCGAGAAATGGCCCGAGTGCAGCACGATCAGGCCCATGCCCTCGAGCACGCGGCGCTGGATCAGCTCGACCGTGGCGTCGCTGACGGCGTCATGCGCCTTGTGGCCCCACCAGATCAGCACGTCGCAGCCCTCGAGCCGCTCGGCGCTCAGGCCGTGGTCGGGCTCGTCGAGCGTGGCGGTCTCGACTTGCAACGGCAGCGCGGCGCGGCTGCGCGCCGGCGTCGCTTCCAGGCCGGCGGCAATCGTGTGGTGCATGCCTTGCGGATAGACGGCGCGGATGGCCTCGTTCTCGCGTTCATGTCGGTATTCGTTCCAGACAATGACAGAAATCTTGTCTTGCTGCATTTTTCCAGGTCTCCGTAGAATCAAGGGATGGACTCGCCATGGCTGGCAGGCCTGAGCCAATCGTAGGCAGCAGCGCCCGCAGCAGCAAGCAGGATCGTGAGCAATATTCCGCAAACCATGTCAAAAAACCCGACTGACAATCTGGCCGATCCGGCACTGGCACGGGAGCTGCGCCAGGCCCTGTCGGCCGCGTTGCTGGCGCTGGCGCGCGGCGACAGCGCGCTGCTGCGCCCGCCGACCCAGCCCGGCTGGCAAGCTGGCGCGCAAGGGCATTACCACAGCGCGCCCGAGCTGTTCCTGCAGCTGTCGGGCTGGACCCAGTTCACTTTCCCCCAGGGCGGCTGCCGGCTGCAGGCGGGTCAGGCCTTGCTGTTGCCGCCGCATCTGCAGCATGCCGAGACGGTCGGGGCCGATGCGCCAGGTGCTGGTGGTGCTGGCGGCGAGTTTCGTAACCTGCTGGTCTATGCCGAAGGCACGGCGCTCAGCGTGCACCTGGCCAACGAAGTGCAACCCGGCCAGCCCGGCATCCTGCACCTGGAAGTGCGCCAGCTGCCGGTGGTGGCCCAGATGGCGCAGCAGCTGCTTGCCGCCAGCCAGCGCCAGGGCGAAGGCGACAGCGCAGGGTGCAGCACAGGCCATGGCGAGAGTGACGGCACCCTCGACGACTGGCGCGCGCGCGGCCTGGTCAGCGCCACCCTGGCCCAGGCGCTGCAGCTGCTCGAGCAGCCCCCGAGCGAGCAGCAAGACGAACCCGCCGCCGTGGCCCGGACCCGGCTGCTGGTCAAGAACCAGCTCGGCGACCCCGAACTCAGCGTGCGCGGCCTGGCGCAGCAGGCCGCCTGCAGCGCCGACTACCTGTCACACCTGTTCCATCGCCACAGCGGCGAGACCCTGGTCGGCTACATCACCCGCCTGCGCATGGAGCGCGCGCTGCAGCTGCTGGCCAGCTCCCGGATGGCGGTCAAGGAGGTGGCCTGGGCCTGCGGCTACAACAGCCCGGGCTACTTCATCCAGACCTTTCGCCGCCTGCAAGGCCAGACCCCGAGCACCTGGCGCCAGAGCGCCGCCGGCAGGCTGGGCGCGACAGGGCCGGATTGATGGAATATTGTTTCATCAACCCCGCCCGCAATCCGTTCCGGCAGTTACCAAGTCTGGCTGACAGATCGCATATAGCCAGTGAAAAGCGGCTAAAAACGGCTTGCAAGGCTTGGCTTCAGGGTTTCCCCGGGGTCAAATGAATCGTTTCGAGTCTGTAACTTGATTACACTATCGAGACATCACCTCATCAGGAGTTTCCATGCTCGACCGAATCCAGGCCTCGCTCTCGGCCCTGCCGCCCGCGGAACAGCGCGTGGGCAAACTCGTGGTCGCCGACGCGCGCAAGTTCGTCAACATGCCGATCAGCGAGATCGCCGACCGATCCCATGTCAGCAAGCCGACCGTGGTGCGCTTTTGCCGCAGCATGGGCTATGACGGCCTGAGCGACTTCAAGCTCAAGATGGCGGGAACGGTCAGCGAGGGGGTTCCCTTCATCCACCGCAGCGTCGATTCGGACGACAAGATCAGCGATGTACTGGTCAAGGTGATCGACAACAGCGTGGCGGCCTTCCTGCGCTATCGCAACGACGCCTCGACCCATGCGCTCGAGCGCGCCGTCACAGCGCTTGAGGCGGCCTGGAAGGAGGACCGCCGGATCGAGTTCTACGGCGTCGGCAACTCCGGCATCGTGGCGCAGGACGCGCAGCACAAGTTCTTCCGCCTCGGCGTCAACGCGATCGCCTACAGCGACGGCCACATGCAGGTCATGAGCGCCTCGCTGCGCAAGCCGGGCGATGTGGTGGTCGTGATCTCGAACTCGGGCCGCACGCGCGACCTGATGGACGCGGCCGATATCGCGCGCCGGCATGGCGCGACCGTGATCGTGCTGACCGCCAGCGGCTCGCCGCTGGCCTCGGTCGGCAACATCCACCTGGCCGCCGATCACCCGGAAAACTACGACCGCTACAGCCCGATGACCTCGCGCCTGCTGCACCTGATGATCGTCGACGTGCTGGCGACCGCGCTGGCGCTGCGCATCGGCGCCGACCAGCTGCAGCCGCTGCTCAAGGACATGAAGTCCAACCTGCACAGCCGCCGCTACGCCTGACAACCGGCCCAGCGCGGCCCGATCGACCCTTGCGGCTGCCCACCAGGCGGCCCAAATCTGCCCGGCTCTTGCCCTGCATGCCAGATGTCACTGGATTCACCACACTCGCCCGCTGCGCCCTCCGCTACCGCATCAGCCACCCCCGGCCCTGGCTCAGCGGCCCAGACTGCCTCGCCTGCCCAGTCGCTCGTGCCCGCGCTCTGGTCGATCCGGGCCCAGTTTGCCGCGCTCGGGCTGATCAGCGGAATCTGGGGCGTGCATATCCCGAGCATCAAGGCCCATTACGCGCTCGGCGAAGCGGCCCTGTCACTGGTGCTGCTGACCATGGCGCTGGGCGCCGTGCTGTCGCTGCTGGGCGCCGGGCGCGTGATCGCCCGCCTGGGCCTGCGGCGCGCCACGGTGCTGGCGGCGCTGCTGATGGGCGCCATGCTGGCGCTGGCGCTGCAATGGCCCACGCTGGGCTGGATGCTGCCATCGATGCTGCTGTTCGGCGCCGCCATGAGCCTGTTCGATGTCGCGATCAACACCGAGGGCTCGGCGCTCGAGTCGCTGGCCGGCCGGGCCGTCATGAGCAATCTGCACGGCAGCTTCAGCCTGGGCGGCATGACCGGCGCGGCGCTGGGTGCGCTGCTGCTGCGCTGGCAATGGCCGCCCGAGCTGCAACTGGCCGGCGTCGGCCTGCTGATCGCGGGCGCGGTCGGCCTGGCCTCGCGCGGCATGCTGGACCAGCATCCACCCGAAGCCGCCGCCGAGGGCGGCCATGAGGCCGAGCCGGCGCGCTTCGCCTGGCCGCGCGGCCAGCTGCTGCTGCTGGGCCTGCTGATCTTCGCCGCCATGAGCGCCGAAGGCGCGATGTACGACTGGAGCGTGCTCTACCTGACGCAGGAAGTCTTGTTGCCGCAGGACCAGGCCGCGCTGGGCTATGCGGCCTTCGCCGGCGCCATGGCCGTGGCCCGGCTGCTGGGCGACCGGCTGCGCGACCGCTACCCAGAAGCACTGCTGCTGCGCGCGGGCAGCTTGCTGACGGCAGTGGCCATGAGCCTGGTGCTGCTGACCGGACTGGCCTGGGTCGCGCTGCTGGGCTACGCCGTGATCGGTGCCGGCCTGGCGCTGTCGGCGCCGATCCTGTACAACGCCTCGACCCGGGTGCCGGGAACGACGCGGGCGGCGGCGATCGCCGCCGTGACCTCGGTCGGCTACAGCGGCTTCCTGCTCGGCCCGCCGCTGATCGGCACGCTGGCGCAGGGCTTCGGCCTGAGCTGGGCGCTCGGGGTGGTGGTGCTGGCCTCGCTGCTGCTGGCCTGGGGTGCGCGCCTGCTGCCAAGGCGCTGACAGGCCAGGCGCACAAACCCGCAGCAGGAGCCAGCTCCAGCTCTGGTTCTGGTTCTGGTTCTGGTCCTGGGTCTTGCTCTGGGCTCAGGCGCTGCTGTCGCGCACCACGAGTTCGGCCGGCAGCATCACGCTGCGGCGCGGCAGGCCCGCGATGGCCTCGAACAGCAGTTCCACCAGGGCACGACCCGCGACGGCGGTCGGCTGGCGGATGCTGGTCAGCGAGGGATGCAGGTAGGCCGACAGCGCGATGTCGTCGTAGCCGACCACCCGGACCCGATGCGGCACCTCGAGCCCGCGCTCGTTGAGGGCACCGATCAGCGAGATCGCCGCGATATCGGCGCTGGCGAAGATGGCGTCGAAGTCCAGCCCCTGGTCCAGCCACATGTCGATGACCTGCCGGATGCGCCGGTCACCAAACAGGAAGGACTGGTGCAGGCGCGGGTCGGGCGTCAGCCCGGCCTCGGCCAGCGCGCGCGCATAGCCCTGATGGCGCAGCGCCGCCTCCGGATGGCTGATGTCGCCGAAGAAGGCGATCCGGCGCGCGCCCTGCTGCAGCAGATGGCGCGTCGCCAGATAGCCGCCGGTCGCGTTGTCGCCGCCGACGACCGGATAGTAGGCGTCGGACAGACAGGCGCCCCAGACCGCCATCGGCACGCCACGGCGCGCGAGCTCGTTCAGATAGTCGTGCCAGGTCAGCTGCCCGATCACGATCAGGCCGGCCACCTGACCGCTGTCGAACATGGCCGCCATCTGCTCCTGGCGCTGCGGATTGAGCCTGGTCAGCAGCAGGCTCATGCCGCGCTCGTCGAGCGCATCGGCCACGGCACCCAGGATGTTCAGGATGAACGGGTCCGAGATCGTCTGCATGCTGTCGCCCAGGATCACGACGCCAACGGTCTGGATGTCGCGCTTGCGCAGGTTGGCCGCGCCGATATTGACCTGGTAGTTGAGCGAACGCGCGAGTTCGGTGATGCGCTGGCGCGTGGTCTCGGGGATCAGCGAGCTGCCGCTGAGCGAGCGCGAGACCGTCGACAGCGAAACCCCCGCCATGCGTGCGATATCGGCCATCTGCACCCGACGCTTGCCGGCACTGCGCGCGTCCGGCGCTGGCTTGCCAGCGGCACTGGCGGGCAAGGGATCGGCGAGCGGGATCTGCTTGGGGATTCTGGGAGACATGGTCCGATTATTCCATCTGCGTTTCAGATCGGCTCAGCGACTGCCGGGCAAAAAAAAGCCTGAAGCAAAAGCTTCAGGCCAAGTTAACCCCGAGGAATACCCACGGCTGCTGTCGTGATCGGCGACAGCAGCCGTGCTTGCGCGAATCAGAACTGGTAGTTCAGACGCACGCGCAAAGCGGTCTTGTCAGCCACGCCGTCGCCCGAAGAGACGCTGATGGCCGGCGTGATGAAGGCGCCCTTGACACCCAACAGCGGGAAGCTGTAGGCGGCGTAGACCGTGTCGACGGTGGTGGCACCGGTCTTGTCCTTGATGTAGCCGATGCCGGCCGGACCGTAGACCAGGTTGGCGCCAACCGAAGAGGCATCCAGATCGCTGCTGTTGGCGTAGTTGACGTTGACGGCAGCGTCCTTGGCCAGCATGTAGCCGGCCGACAGGCCGTAGCCGGTCTGGGTGCCAGCGCCCAGGCCCTTGTCGAACGATTCGAAACCGGCGCGCAGCGTCAGGTCACCGGTGGTGTAGCTGACGGCCGGACGCACGACCTGCTCGGCGGCACCGGAAGCCGGAGGCGTGCCGTCCTTGTAGTTGACGACACCGAGTTCGAAACGCAGGCCCGGAGCGGCGTTCAGGCCCAGCGCGCCATGGAACTGGCCGTCCTTGAAGCGGCCGCGGCCGATGTTGGCACGGTAGCCGGCACCGGTGGCCGGATCGAGCACGGTGTCCTTGGCGACCGGGAACAGGTCGAGGGCTTCGAAGCGACCGATCTTGAGGTCGACCGACGAGTTGCCGAACTGGATCCAGGCATCGTCGACCGTCGAGTCGGCGTTCAGGCCCAGCAGCAGGCTGGCACGGGCGTTGACGAAGTTGTCGCCCTGCTTGAGCAACTCGGCATTGGCGTTGACTTCGATGCGGCCGCCGGACTTGAAGCTGTCGGTGGCGGCGCTGGTGTTGGTGGTGTCACCTTCGAAGTTGGCATCGAACTTGACGTCGGCATGGGCGACTGCAGCGGCGGCACAGAGGGCGGCCACAGCGGCCAGCTTGAAAGTCTTGGACATGGTTGTCTCCAGTGAAGGGATGTTTTAGATATTGGCTATCGCCTGCTGAACACCTGGGGCTAGGCTTGGCCCTGTCTGGCAGGGCTCCCGGTGTCCGGCAGCAACGCAATTTCAACACTGGTGCAATCGCTTGCACTGAAGGGAAAACCCTAGAAAATGGCTCGTACCCATTTTGTAACGACAAAATTCATGAAAAAAACAACAAATTTCCCACGTAGTCATGAAAACGTTTGTTGCGAGCAGTAAGCCAAGGGATGTCCCGCCACCCTGGGCCGTGACGATCAGGGCGCCCACAGGCGCTCAAGCGGGCTGGGGATTGCCTGCCAGCGGCAGCAGGACCCGTACTCGCAGGCCATGAGGCAGCACCGGCTCGAGGCTGACCTGGCCACCGTGGCGCTCGACGATCTCCTTGACGATCGCCAGCCCGAGCCCGCAACCGCTGCCGGCGTCGGTCGCGCGCACGAAGCGGCCGAACACGCGCGCGCGGTCCTGCGCGGCGATGCCCGGGCCGCTGTCCTCGACGCTCAGGCAGGCCTGGGCCCCCAGACGCTGGACGCCGACCGTGACGGTGGCGCCCGCGCCGGCGTAGCGCAGCGCGTTGTCGATCAGGTTCGACAGCACCTCGCGCAGCAGCAGCGCCTCGCCCGCCACCCAGACCGGGGTCTGCGCCGCCTCGTCCATGCCCAGGTCCAGCCCGGCGCGCAGGGCGCGCGGCACCAGTTCGGCCGTCAACTGCCGCGCCAGCGCCAGCAGATCGACCGGCGGGCAGTCCTGCAGCCGCAGCGCACCGGGCTCGGCGCGGGCCAGGGTCAGCAGCTGCGACACCAGGTGGGCGCTGCGGGTGGCGCTCTCGTGCACCCGCAGCAGCCGGGCGCGCAGCTCGGGGTCGCTGGCCGACGGCAGCGTCAGCGCCAGTTCGGTCTGGCTCTTGAGCCCGGCCAGCGGCGTGCGCAGCTGATGGGCGGCGTCGCCAATGAAGCGCTTTTGCCGCTCCACGCTGTGCTGCACCTCGGCCAGCAAGGTGTTGATCGCACCGGCCAGCGACAGCAGCTCGCGCGGCGCCGAGGCCAGCTGCAGCGGCGCCAGATCGGCCGGCGCCCGGCCCTCGACCTGCTGGCGCAGCCGCTTGAGCGGCGCCAGCCCGGCCCGGATGCCAAGCCAGACGATCAGCGTCATCAGCAGGATCAGGCTCGACAGCGGCAGCAGCATGTCGACCAGGATGCGCCGCGCCAGCTCCTCGCGGTTGGCGCTGCTGCGCGCGACCTGCACCAGCAGGGTCTGGGCTTCGGGCTGCTGCTCGCCGCCCAGGCGCAGCAGCAGCGCGACCACCCGCACCGCCTGCTCGGCATCACCCGGCCCGGCCAGCGGCATGCTGCCATCGTAGAAATAGGGCTGGCCGATGCGCAAGGCCGCCCCCTGGGCCAGCGGCGGCGGCGGCAAGGCCTGGTTGCCCAGGATGAACTGGCCCGGCGGCTGGCTGACCATGTAGAGCAGCCGGTCGGCCGGATCGGCCTCGAGCACATCCTGCGCCGCCTTCGGAAAATCGATCAGCAAGCCGGAGCCGATCGGCTTGAGCTGGCGCGCCAGCGCGCGGCTGGCCTGTGACAGGCTGGCGTCGATCGCCTCGTTGGCGTAACTGGCGGCAAAGCGGTAGGCCGCCACGCCGCCCGCCAGCCAGAGCACCAGCTGGGGCAGCAGCACCCACCACAGCAGCTGGCGCGACAGGCTCAGGCTGCCGCTGCCAAGGCGACCACGACTGCGGCTGCGCCAGCCCGACAGCCGCTGGCGCCAGCGGGCCAGGCTCACAAGCCTTCCTCCTCCTCGAGCAGGTAGCCCAGGCCACGCACGGTCCGGATCACCAGCCCGCCGCCCTCGAGCTTGCGCCGCAGCCGGTGGATATAGACCTCGATCGTGTTGCCGCTGCCGGGCTCACCGCCCTCGCTGGCCCAAGCCTGGAAGATGCGCTCCTTGGTCACCACCTTGCCGCGCTGCTGCAACAGCAGTTGCAGCAGCTCCCATTCGCGCCCGCTGAGCTCGAGTGCCTCGCCGCACAGCAGCGCGCAGCGGCGCTCGGCATCGAGCACCAGCTGGCGCGAGGGTGGGGTCAGCGGCGCCAGCGCCGGCTGGGTCCGGCGCAGCAGCGCCTGCAGCCGCGCCAGCAGCTCGGGCAGGTCGAAGGGCTTGGTGACATAGTCGTCGGCGCCGGCCTGCAGCCCGGCAACGCGGTCGTCGAGCGCGTCGCGCGCCGTCAGCAGCAGCACCGGCAAGGCCGGCTGGGTCTGGCGCACATGCTGGAGCACCGCCAGCCCGTCGAGCATCGGCAGGCCGATGTCGAGCACGGCGATGTCGAAGGCCTGCTTGTGCAGCAAGTAGTCGGCCACCGCGCCGTTCGGGGCATGTTCGACCTCGTAGCCCGCGCCTTGCAGCTGCGCGGTCAGGGCGTCGGAAAGGATGGCGTCGTCTTCGGCCAGCAGCAGTTTCATGACTGAAGCTTAACGGATAGCCCCCGCAGCGAGCGGCTGCCAGCTGCTGCTTAGGGTTTTACCGCATATTAAATAACTAATGTTTGGTTAAGATTCGGCCGTTTCTTAAAGAAACATTAACGACAACAACCCATCGGAACCCGGGCCAGCCGGCCCGACTCCACAGGAGACACAGATGAAACCAGCCTTCCTCACCTCCCTCACCCGTACCGCCGTCGCGGCCATCGCCGTCTGCAGCTGCGCGGCCAGCTTCGCCGGCGAAGTCGAGGTGCTGCATTGGTGGACCGCCGGCGGCGAAGCCAAGGCGGCCTCCGCCCTCAAGGACCAGCTGCAAGCCAAGGGCCACAGCTGGAAGGACTTCGCGGTCGCTGGCGGCGGTGGCGACAACGCCATGACGGTGCTCAAGTCGCGCGTGGTCTCGGGCAACGCCCCGGCCGCGGCCCAGATCAAGGGTCCGTCGCTGCAGGAATGGGCCGCCGAAGGCGTGCTGGCCAACATCGACGACGTGGCCAAGGCCGAGCAATGGGACAAGCTGCTGCCCAAGGTGGTCAGCGACGTCATGAAGTACAAGGGCAACTACATCGCAGTGCCGGTCAACGTGCACCGCGTCAACTGGCTCTGGGCCAACCCGGAGGCGTTCAAGAAGGCCGGCGCCAAGCTGCCGACCAACTGGGACGAGTTCTTCGTCGCCGCCGAGGCGCTCAAGAAGGCCGGCGTGATCCCGGTCGCCCATGGCGGCCAGAACTGGCAGGACTTCACCACCTTCGAGAGCGTCGCGCTCGGCCTGGGCGGCACCGACTTCTACCAGAAGGCACTGGTCCAGCTCGACCCGGCTGCGCTCAACGGCCCGACCATGACCAAGGTGCTCGAGACCTTCCGCAAGGTCAAGTCCTACACCGACAAGAACGCCCCGGGCCGTGACTGGAACCTGGCGACCGCGATGGTGATCAAGGGCGAGGCCGGCATGCAGCTGATGGGCGACTGGGCCAAGGGCGAATTCGTCGCCGCCGGCAAGAAGCCGGGCAAGGACTTCGCCTGCGTCGCCGCCCCGGGCAGCGCCAAGGCCTTCACCTTCAACGTCGACTCGTTCGCGCTGTTCAAGCTCAAGAACGAAGCCAACGTCAAGGCGCAAAAGGACCTGGCCGCCGCCATCATGTCGCCGCAGTTCCAGGAGGTGTTCAACCTCAACAAGGGCTCGATCCCGGTGCGCCTGAACATGGACCTGGCCAAGTTCGATGACTGCGCCAAGTCCAGCGCGGCGACCTTCGTCGAATCGGCCAAGTCCGGCGCGCTGGTGCCGTCGGTCGCACACGGTATGGCGGTTCCGGCCGCCGCCGCCGGCGCGCTGCAGGACGCCGTCAGCCAGTTCTGGAACGACGACAAGATGAGCGTCGCCTCCGCCCAGTCCAAGATCGCTGCCGCCGCCAAGATCAAGTAAACCCATGTCCGCCACCACCCGCTCCTCCGGCCCCTGGTTACCCAGGCTGGTCGTCGCGCCCAGCTTCCTGCTGTCGCTGCTGTTCATCTACGGCCTGATGGCCTGGAACGGCTACCTGTCGTTCTCGGCCTCGCGCATCCTGCCCAACTACGACTTCGTCGGGCTGGCGCAGTACCAGGCCCTGTTTGACAACGAGCGCTTCCGGGTCGCGATGGGCAACCTCGCCATCTTCGGCGTGCTGTTCATCGGTGGCGCGATGGCCGTGGGCGTGGTGTTGGCAATCCTGCTGGACCAGAAGGTGCGTGGCGAAGGCCTGCTGCGCACCATCTACCTCTACCCGATGGCGATCTCGTTCATCGTCACCGGCACCGCCTGGAAATGGATGCTGAATCCGGGCCAGGGCCTGGAGCACCTGATGCACCAGTGGGGCTTCGAGAACTTCAGCTTCGACTGGCTGATCAACCCCGAGATGGCGATCTATTGCGTCGTGATCGCGGGTGTCTGGCAAAGCGCGGGCTTCGTGATGGCCTTGTTCCTGGCCGCGCTGCGCGGCGTGGACGAATCGATCATCAAGGCCGCGCAGGTCGACGGCGCCAGCCTGCCACGCATCTACTGGAGCATCATCCTGCCGAGCCTGCGGCCGGTGTTCTTCAGCACGCTGCTGGTGGTCAGCCACCTGGCCATCAAGAGCTTCGACCTCGTGATGGCACTGACCTCGGGCGGTCCGGGCTTCGCGACCGACCTGCCCGCCACCTTCATGTACGCCCACGCCTTCACGCGCGGCCAGATCGGCCTCGGCGCCGCCAGCGCGACCGTGATGCTGGCCACCGTGGCCGCCATCGTCGTGCCCTACCTCTATTCGGAATTGCGAGCCAAGCGATGAACCGACTCACCCTTCACCGCCTGCTGCTGTGGGCCGTCCTGCTGATCTTCGCGGCCTGGTTCCTGACCCCGCTCTACGTGATGGTCGTGACCTCGCTCAAGGATGCCGAGCAGCTGCGCGTCGGTCACCTGCTGAGCCTGCCGACCGCGCCCACGCTCGACGCCTGGAGCAAGGCCTGGAGCAGCGCCTGCACCGGCGTGCAATGCGAGGGCCTGCAGCCCTTCTTCTGGAACTCGGTCATCACGGTGGTGCCGGCGGTGCTGGTCTCGACCCTGCTCGGCGCGCTCAACGGCTATGTGTTGTCGAAGTGGAAGTTCCCGGGCAGCGAAACCCTGTTCGCCTTCATGCTGTTCGGCGTCTTCATGCCGATGCAGGTGGTGCTGCTGCCGATGAGCCAGGTGCTGGGCTGGCTCGGCATCGCCAGCTCGGTCTGGGGCCTGGTGTTCGTGCATGTGCTGGCCGGCATCCCGTCGACCACGCTGTTCTTTCGCAACTACTACGTCGGCCTGCCTGACGAGCTGATCAAGGCCGCCATGCTCGACGGCGCCAGCTTCTGGCAGATCTTCCGCCGCATCGTGCTGCCGCTCTCGACGCCGATCCTGGTCGTCACGCTGATCTGGCAGTTCACCAACATCTGGAACGACTTCCTGTACGGCGTGGTGTTCTCGGGTGCCGACAGCAAGCCGATCACGGTCGGCCTGAACAACCTGGCCAACACCAGCAGCAGCGTCAAGGAATACCACGTCGACATGGCCGCCGCGCTGATCGCCGCCATGCCGACGCTGATCGTCTACATCGTCGCAGGCAAGTTTTTCGTGCGTGGGCTGACCGCCGGCGCCGTCAAGGGATAAAAGGAAAAGTCATGGGCGCACTCGCCATCCGCAACGTTCGCAAGTCCTACAACGAGACCACCCACATCCTCAAGGGCATCGACCTCGAGATCGAGGCCGGCGAATTCCTGATCCTGGTCGGCCCCTCGGGCTGCGGCAAGTCCACCTTGCTGGGCATGATCGCCGGCCTGGACCACCCGAGCACGGGGAGCATCCACATCGCCGACCGCGACGTGACGAATCTGCCGAGCAAGGACCGCGACATCGCCATGGTGTTCCAGAGCTACGCGCTCTACCCGAACATGAGCGTGGCGCAGAACATCGCCTTCGGCCTCGAAATCCGCAAGGTGCCCAAGCCCGAGCGCGAGGCCGCGGTGCAGCGCGTGGCGCAGATGCTGCAGATCGGCCATCTGCTCGACCGCAAGCCGGGTCAGCTCTCGGGCGGCCAGCGCCAGCGCGTCGCGATGGGCCGGGCCCTGGCGCGCGACCCCAAGCTGTTCCTGTTCGACGAGCCGCTGTCCAACCTCGACGCCAAGCTGCGCGTCGAGATGCGCGCCGAGATCAAGCAGCTGCACCAGCGCACCCGCACCACCACCGTCTACGTCACGCACGACCAGGTCGAGGCCATGACGCTGGGCGACCGGATCGCGGTCATGAAGGACGGTCTGGTGCAGCAGTTCGGCAGCCCGGCCGACATCTACCGCCGCCCGGCCAACCGCTTCGTGGCCGAGTTCATCGGCTCGCCGGCGATGAACATGCTCGACGCCCTGCACCACGACGAGCAGCTGCTCGCGCATGGCAGCGCATTGGAGCTGAGCCCGCGCCAGCGCGCGGCGCTGTCGATCCACGGCGGCAGCGAACTGGTCTATGGCCTGCGCCCGGAGGACATCCGCCTGAGCGAGCAGGGTCTGGCCGGCACGCTGACCATGATCGAGCCGACCGGCCCCGAAACCTATGCCACGGTCGATACCGCGGTCGGTTCGCTGACCGCGCGCATCCCGGGCCTGCTGGCGGCCCAGGTCGGCGACAGCGTCCACCTGCAATGGTCGGCCGAGGACGCGCACCTGTTCGACCGCGCCAGCGGCGAACGGGTCAAGGGCGCCTGAGCCCAGAAAGAGAGACCCGCCATGTACTCCGCCTCGCCCTCACGCTACGACACCATGAGCTACCGCCGCTGCGGCCGCAGCGGCCTGCAGCTGCCGGCCATCACGCTCGGCCTGTGGCACAACTTCGGCGACAGCACCCCGTTCGAGACCCAGCGCGCGATGCTGCGCACCGCGTTCGACCTCGGCATCACCCATTTCGACCTGGCCAACAACTACGGCCCGCCCTACGGCAGCGCCGAGACCAACTTCGGCGAACACCTGCGGCGCGACTTCAAGCCCTATCGCGACGAACTGCTGATCTCGAGCAAGGCGGGCTGGGACATGTGGCCCGGCCCCTACGGCCAGGGCGGCGGCTCGCGCAAGTACGTGCTGGCCAGCCTGGACCAGAGCCTGCAGCGCATGGGGCTGGACTATGTCGACATCTTCTACTCGCACCGCTTCGACCCCGACACCCCGCTGGAGGAAACCTGCGGCGCGCTGGCCAGCGCAGTGCAGCAGGGCAAGGCGCTCTATGTCGGCATCTCGAGCTACTCGGCCGGCAAGACACGCGAGGCCGCCGCGCTGCTGCGCGCCATGGGCGTGCCGCTGCTGATCCACCAGCCCTCCTACAGCCTGATGAACCGCTGGGTCGAGGAAGATCTGCTCGACACCCTGGGCGAGCTGGGCACCGGCTGCATCGCCTTCAGCCCGCTGGCCCAGGGCCTGCTGACCAGCAAGTACCTGAACGGCGTGCCGCAGGATGCGCGCATCAACCGCCCGGGCGGCGCCTCGTTCAAGGCCGAGCACCTGAGCGAGGCCAACCTGCGGCATGTGCGCGCGCTGAACCAGATCGCCCAAGCGCGCGGCCAGAGCCTGGCCCAGATGGCGGTGGCCTGGGTGCTGCGCCACCCCGAGATGACTTCGGCCCTGATCGGCGCCAGCCGCCCGGAGCAGATCACGGAACTGGCCGGCGCGCTGCAGAACCTGCAGTTCAGCGCCGAGGAGCTGGCCGCGATCGACCAGCATGCGGTCGAAGGCGGCATCAACCTCTGGCAGCGACCCTCGACCGACCTGCGGCCCTGAGAGAGGACGGGCTGCGCGCGACCATCATCAGGCCCAGGCCACACCTAGGCCACGACCCGGCCAGGCGGCCGGCTGTTCATGCGCGGGCCGCGTGCTCGTATTCGTGGCGATCAGCCGCGGCGTAGAGTTCCTGCGCAAAATCCGGGTCGGTCTTGAGCAGGTCGTCGGCCATCGCGCGCACGCGTTCGGCTTCCTGGAAGGCGGTCAGCACCGGTGCGGTCGCGGCGGCAGCCGGCGCGCGCCGGCTGGTGAACAGTCGGGCGGCCAGGCGCTGGCAGCCAGCCAGGAAGGATGCCTTGCGGGCCCGGACCGGGGCGGCGGCGGACGGGATCAGGGGAATGAAGACGGCGCTGCTCATGGCGATACTCCTGCAAAGCGATCATTGAATATGGTGCAGTACAGTATAGGGTAAACCCTAATTCCAGTAAAGCCCCGGAGCCTTTGTCCTTCAGGTGCTGCCGCGCACCAGCAGCTCGTAGCCCAGGTCGACCGAGGACGGCTGCACCGGCTGGCCCGTCATCAGCGCCAGCAGCATCTGTGCCGCCGCGCTGCCGATCTCGGCGCGCGGCGTGCGCACCGTGGTCAGGGGCGGCAGCATCTGGTCGCTGCCGGTCAGGTCGTTGAAGCCGGCAACCGCGACCCGGCCCGGCACGGCCACCCCCAGGCGCAGCGCCGCCAGCAGCGCGCCCTGCGCCAAGTCGTCGTTGTTGAAGAAGACGGCGTCGATGCCGGGGTCATGCGCCAGCAGGCGCTCGAACATCGCCCCGCCGAGCGCGATCGAGGACGGTGCCGGGTCCAGCCATTCGAGCGCCGGCTGGTACAGGCCGACCGCCTCAAGTTCGTGCCGCCAGCCGGCCAGCCGCTGCAGCGTGCGCGGGTCGAGCTGGGCGGCGGCGAAGGCGATGCGCCGGCGCCCGCGCGCCAGCAGATGCCGGGTCATGGCGGCGCCGGCCTCCTGCTGCGAGAAGCCCACGCAGTGCAGCCCGGGCTGGTCCGAGGCCTCCATCAGGTAGACACAGGGCACGCCGCTGCGCTCGATCAGCGCGCGCGTGGCGTCGCTGCGTTCGAGCCCGGTCACCAGCAGCCCGGCCGGGCGGTGCAGCAGTTGCTCGCGCAGCAGCTGCTCCTCCTCGGCCGGGTCGTAGTGCGTGATGCCGATCAGCGTCTGGTAGCCGGCCGGGCGCAGCGTGCGCTGCACCGCCTCGAGCAGGTCGACGAACAGGGCGTTGGACAGCAGCGGAATCAGCACCGTGACATGGCTGCTGTGGCGCGAGGCAAGCGCGCGCGCGGCCGGGTCGGGCAGGTAGCCCAGCGCGTCGACCGCCGCCTTGACGCGCTCGACCAGCTGCGGATCGACCGCGCGCTCGCCGCGCAGCGCGCGCGAGACGGTCATCGGGCTGACGCCGGCGCGCTGGGCCACGTCGGCCAGGGTGATGCGCCCGGTGGCGCGGGAACGGGAGGCAGGCTGGCTCATGTCTAGGGTAAACCCCTGGTTGGCAGATGTTCGAAAACCGATAGGATAGCGCTACCCAAAGGCGGGCCGCAAGGGAAATACCCTCGCTCGGTCGCATTGAGCTGCTTGTGCGCAGCGCGACCGGTCGATTTTCGACTTCCCAGGCCCCGCCGCTTTTTTCAACTCCATGAGATAGCGCTATCCCAACATGAGCCACCAGATCGTCATCATGGGCGTGGCCGGCTGCGGCAAATCCAGCCTGGCCACGCTCGTCGCCCAGACCCAGGGCCTGAGCCTGATCGAGGGCGACGACTTCCACAGCGCCGACAGCCGCGCCAAGATGAGCCAGGGCATCGCGCTGACCGATGCCGACCGCGCAGGCTGGCTGAGCCGGCTCGGCGAGGAACTGCGCCAGCACGCGGACGGCGCGGTGCTGAGCTGCTCGGCGCTCAAGCGCCAGTACCGCGAGCGGCTGCGCGCGGCCGCACCCGACCTGCGCTTTGTCTTCCTCGAGATCGGACGCGAGCAAGCACAGCAGCGCGTGAGCGCCCGGGCCCCGCAGCATTTCTTCTCGACCAGCCTGGTCGACAGCCAGTTCGCCACGCTCGAGTCCCCGCTCGGAGAAGCGCGGGTGCTGCGCCTCGACGCCACCGCCCCGCTGCCACAACTGCAAGCCGAGGTCGCAGCCTGGCTGCAGCAAGGAGAGACGGCATGAGCCCGGACAACACCCCGGCCCCGCGCCTGCAACGGCTGACCCAGTTCGCCATGGCCGCCTGCCTGGGCGTGATGGCGGTCGCAGTGTTCGTCAACGTCGTGCTGCGCTACGGCTTTGGCAGCGGCGTGGCCGCCAGCGAGGAACTGTCGCGGCTGCTGTTCGTCTGGATGGTCTTCATCGGCGCGACCGCGGCCTACCCGGCCGGCGAGCACATGGCTTTTACCAGCCTGATCGGCCTGCTGCGCCGGCACCGGACCGCGATGCTGCTGGCCACCGCCGTGATCCGGCTGCTGGTCGTGACCGGCGCCGGCCTGGTGGCCCACGGCGCCTGGCAGCAGGTCATGGTCGGCCTCGACAGCCACTCGGTGGTGCTGGGCTACCCGACCGCCCTGCTGCCGCTGCCGGCCTTCCTGAGCGCCGCCGCGATCGGCGTGATGGCGCTGATCGAATTGTTCAAACGCCAGCCGCTGGACCTCGGCCACGGCGTCGAAGTGGAGTGAAACCATGAGCCCCGAAGGATTGGCCTTTATCGTGTTCGTCGGCGGCATGCTGCTGCTGATGGGCATCGGCATGAACATGGCGCTGGCGCTGGTGTTGACCGGCGCGGGCATGGCCTGGGTGCTGGATTTCTGGGACACCCAGCTGCTGGCGCAGAACCTGGTCGCCGGCATCGACAGCTTTCCGCTGCTGGCCGTGCCCTTCTTCATCCTGGCCGGCGAGCTGATGAACTCGGGCGGCATCAGCCGGCGCATCATCGCGATGGCGCAGGCCTGGGTCGGCCATATCCACGGCGGACTCGGCTTCGTCGCGATCGGCGCCGCGGTGCTGATGGCCAGCATGAGCGGCTCGGCGCTGGCTGATACCGCCGCGCTGGCGACCATCCTGCTGCCGATGATGAAGCAGCAGGGCTATCCGATGAACACCTCGGCCGGCCTGATCGCCTCGGGCGGCATCATCGCGCCGATCATCCCGCCGTCGATGCCGTTCGTGATCTACGGCGTGACGACCAACACCTCGATCTCGGCGCTGTTCCTGTCGGGCATCGTGCCGGGCCTGCTGATGGGAGCCGGCCTGATCGTGACCTGGAAGCTGATCCTGCGCCGCATCGAGCTGCCCGCCGGCGAGCCGCTGCCGCTGTCCGAGCGCCTGCGCATCACGGCCAAGGCGTTCTGGGCCCTGCTGATGCCGCTGATCATCATCGGCGGCATGAAGACCGGCATCTTCACGCCGACCGAGGCGGCGGTGGTCGCGGCCTTCTACGCCCTGTTCGTCGCACTGGCGATCCACCGCGAGATGAAGCTGGCCGAGATCGGTCCGGTGCTGGTGCGCGCGGCCAAGACCACCTCGATCGTGATGTTCCTGTGTGCCGGCGCCCAGGTCGCGAGCTACATGATCACGCTGGCCGACCTGCCCGGCGTGCTGACCGGCTGGCTCGGTCCGCTGGTCGAGAGCCCGCGCCTGCTGATGACGGTGATGATGCTGGCGCTGGTGCTGATCGGCACCGCGCTCGACCTGACGCCGACCATCCTGATCTTCGCGCCGGTGATGCTGCCGATCGCGATCAAGGCCGGCATCGACCCGGTCTACTTCGGCCTGATGTTCGTGCTCAACGGCGCCATCGGCCTGATCACGCCGCCGGTGGGCACGGTGCTCAACGTCGTCGCCGGCGTCGGGCGGCTGTCGCTGCACCAGGTGATCAAGGGGGTCAATCCGTTCTTGCTGACCTATGTGCTGATCCTCGCGCTTTTCGTCGTGTTCCCCCAGATCGTGACCGCGCCCGTGGCGTGGATGCGTTAACCGTTCAAACCCCGCCAGAATTGGCTTTCCTCCAGGAGACTCCCATGACTATGTTCCGTCGCACCCTCGTGACCACGGCTGCCGCGCTGGCGCTGGCAGCGCCCTTCATGGCCCAGGCGCAGGACTTCAAGCCGCGCCTGATCCGCTTCGGCTACGGCCTCAACGAGCAGAGCAACCAGGGCCGCGCCGCCAAGCTGTTCGCCGAGCAGGTCGAGAAGGCGTCGGGCGGCAAGATGCGGGTGCGCGCGATCGGCGCGGCCGCGCTCGGGCCCGATACCCAGATGCAGCAGGCGCTGATCGGCGGCGCGCAGGAGATGATGGTCGGCTCGACCGCGACCCTGGTCGGCATCAGCAAGGAAATGGCGCTGTGGGACACGCCCTTCCTGTTCAACAGCGCCAAGGAAGCCGACGCCCTGCTCGACGGCCCGGTCGGCGACAAGGTGCGCGCCAAGCTGCAGGACAAGGGCCTGGTCGGCCTGGTCTACTGGGAGAACGGTTTTCGCAACCTGACCAACAGCAAGCGCCCGATCAGCAAGATGGAGGACCTGTCGGGCATCAAGCTGCGCGTGATGCAGAACAACGTCTTCCTCGACAGCTTCAAGACCCTGGGCACCAACGCGGTGCCGCTGGCCTTCTCGGAGCTGTTCGGCGCGCTCGAGACCGGCACCGTCGACGGCCAGGAAAACCCGTTCAACACCATCCTGTCGAGCAAGTTCTACGAGGTGCAGAAGTACCTGACCGTGACCAACCATGTCTACAGCCCGTGGATCGTGCTGGTCAGCAAGAAATGGTGGGACGGCCTGTCGGCGGCCGAGCAGAAGGTGCTGATGGACGCCGCCAAGGCCAGCCGCGACTTCGAGCGCCAGGACACCCGCAAGGAGGCCGCCGGTGCCGTCGCCGAACTCAAGAAGAAGGGCATGCAGGTCAACGAGCTCTCGCCGGCCGAGGCCGCCCGCATGCGCAGCAACCTGACCCGGGTCTACGCCTCGATCGGCGCCAGCGTCGGCATGGAGCTCTGGAACGAGACCCAGGCCGAGCTCGCCAAGCTGCGCGGCAAGAAGTGAGCGCGGCGCCTGCGGCTTACTTGGCCGTCGGCATCACGAACTCGGCGCCCTTGGCAATGCTCTCGGGCCAGCGCTGCATGACCGACTTCTGCTTGGTGTAGAAGCGCACGCCCTCCTCGCCATAGGCGTGCATGTCGCCAAACAGGCTGCGCTTCCAGCCGCCAAAGCCATGCCAGGCCATCGGCACCGGGATCGGCACGTTGATGCCGACCATGCCGACCTGGATGCGGCGCGCGAACTCGCGGGCCACGTTGCCGTCACGGGTGAAGCAGGCGGTGCCGTTGCCGAACTCGTGGTCGTTGATCAGCTGCACCGCGGTGCCGAAGTCGGGCACGCGCACGCAGGCCAGCACCGGGCCGAAGATCTCTTCCTGGTAGATCTTCATCTCGGGCGTGACATGGTCGAACAGCGTGCCGCCGAGCCAGAAGCCGTTGTCGCAGCCCGCGCCGGCCTGGGCGCCGTCAAAGCCGCGGCCGTCGACCAGCAGCTGGGCGCCTTCCTGCACGCCAGCCTCGATGTAGCCGCTGATGCGCTGGCGCGCCGCGTCGGTCACGATCGGGCCCATCTCGGCCGCCAGGTTCATGCCGTCGAGCACCTGCAAGGTCTTGGTGCGCTCGAGCAGCTTGGGGATCACTTTGTCGGCCACGTCGCCGACCAGCACCGCCACGCTGATGGCCATGCAGCGCTCGCCAGCCGAGCCGTAGCCGGCGCCGATCAGCGCATCGACCACCTGGTCGATGTCGGCGTCGGGCATCACGACCATGTGGTTCTTGGCGCCGCCCAGCGCCTGCACCCGCTTGCCGTGGTGGGCGCCGGTCTCGTAGATGTAGTTGGCGATCGGGGTCGAGCCGACGAAGCTGATCGCCTTGACGTCCGGGTGCACCAGCAGCGCATCGACCGCTTCCTTGTCGCCCTGCACCACGTTGAAGACGCCATCGGGCAGGCCGGCCTGCTTGAGCAGGCCGGCGATGAACAGCGAGGGCGACGGATCGGTCGGGCTGGGCTTGAGCACGAAGGTGTTGCCGGCGGCGATCGCGACCGGGAACATCCACATCGGCACCATGACCGGGAAGTTGAACGGCGTGATGCCGGCGACCACGCCGAGCGCCTGGCGCATGGTCCAGTTGTCGATGCCGGTCGAGACCTGCTCGGTGTAGTCGCCCTTGAGCAGCTGCGGGATGCCGCAGGCGAACTCGACGATGTCGATGCCGCGCGCGACCTCACCCTGCGCGTCGGTGAAAACCTTGCCGTGCTCGGCCGTGATCATGGCGGCCAGCTCATCCTTGCGCTGGTTCAGCAGTTCGAGGAACTTGAACATCACGCGGGCGCGGCGGATCGGCGGCGTCTCGGACCAGGCCGGGAAGGCGGCGGCGGCGGCGGCGACGGCGCTGTCGACATCCTGCACATTGCCCAGGCGCACCTGGCGCGCCACGGCGCCGGTGGCGGGGTTGTAGACCGGCTGGGTCCGGCTGCCGCTGCCGGTAGTGCGCTGGCCGGCGATGAACTGGGCGATTTCGCTGCTGTCGGTGTAAGGGGTCATGGGTGTCTCCTGTTGTGGTTGGAGACAGTGTAGAAATCGCCCGCACAGCTGCCTAGACCGCCAGACTGAACAGATTGTTTGATATATTGAACAATCAAATCATGGAACAACAAAAAGTCGAACAACTCTGGGGCCATCTGCACTGGCTCACGGTGCTGTCCCAGCAGGGCAGCTTCACGGCCGCGGCCGATCGGCTCGGGGTCAGCAAGGCCGCGATGAGCCAGCGCGTGGCCGAGCTTGAGCGGGTGGCCGGGGTGGCGCTGGTGCGGCGCACGACGCGCAGCGTGCGCCTGACCGAGGCCGGCCAGCGTCTGGTCGACGACACGCGCGGCGCGTTCGAGCAGATCGCCCAGAGCTTCGCCCAGGTGCGCGACCTGGCGGGCACGCCGCGCGGGCTGGTGCGCGTGACGGCGCCGGTGGCGTTCGCGCGCCAGCAACTGGTGCCGCTGCTGGCCGACTTCCTGCGCCAGTATCCCGAGGTGAGGATCGAGCTGGACCTGTCGGACCGGCTGGCGTCGCTGGCGACCGAAGGCTTTGATCTGGCGATCCGCCACAGCGCCACCGCGCCCGACACCCATGTGGCCTGGACCCTGTGCGAGACGCAGTCGGTGCTGGTAGCGACCCGGGCCTACCTGAGTCGGATGGGGTCGCCACAGCAGCCGCAGGAGCTGCTGGGACACAACTGCCTGCATTACCCGCGCTCGCAGGACCGGCCGGCCTGGACACTGGAAAAGCGCGATCCGGCCGGGCAAGAGCGCGTGACGGTGCAGATCAGCGGCTCGCTGGCGGCCAACAACAGCGAGGCCTTGCGCGACGCCGCACTGGCGGGACTCGGCATCGCGCTGCTGCCCGACTTCAGCGCCCAGGCCGGCCTGCAGGCCGGCGAGCTGGTGCGGGTGCTGCCGGACTGGACGCCGGTCGACTCGTTTGCCGGACAGCTCCATGCGATCCGGCCCTACTCGGCCCATGTGCCGCGCGCCGTCAGCGCGCTGGTGGCGTTCCTGCGCGAGCGGCTGGCACCCGGCTTTGGCGCCGGGCTGTAAGCCGGCCCGTCACCGGTCAGGACCGCCGCGACGCAGGACGGCCGCGGGCAGGTTGAAGGGCGTGATCACCTCGACATTCGAGCGCCTGGGCACCTGGGCGCTGCCCGGGTTGCCATGGATCTGCTGCAGCAGCAGGCAGGCCATGTGCAGGTCATGCTCGAGATCATGGTGCAGCAGCGCCGACAGCCGCCCGCCACGCAGCAGCGCCAGGTTGTCGTCGTCGAGGTCATGCCCGATGAAGACACGGCAGCTACGGCCAGCGCGCTCGAAGGCCGACAGGATGGCGGCGTTGGCGCCCCCGACCGAATACACCGCCGCCAGCCCGGGCTGGCTGGCCAGCAGCTGGCTCACCGCCGCGTCGGTCGGCCCGTGCAGCCCGAGTCCGGCGTCAAGCACATGCACCCGACAAGCCGGCAGCAGCGCGGCCATCGATGCGCGAAAGGCATCGATGCGCTCGCCTTCGCCCTGGAAACGCTGCCCGCTGCTCGACACCAGCAGATCGACGGCCTGGCCGCCCAGCCATTGCGCCATCAGGTAGACCGCCGTCTGGCCGGCGCAGTGGTTGTCCAGCCCGACATAGGCCTGGCGCGGCGCGCCTTGCAAGTCGGTGACCAGGGTGATGACCGGGATGCCGCGCTGCTGCAGGCGGATCACCGCAGCGGCCACCGCCGGCAGGTCCGGCGCCTTGAGCAGCACGCCATGGCTGCCGCGGCGCGCGATCGCATCAAGCAAGGCCACCAACTCGTCAACGCCCATGGTCTCGGCCAGATGGTCGCGCGCGCGAAACACCGCCGGCTGCGCGCGCTGCATGGCGCCGTCGAGCGCGGTGCGGACCATGCGCGAAAAGCGGACCGGCGCCTCCATGACCAGGTCGATCAGGAAACGCCGGCCCTTGAGGCCCACCTGCTGGTGCTGGCGCTCGAGTTCGGCACAAGCCTGCTGCACCCGCCTTTGCGTGGCCGCTCGCACGCCCGGGCGTTGGTGCAACACGCGGTCGACCGTCGCCAGGCTGACGCCGGCCTGCAGGGCGATTTCCTTCATGGCATGGGGATGGGGCATTGGCTTCAAACCGGGTATGGACACCAGCGTGATTCTGAGGTGTTTTTGAGGTGTCGGCGCGCCTGTGCAAGACACGGCGCTGCATAGACTGGGCACCTCAGCCACCCGGAGATCCCATGCCAAGCACCGCCTGCCCTGCCCATCCCACCTACCCCGCCTACCCCGCCTACCTTTCAGCCGCGGACGCCCGACTCGAGGACTTGCAGCAACTCGTGAACCAGCGAACCGATCCGCGCTGCTGCCCGCATGCGGCGCAGATAGCGGACGAGGTACCAATCTACGACTGCGCCTCGATGCGCGAGCATCTGGGCGCCAGCGCTGATTTCCGCCAGACCCTGATGAGCGAATGGGCCTGGATCTGGCAACAGGGACCGGGACTGATCGTGCTCAAGGGCGCCTTGCCCGAACCAGAGATCATCGATGCGGTCACGCAGCGCTTCGAGGCAATCATCGCGCGCGAGCGCAGCCAGCAGCATGGCGGCGACCACTTTGCCAAGGCCGGCGCGAACGACAGGATCTGGAACGCGCTCGAAAAGCTCTGCCTGCTCGACCCCGGGCTGTTTGCCCGCTACTACTCGAACGACATGATCGCACTGGCCAGCCAGGCCTGGCTCGGACCCGGCTACCAGATCACCTCGCAGGTCAACAGCGTGCGCCCCGGCGGCGCTGCCCAGACGCCGCACCGCGACTATCACCTGGGTTTCTGCACGGCGGAACAGGCCGAACGCTTTCCGGCCCATGTCCACCAGCTCTCGCCGCTGCTGACGCTGCAAGGTGCAGTCGCCCATGTCGACATGCCACTGGAAAGCGGCCCGACGCTCTACCTGCCGCATTCGCAGAAATACAGTCACGGCTACCTGGTGGCGCAGCGCACCGATTTCCGCGACTACTTCGAGCGCCAACGCGTGCAGCTGCCGCTGGACAAGGGCGACGCGGTCTTCTTCAATCCCGCGCTGCTGCACGCGGCGGGCGGGAACCGCTCGGCCGGCATCCAGCGCATGGCCAACCTGCTGCAGGTCTCGTCGGCCTTCGGTCGCGCGATGGAGTCGGTGGACCGCCCAGCCATGATGCGCGCCCTGTATCCGGAGCTGCTCGCGCAGGTGCGCGACGGCCGGCTCGACGACGCCGCCCTGGCCCGCGTCGTGGCCGCCAGCGCCGAAGGCTATGCCTTCCCGACCAACCTCGACCGCGACCCGCCGCTCGGCGGCCTGGCCCCGGCCAGCCCGCAAGCGGTGACGCTGCAGGCCTTGCGCGAAGGCTGGCCGGCCGAACAGTACCAGCATCAGATGGACCTGATGGCCGAGCGCCGCCAGAGCTGAAAACAGCAAAACTCACCCGCCTCGGACCAGCGAGGCGGGTGAATTCAGGCAGACCGCAGGCTCAGGCCTTGAGCATCCACTCGTGCGCCGGGTCGTTCTTGAAGACCCAGAAGCGGTTCGGTCCCGCCATCACGTTGAGGTAGTAGAGGTCATAGCCGTGCGGCGCCACCACCGGGTGGTAGCCGCGCGGCACCATCACGACATCATGATCCTCGACCGCGCAGGCCTCGTCGAGGCTGCGGTCATCGGTGTAGACGCGCTGGAAGGCAAAGCCCTGCGGCGGATTGAGCCGGTGGTAGTAGGTTTCCTCGAGCTGGGTCTCGATCGGCGGCTGCTCGAGGTCGTGCTTGTGCGGCGGGTAGCTCGAGGAGTGACCGGCCGGCGTCAGCACCTCGACCACCAGCAGGTGGGCGGCGGTCGGGTCGTCGTGCGGCAGGATGTCGCAGACATAGCGGGTGTTGCTGCCCTGGCCGCGCACGCTGCGGCGCATGGCCTGCGAGTCGAGCAACCGGACCTGCCGCACCTGGTCGTCGCAGGGCGCGCTGCACAGCGCCAGCTCGGCGTCGCGCCGCGCCTGGATCACGACCTGATGGCCCGACGGCACGTAGACCGCTGCCGGCGAGACCGGATCGAACACGCTGTCGCGCCGGCCCAGGCCGGCATAGGTCTGGCCGTCGACCGTGACATCGACCGTGCCGGTCAGCACCACCAGGCACAGCTCGCGCTCTTGCGTCGCGACGGTTTCCGTTTCGCCGGCACCCAGGCGCAGCGCCCGAAAACCGATATGGGTCCAGCCGGCCCGCTCGGGCGTGACCTCGACGATCTCGCGCCCGCTCGGGGCGGCCTTGGCCAGCAAATGACTTGGCATGATGCAGCTCCTTGGCTCAGGCCAGGCTGTCGACCAGGCCGCGCAGGGTCTGGTAGCCCTTTTGCGCGTAGGCGTAGCTCGGTGCCACGGCCGGGTCCTGCTCGGCCTCGACCACCAGCCAGCCCTCGTAGCCGTTGTCCTTGAGCGTCTGCAGCACTGCCGCATAGTCGATGCAGCCGTCGCCCGGCACGGTGAAGGTGCCGTTGATGACGCCGTTCAGGAAACTCCAGCTCTCGTTGCGCGCCTGCGCGATCACCTGCGGGCGCACGTCCTTGCAATGCACATGGACCACGCGCTTGACATGCTTTTGCAGCAGCTCGGCCGGGGTCAGGGCGCCGCCGAAATAGGCGTGGCCGGTATCGAACAGCAGGAACACCTTGGCCGGATCGGTCAGCTGCATCAGCCGATCGACGTCGGCCGGCGACTCGACATAGGCGCCCATGTGGTGGTGGTAGGCCAGCTTGATGCCATAGGTCTCGAGCAGATGCTGGCCGAAGGCGTTCAGGCGCTCGGCATAGGCCTGCCACTGTGCGTCGCTGGTGAACTGCGGCCGCTTGGCCACGGGGGTGTCGATCTGGCCCTGGATGGTGCCGGCGCATTCGCCGTAGACCACGACCTGGACGCCGTTGTACTGCAGCTTGCTCATGTGGGCCTGGCAGCGCTCGATCTCGGCGGCAACCGCCTGCTCGTCGCTCAGGCCGGCGGGCACTTCTGCCAGGAAGCCCGAATACCAGCCCGAGACACAGGCCAAGCCGAACTCGTCGAGCTTGGCCTTCAGGCCGGGGCCGTCCTTGGGGAACTTGTTGCCCAACTCGAAGCCCTCGTAGCCGATTTCCTTGCCTTCCTTCAGCGCGGTCTCCAGCGGGGTCTCGCCGCCCAGGGACGGCAGGTCGTCGTTCATCCACGACAGGGGGTTGATGCCGATGCGTACGTTCCAGCTCATTTGATTCTCTTCCTATCTTTTCTGAAGTGCTTGCTTGGGTCTGTCGATGGGGGTTGGATCTACTTGCAGGCCGGGGCCTCAGAGGCGCTGGCCCTGCTGGGCCTGTTCGTAACCGGCACGGGCCTGCTGGACCTCGGCGCGGTCAGAGACCTCGGGAATCGCGACCTCCCACCAGCAGCCGCCATCGGTGATGCGGGTATGGGTGGTGTCGATCACGATCACCTGGGTGCGCTTGGCGGCGCGGGCCTTGACCATCGCGGCTTTCAGCTCGGCCACATCCTTGACATGCACCGAGTCGGCGCCCATGGCGCGCGCGTGCATGGCGAAGTCGATCCGGCTGCGCTCGCCGCCCTCGGGCACGCAGTCGTCGAGCATGTTGTTGAAGCTCGGGCTGCCGGTCTTGAGCTGCAGCCGCTCGATGCAGCCATAGCCCCGGTTGTCGAGGATGACCACGATCATCTTCTTGCCCAGCAGCAGCGAGGTCGCCAGCTCGGAGTTGGCCATCATGTAGGAGCCATCACCGACGAAGACGATGCTCTCCTGCTCGGGGCGCGCCATCTTGACGCCCAGGCCGCCCGCGACCTCATAGCCCATGCAGGAATAGCCGTATTCCATGTGGTAGTTGCCGGGCTTGCTGGCGCGCCAGAGCTTGTGCAGCTCGGCCGGCAGCGTACCGGCGGCGCACAGCGCGACATCCTGCACGCCGCTGTCGAGGCCGAGCTCGGCGGCCGAGTCGCGCACAGCGCCGATCACCTCGGCGTCGTAGGGCAGCACGCCCTGCGGCAGCTGGGTCGTCAGCTCTTGGATGCGGGCATTGGTGGCGGCGGCATTGCGGCGCGCGCGCTCGGTCCAGGCCGGGTCAGCGGCCCAGCCCTGCAGCAGCGGCGCGAGCTGTTCGAGTCCGGTGCGGGCATCGGCGACCAGCGCGCTGGCGCTCCACTTGCCGGCGTCGTAGGGCTGGACGTTCAGGCTCAACAGCCGCGCATGGGCAAACAGCGCGTGCGAGCCGGTGGTGAAATCCTGTAAGCGGGTGCCGACGGCAAACACCAGGTCGGCCGAGCGCGCCAGCTCGTTGGCGCCCGAGATACCGTCGACACCGATCGCACCCAGGTTGAGCGGATGGTCCCAGGGCAGGCTGCTCTTGCCACCATGCGACTCGACCACCGGCACGCCATGCGCCTCGGCAAAGGCGCGCAGCGCGTCCCAGGCCTGGCTGTAGAGCACGCCACCGCCGACCACGATCAGCGGCTGGCGCGCCTGGCGCAGCAGCGCGGCGGCGCTGGCGAGTTCGCGCGGATCGGCCGGCGGGCGGCGGAAGCGCAGCAGCTCGGGCTGCAGGAAGCTTTCCGGGCAGTCGAACGCCATCGCCTGCACGTCCTGCGGCAGCGACAGGCAGGCCGGGCCGCAGTTGGCCGGGTCGGTCATCATCTGGATCGCACGCGGCAGCGCGGTCAGGATATGTTCGGGCCGGGTCAGCCGGTCAAAGTAGCGCGTGACCGGGCGGAAGCAGTCGCTGGCGCTGACATCGCCCTGGGCAAAGCTCTCGATCTGCTGCAGCACCGGGTCCGGGCGGCGGCTGGCGAACACGTCGCCCGGCAGCAGCAGCACCGGCAACCGGTTGACATGGGCCACGGCAGCGGCCGTCACCAGGTTGGTCGCGCCGGGGCCGATGCTGGTGCTGACCGCCAGGATGCGCTCGCGAAAGCTCGCCTTGGCATAGGCGATCGCGGCGTGGGCCATGGTCTGTTCGTTGTGGGCGCGAAAGGTCGGCAGCCGGTCGCGCTCGGCCACCAGGGCTTCGCCCATGCCGGCCACGTTGCCGTGACCGAAGATGGTGAAGACCCCGCCGCAATAGGGCTGGATCTGGCCGTCGTGGGTTTCGATGCGCAGCGCGGCCAGGTGCTTGACCAGCGCTTGCGCCAGGGTGAGTCGTTGGGTTTTCATGACCTGTGAGGAGTCGGTGGGATGTCAGGCCGCGGCGCGCAGGGCCTGGTGGCGGTTGCGCCAGGCATCGACCAGCACGGCAAAGTTGCGCGCCACTTCGTTGATCAGTTCGGCGTCGCCAAGCTCGCCCTTGAACCACTTGAGCGAGGCGTCCGCCCACAGCGTGCGACCGACCATGAAGCCCTTGACGATCGGGCTGCTGGCAGCGGCGAAGCTGTCGGCCAGATACTGCAGCGGCTGGTTCAGGCCCAGGATCACGGCGCCACGGCAATAGGGGTCGCGCTCGGCCAGCAGGGCCTCGAGCTGGCGCCAGCCGGCGGGCTGCATCGGCGCGAGCTTCCACCACTCGGGCTTGACGCCCAGGTTGTAGAAGCGCTTGACCGCGCGCAGCACGGCGGCGTCGCTGCTGCCGTCGGGCGTCAGCGCCTTGGGCGGAATGATCTCGAGCAGCAGCTCGTTGCCGCTCGCACGCGTGGCTTCCCACAGCTCGAGCACGCGCTGCTCCTGCTCCAGGCGCAGATCGACCGCATCATCGGGATGGTAATGCAGCAGGCACTTGACGACCTGCTCGGTCGGCCAGTGCGTCAGCGCGCTGCCGACCGAACGGGTGCCGTCAAAGCGCAGCGGGCGCGAGCCCGGCAGCTCGACCGGACGCCCGACCCACCAGCCGCGGCCGGTAGCGCTGGCCAGCGCGTCGCGGCCGTAGTCGCCGCCGTCGATCAGCACGCCGGTGTGGCCCTGCAGCTGGCGGCTGCGCTCGACCTGCTCGGCCGCCTGCACCAGCAGGCGCTTGAGGGCCGGAATGCGGGCCTCGTCGGCGCCAGCTGCGCGCGCGATGTCATAGAACTGGGCCCGGTGGTCGAAGGCCATCACGCACAGCTCGTTCCAGTCGCGGCGCGCGGCCGTGACGCGGTGCAGGTGCGCCAGCTGCTGGTCGGCATCGACCTGGGGGTTGCGGCTGCCGCCGAACCAGTGCGCCAGCTCGGCCGGGGTCGGCATCGCGGCCGAACAGGCATGGCGCGAGACCACGATGGCGCCGCAGGCATTCGCGACGCGGGTGGACTCGGCCCAGTCCTTGCCCTGCAGCAGGCTGGCCAGCAGGCCGGACAGGAAGGCGTCGCCGGCGCCCAGCACATTGAGCACCTCGACCCGTTCGCCGCGGTAGGTCGGCGCCGCGTCGATGTCGTCCGGGATCTCGCCCTCGATCACGCAGCAGCCCAGCGCGCCGCGCTTGACCACCAGGGTCGCGTCCGGGCAGAGTTCGCGCACCACGCGCAGGCTGGCGATCAGGTCATTGGCCACGCCGCCAGCGATGAAGAATTCCTCCTCGGTGCCGACCAGCAGGTCGAACCAGGGCAAGGCCTGCTGCAGCTGTGCCGTCACGGCCGCGTCGGGCACATAGCGGTTCTCGCCGGCGCCGCGCGGGGTCAGGCCCCAGAGCACCGGGCGGTAATCGATGTCGAGCACGGTCGTCGTGCCATGGCGGCGCGCATAGGAAAGTGCCGTCAGCGAGGCCAGGCGGGTGGTCGGCGTCGACAGATGGGTGCCGGTGATGGCCAGCGCGCGGCAGCCCGCAACGAAGTCCTCGCTGATCTGCTCGGCTTCGATCGCCATGTCGGCGCAGTTCTCACGCACGAACAGCAGCGGGAAGGTGTCGCGGTCCTTCAGGCCCAGCAGCACCAGCGCGGTCAGGCGCTCGGGATCGGTCTGCACCTGGCTGGTGTCGCAACCTTCGCGCTGCAGCGTTTCGTTGAGGAAACGGCCGAGCTGCTCGTCGCCGACGCGCGAGATCATGGCAGTCTTGCAGCCGAGCCGGGCCACGCCGAAAGCCAGGTTGGCCGAGCTGCCGCCCAGGTACATCGAGAAACTGCGGGCGTCTTCCAGCCGCGCACCGAACTGCTGGGCATAGAGATCAACGGCCAGGCGGCCGAGACAGGCCAGATCATGTCGGCGCGGAGCGGGGAACTGTAGCTTGCTCATCTTGAATCCAGCCGGTCAGGGCTGCGTCATGAAGTGAAGGAAGGGCGAATCAAGGCGTTTGACCACCTCGGTGGCGCCAGTCTACGTTAAATCGAAATATTTTTTCTAGGTGTAATTACTTAGAAAAATATTTTCTAAATTTATCCAGTCTTGTCTATAGTTCAGTCTTGTCGAGACCCCCAGCGCCAACAGCCAGCAGAAGCAACCGGGCAAGGGTCAGGCATCCACAACCACTCATCTTTCGGAGACATTCATGAAAAAACTTCTGATCGCCGCAGCCGTTACCTCCACCCTGCTCGTACCGCTGGCCGCCCAGGCCGAGAAGATCGGTCTGGCCATGGCGCAGCAGGACACCTTCCTGACCATCCTGAAGAACGGTACGCTGGAAGCCGGCAAGAAATTCGGCGCCACGGTACAGGTGGAAGACGCTGGCAACGACGTCGGCAAGCAGCTCAGCCAGATCCAGAACATGATTGCGCAGAAGGTCGACGCCATCATCGTCAACCCGGTCGATACCGACGCCACCCCCAAGATCACCAAGATGGTGTCTGATGCCAAGATCCCGCTGGTCTATGTCAACCGCAAGCCGGTCGACTTCGCCAAGCTGCCCGCTGGCGTGGCCTTCGTGGCCTCGGACGAGAAGGTCTCGGGCACGGTCCAGACCCAGCAGGTCTGCAAGCTGCTCAACGGCAAGGGCAACCTGCTGGTGCTGATGGGCGAGCTGTCCAATGAAGCCGCCCGCACCCGCACCCAGGACATCGAGGACGTGGTCAAGACCCCGGAATGCTCGGGCCTGAAGATCGTCGACAAGCGCGAAGGCGCCTGGGACCGTACCAAGGGCCAGGACATCATGACCAACTGGCTGTCCTCGGGCGTGAAGTTCGATGCCATCGTCGCCAACAACGACGAAATGGCGCTCGGTGCCATCAACGCCTTGAAGGCCGCCAAGAAGTGGACCCCGACCAGCATCGTCGCCGGCATCGACGCCACCCCCGACGCGCTGGCCTCGATGAAGGTCGGTGACCTGAAAGTGACCGTGTTCCAGAACGCCGCCGGTCAAGGCGCCGGTGCGGTCGAAGCGGCCATGAAGCTGATCAAGAAGCAGCCGGTCGAGCGCTTCGTCAACGTGCCGTTCGAGCTCGTGACCCCGCAGAACCTGAGCAAGTACGCCGGCAAGAACTGATCCACCGACGCGCAGGGCTTTCCGCTCGGGAGGCCCTGCCTTTTACTCAGATTCGCAGCGGAGTTCACAAGATGACTGAGACAGCCACCCTCGAGCGCGCGGTCGACGCTCCCCCCACGCCGGAGTCGCCGCCCTTGCTGGCCATTCGCGGCATACGCAAGGGATTTCCCGGCGTCGTGGCGCTCGACGGCGTGTCCTTCACGCTCAAGGCCGGTAGCGTGCATGCCTTGATGGGCGAGAACGGCGCGGGCAAATCGACCCTGATGAAGATCATCGCGGGCGTCTACATTCCCGACCAGGGCCAGATCCTGCTCAGGGGCAAGCCTGTCACGCTGAGCTCGCCGATCGATGCCCTGCAGCAGGGCATCGCGATGATCCACCAGGAACTCAACCTGATGCCGCACATGACGGTGGCAGAGAACGTCTGGATCACGCGCGAGCCGCGCAACCGCTTCGGCCTGGTCGACCACCGCGAACTCAAGCGCCGCACCGAGGAGCTGTTCGAGCGCCTGAGCATCGACATCGATCCGCTGGCCGAGGTCCAGACCCTGTCGGTGGCCAGCCGCCAGATGGTCGAGATCGCCAAGGCGGTGTCCTGGAACTCCGACGTGCTGATCATGGACGAGCCGACCTCGGCCCTGACCGAAAAGGAAGTCGCGCACCTGTTCCGCATCATCCGCAGCCTGCGCGAGCAGGGCAAGGGCATCATCTACATCACGCACAAGATGAACGAGCTGTTCGAGATCGCCGACGAGTTCTCGGTGTTCCGCGACGGCAAGTACATCGCCACCTGCGCCGCCAGCGACGTCACGCGCGACGACATCATCCAGATGATGGTCGGACGCGAGATCACGCAGATGTTCCCGAAGGAAACGGTGCCGATCGGCGACGTCGTGCTGTCGGTCAGGAACCTGACGCTCGACGGCGTGTTCCACGACGTCTCGTTCGACATCCGCTCCGGCGAGATCCTGGGCCTGGCCGGACTGGTCGGCTCGGGCCGCTCCAACGTGGCCGAGACCCTGTTCGGCGTCACGCCGGCGAGCTCGGGCAGCATCACGATCCGCGGCCAGCAGCTGGTGATCGACAAGCCGGCCAAGGCCATGGCCGCCGGCATGGCCTTCCTGACCGAGGACCGCAAGGACACCGGCTGCTTCCTGTGCCTGGACATCCAGGACAACATGGACCTGGCCGTGCTCAACAGCCGCTACGTCAACAAGCTGGGCTTCGTTCAAAGCAGCCAACTCGCCAAGGATTGCAACGAGATGGCGCGCCGCCTGCGCGTCAAGACCCCCAACATGCACGAGGTGATCCAGAACCTGTCAGGCGGCAACCAGCAAAAGGTGCTGGTCGGGCGCTGGCTGCTGACCAACCCGAGCATCCTGATCCTGGACGAGCCGACCCGCGGCATCGACGTCGGCGCCAAGGCCGAGATCCACCGACTGGTCTCCGAACTGGCCGGCCAGGGCGTCGCCGTCCTGATGATCTCGTCCGAGATGCCCGAGGTCCTGGGCATGAGCGACCGCGTCGCCGTCATGCATGAAGGTCGTATCACCGGCATCCTGGACCGCAAGGATGCCGATCAGGTCAGCGTCATGAGCCTGGCCGCCAAGTAAACCGGAGACACAACATGAGCACTACCGCCGTCAACACCATGGCCTCACTTCCCTCCCCCTTCAAGTTCAAACTGCCGCAGGAAGCCAGCATCTTCCTGGTGCTGCTGGGCATCGGCCTGCTGTTCGAGGGGCTGGGCTGGTATGTCAACGGACAGAGCTTCCTGTTCAACCTCGACCGGCTGCAGATCATCATCCTGCAGATGGCCGTGATCGGCATCATCGCGATCGGCGTCAACCTGGTCATCATCACCAGCGGCATCGACCTGTCATCGGGCTCGGTGGTCGCCGCCGCCGCAGTGGTCTCGGCCAGCCTGGCCCAGGTGTCGGACTTCCCGCGCGCGGTGTTTCCGGCGCTGACCGACCTGCCCATCATCTGGCCGATCATCGCGGGTGCGCTGACCGGGCTGGTGATTGGCTGCATCAACGGCTCGCTGATCGCCTACACCATGATCCCGCCCTTCATCGCCACGCTGGGCACCATGGTCGCGGCGCGCGGCTTTGCCAAGTGGTTCACGGGCGGCATGCCGGTGTCGATGCTGACCGATGACTTCGCCTGGATCGGCTCCGGCGCCAACCCGGTCATCATCTTCCTGGTGCTGGCGGTGATCTTCCATGTCGTGCTGCGCCACACCCGCTTCGGCAAGTTCACCTACGCCATCGGTGCCAACCGCCAGGCCGCCATCGTCTCGGGCATCAACGTCAACCGCCACCTGATCTGGATCTACACCATCGCCGGCCTGCTGGCGGGCATTGCCGGCACCGTGACCGCGGCACGCGCCATCTCGGGCCAGTCGGGCATGGGCGTGATGTACGAGCTCGACGCGATCGCCGCGGTCGTGATCGGCGGCACCTCGCTGGTCGGCGGCAAGGGCCGCATCACCGGCACCGTGATCGGCGTGCTGATCCTGGGCGTGATGACCTCGGGCTTCACCTTCATCCGCATCGACGCCTACTACCAGGAGATGGTCAAGGGCGCGATCATCGTCGCGGCCGTGGTCGCCGACCAGTACCGCAACAAGAAAAAGCGCTGAAGCCGCGGCAGCGTCCCAGCCCCTGACAAGAGTCCCTGGCCAATCGGCCGGGGATTTTTCAATGTCCATCCAGGGTATGGATCAGTTTGACAAATCGACTCTGGGTGTCGGCTCCCAGCTACAAGCTTACCGCCAGAATGGTTCAGCCGATGGCCGGTTTAGGCAGGGAGCAGTCTTTCGTATTGTTCCGCTGGAAGACTGATGCCACCGGAAGCAGTCTTACGGGCAAGCCGGCGCGCGCCTGCGGTGGATTGTCCACTTACACAAATTCTGCACACCCTCTATGCACATCACGAGGGCACCAATGCGAGGAAGACTCAAGGCAGAACTGGTGTTGAGCGAAGCCGAGCGCGAGCTACTCACGCGCTGACGTTGCGCGCCGTCAGCGTGTGACACGGCAGATGGTTTCGAAGTGGCGCGCCCGATTCGTCGAGGACCGAGCCGCCATAATGCGGCCAGCCTTGCCTGGGGGCATTTGGGATGGCCACAGGTGCGGGAATTTGGACTGGCCATCGGGGCGACTGCGGCCAAAAGATCGAGCTCGCAACATCCGCTTTTCACCCGCGTCTTTATAGGTCTAATTACCGACTTTCCGACTCAGGCATCGCACTCTATCTGAGCATTGGTAGGGACAATGCCATCAATAACCGTCACCCGCAAATGAGCTGCCAAAGCGCGATATACGGCAGGAAGTTCTCGCTCAAGGAGCAGCACTACGCGAATCTCCGGTTGAGCATCCGGAAAATCGACGAGAGCCTGTGCCTCAAGGATGGAGCGGTACTTTACGACCTGGTAAATGCCGCGCTCATAATCGGCAAGGTTCCGATCGGAGGTCCTTGACTTCACTTCGACCCCGATCCAGACCCGATCCGATAAGAACATGACCTCCAACTCGTCTGCGGAGCGCAGGGCGTACTCGACCCAGGCATCCCAGTCAGCTCGCGCACCAACCAACTCGGGGTGATCGCGCACATAGAGCTTCAGCGCCAAGTGTGCTTCTGACTCCCCTCCGCCCCAACCACCTGGAACGGGGATTCCATTCGAGCCGACTGGCGGTTCGATCACTGGCAGGCCTGCGAGGCGCAGCACCTCGTTCCACCGGCTACGGTAGGCGAGGATGCGCTGAAACTCGGCAGCGAGCTTGGCTCGCTTCTCCTCCCTGGACATCGTCTCGTACCCAGGCCATACACCACTCACCCCTTTGTCGGGTAAGCCCACATTTGGGCCGCTCGACAGAACGACGATGCTCGTGAGAAACGGCGGTGGCTCAGTCAATCGGCTGCGAACGCCGTCAATCAGCTCAGTCACCCGACCCAATACGAAGCCCAGTCCTCTCGCCCAGGGGTCGCCGTGCCTGTTCCGCCGGCCAAGGAGTTCAGCGAGGCGGCGGTATGTGATTGGCGCCATTACGCCGTCTTGCTGTTGAAGCACGTGCGCCACAAGTATTGGCAGGGCCTTGCGGGCATACACATCGGCAGACTGGTTTCCTTCTAACGGCAGATCGACCTCGTGTTCTTCTCTCGCGTCCTCGATCTGGTAATCCCCCGCTGCTGGTGGTTCGATCGTCGTGCCCACCAACTCGAAGAGTGATGCGGGCAGATTCGGATCCTCTTCATCGGCGATTCCACGCTTCCTGAAAGCGTCTTCGATGTGGAGCTTTTTCTCCAGTTCGTACAGACTGAGGCCAATTCGACCCTGCAGCTGGTGTGTCCGGTCGAGGTAGAAGTGCTTGACCGACCTCTCTCCGCGCTCCAAGGCGGCCTTGTTAGGCTCGGCCTCAAAGCCGAATATTGGTAGCTTCTCAGCGACGGCTTTGTCCAGGTTGGCGCGCGCATATTGCCCGTGTTGCATCCCAACGCCCTTCCATCGTCGAGAGCGCCCGCCCATCTTCACGAAGCGACGAGCGTGGCCCAACTCTGGGTCATGAACTTCGACGATCTCGTCAACCCAAATAGTGCAGACGAGCTTGCCACCGTCAGCTGTGAAGGCATTCCATGGCGTATCTAAACGAGCGTAGCTCGTGCCGCGACGATGGGTATTGAGGCCACAGGTCTGAAGCCAAAACTCATGGGGGCCAACAGTGCGTTCTGCCATAGAGGTGTTCGTATCAGGTCATCGCGCAGTGCCAGAAGCCTGCTTTTCCGTAGAAAGGCGCTGCACAAGATGAAGGACGCGAGCGAGAACCCGTGCCTCCCCACCGAGTTGCCGCTGAGCAACATCGGCCTTGGCCTGAAGGAGCGTCTGCAGGCCAAAGCGATCAATTCGTTCGCCTGTGTCGGGGTGTAGCCAGTACCTGGCCGGGTCAGCTACGGAGACAAGTAGACAGCCTGTACGCGCGTCGCGATGAGCCATGTATTTCCTGACCAACTGCTCTTCGATGGTGTCGCACAGCTCTCGCGCGGATCGTCCCTTCTCACCAATCTTCAATTCGATGGTGGCCTGGTAGCCGGATAGCGCGCGAAGGCGGATGTCCGTCTCCTTGCCATCAGCCGTCACCGCTTCCTGATCCACGGTATAAGCCTCCCGCGATGCAACTTCCAGTTCGCGTGAAATCAAGGGCCGCAGCGTGTTCTCGTCGTCGATCGACGCCCAACCCGCTCGTGGTCCTGTGTCCCTGAGCAACAGCTCCTGAAGGTCGTCCAGCCGATCGACTAGCAGCTGTGCCATGTCGGTTGTAGTCTTGGGTGAGAGCTCCTTACGGGACAAAAGTGTGGTTACCTCCGCCGGTATCCAGGCGCTGGAGTCGATCTCTGCAGCAAGTCGTTCCTGAGCCAATGCTGCGATGCGATCCCGCAAGCGCTCGAAGAGTGGATCAGCCGCAAGAGTCAACTTAGCGCTGAGAGCCTCAGGTCCGCTTGCCTTCATCAACGCATCGAAGATGTACCGACGCCCGTTCTCAGCAGCGTCACGCGCCCCAGGCGAGTAGACGGTGTCATGCACGAGGTCATCTTGCGACCTCACGTGACAATGAAATTCAAGCGTCAACCGGAGTAGTTGCGCCGGAGCCAGCTTGGAGGCCCATTCGGTCGATCCAGAGCCAGTCCGCTCGTTGAACAGTGAACCAATGATGTGAACTGCTGCCCCGTTGGGCTCCACGGGAAGTGCTGCCAGAAGGGGAAGCATGCTCTCCACACCGCGCAACGGCGCGAGCGAGAACAAGATCGGCAGCCAGAACAGCAAGTACGGGCCGGTGCCGGCCGCCTGAACCTGAGCCGCGGCCAGTTCCTCCAAAGGTCCTTTGACCTCGGGGCCGGCGTGCGCCAGTAGCACGCGAATAACCAGGGAGAGCTTCTGTTCGTTCGACGGCGAGTGCGGGAGCTGCATCAATGTCAAGCCCGACCATGCGAGCCAGCCAACGAGACGAGGCAGAAGCAACTGTGCTACATCCTGCGTGCCGCTCCGCAGGGACTGCAGCACCATCGAGTGCCACCCTGAATCGCCGCCCGCATCGAGTAGCTCATCGAGCAGTTCGGCGCCAACTACGGTTTCCACATCGGTGGGATGCGCCTTCGCTAGGCTGCCCAGCCAACTGGGCAGGCCGTTCAGCTCCAGCAAGGCATAGCGAGCAGCAAGTTCCGCTTCACTGCGCTTTAGCTTGGCAGCCCAGTGGGGATCCTCCGCTTCCGCATAAACGCCCATCAGGCCGATCGACCACACCGCCAAATAGGTGTTTTCCTCTCCGCGCCGGCGTTCACATCGAACCGTCGGGCGCAAGCCGCGCCAGTAGGCCATCAAGGCAAGTCTCAGCCTGTCTGTGATGTCGCCTCCGAACTGTGAGGTCAAGAACGCACGATCCCATCGCCCTTCGTCGCCATTTCGACCCAGCTTGCGCAAGACCAGCCAGAGGTTCCAGATCGTGCTGTCCCTTCGACCGGGCCCAAGTGCCAGCGCGGGCTGCTCAGCCAGCTCGCGCCTGATCCGAGCCCAGGCATCCCGCTCTTCTGTGCGCTTCTTGGCCTGGCGCTCTTGCCGTTTCCGCTGCTCCTCTTGCATCTTCAGGAACTCAGGGCTTGGCTGGTTCGACGCAACGATCGAGTTCAACTCGTCGTTCAGCGCTGTCGAATCTGCCACGGCCCCGCGAAGAGCGCCCTCGCCGTCCTTGAGGCCTCCCTCGATCGCGTAGAGGTGCGCGGCCAGGTGCAACAGAACCGCTCGACGCTCTGGCGACATCTGTACGTCAGCTAGCGCTGCCTGCACCCACCGGCCGTCCCGCTCCAACGTGTAGTTCAGTGCTCCTTCATAGACGATGCGAACCAGGCGGTAACTGGCACTGCGATCGCCGCCAAGCGCTTCCACACAGGCCAGATCTGCCTCGAAGACCTGCGGTCGCCAACCATTTGGCAGCGAGTCGAGCAACGCACTCAGTTCCGTCTTGCCCTTACCCAAGCCGGAGGAAGCGTCGGCCGACCGCCTGGCAAGAACCGAGGCCGCGATCAGTGTCTCGCTGACGCTTCCAAGTTCCAGCAACCGGAGACACAGCGAGCGCAAGATGCTCGACATTTCCAGCCGCCCATCGGCCTCTTGAAACTCTTCCTCGACCGCAGACAGCCCCCCGCGTGCAAGCCGAAGCACATCAGGCAACAAGGCTTCAAGGCGAGCTTGGCTCATGTCGGCCTTCTGAATCACCCGGGCGACACTGTCTGCGTAGCCCCCAAGATCCCTCTTTTCGCTGCGCACCCTCGCCAAGAGCTGAACCAGTTGGGCTTCGGTGACATGTTCCGGATAAAGCATCGTCCCAACCCAACGCGCCAGTCGTTCGGACCACCCCGGCGCCAGCTTGACGATCGCATCGACCATCGATGCAAGGCGGGAATCGCTCAGGGCCGCAAGCGCTAGCAATGCCTCGAATCGCTCGCGATCGCTGCAAGATGCGTCCGCTGCAACGTGTGCAACCAAGTCCGCGCAACCCTGCATGTGGCCGGAGCTCACAAGCCGGAGCAGAAGCTCCCGGACCTCAGGTGCCTCGATGCCAGCAGCCCAGGCAGATTGCACCGTGCCAGCGAGGCCAAGTTGCGCGAACCGCGCCACCTGCAGATTCGGCACTTCAAGGCCACGCCACTGACCCTTGCCGTATCGCGCCACGTAGCCGAGCAACGCGCGCTCCCGCTGGAGGTCCGTGAGCGACTCAGGGTCGCCATGGATAAGCAGGGCGTCCGGCTCGATCTTGACCACCCGCTCGAACATGTCGTGCCGGAGCAAGGCAAGCCACGCGGCCACGGGCCTCATCGACGGCCTGAGGATCGTCTCGTTCGAACCCGTGAGTGCGAACAACATGCGGCAAGCAGCCGACTGGACCAGCAGCCCTGCCTCGATCAGGTCATGGATCTGGCGGGCGGCGAGAAACTCCATCACTGACCGATGGTGGAACCGGACCCTTCCGTATCCGCCTTCGACAAAGATGGGACGCTCCAAAAGCGTCAACACCTCATTGGGGCCCCAATCCGCCAGCAGCTCACGCGAATCGATCGGTGCAGCGCCTGACGAGTCGCCATCCGATCCAGCGCTATACCGGATGGTCAGGCGCCGGCTCAGGATGACTGCGAGCGCTAGTCGCTGTGCGCCGACCAGCGCCTTCGCTGGCGGAAGCTCTGCCTTCTCGCGCCGATCGGGTCGGGCGGCGAGGCGGGCGCGCACATGAGATTTGATCTGCTCAAAGTGCGCACGAAGCACTCCGTGTTCTCTCCAGTCGTCGCAGAGCTCGATCAGATCCTGCGGCTTGCGAGCGAACTCTCTGGCGTGCTTTGCGTCGATGGCTGCCAGCAAGGCCTCTGGATCCTCAACGCCTCGAGACCGCGAGAACTCCATGATCTGAGGGCCAGTCAGAGGTAGCAGTTCGACCTCTCGGCTGGAGGGCGGCCCGTCGTCCTTGGTCTTGCTGGGGCCATCCATGGCGATGCGAATGAACTCATCTTGCGAATCTTCATGCCGCACTGGAGGGGTCACTGGCAGGATGTCCTTGAACGCCTGGCGATCGATGGGCACAGGGCGAGCGGTGATGACCACCGTGGCTCGTTCCATTGCCCCCCGAATGTCATACGCAAATCGACGCAGCGCGGTATGCGTCCGGCTAACCCCATACTTGACCGCCGGCACGTAGGGTGATTGACGCTCAGGCGTCGGTGCTGACAGCAGACTTCCAGCGATGCGGTAGCAACTCCTCGATCTGGCTGGCCTTGTGCGTGGGCAGCCGGGTCAGGACGTCCTTGAGGTAGGCATACGGGTCGTGCCCGTTCATGCGCGCCGACTGGATCAAGCTCATGATGGCGGCCGCGCGCTGGCCCGCACGCAGCGAGCCTGCGAAGAGCCAATTAGCCCTTCCTTGGGCAATAGGACGGATCCGGTTCTCGACCCAGTTGTTGTCCACGGGTAGCTGCCTATCGTCGACGAAGCGCGTCAGCGCAGCCCAGCGGTTGAGGCTGTAGTCCAGTGCTTTCGAGGTGGCCGAGTTGCCCGGCACCTTCTGTCGCTGCAGTGTCATCCACTCGTGCAGAGCGTCGAGCAGCGGCCGAGTCTGCTGCTGTCGTATCGTTCTTCTTTCCTCGGCTTCCAGGTCCTTGACCTGACGCTCGATCTCATAAATCTTGCTGAACTGCTCGAGCGCGAACTCGGCGATCTGGCTCTTGTTGGCTGCGTGCAGGTCGAAGAACTTGCGCCGGGCGTGCGCCAGGCAGCCGGCCTCGATGATCCGGCCTGACTTGAAGCCCTCCTTGTAGCCGGAGTAGTCGTCGCAGACCAGAGTGCCCTGCCAGTCGCCGAGGAACTCGCGCGCATGCACCCCCGCGCGCGACTCGCAGAAATCGTAGACCACAGCCTTGAGGTCTTCGAAGGCGCCGGCGGCGTAAGCCCAGAGGTAGGCGCGGTGAGTCTTGCCGTTGCCCGGCTTGAGCATCTGCACCGGAGTCTCGTCGGCGTGCAGCACGCCGTGGCGCAGCACCACGGCCTTGAGGGCATCGACGAGTGGCTGCAGTCGCACGCCGCAGGTGCCCACCCACTGCGCCAAGGTCGAGCGCGGGACGGGGAAGCCGGCACGCCCGAAGATGGGCTCCAGGCGGTACAGCGGCTGGTGGTCGGCATACTTGGCCACCATCACATGGGCCACTAGGCCGGCAGTCGGTATGCCCTTGTCGATCACGTGCGGCTCGACTGGCGCCTGCACAATCGTCTCG
>NZ_PVLR01000042.1 GCF_002980625.1 Malikia spinosa | reverse complement strand
AGACTTTGAACACGTTCTGAGCGAGGCGGGCGGGTTCCTTGCTGCGCAGCGCCCGCGCCCGGCCTTAAAATGAAGGGTTCGCTGCCGGTTCCGGCCGGCAGCTTGTGTCGATCAACCCCTAGCCCTCGACGCGCCCGCAGGCGCTGCCGACCATGACCCAGCCTTCAGCAAAACCCGTGGCCTCCGTGGCCGAGATCCGCAAGACCTTCCTGGACTTCTTCGCCGCCAAGGGCCACACCGTGGTGGCGTCGAGCCCGCTGGTGCCGGGCAACGACCCGACGCTGATGTTCACCAACTCGGGCATGGTCCAGTTCAAGGACGTGTTCCTCGGCAGCGACAAGCGCTCTTACGTGCGCGCGGCCTCGGTGCAGGCCTGCCTGCGCGCCGGCGGCAAGCACAACGACCTCGAGAACGTCGGCTACACCGCGCGCCACCACACCTTCTTCGAGATGCTGGGCAACTGGTCGTTCGGCGACTACTTCAAGCGCGAGTCGCTGAAATGGGCCTGGGAGCTGCTGACCGAGGTCTACGGCCTGCCCAAGGAGCGCCTGCTGGCGACCGTCTATGCCGAGGACGACGAGGCCTATGACATCTGGACCAAGGAAATTGGCCTGCCGGCTGACCGCGTGATCCGCATCGGCGACAACAAGGGCGGCCGCTACAAGTCGGACAACTTCTGGATGATGGCCGACACCGGCCCCTGCGGCCCCTGCAGCGAGATCTTCTACGACCACGGCGACCATATCCCCGGCGGCCCCCCGGGCAGCCCGGACGAGGACGGCGACCGCTTCATCGAGATCTGGAACAACGTGTTCATGCAGTTCGAGATGGCCGAGGACGGCTCGGTCTCGCCGCTGCCGGCGCCCTGCGTCGACACCGGCATGGGTCTGGAGCGCCTGGCCGCCATCCTGCAGGGCGTGCACAGCAACTACGAGATCGACATCTTTGACGCGCTGATCAAGGCCGCTGCGCGCGAAACCGGCTGCACCGACCTGCACAACCCGTCGCTGCGCGTGATCGCCGACCATGTGCGCGCGACTTCCTTCCTGGTCAGCGACGGCGTGCTGCCGTCCAACGAAGGCCGCGGCTATGTGCAGCGCCGCATCGTGCGCCGCGCCATCCGTCACGGCTACAAGCTGGGCCAGAAAACCCCGTTCTTCCACAAGCTGGTGCCGGATCTGGTCGCGCTGATGGGCGAGGCCTACCCGAGCCTGGCCAACCAGGCGCAGCGCATCACCGAGGTGTTGAAGGCCGAGGAAGAGCGCTTCTACGAGACGCTGGAAAACGGCATGCAGATCCTCGACGCCGCGCTGGCCGATGGCGCCCAGGTGCTGCCGGGCGAAGTCGCCTTCAAGCTGCACGATACCTACGGCTTCCCGCTCGACCTCAGCAACGACGTCTGCCGCGAGCGCGGCTTGGGCGTCGACGAGGCCGGCTTTGCCGCCGCGATGGAGCGCCAGAAGGCGCAGGCGCGCGCCGCCGGCAAGTTCAAGATGGACAAGGCGCTCGATTACAGCGGCGCCGGCAACGAATTCGTCGGCTACGAGCAGCTGCAGCAGCAAGCCAAGGTGGTCGGACTCTACCTCGATGGCGTGGCCGTGGCCGAACTGAAATCCGGCCAGACCGGCGTGGTCGTGCTCGACACGACCCCGTTCTATGCCGAGTCGGGCGGTCAGGTTGGTGACCAGGGTACGCTGACCAGCGGCTCGGCGCGCTTTGCCGTTGCCGACACGCTCAAGATCAAGGCCGACGTGTTCGGTCACCACGGCCAGCTCGAGACCGGCACGCTGGCAGTCGGCGACCATGTCGAGGCACTGGTCGATGCCGACCTGCGTTTTGCCACCGTGCGCAACCACAGCGCGACCCACCTGATGCACAAGGCGCTGCGCGAGGTGCTGGGCGCCCATGTGCAGCAAAAGGGCTCGCTGGTCACCCCTGAGCGCACCCGCTTCGACTTCGCGCACAACGCGCCGGTGACCGATGCCGAGATCCGCCAGATCGAGGCCATCGTCAACGCCGAGATCCTGGCCAACGCCGCCGCCCAGGCGCGCGTGATGGACATCGAGAGCGCGCAGCAGACCGGCGCCATGATGCTGTTCGGCGAGAAGTACGGCGAGACCGTGCGCGTGCTCGACATCGGCTCCAGCCGCGAACTCTGTGGCGGTACCCATGTCCAGCGCACCGGCGACATCGGCCTGTTCAAGGTCGTGGCCGAGTCGGGCGTTGCCGCTGGTGTGCGCCGCATCGAGGCCGTGACCGGCGCCAACGCGCTGGCCTACCTGCAGTCGCTCGAAAGCACCGTCGCCGAAGCGGCAGCCACGCTCAAGGTGCCTGCGTGGGGTGGAATGGTGCAAATTGCCATCTCAAATCTCCAAGATGAAAAACGATCGCTCGAGAAGGAAATCGCCGCGCTCAAGGGCAAGCTGGCTTCGGCCCAGGGCGACGAGCTGCTCGGCCAGGCGGTCAACGTCAACGGCATCCAGGTGCTGGCGGCGGTGTTGCAGGGCGCCGATGCCAAGGTGCTGCGCGACACGATGGACAAGCTGAAAGACAAGCTCAAGACCGCCGCCATCGTGCTGGCCGCGGTGGACGGCGCCAAGGTCCAGTTGGCCGCCGGCGTGACCGCCGACAGCGTGGTCAAGGTCAAGGCCGGCGAGCTGGTCAACTTCGTGGCCCAGCAGGTCGGCGGCAAGGGCGGCGGCAAGCCCGACCTGGCCATGGCCGGCGGCACCGACGCCAGCAAGCTGGCGCAGGCGCTGGCCAGCGTGCCGGCCTGGGTCGCCGAGCGGGTCTGATCAGGCGCTGGTCGCCTTGTTCCCTGGGGGCCAAACGGCCCCTTTTTCATGCGCGAGCCCGCCGGGCCGCACAGGACCATGATCCAGTCGTGGCCGTTCCATCCAGGAGTATCGACATGACCCTATCCGCCCGCCAACAGGCCATCGTCTTGGCCCTGCTCGAAGCCCGCCGTTCGGGCCAGCCCTGGCAGCCCGAGGCCTATGACGCCAGCCTGGATCTGGATGACGCCTATGCCGTCCAGGCCGGCGTGGCGCAAGCGCTCGGCTGGTTTCCTGAAGGCCCCCGGGCCTGGAAGGTCGGCGGTACCGCGCTGGTGACGGCCGCTCCACTCCCTGAGCTGCTGACCAGCCCCGCGACCTGGCCGGCCGCGGCCCAGCCCGACTGGCTGATCGAGGCCGAGCTGGCGTTTCGCCTGGCCCGTACCCCCACCGGCCCGGCTGACCTGCTGGACTGCCTGGGGACGGTCTGCGTGTCGATCGAGCTGATCGGTACCCGGCTGGCGGGCGGGCTGCAGGCGCCGACGGCCTGGAAGATCGCCGACCAGAGCGTGCATGCCGGGCTGGTGATCGGCCCCGAGCGGCCCTATGCCGAGGTCGCCGGCTTCGGCCCGGCCGACTGGGCCGCACAGGCCTGCCGGATCGACGTCAACGGCCAGACCAGGGCCCAGGGGCAGGGCGGTCATCCGAGCGGCGATCCGCTGGCGACCCTGCCCTGGCTGCTGGCGCATGCCGCCGCCCATGCTACGGCTCACACCGGTGGCCTGCGTGCGGGCGACCTGGTGACTACCGGCGCCTGGCTGGTGGCGACGGTGCGCGCGGGCGACGAGGTCGTGGTCTCGTTCAACGATCTGGGTCAGGCGCGGCTGCTGATGACCGCCTGATCCGAGCGATCGAAAATTTTCTTGGCAAGTTGAAACTTTTTGCTTGTACTCTGATCAAAAAGGCGACAAAGTGCAGGGGCGAGTTCCCTGCAACCCGTTCAGCCAAGCCTTCTTCAGGAGACCGTATCATGAGTTTTCAACGTTTTCTCAGCCTCGTCGAGGCCTTGCGCCAGTCGCCGAGCTATCCCGAGATGGACCCGATCGAGGAGCGCATGCTCAACGCCATGGCGGCGGCCTGGCATGCCGACATGCGCCTGACCGTGATGTCGGTCATGCACATGTTTCCGACCATCTCGCCCAGCACCGTGCACCGGCGCCTGAAGTCGCTGCGCGCCAAGGGGCTGATCGAGCTGGCCCCGGATCAGGAAGACAACCGCATCAAGTATGTCCAGGCCACTGGCCGGACCGAGGACTATTTCGCCACCCTCGGCCGCTGCATGGATCAGGCCCAGGCCCAGGCCCAGGCCCAGCACTGAGCCCGAGTCTCAGGGTCAGCTTTCAGTGCCAGATTTCATGGCCAGGCGGCCCAAGGGCCAGGCCAGTTCGAGCCGGCTCTCGAACTGCCGGCGCTGGCCCGTGACCGGGTCGTCGAAGGCCATGGCCCGCGCCAGCAGGCGCAGCGGTTCGGCGTAATCCTCGAGCTCGCCGGGACGGCGTAACACCCTGGGGTAGAACTGGTCGCCCAGCAGCGGCAGGCCGAGCGCGTTCATGTGCACGCGCAGCTGGTGCCGCTTGCCGGTCACGGGTGACAGCCGGTAGCGCGCCCAGCCGCCGCGGCGCTCGACCGCCTCGATCACGGTCTCGCTGTTGTCGCTCAGGCCTTCGTGCGGCAGCGCCTCGCGCATCTTGTAGAAGGCATCTTCCTGTTCGAGGATATGGCTGCGTCTCGTGTGCGGCCAGTCCAGCCGGTCGCAGGCAGGGGCGATCGCCTCGTAGGTCTTGGCTATCAGGCGCTCGCGGAACAGGCGCTGGTAGGCGTCGCGGTCCTGCGGTCGCACGCTGAACACCACCAGGCCGGCGGTCTCGCGGTCGATCCGGTGCAGCGGGCTCAGGTTCGGCAGGCCAAGCGCCTTCTTGAGCCGCACCAGCAGCGTCTGCTGCACATAGCGCCCGCCCGGTGTCACCGGCAGAAAATGCGGCTTGTCTGCCACCACCAGATACTCGTCCTGGAACACCACCGATTCGTAGTAGGGAATCTCGGGCTCGTCGGGCAGGCTGCGCCAGTAGTAGGCGCGTGCGCCGTTCTGGTACGGGTGGGAGGCGCCTAGTGGCTGGCCGTCCTCGCCGACCACCTCGCCGGCTTCCATGCGCTGCTGCCATTCGGCGCGGCTGACCGCTGCCAGCCGCTCGGCCAGGTAGTCGAGCAGGGTCGGCCAGGGCGGGGCCTTCATGCGCGGCAGCGCGACGCAGCTCGGCGAGACGCCGTCGCGCATCGCGATCGCGGGGTTTTTCGGCACATGGGCCATGGGTGTAGCGTCAGAGGGCGTTGCAGGACATGGGCAGGCTTTCAGTCCTACCCATCGAAGCGGTCCGGTACGCGAGCGCGCAGGCGCAGGTCGCGCCCGACCGGTGTCGCCTCGACGAATTCGAGTGCTATCCCCTGTGCCAGCTCGGTCAGCGGGCCGATCGCAGCCAGCCCCATGCCGGGACCGAGCAGCTTGGGCGCCAGATACAGCAGCAGCTCGTCGACCAGGCCCTCGCGCAGCAGGCTGCCGTTGAGCTTGTGGCCGGCCTCGACATGCAGCTCGTTGACGCCGCGGCTGGCCAGGTCCTGCAGCAGCTTGGCCAGATCGACCTTGGCGTGTGAGCCGGGCCGGGTCGGGCCGGGACAGTCGATGACGGTCACGCCCCGGTCGGCCAGCGCGGCGCGCTTGGGCGCCGTCGCTGCCGGGTCGCTGGCGGTGTAGACCAGCAGCGCGCCGGGCGGCGCGATGATCCGGGCGTCCAGCGGCAGTTCGAGCCTGGAGTCGACCAGCACGCGCAGCGGTTGATTGGCCGTCTCGACCAGCCGCACGTCCAGCCGTGGGTCATCTTCCAGCACGGTGCCGATGCCAGTCAGAATGGCGCCGGCGCGCTTGCGCCAGGCGTGACCATCGGTGCGCGCGGCCTCGGCGGTGATCCACTGGCTGGCGCCGTTGGAAAGTGCGGTGGTGCCGTCGAGCGAGGCCGCCATCTTCATCCGGACCCAGGGCAGGCCGCGCGTCATGCGGCTCAGGAAGCCGATGTTGCGCTCGCGGCTCGCGAGGGCCAGCGGGTGCTCGGTCGCCAGCAGCTCGACCTGGATGCCGGCCGCGCGCAGTCGCGCCATGCCTTGGCCGCCGACCAGCGGGTTCGGGTCTGCCAGCGCGACGATCACCCGTGCCACGCCAGCCGCGATCAGCGCGTCGCAGCAGGGCGGGGTGCGGCCGTGGTGGCTGCAGGGCTCGAGCGTGACGATGGCGGTTGCACCCTTCGTGTCGGCACCGGCGGTCTGGGCTGCGCGCAGCGCCATCACCTCGGCATGCGGGCCGCCGGCCTGCTGGGTATGGCCCTCGAAGACCCGGCCGTCGGCCAGGATCAGGCGACAGGCAACGCGCGGATTCGGCTCGGACAGGCCGGTGGCCTGCGCGGCCAGCGCATCGAGCGCGAGCAGGTCGCCCAGCCCGCCCAGACCATCCAGGGTGGAGGTGTCGTTCATCGTGCGCAATCCGGCCGCATCAGCCAGCATCAGGCCGCGACGCGATGGAACACCAGGTCCCAGACGCCGTGGCCCAGGCGCAGGCCGCGGTTCTCGAACTTGGTCAGCGGGCGGTAGTCGGGCTTGGGCGCGTAGCCTTGCAGGCCGGCGTCAAGCGCGCTGTTGGCCAGCCGCGGCTCGGCGCTCAGGACTTCGAGCATCTGCTCGGCATAGGGCTGCCAGTCGGTCGCGCAGTGCAGGTAGCCGCCGACTTTCAGCCGGCCCACCAGCTTGGCGATCAGGGGCGACTGGATCAGGCGGCGCTTGTTGTGCTTCTTCTTGTGCCAGGGGTCGGGGAAGAAGATGTGGATGCCGTCCAGGCAGCCTTCGGTCAGCATCTGGTCGATCACCTCGACCGCGTCATGCTGCAGGATGCGGATGTTGGCTATCTCCTGCTCGCCGATGCGCTTGAGCAGCGCGCCGACGCCGGGTTCATGCACCTCGCAGCAGAGGAAGTTGTCGTCCGGGCGCACGCGCGCGATGTGCGCGGTCGCCTCGCCCATGCCGAAGCCGATCTCGAGGATCAGCCGGCCGGCGCGGCCAAAGGCGGCTTGGGGTTCGAGCGGCTGCGGCGCGTACTGGAGCAGGAACTTCGGGCCCAGGTCCTCGAAGGCCTTGGCCTGGCCGGTCGTGGTGCGGCCGGCACGCTTGACATAGCTCTTGATGGTCTTGGGGTGGGCCACATGGGCCGGCGCCTGGGCGCCGCTTTCGCTCGCTTGAGCGTCGGCGGCCGGCAGGTCGGTGGGGGAGGCGTTGTTTTCGGTGTTCACGGGGCCGGATTGTAGAGATTTGCCCAGGCCCGGGTCCAGCCGGCGAGGGCATCGGCCAGGTTGTCGGCCTGGGGCGGCAGGCCGAGCCGCTGTGCTGCCGCGTTCAGCGCGGCCAGCGGATCGGACAGGTCGAGCGCGGCAGCGCCGTTCTGCTTCGAGAGTTTTTCGCCATTGGCGCCGCAGACCAGCGGCGTGTGCAGATAGCGCGGCCGCGGGTAGCCCAGTGCCTGCTGCAGCAGGATCTGGCGCGCGCTGTTGTCGGCCAGGTCCTGGCCGCGCACGATATCGGTGATGCCCTGTTCGGCATCGTCGACCACCACCGCGAGCTGGTAGGCCCAGAGCCCGTCGGCGCGCTTGAGCACGAAGTCGCCGACCTGCGTGCCGACCTCCTGCTGCTGTGCGCCGAGCCGGCGGTCGCTCCAGTGCAGCGTGGCGGGCAGGCCCAGGTCGGCGCTGAGCGCCGCGATGTCGAGCCGCCAGGCGCGCGCCAATCGGCCCTGCAAGCCGCCGTTGGCGGGCCGGCAGCGGCCGGGATAGACCAGTTCCTCATGCCGCTCGCGCTGGGCGCCACTCTCCAGCAGCGCTTGCGCGATGTCCTTGCGCGTGCAGCCGCAGGGGTAGGCCCAGCGCTTTTCGATCAATCGGTCGAGCGCGGCCTGGTAGGCCGCCCCGCGGTCGGACTGGCGCAGCACCGGTTCGTCGCTGACCAGACCGCAGGTGGCCAGCTGGCGCAGGATCTGGTCGGCCGCGCCAGGCAGGCAGCGCGGCAGGTCGACATCCTCGATCCTGACCAGCCAGACGCCCGAGTGCGCGCGCGCGTCAAGCCAGCTCGCGAGTGCCGCGACCAGCGAGCCGGCGTGCAGCAGCCCGGTCGGCGAGGGCGCGAAGCGTCCCCGATAGCCGCTCATGCCGCCAGATGCAGGCCGAGTTCGAGCCCGGAGACAAAGGCGTCCTCGACCCGGTGGCCCAGGCACCAGTCGCCGCACAGCGCGATGCCGGTCTGCTTGTCGGCCAGATAGGGCTGGCCCAGCGGCCGGCGGGTCTGGGCATAGAGCCAGCGGTGCGCGACCGCGTGGCTCGGTTCGGCATGGATGCCGGTGATCTCGGCAAAGCCCTTCAGCAGCTTGGCGCTGACGCGCTCGGCGTCATCGTTGACATGCTCGGCCGACCATTCGGGGCTGGCCTGCACGGTCCAGCGCTCGATGCTGCCGCGGCCCGGCTTGCTGTTCTCGCGCGCCAGCCAGCGCACCCGGTGCTGCTGGCTGCGCGCGGCGTTCCAGGTCGGCCCGAACGGTGCCGTATCGGATGAGGTGGCTTGCGGAAAAGCCAGCATCAGCGTCCAGCAGGGTGCGACCTCGACCGCGGCGATGGCCTGCTGGAACTCGGGCGCCAGCTGCGATTCCTGCAGCAGCTCAAGCGCCTGCGGCTGCGGCAGCGCCAGCACGACCTGGTCGAAGCCGCCCAGCACCTGCTGCGCGCCCTCGGCGCCTTCGCAGCGCAGCTGCCATTGATCCGGGTGGATCGCGTCGCGCTCGATGCGCTTGACCCGGGTGCCGAAGCTCACGCTGGCGCCCAGGCTGCCGTCGGCCAGCGGCGCACCCAGCGCACGCGCCAGTGCGCTCATGCCGGGGCTGGCGACCCAATGGGTCTCGGCTGCGGCCGGCGAGGCCGCCAGCGCCAGGCCTTCCTGGTCGAGCACGCGCATGGTCTCGGGCGCCCAGGGCTGGACCAGCTCGCCGAGCTCGCCCACCAGCTGCTCGAAGCGCGCATCGCGCACGGTGAAATATTGCGCGCCATGGTCGAAGCTGCCGAACTCGGTCTTGCGCGTGGCCATGCGACCGCCCCAGCCGCGGCTCTTGTCGAGCAGGGTCACGGACCAGCCGGCTTGCGCCAGTTGCCGGGCGCAGCTGACGCCGGCCATGCCGGCGCCGATCACGGCAAGCCGCCGCGGCGACTGGCTGTCGCTCTGGCTGGAAAGGAGGTTCTGGTCGGATGAGGTCATCTGAAGTCTCCGGCGTGTGAGCGCCTAGGGTTGGGTGAAGGCAATTTAACACCAGGGCCGGTCTGGCGCACCTCGTGGCGGCGGCCTGGTTTCATTGGTGATGGTTTTCCAGCAGCGCGAGTCTGGTGCGCGGTTGCTCGACCTGTGCCAGCCACCAGGCCAGCGCACGCCCTTCGCCGCTGCCGGCGCGCCAGACATAGCCGACCCGTATATTGCGCCTGGGCTGGCTGACCGGCTTGGCCACCAGCCGTCCGGCGTCGAGGTAGGGCCGCGCCAGCGGCAGCGGCAGCCAGCCGCAGCCCAGGCCGCGCAGCTGCGCCTCGAGCTTGTGCTGCATGGTCGCGACCGTCAGCACATCCTGGCCGGGCAGCAGGTTGACGGTGACGCCGCGTCCACGCTGCGAGGAGTCGGCCGCCGCGACCGCCCGGTGGCGCTTGATCTCTTCGCTGTCGAGCGGCTCCTTGGCGCTGGCCAGCGGGTGGTGTGGCGCCACCGCGAACACGAAGTCGACCGATCCCATCTCCTGCAGGCTCAGGCCGCTGCTGGGCGCGAGGTCGGTCGGCACGCCGAGCGCGAGGTCGGCCTGGCCGTTGAGCAGCGCCTCCCAGGTGCCCGACAGGGTCTCGGCGCGCAGGCGCAGCCGGGTCGGCGCGCCCAGCGCATAGAAGGCCTCGCAGAGCTCGAACAGCGTGCTGCGGGCGATCAGCGCGTCGGCCGCAATCGTCAGCTCGGGCTCCCAGCCGGTCGCGACCCGGCGTACCCGCTGCGCGACCGCGTCGAGCTCGAGCAGCAGATGCTCGCCGGCGCGCAGCAGCTCGGTGCCGGCCGGCGTCAGGCGGGCGCGGCGCGAGCTGCGGTCGAACAGCAGCACGTCGAGCGCGTCCTCGACCTGGCGCACCCGGTAGGTCAGCGCGCTGGGCACCAGGCCGAGCTCGCGCGCCGCCGCCGCCATGCTGCCGGTGCGGGCGACGGTCTCGATCAGGTCGAGGTTCTCGGGCGAGAGGGCGGCCAGTTGTCGCTGCATGTCGGCGTTCCAGTGTTCACAATTTTTGAATTGTGCCGGCAAAATGCTGGGCTGAACAGACCTGATCCAGGCCCTAAAGTTCTGTCATTGACTTTTGATAACGAACAGGAGAGCCCCGCATCATGATCAGTCTGCGCCAATCACGCGAACGCGGCTATGCCGACCACGGCTGGCTCAAGAGCTTCCATTCCTTCTCCTTTGCCGGCTACTACGACCCGCAGCACATGGGCTGGGGCAATCTGCGCGTCATCAACGAGGACCGCATCGCGCCCGGCACCGGCTTCGGCACTCATGGCCACAACGACATGGAGATCGTCAGCTACGTGATGAGCGGCCGCCTGGCGCATAAGGACAGCATGGGCAATGTCCAGACCATCCCGCCGGGCGAGGTCCAGCGCATGAGCGCGGGCAGCGGCGTGCGCCACAGCGAGTTCAACCACGCGCCCGACCAGACCACGCATTTCCTGCAGATCTGGATCGAGCCCGACCAGATCGGCATCGCCCCCGGCTACGAGCAAAAGGCGTTTGCCGATGCCGACAAGCGCGGCCGGCTCTGTCTGGTCGCCGCGCGCGACGGGGCCCAGGGCGCGGTGACGATCCATGCCGATGCCCGGATCTATGCCGGGCTGTTCGACGGCGCCGAGCAAGCCGAGCTCGCGCTCGATCCGGCGCGCAAGGCCTATGTGTTCCTGGTGCGCGGCAGCCTGAGCGTCAACGGCCTGGCGCTGCAGGCTGGCGACGCCGTGTTGCTGGCGCAGGAGTCGCTGCTGCAGCTCGGGCAGGGCGTCGATGCCGAAGTGCTGGTGTTCGACCTCGCGCCCTGAGCCGGGCCGACGGCAAGATTTTTTCGCGCCCTGACAGAACGGGCGTTTTTTCCGGCGCCGCTGGCGCCTTCATTGCAGGAGTTTCAAGATGGCAAATGTAGTCGTGGTTTATCACTCGGGTTACGGACATACCCAGCGCGTCGCACAGCAGGTCGCCCAGGGCGCGGATGCCGAACTGCTCGCGATCGACGCCGACGGCAACCTGGCCGAAGGCGGCTGGGAAACCCTGGCCGCTGCCGATGCCATCATCTTCGGCACCCCGACCTATATGGGCGGCCCGAGCTGGCAGTTCAAGAAGTTTGCCGACACCTCGTCCAAGGCCTGGTTCAGCCGCGGCTGGCAGGACAAGGTCTTTGGCGGCTTCACTGCCAGCGCCAGCCTGAACGGTGACAAGGGCGCCTGCCTGATCCAGCTCCAGACCCTGGCCAGCCAGCATGGCGGGCTCTGGGTCAGCCTCGGCATGCTGCCGGCCAACAGCTCGACCGCGAGCCGCGCCGACGTCAACAACCTGGGCGGCTCGGTCGGCCTGATGGTGCAATGCGCCTCCGACGCCGGTGCCGACCAGATCCCGTCCGGCGACCTCGAGACCGCGCGCCGCTACGGCGAGCGTGTCGCGACCGTGGCCGCCAAGTTCAAGGGCTGAAAGCCGCTCAGCTGTCGATCTTGAGCTGCTGCGCGGCGACCACGGCCTTCCAGTCCTGGTAGTCGCGCTCGAGGAAGCTGCCGAGCTGGGCCGGCGTGCCGACGGCGGCTTCGATCGCGTCCTTGGCAAAGCGCTCCTTGACCTCCGGCAGCGCCACCGCCTTGGCGATCGCCGCATTGAGCTGCAGCACCAGTTCGGGCGGCGTGCCGCGCGGCGCGACCAGGCCGAAGTAGTTCAGCACGTTGAAGCCCTTGAGGCCCGACTCGCTCATGCCCGGCACCTCGGGCAGCGCGGCCGACCGGCCCGCGCTCGTGACCGCCAGCGCCTTGATGCGGCCATCGCGCACATAGGGCGCCAGCGCCGGAATCGTGCCCGTGATGATCTCGATCTGGCCGCTGACCATGTCGAGCGTCGCCGGCGCGATGCCCCGGTACGGAATATGGGTGATGAAGATGCCCGACTTCATCTTGAGCTGTTCGAGCACCAGGTGGTTGATACCGCCGGCGCCCGCCGAGCCGTAGTTGAGCTTGCCCGGCTGGCGCTTGGCCAGCGCGATCAGCTCCTTGAGGTTGCCGACCGGCAGCTCCTTGTTGACCGCCCACAGCAGCGGACCGGAGGCGATCATGCCGACCGGCGTGAACTGGGCCAGCGGGTCATAGCCGGCCTGCGGCAAGGCCGCCGGCACGGTGGTGAAGGGGGCGGCGACCAGCAGCAGGGTATTGCCGTCCGGGGCGCTCTGGGCCACGTATTGCGCACCGATCGCGCCCGAGGCACCGGTCCGGTTCTCGACCACCACGTGGCGGCCCAGGATCTCGCCGAGCTTCTGTGCCATCAGCCGGCCGACCGCGTCGGTGCCGGCGCCAGGCGCGAACGGCACCACGATCTTGATGGCTGCCTGGGCACCGCCCTGGGCCCGCGCGCCAACAGGCAGCAGCGAGGCGGAGGCGGTAGTGGCGGCCAGCGCCATCCAGTGGCGGCGGCTCAGCTTGGCGCTCAGGGAATGGAGGGAGTCGGGGGCTTGGCTCAGCGGCATCAGAAGGCTCGATCGTAGGAAAAAACTCCTGCGACGATCGCAGATCCGTTTGACGTGGCGATGACAGCGCGCTGGCTGATGCCGCCTTGGCGCCAGCCATGGCCTGCAGCGCCGGGGCAGGCCTTTTACAATCCCGGGATGTTCGTCCATCTGCGCCTGCACTCCGAGTTCTCCGTCGTCGACGGCACCATCCGCCTCGACGAAGTCGTCGAGGCCGCGGCCGCCGACGGCCAGCCCGCCCTGGGCCTGACCGACCTGTCCAACCTGTTCGGCGCCATCAAGTTCTACAAGGCCGCGCGCGGCGCCGGCGTCAAGCCTGTGCTGGGCGCCGAGGTCTTCGTCCATGGTCTCGGCCCCGATGTGGCGCCGGGCGCCTCGGTGCAGCAGCAGAGCCTGCCGCGCATGCTGCTGCTGGTGCAAAGTCACCAGGGCTATCTGAACCTGTGCGAACTGCTGTCGCGCGCCTGGACGCGCAACATGCTGCGGGATCAGGCCGCGATCAAGTGGGAATGGCTGCAGGAGTTGTCCGAGGGCCTGATCCTGCTGTCGGGCGCGCACAGCGGCCCGGTCGGGCTCGCGTTGCTGGCCGGCGACGAGGCGCGCGCAGCCGAGCTGGCGCAGCAGCTGGCCGCCGCCTTCCCGCAGCGCTTCTACCTCGAACTGCAGCGCGCCGGCCGCCCCGACGACGAGCGCCAGGTGGTCGGCGCGGTGCAGATCGCGGCCCGGCTGCAGCTGCCGGTGGTCGCGACCCATCCGGTGCAGTTTCTCGAACGCGACGACTACGAGGCGCACGAGGCGCGGGTCTGCATCTCCGAGGGCGAGATCCTCGGCAACCAGCGCCGGGTGCGCAAGTTCACGCGCGAGCAGTACTTCAAGTCGAGCGCCGAGATGGCCGCGCTGTTTGCCGATATTCCCTCGGCGCTGGCCAACAGCGTCGAGATCGCGCGCCGCTGCAACCTGACCTTGGTGCTGGGCAAGCCGCAGCTGCCCAATTTCCCGATCCCCGAGGTCGATGGCGTGGTGATGTCGGTCGACGACTATTTCCGCCATGTCTCGCACCAGGGCCTCGAAGGCCGCCTGTTGCATCTGTTCCCGGACGAAGCCAAGCGCAATGCCGAGCGCGCGCGCTATGTCGAGCGGCTCGAGTTCGAGCTCAACACCATCCTCAAGATGGGTTTTCCGGGCTACTTCCTGATCGTGGGCGACTTCATCCAGTGGGCGAAGGAAAACGGCTGCCCGGTCGGGCCCGGCCGGGGCTCCGGTGCCGGTTCGCTGGTGGCCTACGCGCTCTTGATCACCGACCTCGACCCGCTGCAGTACAACCTGCTGTTCGAACGCTTCCTGAACCCGGAGCGGGTGTCGATGCCCGACTTCGACATCGACTTCTGCCAGACCAACCGCGACCGCGTGATCGACTATGTCAAGGACAAGTACGGCAAGGACGCGGTGAGCCAGATCGCCACCTTCGGCACCATGGCCGCGCGCGCGGCGATCCGCGACGTGGGCCGCGTGCTCGATTTCGCCTACGGCTTCTGCGACGGCATCTCCAAGCTGATCCCGAACAAGCCCGGCATGTCGGTCACGCTGCAGTACCCGCCCAATCCGCCCAAGGCTGGTGACAAGAACAACTACGCGATCGCGATGGAGCCGGTGCTGGCCGAGCGCATCGAGCGCGAAGAGGACGTCAAGACCCTGATCGAGCTGGCGCAAAAGCTCGAAGGCATGACGCGCAATATCGGCATGCACGCCGGCGGCGTGCTGATCGCGCCCGGCAAGCTGACCGACTTCTGCCCGCTGTATCAGCAGCCCGGCAGCGACTCGGCGGTCAGCCAGTACGACAAGGACGACGTCGAATCGGTCGGCCTGGTCAAGTTCGACTTCCTGGGCCTGGCCACGCTGACCATCCTCGAGCTCGCGCGCGAGTTCATCGTGCGGCGCCACCCGGCGCAGCAGGACTTCGCCTTCGAGCGCATCCCGCTCGACGACCGCAAGACCTACCAGCTGTTCTCCGACGGCAAGACCGAGGCGGTGTTCCAGTTCGAAAGCCGCGGCATGCAGGGCATGCTGCGCGACGCCAAGCCCAGCCGCCTGGAGGACCTGATCGCGCTCAACGCGCTCTATCGTCCGGGCCCGATGGACCTGATCCCGAGCTTCGTCGCGCGCAAGCATGGCCGCGAGGTGGTCGAGTACCCGCATCCGCTGGTCGAGCCGGTGTTGTCCGAGACCTACGGCATCATGGTCTACCAGGAGCAGGTGATGCAGACCGCCCAGGTGCTGGGCGGCTATTCCCTCGGCGGCGCCGATATGCTGCGCCGTGCCATGGGCAAGAAGAAGCCCGAGGAGATGGCCGAGCACCGCGTGATCTTCCGCAAGGGCGCGGCCGAGAAGGGCATCAGTCAGGAGAAGGCCGACGAGGTGTTCGACCTGATGGAGAAGTTCGCCGGCTATGGCTTCAACAAGTCGCACGCCGCCGCCTACTCGTTGCTGGCCTATCACACCGGCTGGCTCAAGGTCCATTTCACGGCGGAGTTCTTCTGCGCCAACATGACGATCGAAATGGACGACACCGACAAGCTCAAGGTGTTGTATGTCGATGCGACCAAGTTCGGCATCAGCTTCGATCCGCCCGATGTCAACCGCGGCAGCTACCGCTTCGAGCCGGTCAGCGACAAGGCGATCCGCTACGGCCTGGGCGCCGTCAAGGGCACCGGCCAGCAGGCGATCGAGGCCATCGTGGCCGCGCGCGAGGGCCGCGGTGTCGGTCCGCGCGGCGATACCGTCGGCCCCTTCACCAGCCTGTTCGACTTCTGCGCCCGCGTCGACCGCAGCCGCCTGAACAAGCGCACCGTCGAGGCGCTGATCAAGGCCGGCGCCTTCGACTCGCTCGAACTCAACCGCGCGGCTCTGCTGGCCTCGGTCGAGCGCGCCTTCGATTTCGCCAATGCGCAGCAGGCCAACGCCAACCAGGGCGGCCTGTTCGACATCTTCGGCGCCGACAGCCAGGGCGCCAGCACCCAGGAGCCCGAGCTGGCCGACCTGCCGTTCTGGGGCATCAAGGAGCGCCTGACCTACGAGAAGACCGCGATCGGTTTCTACCTGTCGGGCCACCTGTTCGACGAGGTCGAGCGCGAGGTGCGCCGCTTCGCCCGCATGCCGCTCGAGCATGTGGTCGACAGCCGTGACCCGATCATGGTCGCCGGCATCATCAACGACCTGCGCATCATCAACGGCCAGCGCGGCAAGGTCGCGATCTTCAAGCTCGACGACAAGAGCGGCACGTTGGAAGCCACCGCCGACGAGGCCCTGATCAACGCCAACAAGCAGCTGCTGAAGGACGACGAGCTGGTGGTCGCGCAGGTGCTGGCGCAGCCGGACCGCTTCTCGGGCGGCATCCGGCTCAAGGTGCAGGCGCTGTGGGACCTGGGCGCGGCGCGTTGCCGCTTCGGCAAGTACCTGCGCGTGACGGTCAACGGGCGCACGCCCGACATCGCGGCCCTGTTGCGCGAGTTCCCGGCCCAGCGCGAGATCGGCGAGCAGGGCGAGCTGGTGCGCGGCCTGCCGGTGCGGCTTGAGGTGCTGCGCGAAACCGCCCGCTGCGAAGTCCAGCTCGGCGAGCGCGCCCAATGCTTTCCGAGCGATGCAGCCCTGGCAGCCTGGAAGGCGCAGGCGCACGACAAGCGCGCCGAGATCGTGTTCGATTGACTTGTGCTGCTGGGTCAGCGGCCGGCCGCTGGCCCGTGGCCTGGTTGCAATCCGGGCTTTGTCTTCAGCGCACCCGGCGCAGCAGCGGCGCCTGTTGCTCGAGCTGGGGCAGCAGCCCGCTGGCGAGCTGGAGCTGGGCCTGCAGCAGGCTGCCGACCGGGCCCCTGGCCTGCGCATCGATCTCGGCCTCGGTCGGCGCCGTGACGGCTGGCGCCGCCTGCAGCCGGCCCGTTTCGAGCTGACGCGCCAGGTCTTCCAGGCCTTGTTGCAGCCCCTGTGCCGCTTGCCGGCTGGCGGCGTCGAGCTGACCGGCCTCGAGCTCGCCCCGGTGTGCGCCCAGTGCCGACAGGTAGTTCTGCAGCATATGCGTCAGCACCAGGAAGCGGGCGCTGGCGATCATGTTCAGCCGCTGGCCTTCGGGTTCCTTGCGCATCGCGGCGTAGGCGTTGGACAGCGCGGCTTCGGCGTTGTGCGCCTGGCGCCTGGCCTGCCGGTAGACCAGGTGGTCCTGCTTGCCTTCCCGGTATTGTTCCAGGATCGCCTGCAGGTAGCCGGCCTGGGCGCGCAGGGTCTGCGCTGCCAGCCGGGGCCAGTGCCGCGCCTGCCAGTTGGGCAGGATCAGCCAGGCCCCCAGGCCGGCGATCACGCTGCCGATCGCCGTGTCGAGCAGCCGCGCCGGGATCACGCCCTGCGACATGCCCATCTGGTGAAAGCTCAGCAGCACCAGCGTGGTCATCGCGCCGGTCGCGACTCGTATGTCGCTCATGCGCTTACCGATGAACAGCGCACCGGCCAGCACCATGCAGACCGCTTGCAGCAGCGGCCCCGGAAAGAGCCGGATCAGCACCCAGCCCACCACCAGCCCGACCACCGTGCCGAGCGCGCGCTGGCCGACCCGGTTCAGCGTGGCGGCGTACTGGGGCTGGCTGGCAAACACCACCGTCAGCACGATCCAGTAGCCATGCGGGTCATGCGTGGCCTGCATGATGCCGAATGCCAGCAGCAGCACCAGGCTCAGGCGCAGGGCGTGGCGCATCAGGGCCGAATGCAGCGTGAGCTGGGCCCGGATGCGCTGCCAGGCCTCGCCCAGACTGTGCACCTGGTGGTCGACTAGCGCCAGGTCGAGCGCCGCGCCGCCGCGCAGGGCGCTGGCGAACACCTTGGCCAGCCCGGTCAGGTTGTCGCCCAGCGCGTGCAGCGCCTGCAGCGGACGCGGCGCGGGGCAGGGTGACGCGCTTGCTTCGAGGTAGGCGATGGCGGCCTGCATGTCCTCGATCGCGCGCGCAGTCTGGCCTTCGTGGCGCGGCGGCGTGCGCTCGCGGATCGCCTGCGCGAACTTGAGCGCCTGTTCGCCCAGCACGCTGAGCACGCGCTGGCAGCGGTAGAGCGCATCCGAGCGCGCAAAGGCGTCGGCCAGCAGGGTGTAGCTCTCGTGCGAGCTGCTGGTGCGTTCGTGGATGTCCTGCGCCGCCAGGTACTGGTGCATGGCTTCGCTGAGCCAGGCTGGCGGCTGACCGCCAGCGATCCGGCTGAACAGGCTTTCCTTGCTGGCGTTGAGCGCATCGACCACGCGGCCGTTGTGCAGCGCGAGTTCGAGCCGGCGGCGTTGGCGATCCACGCCCTGCACCGGCTCGAGCAGCCTGGCCTTGAGCCGCAGGTATTCGCCCAGCAGTGCATAGAGCTGTGACAGTCGGTAGCGCACCGTGGGCTTTGGCCAGACCGCAGCCCACAGCAGCGACACCAGGCCATACCAGACCGCGCCGCCCAGCAGGTAGGGCGCGAGTTCGAGCGCCTGCTCGCGGTGACTTTCGGCCGACAGCGCCGAGTAGATGAACAGCACCAGCGAACCGAAGGCGAGCGCGCGGTAGCGCTCGCCCAGCGCGCCCAGCAGCGTGAGCGTGAAGGCCGACAGCGCCAGCACGGCGGCCAGCAGCGCCGGCCAGGGCAGGGTCAGCCAGACCGCGGTCATCATGAGGCCGAAACAAGCCAGTGCCAGCAGCAGGGTCTTGAGGCGTCCGCGCCAGGCGTCGTCGGTTTCGGTGAAGGCGCAGGCCATCACGCCCAGCACCACCGGCATCAGCTCGTCCTGCCAGCCGGCACGCCAGCCCAGCGCCAGCACGCAGGCCAGCGCCAGCAGCGCCTGCATGCCGCGCGTCACCCCCTCGTGATTGCGCGCGTGCTGCCAGCTCGCGATCCAGTTGTCGTTGACCATCAGCCGTCAGGCTCAGGGTTTGAACGTGATCACGAAGATCGTCTCGGGCATGCGGCCGTTCTCGTCCTTGGGCAGTCGGCCGGCGCGGTCGATCGCGCGCAGCACGGTCTCGTCGAAGGCCGGGTTGCCGCTCGACTTGAGCAGGCGCTGGCTCAGGATGGTGCCGTCGGACAGTGTCCTGATCTCGGCTTTTGCGCTCAGGTTGGACGGGAACGATTCGGGCGAGTTGTAGAAGGTCTTGATGCGCGCCGCCACCTTGGCCGCGTAGCCGGCCGAAGCCCCGCCACCGCCGCCGCCGTTGCCGCTCGATCCGCCATTGCCCGAGCCCGAACCGCCCGCGCTGCCGCCGGCATTGTCACCGGCGCCGCTGCCCTTGGCGCTGGCGTCGCCCGTGCCGCCGGCCTGGCCCATCATGCGTGCCAGCTGCTTCTTGCGGTCGGCCTCGATCTGCGCCTCGCGCTTGGCCGCCTCCGCCTTGGCGGCCTTGTCCTTGGCCGCTTTCTCGGCTTTCTCGGCCTTCTCGGCCTTTTCGCGCGCGGCCTGCTGCTCGCGCTTCCTGTCCTCGGCTTCGCGCTTCTTCTTCGCCTCGTCCTGCTTGGCCTGCTCGCGCTTCTGCGCCGCCTTCTCCTCGGCCTCGCGCTGCTCCTTGAGCTTTTCCTTCTGTTTTTCCTGCTTGGCCTTTTCGGCTTTCTCCGCCTTGGCTTGTTCCAGCTTGGCCTGTTCGCGCTGCTTTTGTTCCAGCGCTTCGGTCTTCTTCTTTAGCTCGGCTTTTTCCTTGCGGTCCGCTTCGCGCTGGCGCTCGAGCGCCTCTTCGCGCCGCTCCTGTTCGGCCTGCTTGCGCTGCAGCGCAATCTGCGCTTCGCTCGGGCCGGCATCGACCTTGGGTTGCGGCTTGGCCTGCACCGCCTGGGCGACCGGCGGCTTGACGGGCTGGGGCGGCACGACCGGTCGTGGCGGCTCGGGTTCGGGCTGCGGCACGGGCGGCGGCAAGACGGCTTCGGCTGTTGGTTCGGGTTCGTTCGCACGCGGTGCTGCCGCGGCCGGCAGGGTCGACCAGAGTTCGGCTGACATCGCTGCAGCCGGGGCATCCTGGTTCCAGCTCACGCCCCAGGTCAGTGCGACCACCAGCAGGCCGTGCACGAACAAGGCCAGCAGCAGCGGGCCGCGCCAGTGCCGGTCGGGTGGGGGGCTGAAATCGAGGGGATCGGCCGCAAGCTTCATGCCGGTTCCGGGCTCAAGGCTGCTGCTGGACCGACAGGCCCACGCGCTGGATGCCGGCGCGCTGCAGCTTGTCCATCACCTGCACCACCGATTCGTACTTGACGCTCTTGTCGGCGCTGATCACCACCGGAGCAAAGCCCTGGCCCGGCTCGGCCGGACCTTGCAGCTGGCGCACTTGCTCGACCAGGTCGGCCAGTTCGACGCTGACCGCCGTGCTGTTCGACTGGCCGTCCTTGACCTTGAGCGCGGCATCCTTGTCGACCAGCACCTGGACGAAACGGTCGGGCTGGCGGTCGGCCTGGCCCACGCTGGGCAGGTCGATCATGCTCGGCGTGAGCATCGGTGCCGTGACCATGAAGATGATCAGCAACACCAGCATCACGTCGATGAACGGGACCATGTTGATCTCGTTCTTGGTGCGGCGGCCCTTGCGGGCGGGGACTGCGGACATGGGGATCTTTTCTCCGGTGCTGACCGTCAGTGGGCCGACTGGCCCTGGGCCGGGTTGGCGCCGACGCTGCGGTTCAGGATGTTGGAGAACTCCTCCATGAAGGTCTCGAGCTGGTTCGCCGCGCGGTCGATGTCGTGCGCGAAGCGGTTGTAGAAGATCACGGCCGGAATCGCGGCGAACAGGCCGATCGCGGTCGCGACCAGCGCCTCGGCGATGCCCGGCGCCACCGTGGCCAGCGTGACCTGGGTCAGCGCGGCCAGCCCGGTGAAGGCGTGCATGATGCCCCAGACCGTGCCGAACAGGCCGACATAGGGCGAGACCGAGCCGACCGAGCCCAGGAAGGACAGGTTGACCTCCAGCGCATCGACCTCGCGCTGGTAGCTCGCACGCATGGCGCGCCGCGCGCCGCCCAGCAGCGCATCGGCGTCAGTGATGCGGCGCTCGCGCAGTTTCTGGAACTCGCGCATGCCGCTGGCAAAGATGCGCTCCATCGGGCTGCCCTGGTGCGCGTTGCGGGTCGCGGCCAGATAGAGCTCGCTCAGGCTGGCGCCCGACCAGAAGTCGCGCTCGAACACGTCGGTCAGCCGCTGCACGCGCTTGAGCGCGAACACCTTGCGAAAGATCGCGGCCCAGCTGATGACCGAGACGGTCAGCAGCAGCAGCACCACCGCCTGCACCACCCAACTGGCGTTGAGAAGCAGGGAAACTATCGAGAAATCGTGGGTCATGGATTCAGGACTTGCAGCAGGGTGGCAGGAATGCGTGCCGGTTTCATCTGGGCCGCATTGACCCAGCCGATGCGGATGCGGCCTTCGCACAGCAGCTGGACGCGCCGGCCCTGGTCGTCGAGCAGCCAGGCCTGCTGTTCGAGCACCAGCGAGGCGCGGCCGAGCTCGGTAATCCGGGCCGTGACCAGGATCTGGTCATCGAGCCGGGCCGGGCGGTGGTAGTCGAGCGCGGCCGCGCCGACCACGAACATGCCGCCGCTGGACTCGCGCAGCTCGCGCTGGTGGATGCCCAGGCTGCGCAGCCATTCGGTGCGCGCGCGTTCGAAGAACTTCAGGTAGTTGGCGTAAAACACGATGCCCCCGGCATCGGTGTCTTCCCAGTAGACGCGCACTGGCCAGCCAAACTCCTCGCGCTGCCTCATGACATCAGGCTCTGCGGGCCGGGTCGCGCGTGACTTCCTCGGGACGCAGCTGGACGGCGAGCTGGTTCAGCACGCCGTTGACATAGCGGTGGCCATCGGTGCCGCCGAAGGACTTGGCCAGCTCGATGCATTCGTTGATCACGACGCGCCACGGCACATCGACGCAATGGCTGAACTCGTAGGCACCGATCCACAGGATCGCGTGCTCGACCGGCGAGATCTCGGCCAGGCTGCGGTCGAGCAGTGGCGTCACCAGCGCGTCGAGCGCCTCGGCCTGCTCGATGCAGCCATGCAGCAGCGCGTCGTAATGCGCGCTGTCGGCCTTGTTGAAGCCGCTCAGGTCGCGCGTGAAGGCGTCGATCGCGGCCGACTCGTTGTGGCCGACCAGGTGCTGGTACAGCGCCTGCAGCGCGAATTCACGCGCACGGCTGCGGCCGGACTTCTCGGCGGCCTTCTTGGGCGGGCGGGGGGTAGCGTCCTTCATTCGGGGGTCAACTCGCTCAGCAGGTGGGCCATCTCGACGGCAACCTGAGCCGCGTCACGGCCCTTCTCGTCCTGGCGGGCGACCGCCTGCGACAGGTTCTCGGTGGTCAGGATCGCGTTGGCGATCGGCAGACCGTAGTCCAGTGCCACCCGGGTCACGCCAGCGGCCGACTCGTTGCAGACCAGCTCGAAGTGGTAGGTCTCGCCGCGGATCACGCAGCCCAGCGCGATCAGCGCATCGAAGCGCTCGCTCTCGGCCATGGCCTGCAGCGCCGACGGCACCTCGAGCGCACCCGCCACCGTCACATGGACGATGTCGTCTGCGCTCACGCCCAGCGCCTGGAGTTCGCCCACGCAAGCCTGCGCCAGTGCATTCGTGATGCCCTGGTTGAAGCGCGCCTGCACCACACCGATACGCAATCCAGTGCCGTCCAGCTGAACGGCTTGGCCTTTTTCTGCACCCAACATAATCAATTCTCCTCAGTCTTGCTGATAAAGCCGGTCACTTCGAGTCCGTAGCCCGTCATGCTGGGCATGCGGCGCGGAGTACCGAGCAACTGCATCTTGTTGACACCGCATTCGCGCAGGATCTGCGCGCCGACGCCGTAGGTGCGCAGGTCCATGCGACCGCGCTCGGGCGCCTGGGCCGAACGCGCCCGGCCCTCGAACTGGGCCAGCAACTGGTCGGCGCTTTCGCCGCAGTTGAGCAGCACCGCCACGCCACGGCCCTGCTCGGCGATGTGGCGCAAGCTGGTCTCGAGCGTCCAGGAATGCATGGCGCGTCCCACCTCGAGCGCGTCGAGCACCGACAGCGGCTCGTGCACGCGCACATGCACGCTGTCGTCGGCGCTCCAGCTGCCACGGGTCAGCGCCAGGTGCAGCGAGCCGCTCGGGCCGTCGCGGAAGGCGTGCGCCATGAACTCGCCAAAGGCGGTGTTGAGCGGGCGGCTGCTGACCTTCTGCACCAGCGACTCGTTGGCGCTGCGGTACTGGATCAGGTCGGCGATGGTGCCGATCTTGAGTCCATGCTCGGCCGCAAACAGCTGCAGGTCCGGCAGCCTGGCCATGGTGCCGTCGTCGTTCATGATCTCGCAGATCACCGACGCCGGCGAGCAACCGGCCATCGCCGCCAGGTCGCAACCGGCCTCGGTATGGCCGGCGCGCATCAGCACGCCGCCATCGACCGCTTGCAGCGGGAACACATGGCCCGGCTGGACCAGATCGGTCGGCTGGCTGGCCTTGGCCACGGCGACCTGGATCGTGCGGGCGCGGTCAGCGGCCGAGATCCCGGTCGTCACGCCCTCGGCAGCCTCGATCGAGACCGTGAAGGCCGTGCTGTAGAAGGTGCCGTTGCGCGCGGCCATCGGCGGCAGCTTGAGGAACTCGCAGCGCTCGCGTGTCAGCGTCAGGCAGATCAGGCCGCGGCCGAACTTGGCCATGAAGTTGATCGCCTCGGGCGTGACATGCTCGGCGGCCAGCACCAGGTCGCCTTCGTTCTCGCGGTCTTCCTCGTCGATCAGGACCACCATCCGGCCGGCCTTCATTTCGGCGACGATGTCCTCGACCGGCGAGATCCCCACCGGGGTCAGCTCTTGTTTCATGTAGTGGCTTTCTCGGCGGCGCTGCCGCTCAACATGCGCTCGACATAGCGCGCAATCAGGTCGATTTCCAGGTTCACCTTCGAGCCCGCCTGCAGGCTGCCCAGGGCGGTGTTTTCCACCGTGTGCGGGATCAGGTTGATGCTGACCTCGCAGCCATCGGCCAGGTCAGCGATCCGGTTCACGGTCAGGCTCACGCCGTTGACAGTGATCGAACCCTTGTAGGCCAGGTACTTGCCCAGGGCCGCCGGTGCCAGGATGCGCAGCTCCCAGCTCTCGCCAATCTGCTCGAAGCAGCTGACATGGCCGATGCCGTCCACATGGCCCGAGACGATATGGCCGCCCAGGCGGTCATGCGCGCGCAGCGCCTGCTCGAGGTTGATGGGACCCGGCTGATCCAGCCCGGTGGTCTTGTCCAGCGATTCGGCCGACACGTCGACCGTGAAGCGGGACTGGGCCAGGTCGAAGCTGGTGACGGTCATGCAAGCGCCATTGAGCGCGATGCTGTCGCCCAGTCCGACGCCGTCGAGATAGCCCGCAGGCGTCTCGATGGTCAGGCGCTTGCCATGTTGCAAAGAACTTCCGAGCGGGTGGACAGCGACGATGCGCCCCACGCCAGTGATGATGCCGGTAAACATTTCACCATTTTCGCAGAGAAAGCGGCACCGATCCGGGTCGGGGCCATCTTGCGCCGGGATGGTGCGTCATAAAGCAGAAATTTTTACATTACAAAATATGAATTTTGCTAGGTGAAACGGAGCCGATGGCCAGCAACTATCTTTTTCCCGTCTGTCGATCGACGTTTTCACATGATGATTTTATTTTTGTAAGTTATTGAAAATAAACAAATAAAAAAATGTCTTGTATAAGACATAAGATTGGTTTCGAGTCTTATAGAAGACTTAGACTGTATTCAACGGCACCAAACTTGCAACAGCAAAAACGGCAGCCAAACCCGACCCCTTACATCCACTTAGGAGAATTCCATGAGCCAACAACTGAGCCGTCAGCAACAGATCGAAGCCCTCGAGAAGGACTGGGCCGAGAACCCGCGCTGGAAGCTGGTCAAGCGCGGCTACAGCGCTGCCGACGTGGTGCGCCTGCGCGGCAGCCTGCAGCCCGAGTACACCCTGGCCCAGCGCGGCGCCAAGGTGCTGTGGGACAAGGTCAACGGTGGCGCCAAGAAGGGTTACGTCAACGCCTTCGGCGCCATCTCCGCCGGCCAGGCCATGCAGCAGGCCAAGGCTGGCCTCGAAGCCGTGTACCTGTCGGGCTGGCAGGTTGCCGCCGACGGCAACACCTCCGAAACCATGTACCCGGACCAGTCGCTGTACGCCTACGACTCGGTCCCGACCATGGTGCGCCGCATCAACAACACCTTCAAGCGCGCTGACGAAATCCAGTGGTCGCGTGGCATCAACCCGGGCGACGAAGGCTTCATCGACTACTTCCTGCCGATCGTCGCTGACGCGGAAGCCGGTTTCGGCGGCGTGCTGAACGCCTTCGAGCTGATGAAGAACATGATCACCTCCGGCGCTGCCGGCGTTCACTTCGAAGACCAGCTGGCTGCCGCCAAGAAGTGCGGCCACATGGGTGGCAAGGTGCTGGTCCCGACCCGTGAAGCCGTCGAGAAGCTGATCTCCGCGCGTTTCGCCGCCGACGTGCTGGGCGTGCCGACCCTGATCCTGGCCCGTACCGACGCCGAGGCCGCCAACCTGATCACCAGCGACTACGACGCCAACGACAAGCCGTTCCTGACCGGCGAGCGTACCCAGGAAGGCTTCTACCGCGTCAAGAACGGTCTGGAGCAGTCCATCTCCCGCGGCGTGGCTTACGCTCCGTACGCCGATCTGGTCTGGTGTGAGACCGGCGTGCCCGACATCGGCTTCGCCCGCGAATTTGCCCAAGCCGTGCAGGCCGCCTGCCCGGGCAAGCTGCTGTCCTACAACTGCTCGCCGTCCTTCAACTGGAAGAAGAACCTCAACGACTCGCAGATCGCCTCCTTCCAGGAAGAGCTGTCGGCGCTGGGCTACAAGTACCAGTTCATCACCCTGGCCGGTATCCACGTCAACTGGTACAACACCTTCAAGTTCGCCCACGCTTACGCCCGCGGCGAAGGCATGAAGCACTACGTCAACATGGTGCAAGAGCCGGAATTCGCCGCCCGCGAACAAGGCTACACCTTCGTGTCGCACCAGCAGGAAGTCGGTACCGGCTACTTCGACGACGTCACCACCGTGATCCAGGGCGGTTCGTCCAGCGTCAAGGCCCTGACCGGCTCGACCGAAGAAGAGCAGTTCCACTGATCTGTCTTCCAGGCACCTGAGAAGGTGCCTGGATCAAGAAGCCATCTGATGCTGCGGTGTCAGGTGGCTTTTTTTGCGCTTATTTCAGAATATCGAGTCAACTGTAGACCCCGCGACTGCCCGCAATACTCGTGCAGGCCGCAGCGTTTTGCGGATCTGGTCGAGCAGCTTGAGAGGTTTTTGCCTGACTGCTGTGCTGTGTACTGTCTAAGGGCTTATCTCTGAAGCGATGTTGCTGGTCTGCGGTCAATTTGTAATATGATATTGCCAATTCGTGCCAGTTTTATAGAGGTATGCATCGTTGGCGGTGTGTGCTGGGTATTAGGCTTGTCGCTTTTTTATGGCTCTTGTCGGTGCTCTCCACTCGCTGCGCTCCTTCCGGTGCCGCTCATCTTGGGCATCAGGCCTCTGTTAACGTGCTGAGTGATATGAAGAAATTTATTGTTGCTACCAACCTCGTCCTTGCGGTCACCGCGTGCTCGCAGATCAACGATCCAACGATTAAGCAGGGATTCGAAGCCCTAGGGAAAGTCTGCAAAACCCCGGCTATGGCCGCCAGATGTGAGACAGTAGCGACATGAAGCAGATGAGCCTGGGCGCAGCCGGATTCGAGCGCAAGACCAAAAGGACGCGTAAGCGCGAGTTCCTCGATGAGATGAACCTGGTGGTGCCGTGGTCTGAACTGGTGGCGCTGATTTCGCCGCACACGCCCAAGCCTGGCGCCAAGGGCGGTCGCCCGCCGTTTGCGGTGGAGACCATGCTTCGCCTTCACTTCCTGCAACAGTGGTTCAACCTATCGGACCCGGGCATGGAAGAAGCGCTGTACGACACGCCGATGTTCCGTGAGTTTGCAGGGCTGGATGCAGGGGAGGACAACCTGCCCGATGAAAGCACCATCCTGCGCTTTCGCCACTTGCTCGAAGCCAACGACTTGAGCATGCAGATGCTGGCCACGGTCAACGCCACGCTAACCCAGAAGGGCTTGCTGCTCAAGCAAGGCACGGTGGTCGACGCCACCCTGATCGCAGCGCCCAGTTCCACCAAGAACAGCAGCGGCACGCGTGACCCGGAGATGCATCAGACTAAGAACGTGTTCAAAGTCTTCTGAGC
>NZ_PVLR01000041.1 GCF_002980625.1 Malikia spinosa | reverse complement strand
CATGGCAGAACTCATTCCTGACGACCTGGACGCGCCAGCGCCCAGGCGCACCGGCCTGGCCGGCCTGCTCGACACCGTGATCACCTGGTGGGCACTCGCCGGCGGCATGGTCTTCGTCGCCCTCGTCATCATGTCCATCGTCTCCATCGTCGGGCGCAAGCTGTTCTCGCACCCGATCGAGGGCGACATGGAGCTCCTCATGATGGGCGCGGCGATCGGCTCGGCCGCCTTCCTGCCCGTCTGCGAGCTCGACGACAACCACATCAAGGTCGACGCCCTGACCACCTGGATGAGCGAGCGCGCCCGCGCCGCCCTCGACGTCATCGCCCACCTGCTGCTGACCATCGCCTCGGCCATCATCACCTGGCGCAGCGCCCTCTACGTCGAGGAGTGCTACGAGAACATGGAAGTCTCGACCCTGCTGCTGATCCCGATCTGGCAGCCCGTGCTGCTGCTCGTGCCCAGCTTCGCCCTGCTGACCCTGGCCGCGCTCTACCGCGCCCGGCTTTCCCTGAACACCGCTGTTGGAGCCCACAAATGAGCGGCATGGCTATTGGTCTTTCGATTTTCGCCGGCCTGCTGGTGCTGCTGGCGCTGCGCATCCATGTCGGCATCGGCATGCTGATCGGCGGCAGCGTCGGCTTCATGGCCATGAACGACTGGGACTCCTCGGCCCTGCTGTTCACGCTCAACCACCTGGCCTACGCCCGCCTGTCCAACTATGACCTGGCGGTGATCCCGCTGTTCATGCTGATGGGCCAGTTCGCCACCCATGGCGGCCTGTCCAAGGCGCTGTTCCGCTTCGCCGCGGCCTTCATGGGCCACTGGAAGGGCGGCCTGGCGATGGCCTCGACCGGCGCCTGCGCCGGCTTCGGCGCCATCTGCGGTTCGTCTCTGGCCACTGCCGCCACCATGGCGCAGGTCGCGCTGCCCGAGCTCAAGGCCCACGGCTACTCGGGTCGCCTGTCCACCGGCACCCTGGCCGCCGCCGGCACCCTGGGCATCATGATCCCGCCCTCGGTCCCGCTGGTGATCTACGCCGTGCTGACCCAGGAGTCGATCGGCAAGCTGTTCATGGCCGCCGTCGTGCCGGGCCTGATCGCGATGACCGGCTACATGCTGGTCATCAAGCTGATCGTCACGCTCGACCCCAAGGCCGGCCCCGCCAGCGCCAAGCACAGCTGGGCCGAGCGCCTGACCGCCACCCTGGCCGTGCTGCCCGTCATGGGCGTGTTCGCCGTCGTCATCGTCGGCATCTACGGCGGCTGGGCCAACCCGACCGAGGC
>NZ_PVLR01000040.1 GCF_002980625.1 Malikia spinosa | reverse complement strand
CTACGCCGAGGCGCTGCTGCCCCAGGCCCAGGCGCTGGCCGCCTCGGTGCAGACCAGCGGTGCCACGATCAATCGCATGGCGGTCGAGATGTTCTGACCACTCCCCGCCACAGGCACCCGAGAGCTGAACTTTCGGGTGCTTGGCCGCTGCCAGTCACGGCAGCCATGGACAAAAAAATGCCCTTGAAGTCAAGGGCATTTTTGCATTCATCGCCTGGCAATGCTGCGCATTGCCATATCTCAGATCATTCCCACTCGATCGTCGCCGGCGGCTTGGAGCTCACGTCGTAGGTGACGCGGTTGATGCCGCGCACTTCGTTGATGATCCGGCCCGAGACCCGCTTGAGCAGGCTGTAGGGCAGCTCGGCCCAGTCGGCGGTCATGAAGTCACTGGTGCAGACCGCGCGCAGCGCCACGACATAGTCGTAGGTGCGGCCGTCGCCCATCACGCCGACGCTCTTGACCGGCAGGAAGACGGTGAAGGCCTGGCTGGTCAGGTCGTACCAGCTCTTGCCGCTGATGGGGTCGATGGTCGAGCGCAGCTCCTCGATGAAGATCGCATCGGCGCGCTGCAGCAGCTTGGCGTACTCGGGCTTGACCTCGCCCAGGATGCGCACGCCCAGGCCCGGACCCGGGAAGGGGTGGCGATAGACCATGTCGTGCGGCAAGCCAAGCGCGACGCCGAGCTCACGCACCTCGTCCTTGAACAGGTCGCGCAGCGGCTCGAGCAGCTTGAGACCCAGCTGCTCGGGCAGGCCGCCAACGTTGTGGTGGCTCTTGATCGTGACGGCCTTCTTGCTCTTGGCGCCGCCCGACTCGATCACGTCGGGGTAGATCGTGCCCTGGGCCAGGAAGGTGGCGCCCTTGACGCCATTGCCGGCGGCCTTGAGCTTGGCTGCCTCGGCCTTGAAGACGTCGACGAACAGGCCGCCGATGATCTTGCGCTTCTTCTCCGGGTCGGTAACACCGGCCAGCTGGCCGAGGAACAGCTCGCTGGCGTCGACGCGGATGACCTTGGCGTTGAGCTTGCCCTCGAACATCTCCATCACCATGTCGCCTTCGTTCAGGCGCAGCAGGCCGTGATCGACGAAGACACAGGTCAGCTGGTCGCCGATGGCGCGGTGGATCAGCGCAGCCGCGACCGACGAATCGACGCCGCCCGACAGGCCGAGGATGACTTCCTCGTCGCCGACCTGCTCACGGATCTTCTGCACCGCTTCGGCGACATGGTCGCGCATGACCCAGTCGGGGCGGGTGGCGCAGATGTCGAGCACGAAGCGCTCGAGCATCGCCCTGCCCTGCACGGTGTGCGTGACTTCGGGGTGGAACTGCAGCGCATAGAAGCCGCGTGCCTCGTCGGCCATGCCGGCGATCGGGCAGCTCGGGGTGCTGGCCATGAGCTTGAAGCCGGGCGGCAGCTCGGTGACCTTGTCGCCGTGGCTCATCCAGACCTTGAGCATGCCGTGACCTTCCGGAGTGTGGAAGTCGGCGATGTCCTTCAGCAGCGCGGTGTGGCCGTGGGCGCGCACCTCGGCATAGCCGAACTCGCGCTGGTGGCCGCTCTCGACCTTGCCGCCGAGCTGCTGCGCCATGGTCTGCATGCCGTAGCAGATGCCCAGCACCGGCACGCCGAGCTCGAACACGGCCGCGGGCGCGGCATCGGTCGACTCCTCGTAGACGCTGGCATGGCTGCCCGACAGGATCACGCCCTTGAGCTGGCCGTCGGCGGCGTATTCGCGCACCCAGTCGTCAGTCACGTCGCAGGGGTGGACTTCGCAGTAGACATGGGCCTCGCGCACGCGGCGTGCGATCAGCTGCGTGACCTGGGAGCCGAAGTCGAGGATGAGGATCTTCTGGTGTTGCATGGCGTGTAAGGATTGAGCGCTGCAAGAAAAGCGAAAAGGCCGTCCAGACTGGACGGCCCCCTGGGGCCTGTTCAGTCGACCCGGTCAGTCAGCGCGATAGTTCGGCGCTTCCTTGGTGATCTGCACGTCGTGCACATGGCTTTCGCGGATGCCGGCCGAGGTGATCTCGACGAACTCCGCCTTGTCGTGCATCTCGGCGATGGTGGCGCAACCGCAGTAGCCCATCGAGGCACGGATGCCGCCGGCCATCTGGAAGATGATCGACACCACCGAACCCTTGTAGGGCACGCGGCCTTCGATGCCTTCGGGCACCAGCTTGTCAGCGTTCGGGTTGCCGGTGCTCGACTCCTGGAAGTAGCGGTCGGCGCTGCCCTGCTGCATGGCACCGATCGAGCCCATGCCGCGGTAGCTCTTGTAGCTGCGGCCCTGGAACAGCACGATCTCACCCGGCGCCTCTTCGGTGCCGGCGAACATGCCGCCCATCATGACGGTGTTGGCGCCGGCTGCCAGTGCCTTGGCGATGTCACCCGAATAGCGGATGCCGCCGTCACCGATCAGCGGCACGCCGGTGCCCTTGAGCGCGGTCGCGACGCTGTCGATCGCCATGATCTGCGGCACGCCCACACCGGCAACGATGCGGGTGGTGCAGATCGAGCCCGGGCCGATGCCGACCTTGACGCCATCGGCGCCGGCTTCGACCAGCGCCAGGGCGGCAGCGCCGGTGGCGATGTTGCCACCGATGACCTGCACCTGCGGATAGTTCTGCTTGACCCAACGCACGCGATCGAGCACGCCCTTGCTGTGACCATGTGCGGTGTCAACCACGATCGCGTCGACGCCGGCCTTGACCAGCAGCTCGACGCGCTCTTCGGTGCCGGCACCGACACCGACGGCAGCGCCGACGATCAGGCGACCCGCCGCATCGCGTGCTGCGTTCGGGAAGTTGAGCTGTTTGGTGATGTCCTTGACCGTGATCAGGCCCTTGAGCTCGAAGCTGTCATTGACCACCAGCAGGCGCTCAAGCTTGTGCTTGTTCAGCAGGGCCTTGGCCGCCTCGGGCGTGGTGCCATCGGGCACCGTGATCAGACGCTCCTGGGGCGTCATGATCTCGCGCACCGGCAGGTCGTAGCGGGTCTCGAAGCGCAGGTCGCGCCCCGTGACGATGCCGACCACCTTGCCGCCGTCAACCACCGGGAAGCCGGACACGCCGAGTTCTTCCGACAGCTGCATCACCTGGTAGATGGTGGTGTCAGGGGTGATGACGACCGGGTCGCGCAGCAGGCCCGATTCGTAGCGCTTGACCTTGGCGACCTGGGCCGCCTGCTCCTGCGCGGTCAGGTTCTTGTGCACGATGCCGATGCCGCCCTCCTGCGCAATGGCAATGGCCAGGCGCGCTTCGGTGACGGTGTCCATGGCGGCGGACACGAGCGGCAGGTTCAGAGTGATGTCGCGCGTGAATTGAGTCGCGAGCGAAGTGTCCTTGGGCAGGACCTGGGAGTAGGCCGGCACCAACAACACGTCGTCGAAGGTGAGGGCTTTACCGAGTAGGCGCATGTGTAAGGCTCCAAAAGCGCTATTGTACTGGCGCTTGAATGTACCATCCGGACATGGCTAAGCCGAGGAGGACGGGATGGGGAAATTTTTTTCGCTTCTGTGGGCAAATAAACGCGCTGCCTTGCTGCGACGACAAGCCGGCTGGCTGGTGCTCGGCAGCAGCTGCTGGCTCGGTGCGATCTCGCTGGCACAGGCCAATGGCGGCCGCTGGCAATGGCAAGACAGCCAGGGGCGCCAGGTCTTCAGCGACCTGCCGCCGCCAGCTTCAGTGCCCGAGCCGCGCATCCTGCAGCGGCCCGGACCGGATCTGCCGGCCCCCAGCCTGCCCTCACCCAGCAGCAGCTCGCCTGCCAGCGCAGGCAGCGACCAGCCGCAGGGCAAGGCGCCGGAGCCGCTCTATCAGCGCAACGCCGCTGCGCTGCGCGAGAACTGCCGCCGAGCCAGAGCCACGCTCGCGACGCTGGCCTCCAGCCTGCGGCTCTACAGCCTGAACGACAAGGGTGAGCAGGTGCTGATGGACGACGCGATGCGGGCACAGGAAACGCTGCGCGCCCAGCAAGCCGAGCGCGACAATTGCGAGCCCAAGGACGGCGCGCGTTGACCGCGCCTGCTCAGTAACCCCACTTGGCGCCAGGACGGCGCTGCGCGAACAGTCCGGCCGTCTTGGCGCCCTGGGAGCGGAACCGCTCGCGCCGGGCCACCTTGGGGTCGACGCGCAAGCCGCGCCAGAACTCGACCCGGTCAGCGTCGCGCAGCGCAGTCTCGCGCGCGGCCTTGCGGCCCCAGATGCCGCAGCAGATGGCGGCGTCCGAGCCCAGCTCGGGGTGCTGGAGCAGCCAGCCGCTGCGCTGCAAGGCGTCGGCCAGGGTGCTGCCTTGCGGCAGTTCGAGCTCGCACTCGAGCAGCTCGCGCGCAGCCGGCGCGTAGACCAGGGTGATCTTCATGCCGTCAGCCGGCGCCATAGACCTGGTCGGCCCGCTTGACGAAGGCATCGACCAGGCTGCCCGCGATCTTGTCGAACACGGGCCCGACCAGCGACTCGAGCGTGCGGCTCGAGAAGGCATAGTTGAGGGTGAACAGGATCTTGCAGGCGTTCTGCTCCGGGCCACCGAGGGGGATGAACTCCCAGGTGCCCTCGAGGTGAGAAAACGGCCCGTCGACCAGCTCGAGCTTGATGCTGCGGCCCTCGACCTGGGTGTTGCGAGTCGTGAAGGTTTTCTTCAAGCCGCTGATGGACATGCCGACCCGGGCGACCACGACCGAGCCCTGCTGTTCAAGCAGAGCCCCTTCGTTGCACCAGGGCAGGAACTCGGGATAACGGGGAACATCGGCCACCAGCACGAACATTTCGGACGCGCTGTGCCAGAGTAAAACAGATTTGTGAATGCTTTTCATACAATCGTCGGTCGCCCCGGGATTGTATTGGTCCGGGGCCTCCCCATTTGATCAGCATGGCCACCAACAAGAAATCCACCGCCGCGCGCGACACGCGCATCGCCGACAACAAGAAGGCGCTCTACAACTACCACATCGAGGAGCGTTACGAATGCGGCATGGTGCTCGAGGGCTGGGAGGTCAAGGCCCTGCGCGAGGGCAAGGTCCAGCTGACCGACGGCTATGTACTGGTGCGCGAGGGCGAGCTGTTCCTGATCGGTTGCCAGGTCAACCCGCTGCGCGGGGTCTCGCCCTTCGTGAGCGCCGACAGCGCGCGCATCAAGAAGCTGCTGCTGCACCGCGAGGAGATCAAGCGCCTGGTCGGCAAGGTCGAGCAAAAAGGCTACACCCTGGTGCCGCTGAATCTGCACTGGAAGAACGGCCGGGTCAAGTGCGAGATCGCGCTGGCCAAGGGCAAGGCCGAGCACGACAAGCGCGACACCATCAAGGAACGCGAAGGCAAGCGCGAGGTCGAGCGCGCGCTCAAGAGCCGCAGCCGCTGAAAAAAACCCGGGCGGCCTCTGCCGATCCGAGCGGTCAGGCGGCCGGCTCGTGTGCCAGCCTGTCGCCGACAGCGCGAGCGCGGACTCGGGCGCGATGGGCCAGCCATTCGTTGCCCAGCAGCGCCGCCAGCACCAACGCCCCACCCTGCAGCGTGCTGGGCGGCGGCGTCTCGCCAGCGCCGAGCCAGGCCAGCCAGATGCCGAACAGCACCTCGAGCAAGGCCAGCAGCGACATCTCGGGTGCACTGAGCGAACGCGCGCAGATCACCGACAGCAGACAGGGAATAGCCAGCTGCCCCAGACCCAGGGCGGCCAGCCAGGCCAGATCCGGCGCGCCGGCCTGCAGCGGCCAGGCCAGCGGCAAGGTCAGCAGGGCCGACAGACCGGCACCCACCAGCACGGCCGGCGCCAGGTCGAGCTGATGCCCGGGCGCCTGGTTGCGTTGCACCAGGGTCCAGTTGATGGCGCCCGCCAGCGGCACGGCGGCAGCAACCAGGATGCCGCTCCAGCCGGCACCGGCGTCGATCTGCCCGCCATAGATCCAGCCAATGCCGCAGCCGGCCAGCACAATGGCGGCCCCGGTGCGCGCCGGCAAGCGATGCCCCAGCCAGAGCCAGGCCACCAGCGCCGTCAGCAACGGGCCGAGCGCCATCGTGATCAGCACATTGGCCACGGTCGTCAGCGTCATGGCCAACATGAAGCAGGTGAACATCGCGGCCCAGCAGGCGCCCGACAGCCAGAGCATGGCACCCGTAGCACGCATGCGGCGCCACAGGCCAGGTCCCTGCCACAGCGGCAGCAAGACCAAAAGCGCAGCCGCCGTGAAGGCGCTGCGCCAGAAGGTCAGCTCGAAGCTGCGGGTTGAATCGAGCTGGCGTGTCACCACGCCAGCCGTGCTCCACAGGAGCGTGACCAGCACCATCAGTCCGACGGCCTGACCATGGCCCAGCTTACGAGGTTTCATCGCGAACCGGGCCAGGAATGGCTCAACCGCGGCTGGCGCGCTTGCGGTCGTTTTCCTTCAGGTAACGCTTGCGCAGGCGCACCGACTTCGGCGTGATCTCAACCAGCTCGTCGTCCTCGATGAACTCGACACCGTATTCCAGCGTCAGGTCGATCGGCGGCGTGATCTTGACGGCATCTTCCTTGCCCGAGACACGGAAGTTGGTCAGCTGCTTGGTGCGGGTCGCGTTGACGATCAGGTCGTTGTCGCGGCTGTGGATGCCGACGATCATGCCTTCGTAGACCGGATCGTTGGCCTTGACGAACATGCGGCCGCGGTCGTCGAGCTTGCCCAGTGCGTAGGTGAAGATCTCGCCGTCGTCCATCGAGATCAGCACGCCGTTCTTGCGGCTGGCGATGTCGCCCTTGTGCGGCTCGTAGCTGTCGAAGATGTTCGAGATCAGGCCGGAACCACGGGTCAGGTTGAGGAACTCGTTGGTGAAGCCGATCAGGCCACGCGCCGGGATGCGGTACTCGAGGCGCACGCGGCCACGGCCGTCCGGCTCCATGTTGACCAACTCGCCCTTGCGCTCGCCCAGTGCCTGCATCACGCCACCCTGGTGGGTTTCCTCGATGTCGGCGGTCACGAGTTCGATCGGCTCGCACTTGACGCCGTCGATGTCGCGGAACACCACGCGCGGCTTGGAGACAGCCAGCTCGTAGCCTTCGCGGCGCATGTTTTCCAGCAGGATGGTCAGGTGCAGTTCACCACGGCCCATCACTTCGAAGATGCCGTCTTCGTCGGTCTCGCTGACACGCAGCGCGACGTTGTGCTGGAGTTCCTTTTGCAGGCGGTCCCAGATCTGGCGGCTGGTGACGAACTTGCCTTCGCGACCGGCCAGCGGGCTGGTGTTGACGCAGAAGTTCATGGTCAGGGTCGGCTCGTCGACCTTGAGCATCGGCAGCGGAGCCGGGGTGACCGGATCGGTGATGGTGACGCCGATGCCGATGTCGCCCAGGCCGTTGACCAGCACGATGTGGCCCGGACCGGCTTCGGTCACCTGGACGCGGTCCAGACCCTGGAAGGTCAGCACCTGGTTGACGCGACCCTTGACGGACTTGCCGTCCGGGCCTTCCATCACCACCACGTCCATGCCGGGCTTGATGGTGCCCTGGCTGATGCGGCCGACGCCGATGCGACCGACGAAGGTCGAGAAGTCCAGCGCCGAGACCTGCAGCTGCAGCGGTGCAGCCGGGTCGCCCTTCTGGGCCGGCACATGCTTCAGGATGGTGTTGAACAGGGCCGACATGTCGGGGCCCCACTGCTCGCCCGGGGTGCCCTCTTCCAGCGAGGTCCAGCCGTTGATGCCCGAAGCGTAGACGACGGGGAAGTCGAGCTGCTCGTCGGTCGCGCCGAGCTTGTCGAACAGGTCGAAAGCGGCGTTGACGACCTTGTCGGGGTTGGCGCCCGGCTTGTCGACCTTGTTGACGACCAGGATCGGACGCAGGCCCAAGGCCAGTGCCTTCTTGGTCACGAAGCGGGTCTGCGGCATCGGGCCTTCCTGGGCATCGATCAGCAGCACCACGCCGTCAACCATCGACAGCGCGCGCTCGACTTCACCACCGAAGTCCGCGTGGCCGGGGGTGTCGACGATGTTGATGTGGGTGCCTTCCCAGCTGACCGCGCAGTTCTTGGCCAGGATGGTGATGCCGCGCTCGCGTTCGATGGCGTTGTTGTCCATCACGGTGTCGACGACTTTTTCGTGCTCGGCGAAGGTACCGGACTGACGCAGCAGCTGGTCAACCATGGTGGTCTTGCCGTGGTCAACGTGGGCGATGATGGCGATGTTACGAATCGGGGTACTCATGAGTGGCTCTCAAGGATATGTTGAATTTCGATAGGGCTCAACAGACGCCCCGGGATCAGTTCGCCGGCCTCGACCTGGGCAGTGCCCAGCAAGGCGGCAGGATGGTCGGCATAGACGGCGACCTGCGCACAATCGGCCCAGGGGCCGCGCCGGCGCATGCCGCTGAGGAATCGGCCGGAATTGTGCTCGTCGAGCGTGACACGCTCATGGCGGGCCAGCAGGGTCTCGACCGGCAACAGAACGCCCAGGCGCTCGCTGTCGGGCAAGGCCTCGATAGCTTCGATGGAAATGCAGTGCGAAAGTTCAAATTCGCCGGTGCGGGTGCGGCGCAAGGCCGACAGGTGGGCACCGCAGCCCAGCGCCTGGCCGATGTCCTCAGCCAGCGTGCGGACATAAGTGCCCTTGCTGCACAGCACCTGCAGCTCGAGCTCGACCCTTCCAGCATCGGTCTCGGGCAACAGGCGCAGCGACAGCTCGCGGATCGTGACCGAGCGCGGCTCGCGCTCGACCTCGATGCCGGCGCGGGCGTACTCGTAGAGCGCCTTGCCGTCTTTTTTCAGCGCGCTGTACATCGGCGGCAACTGGCTGATCGGACCGGTGAACCGGGCCGCGACCGCCTGCAGCAGCTCGGGCGTCAGTGCCGCCCGATCGACGGCAACGCTCGAGGTCAGATCGCCCTCGAGGTCGCCGGTGCTGGTCGTGGCGCCCAGGCGCAGCACGGCCGTATAGCCCTTGTCGGCATCGAGATGCAGCTGGCTGAACTTGGTCGCGGCGCCAAAGCACAGCGGCAGCACGCCAGTGGCGAGTGGGTCGAGAGTGCCGGTGTGTCCCGCCTTCTCGGCACGCAGCAACCACTTGACCTTCTGCAAGGCCTGGTTGCTGGAGAGACCGATCGGCTTGTCGAGCAGCACCACCCCATGCACGGGGCGACGCTGCACCCGTGCGCGAGGTGCTGCGGTCATCTCAACTCTCGTCCTGGGAACGCGACGCGACCGCCTTGGCAATCAAGGCGCTCATGTCGGCCGCACGCTCGGAGGTGCGGTCGAAGTGGAAGTGCAGCGTCGGCACGGTGTGAATGTGCAGGCGCTTGAACAGGCCGTTGCGCAGGAAACCGGAGGCCTGGTTCAAGGCCGCCTCGGTGTCTTGCGGGTTGCCTGTCAGCAGGCTGAACCAGATCTTGGCATGAGCATAGTCAGGCGTGACTTCCACGGCCTGCAGGGTGATCATGCCCAGACGAGGGTCCTTGAGCTCGCGGATCAGCTCGGTCAGATCACGCTGGATCTGATCGGCGACCTTGAAGCTGCGGTTGGAGGGCGATTTCTTGGCCGGCATCGTTCAAGCTCAGAGAGTACGAGCGATTTCCTTGATCTCGAAGACCTCGAGGATGTCGCCTTCCTTGATGTCGTTGTAGTTCTTGAGCTTGACGCCGCACTCGAAGCCTTCCTTGACTTCCTTGACGTCGTCCTTCATGCGCTTCAAGGACTCGAGCTCGCCGGTGTAGACCACCACGTTCTCGCGCAGCAGGCGGAAATGCGCGTTGCGAGTGATGTGACCGTGGGTGACCATACAGCCGGCGATGGTGCCGATCTTGGTCGCGACGATCACGTTGCGGATCTCGGCGGTACCGATGATCTCCTCGCGCTTCTCCGGAGCCAGCATGCCCGACATCGCGGCCTTCAACTCATCGACGGCGTCATAGATGATGTTGTAGTAATGGATCTGGACATCGTTGCCTTCGGCCAGCTTGCGCGCACCGACTTCGGCCCGCACGTTGAAGCCGATCACGATCGCCTTGGAAGCGATCGCCAGGTTGATGTCCGACTCGCTGATGCCACCCACGCCGGCGTAGACCAGCTGGACGCGGATCTCTTCGGTCGAGAGCTTGAGCAGCGAGGCGGCCAGCGCTTCCTGCGAACCCTGGACATCGGACTTGATGATGATCGGCAGGGTCTGGACTTCGCCACCCGACATGTCGGAGAAGATGTTCTCCATCTTCGCAGCCTGCTGGCGTGCCAGCTTGGTGTTGCGGAACTTGCCGGCGCGGTAGGTCGCGATCTCACGGGCACGGCGCTCGTCGAGCATGACCATGAAGTCGTCACCCGCCTGCGGCACTTCGGCCAGGCCCTGGATCTCGACCGGGATCGACGGGCCGGCTTCCTTGGTCGGCTTGCCGTTCTCGTCGAGCATGGCGCGCACGCGGCCCGAAGTCTGGCCTGCCAGCACCACGTCACCGACCTTGAGCGTGCCGGACTGCACCAGCACGGTCGCCACGGCGCCCTTGCCCTTGTCGAGGCGGGCTTCGATCACCAGACCCTTGGCGTTGGCTTGCACCGGCGCCTTGAGTTCCAGGATTTCCGCTTGCAGCAGGACCTGCTCGAGCAGCGCGTCGATGCCCTCGCCGGTCTTGGCCGACACGCCCACGAAAGGCACGTCGCCGCCGAATTCTTCCGGCACCACTTCTTCGCCGACCAGCTCCGAGCGCACGCGCTCGAGGTTGATGCCGGGCTTGTCGATCTTGGTCAGCGCCACGACCATCGGCACACCAGCCGCCTTCGCGTGCTTGATGGCTTCCTTGGTCTGGGGCATGACGCCGTCATCGGCGGCACAGACCAGAATCACGATGTCGGTCGCCTGGGCACCGCGGGCACGCATGGCCGTGAAGGCCTCGTGACCCGGGGTGTCGAGGAAGGAGACCATGCCGCGCGGGGTTTCCACGTGGTAGGCACCGATATGCTGCGTGATGCCGCCGGCTTCGCCGGACGCCACCTTGGTGCGGCGGATGTAGTCGAGCAGCGAGGTCTTGCCGTGGTCGACGTGACCCATGACGGTCACGACCGGAGCGCGCGGCAGCAGTTCGGCGGTGACGGCCACGTCCTCGTCGGTGAAGGCTTCCGGATCATCCAGTGCGGCGACCACGGCCTTGTGGCCGAGCTCTTCCACCAGGATCATCGCGGTGTCCTGGTCCAGCGGCTGGTTGATGGTGGCCATCTGGCCCAGCTTCATCAGCTGCTTGATGACCTCGGACGACTTCAGGCTCATCTTGTGGGCCAGTTCCGCGACCGTGATGGTCTCGGGCACATGGACCTCGATCACCTTGACGTCTGCGGCCGGAGCAAAGGAAGAAGCGCCCTGGTTGCGGTCATCACGACCACCACGGCGACCGCCACCCTTGTTGCCCGCGCGCCAGTTGCTGCCACCCGGGCGGCCAGCGCCGGTGTCGCCACGGGTCTTGATTTCCTTCTTCTTGTTCGCGTCGTCCTTCCAGGTGGAAGACAGGTTCTCGGACTTGACTTCCTTCTTGCCTGCGCCAGCGGCGGGAGCGGCAGCCGGAGCCTGGCCGGGCTTGGCAGCACCGGCAGCCGGCTTGCTCAGCGTGCCCTTGGCGACGGCCGGCGCAGCGGCGGGCTTGGGCTCCTCGGGCTTCTTGGCGACCAGCACCTTCTTGGGCGCGGACATCATGGCGCGGATGGCCTCGGCCTCGGCCAGCGCCTTGCGGCGGCGGTCTTCGAGGTCCTTGGCGCGGTCGGCCTCGGCCTTCTTGGCCTCGTCCTGCTTGGCCTTGATCTCGGCCTCGGCCTTGGCCTTGGCAGCGGCGATCTGGGCGGCGTGCTCGGCGCGCTCGGCCGTCAGCTTGGCCTGGGCCTCCTGCTCGGCCGCGGTGCGGGCAGCGACTTGCTGCAGGTACTCGGCTTCGCGACGGGCGGCGGCTTCCTCGGCTTCGCGCTTGCGGGCCTGGGCATCCTCGGACTCGCGCTGGACGGCGGCCTGTTCCTCGGCCTGGGCGCGTTGCTGGCGCTGCTGGGCCAGCTCGGCTTCCTGGCGCTCGATCGACTCGGCCTGTCGGCGCGCTTCTTCCTCGCGGCGCACCAGCTCTTCGGTCTGGGACGCGCTGCTGTCGCCCTCGGCCGGCTCGTCGTCGCGCTTGATGAAGGTGCGCTTCTTGCGCACTTCGACCTGGATGGTGCGGGCACGGCCGGTGGCGTCGGCCTGCTTGATTTCGCTGGTTGACTTGGTGGTCAAGGTGATTTTCTTGCGCTCGCCAGTGGCGGTGCCGTGGGCAGCCTTCAGGTAGCCCAACAGCTTTTGCTTGTCGGACTCGGTCAGCATGTCGTTGCCGGCACGCTTGTCGACGCCTGCGCCAGACAGCTGCTCGAGCAGCACGGAAGTGGGTTTACCGAGTTCGGCGGCGAATTCTGCGACGGTATTGCTAGACATATTAATTAATTTCTCCGTAAGGCCTCCGCGATCAGGACTGGCTCTCAGCCGAGTCACCCGAGAACCAATGTTCACGGGCCTTCATGATCAGCGCCGTGGCCTCGGCGGGCGTCTGGCCTGTAATTTCGCACAATTCGTCAGTGGCCAGATCGGCCAACTCGTCCCGGGTGTGCACACCGGCACCAGAGAGCTGAGCAATCAGCTCGACCGTCAGGCCGTCGAGGTCGCGCAGGTCCTGCGAGGCATCGTCGACGCTTTCCTCACGGGCGATTTCCATCGTCAGCAAGGCCGCCTTGGCACGGGCACGCAGTTCGTTGACGGTGTCTTCGTCGAAGGAGGCGATCTCGAGCATCTCCTGCAGCGGCACATAAGCCACTTCCTCGAGGCTGCCGAAGCCCTCCTCGATCAGGATGTCGGCCAGGTCCTGGTCGACATCGAGCTTTTCCATGAACAGCGCACGGATCGACTGGGATTCGGCGGCCTGCTTCTGGGCCGACTCGTCGGCGGTCATGATGTTGATCTTCCAGCCGGTCAGGTCGGACGCCAGGCGCACGTTCTGGCCGCCACGACCGATCGCGATCGCGAGGTTTTCCTCGTCGACCACCACGTCCATGCCGCCGCGTTCCTCGTCGACCACGATCGACTGCACGTTGGCCGGTGCCAAGGCGCCGATCACGAACTGGGCCGGGTCCTCGCTCCACAGCACGATGTCGACGCGCTCACCGGCGAGCTCGTTGGTGACGCCGTTGACGCGCGAACCACGCACGCCGACGCAGGTGCCGATCGGGTCGATGCGCTTGTCGTGCGAGACGACGGCGATCTTGGCGCGCGAACCCGGGTCACGGGCGCATTTCTTGATGTCGAGCAGGCCTTGCTCGATCTCGGGCACTTCCTGGCGGAACAGCTCGATCATGAACTCGGGCGCCGAGCGCGACAGCAGGATCGGCGCGCCGCGCAGGGTCAGGTCGACTTCCATGATCATGGCGCGCACGCGGTCGCCGGAACGGAAGTTTTCCTTCGGGATCATCTCGCTGCGCTTCAAGCGGCCTTCGACGCGGCCGCTCTCGACGATCACGTCGCCCTTGTCCAGGCGCTTGACGGTGCCGACGAAGATCTTGTCGCCGCGCGACATGAAGTCGTTGAGCAGCATTTCGCGCTCGGCGTCACGGATGCGCTGCAGGATCACCTGCTTGGCGGCCATGGCGCCGATGCGGCCGATCGGCACGCTCTCGATCGACTTCTCGATGAAGTCGCCGACCTGGATGCCAGGGTTCTCGTCGGCCACGTCGGAGATCAGCTCCTCGGCCTCGGGGTTCTGCAGACCGGCTTCGTCAGGGACGACCAGCCAGCGACGGAAGGTTTCGTAGGCTCCGCTGTCGGGATCGATCGCGACACGAATATCGACCTCGCCCTTGTAGAGCTTCTTGGTGGCCGAAGCCAGCGCGGTCTCGACGGCGCCCAGCACCAAGTCGCGCTCCACATTCTTTTCGCGCGAGATCGCATCGATCAACATCAACATTTCGCGATTCATATCACTCGCCTGCCTTTCCGTACTCTGCAGCTGTATTGTTCAAATCTGTATCGGCCGCAGGAGTTGCACCTCGGCCCTTGAAGCTCACGATCGGGGCCAGACGCGCTTCGCGAATCTCTTCGAGCGTGAAACCCAGCACCTGGACCGGCAGCGGCTTGGCCTTCTTGCTGATGCGGGCACCCGGCTTGCGCTCGGGGGCGTCGCTCCAGACGATCTGCCAGCCTTCACCGCTTTCAGGGCGCTCGAGCGTGCCGCGGAATTTCTTGCGGTTGGCCGCGATCGTGGTGCCGGTCACGCCAATCGGCTCCTTGAGCGTGATGTCGACTTCCTGACCGGCAAAGCGGATGAAGTCGTTTTCGTTGCGCAGGGGGCGATCGATGCCGGGCGAGCCGACTTCCAGGCGCTTGTAGTCGACGTTTTCGACTTCAAGCAGATACTGGAGCTGGCGCGTGATCTTCTCGCAGTCCTCGACCGTGACGAACTGCTCGACTCCGGCCTGCGTCGGATCCCATGGCAGGTCGATGGTCACGCGCAACAAACCGCCGGCGGACCGGTCCAGATCCACCAAGTCATACCCCAAACCCGTGACGGTTTGCTCTACGGTCTGCTGCCAACTCATCAATATCTTGCCGCTTTAAAACAGTCCCAAAAAGGGACAGCCAAAAAAAAAGGGCCGGTATTACCCGCCCATCTGGTCGTGAAGCCAGTTTTTCAGCACTTTATTCTTTACAAGAACAGCACCGGAAACCGACTTCGTTAGTATATACCGAGATGCCAGCGCAAGCAAGAGACTTGCACCGGACAATCATCCAGCGGAATTCCTCTGCATCCGCCCTGGTTTTGCGCTGGACAAGGGATTTTCACAGAGGGAACGCTGGTCTGCCCGGAGGGACTCGAACCCCCGACCTGCTGCTTAGAAGGCAGCTGCTCTATCCAGTTGAGCTACGGGCAGTACGCCTGACGAAACAAAGGCCCAACATGTGGGCCTTTTGTAGGATGGTCGGAGCGGCGGGATTCGAACTCGCGACCCTCTGCTCCCAAAGCAGATGCGCTACCAGGCTGCGCTACGCTCCGACTAAGCCGCAATTGTATCCTGTGATCCGGGGTATTTTGCCGGCGCGCGGTATTTTTCAGCGTCATGACAGTCCGCGGGCTTCCTGGGCGGGGTCTAGCCACGCTCCGGCTTGATCGCCAGCGGCCCTGGCGCGCCAGGCCAGCAGGCCCGATTCCCACCACATTTCCGCCACATTCCCCTCAAACGACTGCGCTTGTGTCTGCCACCGAACGGAACCGGAACTGGCCCGCTGTCAAGCTGGTCAGGTGCCGAACTCGACACCACAGCGCAGCCAGGGGGAGCCGGGCTGGCCGCACAGTCGAAGCTGGGGCTATCGACCCAGCGGACTGGTCGGTCTGGCAACGGCCACCGTTCTGGTTCTGCTGTTACTCGGAATACTCTGAGCGATATGATTCGCCAGTCAGCGAAAAATCCATGATTCAGCTAGTAAGAAATGAAAATACCGCATCTTTCGGTATGCGATTAGACTGGTTGCTTGAGGTGATCCGTCGGAATGCAAGTCATCGACACACGCGGCTGCAACAGCCACTTCAAACTGGAGCAATGACATGAAAACGACCCTTCGATTGACACTTGGCACGGCCGGCATCGTCGCGCTACTGGCCTTGGGCGCTTGCTCGGGCATGACGCAGCAAGAGAAAAGCACGGCCATCGGTGCCGGCGCTGGCGCCATTGGCGGCTCGATCCTGACCGGTGGCAGCACCGCGGGCACCGTGGGCGGCGCCGCGATCGGCGGCCTGATCGGTCACGAAATCAAGAAGTGAAAACTGGCGCAGTGGGCGCGCTCGCAGCGGGAGCGCTCACTGCAGCCTTGCTGCTGCAACGCGAGGGAGAATCATGAAGATGAACAGACTCATGGGCTCGGCAGTGGCCATGTCGGCCCTGGTGCTGGCACTGTCGGCTTGCCAGAAGCAGGAAGGACCGGCCGAAAAGGCCGGCAAGGAAATCGACCAGGCCAGCGAAAAGGCGGCCGAGCAGCTCAAGGAAGCGGCAGACAAGCTCGGCCAGCAGCTTGAGAAAGCGGGCGAGAAGATGCAGGATGCCAGCAAGGACAAGGACAGGTAAGCGCCGCCCTGCGCCCCCGGTTTCCATGCGGGCAAGAAGAACTTAGCATCTCAGGGAGCGAAAAGCCTTCAACCCGGCCACAGAGCCGGGTTTTTTGCGTGCCTGCTAGTCAGGCGAGCTGTCATCGAGCAGCGGTATCACGAAGCTGGCGTCCGACGCCAGCTCAGCCCAGGCCAATGACTGGCCGGGGCGCAGCAGCTGCGCCGCCAGCGGCTCGGTGCGGGCCAGCGCCTCGGCCGCGGTGGCGCGCAGCAGCACAAAGTGCAGGCGGCGGCCCGCGCGGCGCAGCGTCAATTCGACCTGTGGCCAATGCTCGGGCAGGCAGGGCCTGAACTGCAGCGTCCTGGCTTCGAGCTGCAAGCCCAGCATCGACTCGATCGCGGCCCGGTGCAGCCAGGCGGCAGACCCGGTGTACCAGCTCCAGCCGCCACGCCCGACATAGGGCGGCTGGCTGTAGACATCGCCGGCCAAGACATAGGGCTCGAGGCGGTAGCGCGGGCCCCAGACCGGATCAGCCGCCTTGTGGGCCGGACTCAGGTAGGTGAAGTAGTCGTAGACCTGGTCGGCCAGCCGGCCTTCTGACGGGCTTTGCCGGGCCAGCTCGGCCTGCGCCATCAAGGCCCAGACTCCGGCATGGGTGTACTGGGCCCCGTTCTCGCGCACGCCGGCCGGATAAGCCTGGATATAACCGACGCTGGGGCGGCTGGCATGCGAAAAGGGAGGATCGAGCAAGCGGATCAAGCCGGCCTCGGAATCGACCAGATAGGCCTGTACCGAAGCCATCGCCTGGCGCTGCAAGTCGGGATCGGCCACGCCCGACAGCACGCTCCAGGCCTGCGCGATCAGGTCGATGCGGCATTCGGCATTGGCCTCGGAGCCCAGCGCCCGGCCGTCATCGAAGAAGGCACGCTTGAACCAGCGACCATCCCAGGCCGCGCCGTTGAGCACCGACTGCCAGCCCTGGGCGGCGCTTTCCCAGCGCTGGGCCCGGTCCTGATCGCCGCGCGCGCGCGCCAGCGGCGCGAAATCAGCCACCAGGCGGCACAGGAACCAGCCCAGCCAGACCGACTCGCCGCGACCCTCGTGCGCAACGCGGTTCATGCCGTCGTTCCAGTCACCGCTGCCCATCAGCGGCAGGCCATGCGCGCCGACGCGCAAGCTGCGGTCCAGCGTCAGCGCGCAATGCTCGTAGACCGTGGCCTGCTGGGCACTGACCGTCGGCACGCCATACCAGTCTTCCGCCTGCTCGGGGATGGCCGGGCCTTCGAGAAAGGGCAGGTTCTGCTCGAGCAACTCCAGCTCGCCGGTGGCGCGCAGGTAATGCAGACAGGCATGCGGCAGCCAGAGCAGATCGTCCGAGATATGGGTGCGCACCCCTGCCCCGCTCGGCGCATGCCACCAATGCTGCACATCGCCCTCGATGAACTGACGCGAGGCGCTCAGCAGGATCTGCTGGCGCAGCAGATCCGGTGCCGCCCAGGCCAGCGCCAGCGCGTCCTGCAGCTGATCCCGAAAACCCGTGGCCCCGCCGGCCTGGTAGAAACCGGCCTTGGCCCACAGGCGGCAAGCCACGGTCTGATACAGCAGCCAGCGATTCACCATCAGATCGAACAGGGGGTCGGGCGTCTTGACCTGGGTCGCCCCGAGCAGCTGGTCCCAGCTGGCGCGCACCTCGTCCTGGCGCTGCCCGGACGGCTTGAGTGCCGCCGCCTGGGCCAGTTGGCGGGCCGCCTCGGGGTCAGCGGCATAGCCGAGCAGGAACCTTTGCTCCAGCGCCTGGCCGGGGGACAGCAGCAACGTTGTCGCCAGTGCCGCGCAAGGATCGAGTCCGGCGCCCTGGCGCTGGCCCAGCTGATCGGGCCAGCACAAGCCGCCGCCCGGGTCGAAGAACTCGCGCCGGTCGCAGGTCCAGTCGGTGGCTTGGCCCTCATGCTGGACGGTGGCCAGGAAGGCCGTGCCCTGGCCGAAGCCACCGGCCTGCTCGGTTTGCGTGCCGAGCAAGGCCGTGAGCGTGGCCACAGGCTCGGCCTGATCGGCCCGGCCCGAGGGCGGCAGACTGGACAGGCGCTGGCGATGCAGCGCGGCATGGACCGTGTTGCGGTCGGCCCGGCTCGCGCCCAGCAACCACTCGACCAGCGCCAGCACGCGCAGCTGCAACGGGCGCCGGCCATGGTTGACCAGGCGCAGGCTGATCTGCTTGACCGAGGTCTGGGGATCGACGCACCAGCAGGCGGTCACCTCCAGCTCACCCCGGCGATGGCTGATCAGGCTTAGGCCCGGCGCGTGCGAGACGCGATAGCGCAGCTGGCTGTCGCCCCAGGCATTGGGGGTCACGCTCCAGGCCTCGCGACGGCTCAGATCCTGCAGCAGTAAGCATTCGGAGGGCGGATCGGCCACCGGGTCATTGGACCAGGCGGTGAGCTGGTTCAAGCGGCTGTTGACGGCCCAGCTGTAGCCGCCGCCGGCCTCCGAAAGCAAGGCACCGAAGGCCGGATTGGCCAGCACATTGACCCAGGGCCGGGCCGGACGCAGCCCGGACCCGGTCTCGAAGCTGAACTCGCCGGTCTCCGGCTCGAATTCCCCTTGCGGTTCTGCCGTCCTGACCGGCGAGGCAGCGACCAGCACAGCGACCGGGACTTGACTCCGGTTGGCGCGCGCCTGTTCATGCTCGGCCAGCCATTCGCGCAGATGCTGCTGCAGCGGGCGACCATCGGCATGGAAGACCAGCCTGGCCAGGCTGTCGAGCGTGCCGGTTTCAGCGCTGCCGAGCTCGTCGACGCGCAGCACATGAAAGCCGGTATTGATGGGACCGGCAGCCGACGCAAGCGGCGTGATGTTGGCCTCGTAGCGCTCGCGCAGCGAGGCGATGTCACGGTGCAAGCTCATCTGGTAGGAATTGGGCTCGGTGCTGAGCACCACCAGGTCGCAGGCCAGGCCACCCCAGGTCCAGAGGCGCAGCGCCTGTGCCAGCGAACGCAACAGTCCCAGGTTCTGCACCCCGTTGACCCGCACCAGGATGATGGGGCGGTCGCCCGAGATGCCGAAGCGCCACAGCAGGCGACGGTCGCAAACGCCAGCCTGTTGCGGCGCGAGCGAACTGGCCTGCGGGCGTGTCAGGCTCAGCACCACGGCCGTGGTCAGGGTCTGGATCAGCGCAAAGTTGTCGGCCGTGATGCCGAGGGCGTCGAGGCGAATCCGGCTCAGCGTGGCCGACATCAGCGAGGCGCGCTGCACATGGCTGTGCTGGCGGTACTTGTCGATCACGGCATGCAGGGTCGCGGCGTGATCGGAGGCCGCGGTGGCGAAGGTCAGCCTGACCTTGGCATGGGGCTCGATGCGCAGGCGCAGCGACATGGCACAGACCGGATCGAGGCCGGTGTCGAGCTCCAGCGGCGGCACGCCTGGCGCAGGCTCGGCGATGCCCGCCGATGCAGCGGGTCCGGCCGAAAAATCGGCCAGCGGCTGGCTGCAGTCCTGCTGGCGGCCGCGCCAGCGCTGCCGGTCGGCCAGCACGCGCAGCTCCTGCACTGGCGTGCCGCTGCAGACCAGGAAATGCGCCAGGCTCAGCGCCGGCTCGGTCGGCAGGCGCGGCTGGCGCTCGAACAGCAGCGCCTGGTGCTGCGGCTGCCACTGGGCACGCACGAACAGGTTGGTGAAGGCCGGATGGGCTTCGTCGGCGCGCGGATCGGTCAGCGCGACCTCGAACGCCGACATCAGTTCGAGCTCGAGCGGGCTGTCGCCCAGGTTGCGCAATTCGACCTCGCGGAACTCGATGTCGTCCTCCGGACTGACCCAGACCATCAGATGGGCGGCCAGATCCGGCCAACGGGCATCGAAACAAATACGGTCGGCATGGTAGGTGCTCCTGTACTGCGCGGCTGGATCGGGAGCGGGATGCTGCGTGATCGAGACCGGCCGGCTGGCGGCAGCGTCGCGCTCCTGGCCAAGCCGGCGCAGGTAAAAGAAATGGCCATGGGCATCGCGCAGCGCGTCGTCGCGCCAGCGCGTCAGGGCCGCCTGGCCCCAGCGACTCCAGCCGGCACCATTGGCGCGCAGGGTCACGTGGTAGCGTCCGTTCGAGAGCAGATGGGTGGACTCGATGGCCGCCTGGCCCGGCACCAGCTCGCGCAGCAGGCGCGGTGCCGGGCGCGACAGCGGCTGGGGCGGCAGCACGGGCGCCTGCGCGCAGCAAGCGGGCAGTTCGCGCGGCGCGCGCTCGTGCAGCAGCGAGGCAACGGCCTCGATATGCGCATTGGCCATGCCCCAGCGCTGGGCCGGCGCGCCGAGCAGCAGATTGGCCAGCGCAATCAGGCTCATGCCCTGGTGGTGCGCCATGAAGGTCTGCACCGGCCGAAACGGCTGCTTGTCGGCCTGCCTGGCAGGAGAAAAATCCAGCGCCTCGATGAAGCCATAGCGCGCGCGCCCAACCAGTTTTTCCAGTGCGGCGAAATTGGCGACGGCAAGCTGGGGCTGGTGCTGCGCGGCCAGCGCGGTGGCATAGGGTGCGATCACCAGCTCCTCGGCCGGGGTGCGACGCAGCGCCAGGCTCGGCACGCCTTGCGGCGCGTACTGGTAGGCCAGGGTATGGTCCTGGCCGGCATGGGCCGACTCCGAGATGCCCCAGGGCAGGCCGCGCTCGGTGCCAAAGGCGATCTGGGCGCGCAGCGCCGAGGCACAGGCTTCAAACAAGGCACTGCCAGCAGGTTCGGCCAGCACCAGGCCCGGCATCAGGTATTCGAACATCGAGCCCGACCAGGAGCGCAGGCCGGCCTGGGCGCCGCTGGCAAAGAAGGGGCGGCCCAGTGCAGACCAATGCCTGACCGGCAAGTCGCCCTTGGCGATGGCCAGCAGGCTGGTCAGGCGCGACTCCGAGGCCAGCAGGTCATAGAGGCCGGCATCGAGCTGCTGCTCGGCGACCCGGTAGCCGATGTGCAACAGGTGGCGCTTGGGGTGATAGAGAAAGGTGAAGTCGGCCTGCCAGGCCAGCAGGCCGAATTCATGTGCCAGTGAATGCAGGCGCTGCGTCGCGTCCGAGGTTTCGCCACTGGCCCGGGCCTGGGCATCGAGCCAGGCCGAGCGCAGCATCGCGAGATGGTCCGACAGCAGCCAGCACAGCTGATCATGCGAGCCCGACTTGAGGGTCGCCTCCAGCGGCAGCAGCTCGGTCGCCTCGGGTTGCCAGGCGGCCAGTTCGTCACTGGCGGCCTGCAGCAGCCGTCCGAACTCGGCCCCCGGGTCAGGCGGCAGCGGGTCGGGCATGGCCAGCAGCTGCGCCAGCGCCTGCTGGCCTGCCAGGTCCGGCCAGCACTCCAGCAACGGGACCAACCTTTGCCGCGAGGCCCGCAGTGCGTGCTGCGCCGCGCTGGCGTCATGGGGTGCCTGCGCCAGCTCGAGACAGGCCTGGCCGACCGCGAGCAGATGGCCGCTCAGGTTGCCGCTGTCCACGGTCGAGACATAGCTCGGCAGCAGCGGCACCAGCGTCTGGGTGTCGTACCAGTTGAGGAAATGGCCGCGATGGCGCTGCAGGCTCAGCAGCGTGGCCAGCGTCGCCTCGAGCCGGCCCAACAGGTCCTGGGTGCCGATCCAGCCGAACTGGCGCGCGCAGGCCACGCTCAGCAGGTAGAGGCCGATATTGGTCGGCGAAGTGCGATGCGCGACCATGTCGTAAGGCCAGGTCTGCAGGTTGTCGGGCGGCAGATGGTGATCCGGCGCGCCGACACAGCGCTCGAACAGGCGCCAGGTCTCGCGGGCGACGCCCTCCAGATAGCGCGCTTGATCGGGCGACAGCACTGCCTGCTGGCTCGGCGGACAAGGCCGGCTGGCCCACCAGGTCACGACCGGCGCCAAGGCCCAGAGCAGACACAACAGGATCGACAGCACTGGCCAAGGCGTGGCCAGGCTCAGAAGCCCGGCGAGCAGGCCCAGCGCCAGCACCGGTTCCTTCCAATGCAGCCGCAGCAGCGCGACCAACCCGGTCCTGGCCTGGGCCTGGGCTGCGGCAGCCGTGGTCCACTGCAGCAGATGGCGCTGGCTCAAGCCCATGCGGTAGAGCGCGCGCGCCATCGCGTCGAGCGCCAGCAGCGCCTGCTGCTGCAACTGGACCAGATGCCAGAGTCCGCCCCAGCAGGCGCGCGCCAGATCGATCAGGGCCTGGCGGTAGAAGCGGAGCCGGGCCACATCGGGGCGCCCCGGCGCCAGACCGGCCAGCGCGCCCAGCAGCGGCCCGGCCGCGAAGGCGGCCAGCACCAGCGCCAGCGCCGCCCAGGGCGACAGAGGAGCGCCGGCCAGCGTCAGCAGCAACAGCGCCAGCGACATCGGTGCCACCAGCGAACGGCGCAGGTTGTCGAACATCTTCCAGCGGTTGACCGCGCGCAGGCGGTAGCGCCCGGCGCTCAACAGGAAGGGCAGCAGCTGCCAGTCGCCACGGGTCCAGCGGTGCACGCGCGAGGTCGCGACATCGGCATGGAAGGGAGCGTCCTCGATCACCGTGATGTCAGTCACTGCGGCGCAACGGGCCAGCGCGCCCTCGAGCAGGTCGTGGCTCAGCACCTGGCCTTCGGGCAGGCGACCTGACAGCATGGCGTGCATGGCCCGCACATTGAGCAGCCCCTTGCCAGTGAAGGTCCCTTCCCGAAACAGGTCCTGATAGACCTCCGAACTGGCGGCGCTATAGGGGTCGACGCCACACTGACCGGCAAACAGCCAGTGAAAGCGGGTGAATTCATGCGGCCCGGGCAGCGGCGTGACGATGCGCGGCTGCAGGATGCCGTAGCCGGCGACCACGCGGCGGCCTTCGGCATCGAGCTGCGGCTGGTTGTGCGGATGGGCGGCGATGCTGACGAGCTCGCGCAACCGTCCGGGCGGCAACTGGGTGTCGCTGTCGAGCGTGACCAGATAAAGGGCCGCCCAGTCGAGGCGGGACAACTCGCCCAGGTTCATGAAGGCGCTGGACTCACCCTGGGCCAGAGCAGCGACCAGGCTTTCGAGCTTGCCGCGCTTGCGCTCCCAGCCGATCCAGCGTTGCTCGGTCTCGCTGAACTGACGGGCCCGGTGCAGCAGGATGAAGCGCGGCGCAGCCGGCAATTCCGGTGCCTTCGGTGCCTTCTGCCGGTCCTGCACGCCCTGCTCCTCTGACTGGAGCCTGGGGTGGCGCGCATTGAGCGCCATGATCTGCTGCGTGGCCCGGTTCAACAAGGCGGCATCCGTTGGCATTTGCGCCTGATCGGCATCCGCCCAGTCGCTCAGCAGGGCAAACTGGGCCTGGCGCTCCGGATTGGCGAGGTAATGCAGGCGCAAGCGGTGCACCAGAGCGTCGACCGAAGCCTCGCTGGTCAGCAGGCAGGGGATCACGACCAGCACCCGATGTTCGGCCGGAATGCCCTGTGCCAGCGCCAGACGCGGCAAGCGGTCGGGCGGCACGGACTCGCTGATCAGGCGGTTGATCACGGCCACCACCGCCTCCGAAGCCGGAAACAGCATCAGCAGCACGAGCAGCGCCAGCCTCCAACTCGGCTCAGTCACGCCAGCCGGGCCGGCGTGATGGCGCAGCAGCAGCCAGCCAACCAGCCCCAGGCTGCCAGACAGCAGCGCGCCCAGGTAGACGGGCAAGGCCAGCTGGCGGCTGACGACACGCCAGGACCAGGCCACGCGGGCGGGCAAGCCGAGTGCACGCACCAGCGCCGGTCTGCCGGGCCCGGTCAGCCAATGGCTGGCCACGGCCGGGCCGGCGCCAGGGTCGGATTGCATCAGATCGAGCAATGTCTTTCCGACCTCCCACTCGTTGCGCCGACCGCGCCGGGCCAGCCGTTCGATGCCGTGCAGGGTCTGGTCGCGCGTGGCGCCATCCTCGGCCTCGAACAAGGGCGAGGTCAGCATCAGCTGCATCAGGGGGTTGGTGCGGGCCACGATGTCCGGCCATTCGGCCGCCGCGATCGTGCGCAGCGAAGTCAGCGCGTTGCTGACGCTCAGGTTGTCGGCGGCCTGGTCGATGCCTTGTTGCGTCTGCCAGGCAGCCAGATCCGGCAGCGCGTGGCGCAGCCATTCCTGATGCAGCGCGTGATCGGTGGCCCGACGCACCTGCAGGCGTTGCGCCATCTGCAGCAGGAAAGCCTGGCCGACACCGCGCCGCTCGAGCCAGGCCAGCAACTGGTCCAGTGCCTCCAAGCTGAAACTGTCGAGGCGGTCGCAGCACAGATTGGCCACTTCGCGCGCGGCCTTGTGGGTCGCCTCGCGCTCGGCCAGGCGGCGCAGGTTCTCGATCAGCACCACGCGCAAGGTGGTCGGCAGCGACCAGATCTCGCACAGTCTGAGCTCGCGCGCCTGCTGATAGGCGAGCAGGAACTGGATCAGCAACTCCTCGTCGAAGGCGCTGTCGGTATGAGCGACGAAAGCCCAGGCCACGCCGTAGATGCGCGGCAAGCCGGCCAGCGGCGGATCGAGCAGCTTGGGCAGGGCCTGGAAATAGCGGCGCGGCAAGCCCTCGTGGACTTCCTGCAGTTGCGCCTCGATCACATGGGAGTTGTCGAGCAGCCATTCGGCCGCCGGGCTGACGTCATAGCCCTGGCCCGCCTGCGCGCCCAGATAGGCACAGGCCGTGCGCAGCATCTGGATGTTGTCCTGCAGGCGCGGAAAGAAGCTGGCGCCACGCGAGCGGGTCTCGGCCACGCGATGGGTCTCGCCCAGGCTCTGGCCATGCTGGGCAAAGCGCTGCAGGCCAAAGATCTCGGACCGGATCGGGGGCTGAACCGGGCCTGGCCCGGGATCAAGGATGCGGCACAGGTCAGCAGACGCATCGGGTAACAGTCGCCACAGTTCGGATCTGGCCATGCCTTATCGCACCTGCGCGCTGACACCGATCAACAGCGCCAGCGTCACCAGCGTGGTGACGAAGCGGGCGGCGACGAAGCCGTTGAGAGTTTCGAGCAGGCAGCGCAAGGCGAACAGACGGCCCGCCGAGCCACGACACAGCCGCAGATGCTCGACCAGGGTCGACAGCTCCGGCGACGACAAGCCCGCGTAGGCACCCAGGGCGGCGGTGCTCCAGCGAGAACTGGTGCAAACGGGTGTCTCCATGCTGATCTCCTTGAACAAGTCAGGATTGAAGATGACGCCAATGGGGCATCGCGTCTGTGCGCGAGCGCACCCAGAAGGCCGGAGCATCAGGGCGACTGCGCAGCCGACGACCCTGAGGCCGATGTTGTTTCCCGGGCTGCCAGGATGCAGCCCTGGCTTCGAACGTAAAATCCCTGCAACCACATCGTTGCAGAGCAGGCTGCATGGCGCGCCGCGGCATGTAGTTCTCTGCCCTGGCTGCTCGTCGAGCGGCCTTGTTTCTTCACTCAGGTACTGCCAGGAAAGACCGGATCGGACCTCGAGTCCGAGCCGTTCCAGGCAGGCCTTTTCTGGATAAGGTTCCGGCCATGACCGTCACCATCAAGGATGCCGCCGGCATCGCCGCCATGCGCATCGCCTGCCGCCTCGCGGCCGAAGTGCTCGACTACCTCGAGCCCTTCATCAAACCCGGCGTCACCACCAACGAACTCGATAAGCTGGCGCACGACTACATGGTCGATGTGCAGGGCTGCATCCCGGCCCCGTTGAACTACGCCCCGCATGGCGGCATTCCCTACCCGAAGAGCATCTGCACTTCGGTCAACCATGTGATCTGCCATGGCATCCCGAACGACAAGCCGCTCAAGAAGGGCGACATCGTCAACCTGGACATCACGACGATCAAGAACGGCTGGCATGGCGACACCAGTCGCATGTTCATCGTCGGCGAGGCCTCGACGGCGGCCAAGCGCCTGTGCCAGGTCACCCATGACGCGATGTGGAAGGGCATTGCCCAGGTCAAGGCCGGCGCACGCCTGGGCGACATCGGACACGCGATCCAGGTCTTCGCCGAGGCTGCCGGCTACTCGGTGGTGCGCGAGTTCTGCGGCCACGGCATCGGCGAGAAGTTCCACGAGGACCCGCAGGTGCTGCACTACGGCAAGCCCGGCACCGGCATGGAGCTCAAGGCCGGCATGACGATCACGATCGAGCCGATGATCAACCAGGGCCGGCGCGAACTCAAGGAGATGAACGACGGCTGGGGCATCGTGACCAAGGACCGCTCGCTGTCGGCGCAGTGGGAGCACACGGTGCTGGTGACCGAGACCGGCTACGAGGTGCTGACCCTGTCGGACGGCATGCCGCCGATCCCGGCCTTCATCCAGACCGCCGCTTCGGCCTGATTTTTGCTAGGTCCTTCCGACTCCTTCTGAGCTTGCCTCGCACCACCCCGACATGACGACCGACACCCTCGACCTGCCCGCCCTCAGACAACGCTACCGGGAGGACAAGTCGGCGGTGCTGGCCGAGATCGCCGCGCTGGGCCCGCATTCGCGCGCCATCCGGGGCTTGCTGCGGCGACTGAGCCGCTGCACCGACTCGGTGCTGCAGACCTTGTGGCAAGGCGCGGGCTTCGACCCGGAAATGGCGCTGGTGGCCGTCGGCGGCTATGGCCGCGGCGAGCTGTTTCCCTACTCCGACGTCGATGTGCTGGTGCTGGTGCACGAGGGCGTGCAGCTCGAGCAGGACGAAGCGCTCAGGACCCGGATCGAGTCCTTCATCGGCGCTTGCTGGGACATCGGGCTCGAGATCGGCTCAAGCGTGCGCAGCCGCAGCGAATGCCTGGCCGAGGCAGCCCAGGACATCACGGTGCAGACCTCGCTGCTGGAAAACCGGCTGGTGGCCGGGCAGCGCGAGGCCTGGCAGGCGCTCGACCAGGCACTGACCGCCGCGATGGACCCGGCTGCCTTCTTCACGGCCAAGCTGCTCGAACTGCAGCAGCGCCACCAGAAATTCGAGAACTCGCCCTACTCGCTCGAGCCCAACTGCAAGGAATCCCCGGGCGGACTGCGCGACCTGCAAGTCCTGCTCTGGACTTCGAAGGCGGCTGGCCTGGGCTGCAGCTGGGACGAGCTCGGTCGCAACGGACTGGCCACGCCACTGGAGGTACGCCAGATCAAGTCCAACGAGGCCCTGCTGAGTTTGATCCGCGCGCGCTTGCACCTGCTCGCGCGCCGCCGCGAGGACCGGCTGGTGTTCGACCTGCAGGCCACGCTGGCCGACTCCTTCGGCTACCGGGCCGCCCCGCCCGAGGCCGGATCGGTCGCCAGCACGCGCGGCGCACGCCGCGCCAGCGAGCAGCTGATGCGGCGCTACTACTGGGCCGCCAAGGCCGTGACCCAGCTCAACCAGATCCTGCTGCTGAACCTGCAGGATCGCATCAACGAACGCACCGGTGAAGCCGGCGTCTCCCTGAGCCCGATCAACGAGCGCTTCCTCGACAAGGGCGGCATGCTCGAGGTCGCCAGCGACCAGCTCTACCACGAGCATCCCGAGGCCATCCTCGAGACCTTCCTGCTGTTCCAGAGCGAGCCCGGCATCCAGGGCCTGTCGGCACGCACGCTGCGTGCGCTCTACAACGCGCGTTCGGTCATGAACGGCGCCTTCCGGCGCGACCCGCGCAACCGGGCCACCTTCCTGCAGATCCTGCAGCAGCCCGAGGGTTTGATGCACGCGCTGCGGTTGATGAACCAGACCTCGGTGCTCGGACGCTATCTGTGGGTGTTCCGCAACATCGTCGGCCAGATGCAGCATGACCTGTTCCACGTCTACACGGTGGACCAGCATATCCTGATGGTGGTGCGCAATATGCGCCGCTTCTTCATCCCCGAGCATTCGCACGAATACCCGTTCTGCTCGCAGCTGGCCGCGGGCTGGGACAAGCCCTGGCTGCTGTACACGGCGGCGCTGTTCCACGACATTGCCAAGGGGCGTGGCGGCGACCATTCGCAGCTCGGCATGCTCGAGGTCAGGCGCTTTTGCCGCGAGCACGGCATAGCGCGCGAGGACAGCGACCTGATCAGCTTCCTGGTCGGCGAGCACCTGACCATGAGCCATGTGGCGCAAAAGCAGGACCTGAGCGATCCGGACGTGATCGAGGCGTTCGCGAAGCGGGTCGGCAACGAAAGGGGGCTGACCGCGCTCTATCTGCTGACGGTGGCCGACATCCGTGGCACCAGTCCCAAGGTCTGGAATGCCTGGAAGGGCCGCCTGCTGGAAGACCTGTACCGCGCCACGCTGCGTGCCCTGGGTGGCCGGGCACCGGACCAGGGTGCGGTGATCGAGTCGCGCAAGCGCGAGGCGCTGACGCTGCTGGCGCTGCACACGCTGCCGCACATGGCGCACAAGGCGCTGTGGGACCAGCTCGACGTGAGCTATTTCATGCGGCACCAGGGCGACGAGATCGCCTGGCATACCCGCATGCTGTCGCGCCCGCTGTCGCAGCTTGCTGCCGGCGCGACGCACCCGACCTTGGTGCGCGCGCGGCCCTCGCCCGAGGGCGAGGGGCTGCAGGTGCTGGTCTACACCGCCGACCAGCCCGACCTGTTCGCGCGCATCTGTGGCTATTTCGACGGCGCGGGCTTCAGCATCCTGGACGCCAAGGTCCACACCACGCGCGACGGCCACGCGCTCGACACCTTCCAGCTGATCTCGCCCGACCTGTCCGAGCATTACCGCGAGCTGATCGCGATGGTGGAGGTCGAGCTCGCGCGCACGCTGGAGCTGCGCGGGCCGCTGCCCACGCCCAGCCGCGGCCGCCAGTCGCGCCGGGTCAAATGCTTTCCGGTGCTGCCGCGGGTCACGCTGCACCCGGACGAGAAGGCCCAGCGCTGGGTGCTGACGATCTCGTCCTGCGACCGGGTCGGGCTGCTCTACAGCATCGCACGCGTGCTGGCACGCCACGAGATCAACCTGCAGCTGGCCAAGGTCACGACGCTGGGCGAGCGGGTCGAGGACACCTTCCTGATCAGCGGGCCGGCGCTGCAGCACAACCGCGAGCAGATCGAGATCGAGACCGAACTGCTCGAGGCGGTCAAGGACTGAGGCTGAGACGACGGCCGGAAGCGATCAGTCGTCGGGCAGCGTGTCGAGGCCCGGGAACAGCACGTCGGTGTAACCGAACTGGCTGAAGTCGCGCATGCGCATCGGGTAGAGCTTGCCGTCGAGGTGGTCGCACTCGTGCTGGACCACGCGGGCGTGAAAGCCCTCGACCTCGCGCTCGATCGGCTGACCGTAGGCATCGAAGCCGCGGTAATGCAGGCGCTTGAAGCGCGGCACCTGGCCGCGCAGGCCCGGCACCGACAGGCAGCCTTCCCAGTCCGACTCTTCGTCTTGACCGAGCGGGGTCAGCACCGGATTGATCAGCACGGTGCGCGGCACCGGCGGCTGCTTGGGGTAGCGCGGATTGAACTGGCCGCTGCCGAAGATCACGATGCGCAGGTTCTCGCCGATCTGCGGCGCGGCCAGGCCGGCGCCATTGACGGCCGTCATCGTGTCCTGCATGTCCTGCAACAGCTGGTGCAGCTCGGGGGTGTCAAAATGGGAAACCGGCAGGGCCTGGCGCAGCAGGCGCGGGTCTCCCATCCTGAGGATGTCGCGTAGGGCCATCTTGTCTCCTCCTGGGAGGCCGCGCCTGATGCGCGGTCGCAATTGCATTTTACGCGCTGGCCGCCGGATGCGCCAGCAACTCGAGCAGGCCGGCCTCGTCGATCACGCGCACGCCGAGCTCCCTGGCCTTGTCGAGCTTGCTGCCGGCCTCCGCACCCGCGACGACGCAATGCGTCTTCTTGCTGACCGAGCCCGCGACCTTGGCGCCGGCGGCTTCGAGCATGGCCTTGGCCTGGTCACGGCTCAGGGTCGGCAGGGTGCCGGTCAGCACATAGGTCTGGCCGGCCAGCGGCAAGGCGGTCGAGGCCGCGGGCGCGCCTTCGGGCCAGTGCACGCCGGCCGCGCGCAGCTGCTGCACCACCTCCCGGTTATGCGGCTGGGCAAAGAAGGTCGTGATGCTGTGCGCAACCACCGGGCCGACATCGGCGACCTGCAGCAAAGCCTCCTCGCTGGCGGCCATGATGGCGTCCAGGCTGCCGAAATGGCGCGCCAGCTCCTTGGCCGTGGCCTCGCCAACATGGCGGATGCCAAGGCCGAACAGGAAACGGCCCAGCGTGGTCTGGCGCGCCTGCGCCAGCGCATCGACCAGATTCTGCGCCGACTTCTCGGCCATGCGGTCCAGGCCGGCGAGCTGCTCGGCGCTGAGCTGATACAGGTCGGGCAGGGTCCGGATCAGCCCGAGGTCGACCAGCTGCTCGACCAATCTGTCGCCCAGGCCCTCGATGTCGAGCGCGCGCCGCTGCGCGTAATGCAGCAGCGCCTGCTTGCGCTGCGCTGGACAGAACAGGCCGCCGCTGCAGCGGTGATCGACCTCGCCCTCCTCGCGCACGACCGCGCTGGCGCAGACCGGACAACAGGACGGCATCGTGAACAGCGCGCCACGGGCCGGGGCTGGCGCGGCGGCGAACAGATCGCCCTGCGCCAGCCCGACCTCCGCTTCGGGCGTGGCTTCAATGGCAGCCGAGGATTCAGGCGCGACGGCTTCGGCATCGAGCGGCAATCCGCTGCCCGGCGGCACCACCGCGACGATCTCGGGGATCACGTCGCCAGCGCGGCGCACGATCACCTGGTCGCCCACGCGCACGTCCTTGCGCCGGGCCTCGCCCTCGTTGTGCAGAGTCGCGTTCGAGACCGTGACGCCGCCGACGAAGACCGGCGCCAGCTTGGCCACCGGGGTGAGCTTGCCGGTGCGCCCGACCTGGACCTCGATCGCGAGCACCTCGGTCATCTGCTCCTGCGCCGGGTACTTGTGCGCCACCGCCCAGCGCGGCTCCCGGGTGACGAAGCCGAGCTCGCGCTGCAGCGCCAGCGCGTCGACCTTGTAGACCACGCCGTCGATGTCAAACGGCAGGCTGTCGCGCAAGGCCCCGATGCGGCGGTGATAGGCCACCAGCGCCTCGGCACCGATGCAGGTCTCGACCAGGTCTGACACCGGCAGGCCCCAGTTTTTCAGCGCCAGCAGCAGCTCGTGGTGGCTGGCGAAATCGGGCCCGCCCTGCTCCGTGGGCGTGACGTCGCCCAGGCCGTAGGCAAAGAAGCTCAAGGGGCGCTCGGCCGCGATCGCCGAATCGAGCTGGCGCACCGCGCCGGCAGCGGCATTGCGCGGGTTGACGAAGGTCTTTTCGCCCTTGATGCCGGCAGCGATGCGCGCGCGCTGGCGCTCGTTGAGCGCATCGAAGTCGTCGCGCCGCATGTAGACCTCGCCGCGCACCTCGAGCACCGGCGGCACCGGCCAGGCGCCAGTGGCCTGGGCATCGAGGCGCAGCGGTATCTGGCCGATGGTGCGGATGTTCTGCGTCACCTCCTCGCCCTGCTCGCCATCGCCACGGGTGGCGGCCTGCACCAGCACGCCGCTCTCGTAACGCAGGCTGATCGCCAGACCGTCGAACTTGGGCTCGGCGACGAAGCCGATCGGCGCGCCTTGCAGGATGGACTGCGACAGCGGCAGCAGCGCCGGGCGTTCGCCACGCTCGACCTTGCGCTGCTCGGTCGCCAGGTAGGAGCGCAGCTGCTGCTCGAACTTCTCGGCGCCGCTGGCCTCGGTATCGGTCTCGGTGCGGATGCTGAGCATCGGCACGCGATGGCGCACGGTGGCAAAGCCGTCGAGCACCTTGCCGCCGACGCGCTGGCTCGGCGAGTCGGGCGTGACCCAGTCGGGGTGCGCGGCCTCGATTGCCTGCAGCTCTTGAAACAGCCGGTCGTATTCGGCGTCCGGAATCTCGGGCGCGTCGAGCGTGTAGTAGCGGTGGGCGTGGTGGTGCAGCAGGGCGCGCAACTCTTGCAGGCGGCGCGCCAGGACGTCGGTGGACGAGTCCATAGATGGGGGATCAGGAAAAACAAGGAAATCGGATGCTGGAACCCGGAACGGGCCCAGACGCTGGAACGCATTATCCCAGCCCTGCAGCGCCTGATGGAATGCACCCTTGCGACCAGGGCGAAGGTTTTCCTGGGTTATGCTCATGCGTTTTTAGCTCTATTGAACGGCTAAGCCATGAAGCAACATCTGATCTCCCCCGTCCGTCGCAGCCTGCTCGGCGCTGCCCTTCTTTGCGCCGCCGGCCTGGCCCAGGCCCAGACTGCACCCCAGGTGCTGCGCGTGACCGCCATCCCCGACGAATCGCCGACCGAGCTCGCACGCAAGGCCGCCCCGCTCGTGAAGTACTTGGAGAGCCGCCTCGGCATGAAGGTCGAGTTCACGCCGGTCAGCGATTACGCCGCGGCGGTCGAGACCCTGGTCAACCGCAAGGTCGACCTGGCCTGGTTCGGCGGCTTCACCTTTGTCCAGGCCAAGGTGCGCTCGGGCGGCAAGGTGATCCCGCTGGTGCAGCGCGCGGAGGACGAGAAGTTCCGCTCGGTCTTCATCACGGCCGACCCGGCAATCCAGCAGCTGGCCGACCTCAAGGGCAAGGATGTGAGCTTCGGCTCGCAGAGCTCCACCAGCGGCCACCTGATGCCGCGCAGCTTCCTGCTGCAAGCCGGCGTCAACCCGGAAAAGGACTTCAAGCGCGTGGCCTACAGCGGCGCACATGACGCGACCATCGCGGCAGTGGCCTCGGGCAAGGTGCAGGCCGGCGCGCTCAACATCTCGGTCTGGGACAAGTTCGTCGCCGACAAGAAGGTCGATACCACCAAGGTGCGCGCCTTCTACACCACCCCGACCTACTACGACTACAACTGGACCGTGCATGCCGACATGCCGGCCGCGCTGCGCGAGAAGATCGCAAAAGCCTTCCTCGACCTGAGCCCGGCCAGCGCCGAGGGCAAGGCGATCCTGGAGCTGCAGCGCGCGACCCGCTTCGTGCCGACCCAGGCCGACAACTACAAGGGCATCGAGGCTGCGGCACGCAGCGCCGAACTGCTGTGAGACTGGCCGGCCCGGGGCTGGCACTGACGCTGGAAGATGTCAGCGTCCGTCACCCGCAAGCCAGCAGCGGACAGGCGGCGGCGCTGCAGTCGCTTGATCTGCGCATCGCTCCTGGCGAGCAGCTGGCCGTGATCGGCCCATCCGGCGCTGGCAAGACCACGCTGCTGCAGCTGCTGGGCTGCGCACTTCGGCCCGCGACCGGTCGTCTGCTGCTAGACGGACAGCAGCCCTGGACGCTGTCGGCCACTGAACTGCGCCGGCTGCGCGCCTACCTGTTCCTGGCGCCACAAGTGCCGCCGCTGCCGCCGCGCCAGCGGGTCGTGACTGCAGTGCTGGCGGGCCGGCTACCGGCCATGGGCGCGATCGAGAGCCTGATATCGCTGTTCAAGCCGCAAGACATACCGGCCGTGTTCGAGGCGCTGGAGCGCTTCGACCTCGGCGACAAGCTGTTCCAGCGCGTCGACCGCTTGTCGGGCGGCGAGCGCCAGCGGGTCGGACTGGCGCGCGCCATGCTGGCGCCAGCGCGGCTCTGGCTGCTCGATGAGCCACTGTCCTCGCTCGACCCGACGCGTGCGCGCCAGGCGGTTGCGGTGCTGCGCGAACAGGCCCAGGTGCGCGGCGTCACGCTGGTGACGACCCTGCACCAGGTCGAGGTGGCGCTGCAGCAGTTTCCGCGCGTGATCGGCATGCGCGACGGCCGGCTGATGTTCGACCTGCCAGCCGATCAGGTCAGCCCCGAACTGTTGGCCCGCCTGTACGAGCAGCACGAACAGGAGCTGCATGGTGCAGCCCCCGCCGACGATACCCCACCGCTGGCCCAAGCCATGCCGGTCGTGATGCAATGCCGCTGAACGGGCAAGCGTCATGAGCAAGACCCCGCTCTTGACTGGCAAGCCGAACCCGGCCCAGGCCCAGGCAGTGCCGCGCCGCGACCCGGCGTTGCAGCAGCGCCTGTTCTGGAGCGTGGCCGCGTTGCTGCTGCTCTGGCCACTGCTGGTGGCGACCGAATTCAAACCCTGGGTGCTGCTGCAGCCCGACAGCCTGCGCGTGAGCGGCAACTTCCTCGGCAGCTTCTGGCCGCTGGCGCATGAGCCGGAATTCCTGCTGCTGGTCGCGCGCGAGACCTGGCGCACGGTCGCGATGGCCACTGCCGGCGTCAGCCTGGCGCTGCTGCTGGCGGTGCCGCTGGCACTGCTGGCCAACAGCGCGCTGTCGGTCTCGGCCTTAAGCGGACGCATGGCGCGCGGACCGTTCTGGCTGCGCCAGGGCGTGCGCATGCTGATGGCGGTGCTGCGCAGCGTGCCCGAGCTGGTCTGGGCGCTGGTGTTCGTGCGCGTGGTCGGACTCGGGCCGACCTCGGGCGTGCTGGCGATCGCGCTGACCTATGCCGGCATGCTGGGCAAGGTCTATGCCGAAATCCTCGAGAGCGGCGAAACCCACGCCAGCACCACCTTGCTGCGCAACGGCTGCAGCCGGCTGCAGGCCTTCTGCTACGGGCTGCTGCCGGCCAGCGCGGCTGAGCTGAGCTCGTACACGGTCTACCGCTGGGAATGCGCGATCCGCAGCTCGGTCGTGCTAGGCTTTGTCGGTGCCGGCGGCCTGGGACAGCAGCTCGACAGTTCGATGAAGATGTTTGCCGGCGGCGAGGTCGCGACCATGCTGCTGGTCTTCATTGCACTGGTCGCGCTGGCCGATCGCGTCAGCGCCGGACTCAGGAAGGCACTCGGATGAAGCCGATCGACAGTACGAACCAGGCCAAGCCACCCTTGCCGCTGCCAGTGCGCCAGAGCGAGTCCGGCCGACAAGGCTGGCTGTTCGGTGCCCTGCTGCTGGGCCTGGTCGCCGCCAGCTTCCTGTCGCTCGATCTGCAATGGGCGCAATTCCTGTCGCGCGACGCCATCAGCCGCATGGGCGGCTTCATGGCCGAGTTCTACCCGCCCGAGCTCGGGATCACCTTCCTGCACAAGGTCGCGATCGGCGCCTGGGAGACGCTGGCGATGTCGGCGCTCGGCACGCTGCTGGCGAGCCTGGCCGGGCTCGCGCTGGCGCTGCCGGCAGCACGCCTGCACCAGCAGGACCGGGCCTGGGCGCGCGGCCCGAGCCGGCTGCTGCTCAATGCGCTGCGCTCGATCCCCGAGCTGGTCTGGGCCACGCTGCTGCTGATCTCGGCCGGGCTGGGCCCCTTTGCCGGCACGCTGGCGCTGGCGCTGCACACGACAGGCGTGCTGGGCCGTCTCTTTGCCGAGGCGCTGGAGAACGCCGCGCCAGGCCCGGCCGCGGCGCTGCGGCTGCAGGGGGTAGGCGAAGGCCGCATCCTGCTCTGGGCCACCCTGCCTCAGGTATTGCCGCAGCTGCTGAGCTACGCGCTGTATCGCTGGGAGAACAATATCCGCGCCGCCACCGTGCTGGGCGTGGTCGGCGCCGGTGGCCTGGGCCAGCTGCTGTCGTTCCACCTCGGCCTGTTCCACATGCCCAAGACCGCGACCCTGCTGCTGGCGATGCTGGCGCTGGTGCTGCTGGTCGACGCCGGCAGCCTGCTGGCGCGGCGGGTGCTGACGCGCTAAGGACAGCCAGCCGGCTGGGACGCCAGGCAGGCTGTGCCGTGCTGATGCCGATTCAGGCAGCGCTGGACCGAGCGTGCGCGCGCTCGCGCAGGAACTCGACCACCGCCGCCTGTTCGCCCGCGAAAACGATGCGCGCGCCCTTGCTCTCGCGCTGGAAGGCATACATCGGGTCGTAGTACTCGCGCAGCAGACCGGCGATCCAGTCACGGTGCCGCACTACCTCGCCGCTGGACTGCTGCTGCACCAGCGCCTCCTGCATGATGGTGTGCAGGCGCTGGTAGCGTTCGCCGCCGAGCCGCTTGGTGATGCCGGCCAGGCTTTTGAGCAGCTGCTCGGCATAGCGCTCAAAGCCCTGCTCGGGCCCGTGCAGGGCCAGATGGTCGTCGAGCTGGCTCACGACATAGTCGCGCAGGATGCGCTCGACCCGGTTCTCGAAGCTGTCCTCGAGCCAGACCAGCGGCGCCGTCTGCATCGCGCCATGCAGCGGCAGCGGCAGCGAGCAGCTACCGATCGCGCGGCTTTCGTCCTCGACCACGAACTGACTGATGCCGGCCTCGCGTTTCCTGAGGATGTCGATCGCAACCCGGTTCTCGAACTCGATATTGGTCGGCTGCGGCGTGCTGCGCTTGCCAAAGGCCGAGCCGCGGTGGTTGGCCAGGCCCTCGAGGTCGATCGCGTGCGGGAGCTGGGCGATCACGTCGGTCTTGCCGGTGCCGGTCATGCCGCCAACGACGATCAGCTCGCATTCGGTAGCCGCCTGCTCGATGGTCTCGATCAGGAAGGTGCGCATCGCCTTGTAGCCGCCGATCACGCGCGGGTAGTCGATGCCGGCCTCGTGCAACCAGCGCTGCACGGTCTGCGAGCGCAGTCCGCCGCGGAAGCAATAAAGCACGCCGTCGGGGTGCTGGCGCACGAAGTCGGCCCAGGCCGCCATGCGCTGCGCCCGCAGCGGGCCCGACACCAGCTGATGGCCGAGCTTGATCGCCGCGTCCTGACCCTGCTGCTTGTAGCAGGTGCCAACCCGGGCGCGCTCCTCGTCGCTCATCAGCGGCAGGTTGACGGCGCCCGGGAAGGCGCCCTGGGCAAACTCCACCGGCGCGCGCAGGTCCAGCATCGGGACACCGCGCAGGAAGATCTGGCGGTACTCGTCGGTCAACTCGGGCATCAGATCACCTCGACCGAATGCGCGCCACGCGGCTCAAGGCTGCCGATCGGCGCCAGCGTCAGGCCCAGTTCGGCCGCCAGGGCCAGGAACTCGGCTTCGCCGGCGGGCTCGACCGCGACCAGCAGGCCGCCGCTGGTCTGCGGGTCGCACAGCAGCTGCTTCTGTTCCTCGCTGAGGGCGCCGATCTTGTCGCCATAGCTCTCGAAGTTGCGCAAGGTGCCGCCCGGCACACAGCCCTCGGCCAGGTAATAGTCAACGCCAGGCAGGCGCGGCACGGCCGCATAGTCGAGGCGCGCGGTCAGGCCGGCGCCGTCAGCCATCTCGACCAGATGGCCGAGCAGGCCAAAGCCCGTCACGTCGGTCATTGCCGTGACGCCGGCCAGCCGGCCGAAGCGGGCGCCGGGCTTGTTGAGCGTGCACATCCAGTCGCGCGCCAGACCCACATCCTGCGGACGCAGCTTGGACTTCTTCTCGGCCGTGGTCAGGATGCCGATGCCCAGCGGCTTGCTCAAGAAAAGCTTGCTGCCGGCGGTGCCAGTGTCGTTGCGCTTCATGTGGCGCTTCTCGACGATACCAGTCACGGCCAGGCCGAAGATCGGCTCGGGCGCGTCGATCGAGTGGCCGCCCGCGAGCGGGATGCCGGCTTCGTCACAGACTGCACGGCCGCCGCGGATCACCTCGCGCGCGACTTCGGGCGCCAGCACATTGACCGGCCAGCCCAGGATCGCGATCGCCATCAGCGGGTCGCCGCCCATGGCGTAGATGTCGCTGATCGCATTGGTCGCGGCAATGCGGCCGAAGTCGAACGGATCGTCGACGATCGGCATGAAGAAGTCGGTGGTCGAGACCACGCCGCGCTCGTCGTCGATCGCGTAGACCGCCGCGTCGTCGCGCGAAGCGTTGCCGACCCACAGCTTGGGGTCGAGGTTCTGCGCACCGCTGCCGGCCAGGATGACTTCGAGCACCTGGGGCGAGATCTTGCAGCCGCAACCGGCGCCGTGGCTGTACTGGGTAAGGCGGATGGGCTCGCTCATGTCGTGACTCTCCAGGGTGAAACAGAAAACCTTTGAATATAAGGCCTTCGCGCATGTGACGCACGAAAACGATATGCCTGCCTTCTTGACCCGAGGCAGACCCAGCTGCATTTTCTGACAGCGAAGGCTCTTTACGCTGCACCTGGCACGGCCTAGACTGCTTTCGCGCCAATCAAGAAGATCAACACGCAGGCAGGGGCGACCACAGCTTTGCTGCGAGGGAGGGGAATCATGAAGGATTTCGGGGTTGTGATGCAGGAAGCGCTGGAGGCGTTCGGCCAGGGCGAGATCAACCAGGCGCGCGCGCTGGCGCAGATGGGCACCAGTGCGGCGGACCTGGCACAGCAGTTCGCGCGCGGCGCGGTCGACATGCTGGAGGAGAGGAATCGCCAGCAGCTCGAATCCAGCATAGACGATCTGGAATCAGGGATCCTGCTGGCGCGCAAGGCGGCCGATCTCGGTAGCGGGGCCGTGGATCTGATGCTGGATACCGGCCGGCGGCAGCTTGAGGGCAGGATGGGCGAAGTGGAGGCGGCGAATCTGGCGGCACGCAAGGTGGCGGCAGCCGGCGTGGTCGGCGCAACTGTTACCGGAGCAACGGTGATGGCGGCGGTCAACGTACCCCGCTACGGCAAGCGGCAGTACGACCTGGCCATCAGCGAACTATTGCAAGACGCCAACGATCAGATCGAAAGGAAATTCCTGCCGCAACGCGCGGCCGGCCAGCCTTGCCTGCCCTGTCTGGACGAAAGCTCGGGTCAGGCACGCCGGCTGCGCATCGAGAAGCGCCAGCGGTTGCTCCTGCATGGCGAGCGCAGCCCTGACCCGACCGTGCGCGACGCGGCGCAGCGGCTGAAAGCCGACATGCACGCGGTCGAGCTGGCCAGGCTGTCGGACAACAGCTACGCCCAGTACGACCCGAAGGCTGGGCCGAAGGAGAAGAAGCCGCCGGAGCCTTGGCAGGCGATGACGGAGCAGGAGATAAAGGATGCCGGCCTGAGTCCCAAGCTGGTCAACGATGCCAAGGCCGTCATCTACAAGCTACCACCCGATTTCCCGTTCGACCCCAAGACCGTGGTGGCATTCCGTGGCACGACCGGCGAGGCAGAAGACATCCTGACCGACCATGACCAGGCGCTCGGGCTCAAGACTCGGCAATACGATGCGGCGACCGCACTTGGAAATCAGCTGAAAGAACGCTTTCCCGACGCCGAAGTCACCGGACACTCGCTCGGCGGCGGCAAGGCGCAAGCAGCCGGCGTCGCGGGCGGACTTAAGGGCTGCATGTTCAACGCGACTGGACTGCATCCGAAGACGGCGAACATGTCGCCGGCCAAACTCGCGACCCATGCCGGCCGCTTCCAGCAGTACCGCGCCGAGGGCGAAGGCGGTGGCGATCCGCTGACCAGCTTCCAGAACTCGTTCGCAATGCAGCAGAAGCTCTATGGCGGCGCCCAAAACCTGCAAAAACTGGCGCGAGCCAACCAATGGGCCTCGAAAGAACTCGGCGTCAATGATCCGCTGGCGCTGCTGCCAGAGTCAGCTCAGCCGCTCGCACGTGGACTGGCGGGGCGCATCTTGAATACCACTCCACAGGAGGCGCTGCGCAACCTGGCCTACAGCGGCGGCCAATGGTATGTCCCGCCCACGCTCGGTACAGTGCGCGGCATTGCGAGCAAGACCGCACAGGGCCACGATGCGCCGTTCGAGCAGCAGCATGGCATCGGCGGCGTGATCCACGGACTGGAAACCCGCAAGGCGGGCGACATCAACAAGCTGCTGGCCGGCACCGGTCTGCCCGGGCCGGCGAGCGACTACATCGGACCGACCCTAGGCTAGCGAGGACCACATGGGCATGTTCTCTGAACTCTTGTTCCAGCTGCTCTTTCTTTTTCAATCCGCCATCGGAGGCTCCATGATCACGACAGACAAGGTGTTCGCCGACCCGCGGGTCGCCCAGCTGGCCAATGCCGCACAGGATGGCGACCTGACCCGCATCGAGAAACTGATCAAGGCCGGCACGCCGGTCAAGTTCGTCGGCCAAGAAGGCATGACAGTGACGCACTACGCGCTGCGTGCGCGTCGCAACGCGCCGCAGGTGATAGAGCTGCTGCTGAAAGCCGGTGCCGATCCGGTTTCCATGCTGTCGGATGGCAACAACGTGCCGCACTATGCGGTCTCGCGTGACAATGCCGACCCCGAGGTGGTCAAGGTACTAATGACGCACGGGATCGGGCCGAACTGGTTTCCACCCAAGGGCGTGTACAACGACCTGTCCATGCTGCAGGCTGCCGTCATGGGACACAACCTGCCCGTCATCAAGCTGCTGGTCGAGCGGGGTGCCGATCTCAACTATGTCGACCCGTTCTCCGGCTCAGCGCTTCACTATGCTCTGAACGGGACGGATTTCTACATGGCGGCCTATCTGGTCGAAGCGGGAATCAATCTCAAGCTGCTCGACAGCACCTCGCCCGAGATCAAAAATCCGCGCACAGTGCGACGCACCGCGATCGAGAAGTTCTGCTATTTCGACGGCGGCAAGCGCGGCGACGACCCACTGCCCGAAGCCGCCGACGGCTGGCGCGTCTTCACCGCCGCCTTGGCCAAGCGCGGCGTGACCATGCCCTGCGGGCTGTGAATGCTCTGGAAATAGCGAGGACAACATGGGCATTTTCTCTGAACTCCTGTTCCAGCTGCTCTTTCTTTTTCAATCCGCCATTGGAGGCTCCATGGTCACGACCGACAAGGTATTTGCCGACCCGCGGGTCGCCCAGCTGGCCAATGCGGCACAGGACGGCGATCTGACCCGCATCGAGAAACTGATCAAGGCCGGCACGCCGGTCAAGTTCGTCGGCCAAGAAGGCATGACAGTGACGCACTACGCGCTGCGCGCACGTCGCAACGCGCCGCAGGTGATGGAGCTGCTGCTCAAGGCTGGCGCCGATCCGGTTTCCATGCTGTCGGATGGCAACAACGTGCCGCACTACGCAGTGTCGCGCGACAACGCTGACCCCGAAGTCGTGAAGGTACTAATGGCCCACGGGATCGGACCTAACTGGTTTCCATCCACTGGCGTGTACCACGACCTGTCCATGCTGCAGGCCGCCGTCATGGGACACAACCTGCCCGTCATCAAGCTGCTGGTCGAGCGGGGTGCCGATCTCAACTACGTCGACCCGTTCTCCGGCTCAGCGCTTCACTATGCCCTGAATGGGACTGATTTCTACATGGCGGCCTACCTGGTCGAAGCGGGAATCAATCTCAAGCTGCTCGACAGCACCTCCCCGGAGATCAAGAATCCGCGGGCAGTCAAGCAGACCGCAATCGAGAAGTTCTGCTACTTCGACGGCGGCAAGCGCGGCCACAACCCCCTGCCCGAAATCGCCGATGGCTGGCGCATCTTCACCGCCGCCTTGGCCAAGCGCGGCGTGACCATGCCTTGCGGGCTGTGAATATTCTGGAAAATCAGTTACTTGCAGCATAGTCTGGCCGGCAGCACATCTTCGATATCACGCCGTGCCGATACCGGCCTGCCCGGTCCAGCGAGCGACTACATCGGGCCGACCCTGGCCTAGCGAGGACAACATGAGCGCTTTCACTGAACTCCTCTCCCTGCTGGTATTCGTTTTTCAATCCGCCATTGGAGGCTCAATGATCACGACGGACAAGGTGTTCACCGACCCGCGCGTCGCTCAGCTTGCCAATGCTGCACAGGATGGCGACCTGACCCGCATCGAGAAACTGATCAAGGCCGGTGCGCCGGTCAAGTTCGTCGGCCAGGAAGGCATGACGTTGACGCACTATGCGCTGCGTGCGCGTCGCAACGCGCCCCAGGTGATGGATCTACTGCTGAAAGCCGGCGCCGACCCCGTCTCGATGCTGTCCAACGGCAACAACGTGCCGCACTATGCCGTGTCGCGCGACAAAGCAGACCCCGATGTGGTCAAGGTGCTGCTGGCGCATGGGATCGGGCCGAACTGGTTTCCGCCTCCCAGCGGACGGTACCAAAAAATGTCTTTGCTGCAGGAAGCCATCATGGGCAAGAACCTGCCAGTCATCAAGCTGCTGGTCGAGCGCGGAGCCGACATCAACTATGTCCACCCGTTCTCTGGTTCGGCATTGCACTTGGCATTGGACGGCACCGACTTCTATATCCCGGCATACCTGGTTGACGCAGGTATTGATCTCAAGCTGCTCGACAGCACTTCGCCCGAGATCAAGAACCCGCGGGCGATCAAGCAGACCGCAATAGAAAAGTTTTGTCAGTTCCAAGGAGGCAGACGCGGGGACGACCCCCTACCCGAAGCCGCCGACGGCTGGCGCGTCTTCACCGCCGCCTTGGCCAAGCGCAGCGTGACCATGCCTTGCGGGCTGTGAATATTCTGGAAATAGCGAGGACAAGATGGGCGTTTTCTCTGAACTCCTGTTCCAGCTGCTCTTTCTTTTTCAATCCGCCATTGGAGGCTCCATGATCACGACCGACAAGGTGTTCGCCGACCCGCGGGTGGCGCAGCTGGCCAATGCTGCACAGGATGGCGACCTGACCCGCATCGAGAAACTGATCAAGGCCGGTGCGCCGGTCAAGTTCGTCGGCCAAGAAGGCATGACGGTGACGCACTATGCGCTGCGTGCGCGTCGTAACGCGCCGCGGGTGATGGAGCTGCTGCTCAAGGCTGGCGCCGATCCGGTCTCGATGCTATCGAATGGCGAGAGCGTGCCATCCTATGCTGTGTCGCGTGACAACGCTGACCCCGAGGTGGTCAAGGTTCTGCTGGAAAATGGCATCGGCACGAACTGGTTTCCGCCCCCCAGTGAACGGTACCAAAAGATGTCGTTATTGCAGAACGCTGTCATGGGACACAACCTGCCAGTCATCAAGCTGCTGGTTGAGCGTGGCGCCGACATCAACTATGTGCATCCGATTTCAGGCTCGGCGCTGCACTACGCCTTGAACGGCACCGACTTCTACAGGGCCGCCTATCTGGTCGAGGCCGGCATAGACCTCAAGCTGCTCGATTACACCTCACCCGAGATCAAGAACCCGCGCCCAGTACGTCGTACTGCGATCGAGAAGTTCTGCCACTTTGACGGCGGCAAGCGCGGGGACGACCCACTGCCCGAAGCCGCCGACGGCTGGCGCGTCTTCACCGCCGCCTTGGCCAAGCGCGGTGTGACCATGCCCTGCGGGCTATGAATGTTCTGGAAAATCAGTTTCTTGCAGCATAGCCTGGCTGGCAGCACATCTTCGATGTCACGCCGTGCCGATACCGCTCTGCCCGGGCGGGCGAGCGACTATATCAGGCCGACCCTGGCCTAGCGAGTACAGCAGTGAATCTGCAGACCATAGAGCCGTTCCAGCTGGTCGATTTCTGAGCTGCCTATGCGACAGTGAATGGTCGGGTGAACGTGATCTTGCCGCGCATAGCTTTCTGAGCTGCCTATGCGGCAGTGAATGCCCCTTCTGGCCGATTCATGACTTTCGAGCATTTCTGATGCTGCCTATGCAGCAGTGAATCTCGCCTTTCGGCACTACTGGACCGTCGACGATTTCTGAGCTGCCTATGCGGCAGTGAATGACCTGCGCAAGGCTCGTGGCGACAAGGGTTGTTTCTGAGCTGCCTATGCGGCAGTGAATTCCATCAGTTGCCGATGGCGGATATCCATCTTTTTCTGAGCTGCCTATACGGCAGTGAATCTTGTCCATCAGGTCGGCAGCTCCTGCGTAACTTTCTAAGCTGCCTATGCGGCAGTGAATCGCGGTCGTGTCGCTGTCAGCCGTCATCACCGTTTCTGAGCTGCCTATGCGGCAGTGAATTTTGGAATCCGGTCAGGCTTAAAATTCCACCAATTTCTGAGCTGCCTATGCGGTCAGTGAATGTCGAACTCGACCGAACGGCCACCCTTGAACATTTCTAAGCTGCCTATGCGGCAGTGAATCAGCAGCATACCCGTGGTGATGCCCTGGTCCGTTTCTGGGCTGCCTATGCGGCAGTGAATGATGCGGTTGTCGGTCGGGTCGCCGTTGATGTTTTCTGAGCTGCCTATGCGGCAGTGAATGGTAGGTGGTCGAAGTGGTCGACCTCGGGCAATTTCTGAGCTGCCTATGCGGCAGTGAATGACGCTGCGCGCCACCTACAGAGACGCCCAGATTTCTGAGATGCCTATGCAGCAGTGAATCGGACACGCGCCGACTGTTCGATGACCTGCACTTTCTGAGCTGCCTATGCGGCAGTGAATTCGAATGGTTTTTCGCCCTTCGGTTGCTTCTTTTTCTGAGCTGCCTATGCGGCAGTGAATGAGCCGTTCAAGGCGGCGGTCAAGCTGGACGATTTCTGAGCTGCTTATGCGGCAGTGAATCGTTGACCCGGTACAGCTTGTCTGCGCTCACCTTTCTGAGCTGCCTATGCGGCAGTGAATCTCTGGATCGTCCGCAGGTGCCGGCGCTGGGTTTTCTGAGCTGCCTATGCGGCAGTGAATGCGCGTCATGCTCGCCGGGTCGCGCAGCTCCGTTTCTGAGCTGCCTATGCGGCAGCGAATAGCTTCGATGACGTCAGTGGCGGCCTGGCACTTTTCTGAGCTGCCTATGCGGCAGTGAATCTTGCGCGCGCCACAAATGCCCATCGGCTCCCTTTCTGAGCTGCCTATGCGGCAGTGAATCATGGCCGGCACCGTGGCCAGCCCCGCTATCTTTTCTGAGCTGCCTATGCGGCAGTGAATAGGATGCGGCCCTCGGACTGGCGCAGCGTGGCTTTCTGAGCTGCCTATGCGGCAGTGAATTGATCGCCACCCGGCGCTCGTTCAGCTTTTCGTTTCTGAGCTGCCTATGCGGCAGTGAATTTCGAGCATCACACCGACTGCCGATTCGAGTCTTTCTGAGCTGCCTATGCGGCAGTGAATTCGCCGGCAAAATCATTCGGATCAATCCACCGTTTCTGAGCTGCCTATGCGGCAGTGAATAAGCCATGGCCGAAGGCTTTGCCGACGCTATCTTTCTGAGCTGCCTATGCGGCAGTGAATTCGAGCTCGGCATCGAGGCGTTCCTTGTCGGTATTCTGAGCTGCCTATGCGGCAGTGAATACGACTGGCGCGGCGGCCCATCTATTCCTGCTATTCTGAGCTGCCTATGCGGCAGTGAATGGGCGCGAGCGTTCCTTTTACATGGGCAGCAAATTCTGAGCTGCCTATGCGGCAGTGAATCAAGCCGGCAGTCCTGACCATTGCTGAACAACATTCTGAGCTGCCTATGCGGCAGTGAATGGACACGTCCAAGCGGGCACGTTCGCGGTGATATTCTGAGCTGCCTATGCGGCAGTGAATAGGTCGACGCGGGTCAAGTGGCAATCGAAGAGATTCTGAGCTGCCTATGCGGCAGTGAATTTTGCTGTATTGAGATTGTTTCTCAGGAGGGCATTCTGAGCTGCCTATGCGGCAGTGAATAGCAGGCATCCCGGCTCAAGACCGGTACTCATATTCTGAGCTGCCTATGCGGCAGTGAATACGGCGTCCGCTACTTTGTCAAACTTGACGATATTCTGAGCTGCCTATGCGGCAGTGAATGACGTTCATGACCCGTCCCAGGCGGTCATCATATTCTGAGCTGCCTATGCGGCAGTGAATAAAACTCATCATGTGACAATTTTTTACGGGTAATTCTGAGCTGCCTATGCGGCAGTGAATCCATTCATAAAATGACTCATGCCATGCTGTATATTCTGAGCTGCCTATGCGGCAGTGAATCCTGGCAGATGCGCTCGACCGGTGCCCAGTCAATTCTGAGCTGCCTATGCGGCAGTGAATGAACGGCGGCTGGAGGTGCTCGATCTTGGAGAATTCTGAGCTGCCTATGCGGCAGTGAATCAGGAGTTCTCCATTTCTGGGGATCGGTATTAATTCTGAGCTGCCTATGCGGCAGTGAATAGACGAAGAGACCGACTCGGGGGAGCCGATGAATTCTGAGCTGCCTATGCGGCAGTGAATGTCGATCCCGGCCGAGTGCTGACCACCGTGCAATTCTGAGCTGCCTATGCGGCAGTGAATTTGCGGAACGAAACGCCCGCGCGCTTGCTCATATTCTGAGCTGCCTATGCGGCAGTGAATTACAGCGCGTCCAGCTTATTGGTAATGGCTGTATTCTGAGCTGCCTATGCGGCAGTGAATGGTTGATGCTCATGTGGGTGCCCTCAGGTGTTATTCTGAGCTGCCTATGCGGCAGTGAATAGTGAGGTAGTCCCTTATAATGATTGCCGAAAATTCTGAGCTGCCTATGCGGCAGTGAATGTCCCCAGGATTTCCATACCCTTGACCACGTTATTCTGAGCTGCCTATGCGGCAGTGAATGCGCCATACCCACTTGGAGACGCTGCGGGCCAATTCTGAGCTGCCTATGCGGCAGTGAATGTAGTGCAGCATGTGGATCAGCTGGCCGTCGTATTCTGAGCTGCCTATGCGGCAGTGAATGCGCAGTCGCAACCCGCACCGGCACCCACTGTATTCTGAGCTGCCTATGCGGCAGTGAATTTGCCGATCGAATACGGCTTGCCGGTTTTCTTATTCTGAGCTGCCTATGCGGCAGTGAATATCTTGGAGAGGATAGACACCTCGACCGGGTAATTCTGAGCTGCCTATGCGGCAGTGAATTGAGAAAAATCAGCGTCATGCCGGTTGTCGTTATTCTGAGCTGCCTATGCGGCAGTGAATATGATCGCCCTGGCCGAGATCGAGCCCGACCAATTCTGAGCTGCCTATGCGGCAGTGAATTTGAATTGGTGCAGCGGATGAGGGTCCGAAATATTCTGAGCTGCCTATGCGGCAGTGAATTTACCAGATGGTGCAATCCTGGTAATTGACGAATTCTGAGCTGCCTATGCGGCAGTGAATGATTTAAAACGATAGCACCGGCAATAATTCTAATTCTGAGCTGCCTATGCGGCAGTGAATTGAATTCACCACAATTTGTAATTTCATGACAGATTCTGAGCTGCCTATGCGGCAGTGAATTCTGCTCTGTCTATCGTCTGTGGTGCGCTCATATTCTGAGCTGCCTATGCGGCAGTGAATCCGTTCGATTTAATGGCTCATTAAATGTTGGTATTCTGAGCTGCCTATGCGGCAGTGAATCACATTGGCACCCGGCAAATGGCGAGACGAAGATTCTGAGCTGCCTATGCGGCAGTGAATGCAAGCCGAGCCATGAGAGCGCCGCACACAATATTCTGAGCTGCCTATGCGGCAGTGAATACAGCCACGGATAAACGGCTGGTCACGGGCGAATTCTGAGCTGCCTATGCGGCAGTGAATGGATAGGCTCTACAGGTATAACAATTCCAGGAATTCTGAGCTGCCTATGCGGCAGTGAATAAGGACGAGTTAATGGATTAACCTGCGGATCAATTCTGAGCTGCCTATGCGGCAGTGAATCAGGGACAGGGACAGACTGGGGAGACTCAACAATTCTGAGCTGCCTATGCGGCAGTGAATCAATGAATAAAGCACGGGGAATACCACGAACCATTCTGAGCTGCCTATGCGGCAGTGAATTCTCATAAACATAAAAATAAGTGCCGAGATTAATTCTGAGCTGCCTATGCGGCAGTGAATTCCGGGCCTTTCTAATGACGAGTGCCGCACCTATTCTGAGCTGCCTATGCGGCAGTGAATGAACCTGCATGTGTTTCTTATGCTGCGCGTATATTCTGAGCTGCCTATGCGGCAGTGAATCTAGGTGCATTGGCAGCAAAACGCATGGCAGCAATTCTGAGCTGCCTATGCGGCAGTGAATTCTAGCGTTTCCAGCGTCCTTGTGGCCAGCATATTCTGAGCTGCCTATGCGGCAGTGAATGTGACTTGGCTTCTGGCATCAGTGCTGCTGCAATTCTGAGCTGCCTATGCGGCAGTGAATGCGATGGCTCGACAGGAATTGCAATTCCAGGAATTCTGAGCTGCCTATGCGGCAGTGAATGAAAACGCCTGTGATAGACGTTGTGGCTGCTCATTCTGAGCTGCCTATGCGGCAGTGAATATCTGGAAGAGGTCTTCCGGGTCAATGTGCTTATTCTGAGCTGCCTATGCGGCAGTGAATATGACATTCGGCATGATCGCCCCCTCGTTACTATTCTGAGCTGCCTATGCGGCAGTGAATTTGCCCGATGGGGCCATCCTGGTCATTGATGAATTCTGAGCTGCCTATGCGGCAGTGAATGTACCTGTACTGGCTCATTCGCCGTGGGTATTATTCTGAGCTGCCTATGCGGCAGTGAATAAGAGGGCTCAGGTGCTTACATTGGCAACTCTATTCTGAGCTGCCTATGCGGCAGTGAATTTTCTACTGCCGAGTTGGAACGCACTGATCTTATTCTGAGCTGCCTATGCGGCAGTGAATTGAGCAATGTCCGCCAGTGCTCTGGTCTCGATATTCTGAGCTGCCTATGCGGCAGTGAATACAGCGGCCCTCTCTGCCGCAAAATCGGCCTGATTCTGAGCTGCCTATGCGGCAGTGAATGACAAGAACGGCGATCCGTTCGGGTTCTGCGAATTCTGAGCTGCCTATGCGGCAGTGAATGTGAACCAGGAGCCATTAGGTCAGACTCAACAATTCTGAGCTGCCTATGCGGCAGTGAATTTCGACTACCGCAACCGTCGCCCCTCCTGTGAATTCTGAGCTGCCTATGCGGCAGTGAATCAGGCAGCGCCCCCGGTGATCGGGTTGACGATATTCTGAGCTGCCTATGCGGCAGTGAATCGAGTCACCATCTCCGGCGTCAAGCGCTCGAAATTCTGAGCTGCCTATGCGGCAGTGAATGGTTCAACGCGTTTGGCGTCCTCGTGGTCCAGATTCTGAGCTGCCTATGCGGCAGTGAATCAGGAGTTTTCCATTGCTGCGGGTCGCTATTAATTCTGAGCTGCCTATGCGGCAGTGAATCCACTGGCGACGGCTGCGGCAGGTCTGCAACTATTCTGAGCTGCCTATGCGGCAGTGAATGGGATGGCATGGCTAATTTCAAACTCCTGATTATTCTGAGCTGCCTATGCGGCAGTGAATAAGACCATCTTGAGGCTAAAGCATTGATCTTAAAAGATATTTCCGAAAACCATCGACAATACCATTCTTCCGGACACCAACGTAACCTGTTGATTTCAATAGGACTGAACCTCCTCGAAGAAAAAAGGGTGCGAGCCTGATCAGAACCAGGGAACCGTTGCACCTTGCTGACTCAACCCGTAAGCGCTGAACTCACCGGGCAGTGGCGTGGTCTGCAGCGGTCCATGCTGAACGAACAGGAAAAAGTGCTGACCGGTGCTGCGACTGTGCAGTTGGACATAGGGTAGCGAAGTACGCTCGGCGGCCTCATCAGGGATTCGCCGCAAGGCCTCTTCGGCATCCACTTGACCCGGATGGCGTTTGACAAGGCGTCGGCGTAGACGCTCTGCGCTACTTTGGATCTGGACGCGACGAACCACGCGGTGCCCCTGACAAATGTCTGGCACTTTCAAAAGTTCCGGTTGCGGCTGTTCCAGATGATCCCGCATGCCTTTGAGCCAATGCAAGGCCATGAGTTCGTCCAGCGCCGTGTCACTACCGTGCAGGCGTATCACTGAACCGAGACTGCGACGAACGCCCTCCTGGTGTCTGGGAAAGCTCAGCCCTATACCCGATCCGGCCGGATTGTTCGCTCGCACATCACACAAGGCACGGTGCAGCTTGGCATACAGGGCATTCATCAGCTGCGAGACTGGGAACTCAGGATCTGGCAGCAAGGCCAACTCCACATAATGGGTAAGTGATGGATCAACCGTCACCACCGGAGCAGAACTGGACATGCTGTCACTCCTTGCCAGCGTCACCGAATACGCCGCCACGGATGAGCGTGGCGATCACGAAATGCTGCTGCGGTATTGAAGGCACTTCATCGCGTAGCACCCAGTTGTCAAGCAGTGTGTAGAAATCAGACTTCTTGTTGGGCTGGCGATAGGCTTTGCCTTCGGTGGTGACCGAGCCATAGGGCTCAACCGCGATAGGCCCCATGTTCAGCTCACCTGCCTCGGGATACCAGGTGTCGATGGTGCGCAGCGCGTTGCCAATCTTCTGCGAATGCATGCCGGCGACGTTGTTGACCGAATACAGCGTCTTGCTCTTGTCGCCGCGACCACGGTCAAGGATCAGCTCCTGCGAAGGAAAGACCTCCTGACCAAACCCGATCCTCGCAAATGCAACGACCTGGAGCAACACATGTCGGGTGCCAGTCAAGCCACCAACCAGCAACTCGGCCAGCTCTCGCACCTCAGGGGCGTCCGCGTTGAATTCACGCAGCGACAAGCCGAGGGCGTCAAAGGTCCAGCTGCGCGCGGACTGGCCGTCCTGCAGGTGAGACACGCGCACCTCCACGGCTTCGGCACCGACACGGTTGCGCCACAGGAAACGGCCATTGGCCAGGTTGTGGGCATAGCGGGTCGCCAGCGCACCATAACCCTGGTTGGCGACATAGCTCGCTACCACCTGCAGCAGCTTGGCCTTGTATTCGGCACTGTTGCAAGCCGAGGGCATGCCTGCCCCGCCCAGCACACGCAGGGTATAGCTCACGCGCAGGGTATCGGCTTCAGCGGGCAAGGCGGCAACGTCCACGGTCTGCAGATTGGGATTGGCGATGGCTGCATCGAGCTTGGCGGGGTCCTGATCCTTGGTCTTGAGCCGATTGGAGATCGTGCCGCGCACCGACTTGGTTTGAACGGCGATCGGCTGCCAGCCTTTGTCGTTGCCGCGCTCGGCCCACAGACCCGCATGAAACAGTGCATCTGACGGATCAAACTTGCGTTCGAAGGCCAGCACCGAAGCGGTGGACAAGGCAGCGGAATTTTTCTTGGTAGCCATGTTGAATCTCTCCTGAAAGTGATGGAGTCAATACTGTGCGACTGCGAGGGATGCGAAAGATGAAGCCTGGAAGCTGACCGCTGATTCGGCGCTGACAGCCACGGCAGGCGGCGGTGCAAGGTAATCGTTGCGGCAGCGGTACAAGCCTGCGTCCGGGTCGTGATCGGCATACCACAGCAGATCGTTCACGCGGCTCAGACGATGCGGACTGATCCACTGCCCCAGGGAATAGACACTCTCGACAAAGCGGAACGGCGTGTTGTGGTCGCGTGTGCCAGTGACCTCGCCGGGGCTGTAAAGCTGGCTCAGTGCGGCGTAGCCAACCGGAATGGGCACGATCCAGCCAGCGGTGCGGTCGTGCTGCCAGGTCACGGTTTCCACTGGCTCACCTGTCTGGGGGTGTGCCGAAACACTCCGCTGGGCGTGATGGTTCAACCTCGACAAGTCCAGCCAGGCATCCAGCAGGCTTGAGCCGGGCTGGGTCGCTTTGAGCTTCGCATGGTGGGCAAGCAGCAAGTCGTCGCGCGACACGAGAGCAAACCCGGGCAACCAACGCAAACGCCATTGACGGAAAGCCTTGGCCTGAACCGCTTCGTCCGGCGCCAGCGCCAGCAGTTGTGGATGCTTCTGCCGCGCGGTGGGTCCCCCCGCACTGCGTGGCCAGGCCGGCATCACGCTACCCCCGGCAACGCGCATGCCGGCCAGTCGGTCGGCGACTGCCTGGGCCACGCGCTGGCGCGTGACCTCATCGCTGCCGACAACCTCGCCCCAGACACCAAACACCAGCGAGAGGTCGAGGTGCATGCGCCCCTCTTCCACGATGGAGGCCGAACTGCCGTCCTTGTTGACGGGGTTGCGCATCAGCCGGAAGGCGCGGGTGTAGCCCCCCTCGGTGGTTTGCGCCTCGTAACCATGGCAAATGACGCCCACCCCGTTGAAGCTGAGTCCCAACTCGGCCCCCAGGCTGCGCTCGATGCTCTGCATGGTGCCCAGCAGCGCCGACATGGCGGGTGCGCCCCAGGTCAACGGGCTGGAAATGGCGTTGGCGTTCTGGATGCGCAAGCGCGGCACCACCAGTACGCCGTTGATCGCGGGCAGTTCAGTCGGCATGACTCATCTCCCATTCATAGGCGGCCAGTTCATCAGCCAGATCGGTTTGCCAGTGTTGGAATTCCCGATCGCCCATATGCAGCCTTTGCTTGCTACTGAGTTGTCCGTTCAGCCAGTTGGCGTAGCGACCCGCCAGCACGTCGGCCCAATCGCCGGGCCGATTGATCGCGGCACCAGCATCGACCCATGTTTTTTCTGCAGGATGCAGATGGCATTCGGGATCGTTACTCCAGCCCTCGGGCAGGCTACGGAAAGCAGCCCCGAAAAGCACGAAGTGGGACACCAACTCGGCGGCGAGTTCGTCACGCATATCGCGCGTTGCCATCGTCTTGGCTGGGTCAGATTCCAGGTAGTCACGCAGCGCCTTGACGCACCGCCACACACCGTCCTGGCGCTCAAAGCGCTTGAACAAGCTCTCCGACCGCAGCAACGGAGCCAGATCGCGCGTCTGCCAGACGGGGGGCGGCGATGCCAGCAGGTAATTGTTGCCACCGCGTTCGCTGTTGAGCTGTGACACATTCTGCGGTTTCGTGCCACCCAGCTTCTGCACCGCCAGGTTGGGATAGTCGCGCGTCGGGTGCTCGTGAAACTGCTGGCTCCAGCGCGCCTGGCGCGCAGCCTTGGCTACCTCGCTGAAGCGGTCTTCCTGAATGGTGGCATGCACGCGATGCGCCAGCGAAGTGGCGTACAGCGGGGCCAGCAAATGGAAGTCTTCATCGTTGAGCGGGTCTTCCCCCACCAGCCAGTACACCTGCTTGGCCAGCCCATGGCTGGCTAGCTGACCCCTGGCTTGCACCAGACTGCAAAATGCCTGCACCCATTCAGCCGCCTGTCCAGGATCATCGCTCAGTGCAGCGGCGACATCGGGGTCCCCGGCGAGCATCAGGTCGAGCAGGCTTTGCTCTTCGTGTTCCAGCTTGAGGAGCTTGTAGACGTCGAGTGCTGCGGCATTGCCCACCACGTCGCCAGCAAAATCGTCGCCAAGACAATGGCTTCCCACCAAGGAGAGCGTTGCCAGGCTGGCTGGTGCACAGTAGAGATTGGTCCCCTTGGCGTCCGGATGCGTCGGTTTGAGTGAATGGGTCACGGCCTGGATCTGGCTGACGCGCCGCGCGGCGTCTTCCAGCCACACGGGGGGGTCAAACTGCGCTCGCAGTTGCTCGGCGGCGGCATCCCGCTTGGGGTCATCGGCCTTCAGCTTCTCCAGCTTGCCGTCACGCCGCTCCGTCAGGAACTGCGTGATGACCGCCCGGATGGCTGCGGACCTCACGGATGGATTCGACATAGATCTCCCTGATTGCCGGTGTCACAGACCGGTTGCTTGAATGCTAGACTTCCGGGAGCCTAACGTCAATCCATTACATGTTTAAAAATAAATTTTTTAACATGGCAATCGTCAAAGACGCTATCCTTCCGTCCGTAACTGCCGCGAGGCAGCTCAGAAAATTACCTGTTTGAAAAGGGTGTTTCCATTCACTGCCGCACAGGCAGCAGGCCGGCCCAGCCGGCCTTTTTCATCGTCTTCTGACAAAGCCCAGCACCGGATGTGAGCGCCAGCCTTGCTGACTTTTCGGCAGGCTCAAGGTCGCGAAGCGTTCGGCACAGGCTTGTAGGCAAAGACCGCGCGCCTCGGCTAACTCGGAAATGGCTTGGTCGTAGCTCTGTTCAAACCAGGGTGAGATGCCGTGGCCGCGCACGGCGTCATCGGAAATGCGTTCGTGAAGGGAACGTTCCAGGGGCTGATACAGGCGCCGCCCTCGATCGGCATCCAGCACCTCGGTCAGTTCGACCTCGCCGGTGTCGTCGTTCGGGCGCAGGCACAAATCGACATGCACGACCGGGTCGTACCGGAACGGTGAGTGCTGCGGCAACATGGCTGTGAGCAGTGCATCGGCGGCGGGCTCGTGCCACCACGAGGCGGCATTGACGGGCACCATCGTCGCCAGTGCCGCAGCACCGCCCGAACGTAGCTGGCGTGGGGTCAGGGTCACGGGCTTGACCTCGACGGGCAGCATAGCGGCTTGCAGCCGAGCATGCTCCAGATCCACCAATCGCAAGGTAGGCGCAAAGACCTCCGGGGCCGCAGCCAGTAGGCGCGGTCGGGCGTCGATCACCTCCCGCTCCTCGGGTCGCAGCAGGGCACTGAGCTGATGGGTCTGGAGCTTGAAGGCGCCATCATCCTCAAACCCTGGACGCTGGAAAGCCGCCCGACCCGGTTGACTGAAGTGGCGCAGATTGGTGTCGAACACCACGATGTTCGGCAGCGTGCAGGGGCCGGGCCGGTGTCGCCGAACTCGTCCGGCCAGCTGGATCAGGGAACGCATGGACGAAGGCTCCACCACGGCCCAGTCGTAGTCGTGGTCCCGGCCGACCTCTGTGACGGGCGATCCCAGCACGATGAAGAGATGGTCCTTGGCGTGAGGGTGTGCCTCCAGCCTGGCTCGAATATCGGGTAGCGAGAACACCGCCGCGGGCTGGTGTCGCAGCAGCGTGGTGTCGAGCCGATGCTCGATGGCGGAGCGGATCAGCAGGGGAAACTGGGAATGGTAGACGCACAGGTGGATCTGCACTCCATCGGGCGCACCCTGCTGATACAAGGCCAGAGCCACCTGCACCAGGGGATCGATGTTGGCCATGCGGACGAGGCCGAAGCTGACACGACGGTCAGGTTGCTGCGGATCGGCGCTGTGATGGCGCCCGTGCAACATCAATGCCTGCTGCAGCACCAGACGGGCGAACTCAAGCGGGATTTGCTCCGGGCTCAAGCCACCCAATCGCAACGGCACCAGTTCATGGCAGCGACGCGCCTCAGCCCTTGTCAGACGAGCGTGGCGTTCGCGAGCAAAGGCCGTATGGGCACTCTCGAAAGCGGCAGCGCTGGCACAGGCCACTGCCGTCTGCTGTTCTTCATCCAGCCACAGGCATGCAATCTCGGGCGCAGTGGCGGCACCGGGTTGCTTGCCTCGATGGCGTTGGAACTCGATGCGGCCGGCGCGGTAGGCCATGAACAGGCCCTGCACCAGCGCGGGCGGCAGGGTTGCCGACGACAGCAGTACCCGGCTACCAAGCAGACCCGCCCAATGCACCAGGCGCGTGAGGGCGGGCAGATCAGCCACGTCGAAGTCGTCGGGCTCATCCAGCACCAGATCGCCACTCAGCAGGCGCAGCATGGGTGCGATCTGCCGGCCGCCGCGCTGGCTCTCCGTGGCCGGGGTAAGGTGGTCGATGGTGCAGACCAGCAGCGGCGCCAGCAACAAGGCGTTGATCTTCGGGTCATGTAGCGCGCGAGCCAGCAGGGGATTGAGGTCTGCGGGACCCGAGTCGCCGCTGAAATCCACATCGCTGTCCTCGTCCAGCAGGGCCTGCACCGATGCGGAGCCCTGCCCCTCGGCCAGCGTCTCATAGTGCTCGAACAAGGCCCGACTGGCGCTGCCACCCACATGGATGGCGATCTGGTCGTCACGCAGCTGCAAGAGTTCGCGAAACGCCCGCCCGGTCTGCAGCGTGAGCGTGCGCAAACCCAGGGCGAAAGCACAGCGGAATCCGCGTTCGGGATCGGCCAGTGCGTGCATGACCCGGGCATTGCCCAGGGTCTTGCCGCAACCCGTACTGGCCATGTTGACGATGAAAGCACCGTGCTCGGCGGCCTGGCACCTCTTGCTGGCAGCCAGCTCGGCAGCCCGGTCTTGCCAGCGGTAGCGCGGATCGCTGCTGCGCTGACGCAGGGGTTTGTGGTCGCGCAACGTGGGCAGGTCTGCGGCGAAGCGCGGCAGGGCATGGGTGATGAGACGGCTGTCGCGTGCCACACCCAGCAGATGCTCATCAAGTGTCTGGTTGCCGACCGACCGGTCCCTCTCCTTGCGCAGATTGGCCAGCAGGGGATAGCCTGGCGGCACCTCGACGCGGCCACTATCCCGACCGGTGGCCGTGATGCTGGAGTAGTGATGGTCCGCCAGCATCAGCGCCAGGCGTGAGAGGTGCATGACATAGGGCTGCTGCAACCAGGCAAAGCCCACGCCCCGATCAGGGTGTGTCAGGCGTCGCTGCAGCCGCTCGGCCAGCCGTTTGGCCTGGACTCGCCAGTGAGGTGTCGTCACCGGCAGGCCATGCGGGAACTCCCAGTAGGGCCCGACTTCCCGGTTCTTGTTCGCGGGGGTCGAGGGGGAAATGACGATTTCGTTCCAGCCCGCGTCGATCTTCAGCAAAGGGGCCTTGAGACTGGTCGCACTGAAATGCTCACTCTTCTGACCCAGCCGTTGCTGCTCGCCCTCCTTGTACGCAGGCAAGACCGGCAACCTGTGATGGGTCATGATCAGCCAAGCCACTGCTTGGGCAAGCGGGGCATGAGCCAGCGCCTGAAACGGAGGGCTAACCCCGGCATCGAGTCCGTCGCGCTCCAACCGCCCGCTGCGCCAGTCCAGCCAGGCAGCGTCGTCTTTCGGCGTGGGTTGCGCCAGGCGGGCCAGCCAAACGGCATCGTCATCTGCACCAACGAAGGCCTGAAACAGGCGCAGCGAGATCCATTCGTGCCGGTAGCGATTGCGCTCCGTGAGCTTGCCAGCCATTCGCGCCTGGAAGGCAGCACTCGCCTTGCCGAGGTCGTGCAGCAATGAAGCCAGCGCGGCCAGCAGATGGATGTCCTCGGCGCTATGCCAGTCGTTCTCGTCCTCGACACGTAGCAGATTGCGTGTGGTGGTGTTGGTAGGCACCGCTCCTTGGCTGTTGAAGCGGCGGCGGTCGCCCACCACCCACAGCAACTCGGTGTGGTCGATGCCTCGCACCCAATGGCAGGCCACGGCGGTGTTCTTGCGGGCACTCTGACGCAGCAGACGATGCAGGGTCTCCAACCCGTCCTGCGTGATCGGGGTCTGCCAGGTGCGGTCTCCTCGACGTTCTGCAAACTGATCAAGAATACGACGAGTTTGCGTCAGCGCCCGCTTGTCACATTGCGAGATGAGCAGGATATTCATGCCGCGCCCTGTGTCGCGTGCGTGGTCGTCTGCTGCCCGAGTGTGAGGGCAGTCGCCTTGAGGGTATCGATCATGAAATCGAGCGACTCGGTACGAATCAGCGCCTCGACACAGCGTTGGCGAAACTCCTGTTCGCCGTGCCCCTTCATCGCCGAGGCAAAGGCCTGCGGCAGGATGACGGCATCCTTGATCAGGTCGGCCACATCGAACACCAGACCGCCACGCCGGGTTTTGCCATGCAACACGGCCAAACCATGCGGAATGCCCAGCACCCAGCAAGCGGTAGCCCCCAGTCCGTAGGCCAAATAGTTGCCATGGTCGAGAAACTTGTTGGCGGCGTCAATGTTCTCTGTCGCGGGATCGCCCCGCTTGACGCGGGTGAAGTCACCGTAGCGGGTGGCACCCGCCGCCAGGCGATACAACTGCTTGGTCAGACGGGCTTCCTCGGTCATCAGCGCCGTGTGGTCCAACGCCTGTGCCTGCGCAACGGCACTGGAGCGCAACATAGCACCCAAGGCCTCCAGGTCGGGCGTGAAGCCCTGCTCCTTCAGTGCCTTGCTGCCAGCCCAATGCTGGCGCAGACGCTCCAGACGGGCATGCTGAAACTGCTTGGCCGCCTGCAGGCGCAAGCCATCATCAAACCAGAAGCGCACCCAATGCTGCAGGTACTCAGTGGGCCGGTATTCGCTTTGCGGTGGAATCCAGGCCACCTCCAAAACCTGCTCGACGCCTGCGAAGAGCGGCGTGCCGCCACCGCCGCAGAACCCCAGCATGACGCCGGCCTTGGCCAGCTCGCGCACCGCCGCCTGGGTGATGGAAGTGCCGGTGCCCAGCAACACCGTGGTGGTGTTGGCGATCGGGATGTTCCAGTAGAGCTGCTGCTTGCCTTGCTCGGTAACGTATTCCACGCGACCGCCATTGACCAGCACCCGGCAATGTTCCAGATAGTAGAGATTCGCGCGCTTGGAGTGAAGAATGGTCTTCAGATCTGAAGGATTAAAGTCTTGCATGAAGCCACCATCGGTACACCATCTTGCCAAGTGCGGAATATGCGTCATTGGCAAGCTTGATCGACAGCGCCAGCCGGAAGACAGCAAGCTAACGCGAAACAATGGCTACCGCTGGCGAGATCCACCTTCACTTTTGCGTTTTCAATATCAGGATATCTCGATAGCCATCGTACCCGATTTGGCTATTTAATTCGATAACAGGTTCGAATTTCAACTGAAGATCGGTTCGATGCCTGCCAGCCGATCGCAACAACGATCCACCGCGACGCATGCCGGTCAGCCATGGGACAATCTCCCCCCATGAACCCGCTCCTGTCACGCCTCCAGCCCTACCCTTTCGAGCGCCTGCGCCAGCTGTTTGCCGGCGTCACGCCCAACCCGGACTATCGCGCGATCAGCCTCGGCATCGGCGAGCCGCGCCATCCGACGCCCGCTTTCCTCAAGGACAAGCTGTGCGAGGCCGTCAACGCGCCCGACGGCGGTCTGGCGACCTACCCGGCCACGGCCGGCACGCCCGAACTCAAGAACGCCTGCGCGACCTGGATGCAGCGCCGCTACGGCCTGAGCCTGGACCCGGCGACGCAGATCCTGCCGGTGCTGGGCTCGCGCGAGGCGCTGTTCTCGCTCGCGCAGGTGGTGGTCAACCCGCGCGCCTTTGCCGATTCCGCCGAGGGTGTCGAGCCGGTGGTGGTCTGCCCCAATCCCTTTTATCAGATCTACGAGGGCGCAGCCTATCTGTCGGGCGCCCAGCCCTGGTTCGCGCCGAGCGACCCGAAGCGCAACTTCGCGGTCGACTGGGCCAGCGTGCCGCAAGCCATCTGGCAGCGCACCCAGCTGCTGTTCACCTGCTCGCCGGGCAACCCGACTGGCGCGGTGATGCCGCTGGATGAGTGGAAGATGCTGTTCGAGCTCAGCGACCGCTACGGCTTCGTGATCGCGTCGGACGAGTGCTACAGCGAGATCTATTTCCGCGACGAGGCGCCGCTCGGCGGCCTGGAAGCCGCGGCCAAGCTGGGCCGGACCGACTTCAAGAACCTGATCGCGCTGACCAGCCTGTCCAAGCGCAGCAACGTCCCCGGCCTGCGCAGCGGCTTCGTCGCCGGCGACGCGGCGCTGATCAAGGCCTTCACGCTGTACCGCACCTACCACGGCAGCGCGATGAGCACCGTGATCCAGAGCGCGAGCGCCGCCGCCTGGCTCGACGAGCCGCATGTGATTGACAACCGCGAGCAGTACCGCGCCAAGTTCGCCGCCGTCACGCCGATCCTGGCCGAGGTCATGAACGTGGCGCTGCCCGACGCCGGCTTCTACCTCTGGGCCGAGGTGCCGGAAAAATTTGGTGGCCTGAGCGGCGGCAGCGATGCCGACTTCGCCAAGGCGCTGCTGGCTCAATACAATGTGACCGTTTTGCCGGGCAGCTACCTGGCGCGCGAGGCGCAGGGTTTCAACCCGGGCGCGCAGCGCGTGCGCATGGCGCTGGTCGCAGAAACATCCGAATGCGTCGAGGCCGCTCGCCGCATCGCAGAATTCATCAAGAACTCCCGCTAACAACAGCATCATGACCCAACAACTGCAACAGATCATCGAAAACGCCTGGGACAACCGCGCCCAGCTCTCGCCCGCCTCGGCACCGGCCGAAGTGCAGGAAGCGGTCGCGCATGTGATCGACCAGCTCGACAGCGGCAAGCTGCGCGTGGCCAGCCGCGAAGGCGTGGGCCAGTGGACGGTGCACCAGTGGCTCAAGAAGGCAGTGCTGCTGTCGTTCCGCCTGAAGGACAACGAGATCATCTCGGCCGGCGACCTGGGCTTCTACGACAAGGTGCAGACCAAGTTCGCCCATCTGTCGCCGCAGGAACTCGCCGCCACCGGCGTGCGCGTGGTGCCGCCGGCCGTCGCTCGTCGCGGCAGCTTCATCGCCAAGGGCGCGATCCTGATGCCGTCCTACGTCAACATCGGCGCCTATGTCGATGAGGGCACCATGGTCGACACCTGGGCCACCGTCGGTTCCTGCGCCCAGATCGGCAAGGGCGTGCACCTGTCGGGTGGCGTCGGCATCGGCGGCGTGCTCGAGCCGCTGCAGGCCAACCCGACCGTGATCGAGGACAACTGCTTCATCGGCGCGCGTTCGGAAGTGGTCGAAGGCGTGATCGTGGAAGAGAACTCGGTGCTGGGCATGGGCGTCTACCTGGGCCAGAGCACCCCGATCTTCGACCGCGCGACCGGCGAGATCACTTATGGCCGCGTGCCCTCGGGCTCGGTGGTGGTCAGCGGCAACCTGCCCAAGACGGCGGCCAATGGCGCCCCTTACAGCATGTACGCCGCTATCATCGTCAAGCGCGTCGATGCGCAGACCCGCTCGAAGACCAGCATCAACGACCTGCTGCGCGACTGATCGCTGAGCGCGCCCGCGCAAGGCGGGCCATTGGGCTGCGGCCCGGGAGGTGGACATGGGCAAGATGGACAAGCTGCTGCGTCTGATGGCCGAACAAAAGGCCTCCGACCTCTACCTCTCGGCCAATGCGCCGGTGCTGATCAAGATCGACGGCATCTGCCGGCCGCTAGAGCCCGAGCTGCTGTCGGTCGAGGCACCGTACCAGCTGCTGTCCGAGATCGTCACGCCCGAGCAGCTGCGCGAGTTCGACCACAACGGCGAGCTCAATGTCGCGATTCCGCTGCTGAGCGTGGGGCGCTACCGCGTCAGTGCGATGCGCCAGCGCAGCAGCTGCGCGGTGGTGGTGCGCTTCATCAGCATCGACATCCCGCCGCTGGAGCAGCTCGGCCTGCCGGACCTGCTGTCCGAGATGGTGATGGCCAAGCGCGGGCTGATGCTGGTCGTCGGCGCGACCGGATCGGGCAAGAGCACGACGCTGGCGGCGCTGCTCGACCACCGCAACCAGCGTGTCGTCGGCCATATCCTGACGATCGAGGACCCGGTCGAGTACCTGTTCAAGAACAAGCAGTCGATCGTCAACCAGCGCGAGGTCGGCACCGATACCAAGACCTTGCATGTGGCGCTCAGGAATGCGCTGCGCCAGGCGCCCGACGTGATCCTGATCGGCGAGATCCGCGACCGCGAGACCATGTCGGCCGCGATCGCCTATTCGCAGTCCGGCCATCTGGTGCTCGCGACGCTGCATGCCAACAACAGCTACCAGGCGCTGAACCGGATCCTGAACTTCTATCCGGTCGAGGTCAGGCCCACGATGCTCAACGACCTGGCCTCGTCGCTGCGGGTCATCGTCTCGCAGCGGCTGCTGCGCGCGGTCGACGGCTGCCGGGTGCCCGCGCTCGAGGTGATGGTCAACACGCGGCTGATCAGCGAGCTGATCGAGAATGGCGACTTCTTCGCCGTGCGCGAGGCGCTGGAGAATTCGCTGGCCGAGGCCTCGCAGACCTTCGAGGTCGATCTGGCGCGGCTGATCCAGTCGGGCCGGATCAGCCGCGCCGAGGGCCTGGCCTATGCCGACTCGCCGGCCAACCTGATGTGGCGGCTCGACAATAGCGCCGGGCCGCCGGACGACAAGAAGGCCGCTGCCGGACCGACCGACCCGCCTGCGGGTCGTCCGTTTTCTGATTTCACGATCGACGTCAAGCCCTGACGCCGACTTTTTTCCCGGATCTGCTCATGAGCGACACCCTGCGCCTGACCGAGGCGCTGATCTCCCTTTCCTCCGTCACGCCCGACGACGCGAGCTGCCAGCAGCTGATCATCGAGCGCCTGCAGCCGCTGGGCTTCGTCTGTGAGACGATTGCCAGCGGCCCGGACGATTTCCGCGTCACCAACCTGTGGGCCAAGCGCCCGGGCGCCAGACCTGATGCGCCGACGCTGGTCTTTGCCGGCCACACCGACGTGGTGCCGACCGGCCCGGTCGAGCAATGGGGCAGCGACCCCTTCGTGCCGACGGTGCGCGACGGCAAGCTCTACGGCCGCGGCGCCGCCGACATGAAGGCCTCGCTGGCCGGCATGGTGGTGGCCTGCGAGGAATTTCTCGGACAGCACGCCAACCCCGAGCTGGCGATCGCCTTCTTGCTGACCAGCGACGAGGAAGGTCCGGCGCATGACGGCACGGTGGTGGTCTGCCGCGAACTGACGGCGCGCGGAGAAAAGCTCGACTACTGCATCGTCGGCGAGCCGACCTCGGTCAAGCAAAGCGGCGACATGATCAAGAACGGGCGGCGCGGCACCATGAGCGGCAAGCTGACCGTCAAGGGCATCCAGGGCCATATTGCCTACCCGCACCTGGCGCGCAATCCCGTTCACATGCTGGCGCCCGCGCTGACCGAGCTGGTCGGCACGGTCTGGGACCAGGGCAACGACCATTTCCCGCCCACCACCTGGCAGGTCAGCAACATCCACGGCGGCACCGGTGCCAGCAACATCATCCCCGGCCAGGTGGTGGTGGACTTCAACTTCCGCTTCAGCACCGAGAGCACGGCCGAAGGCCTGCAGCAGCGCGTAGCCGACATCCTGGCGCGCCACGGCCTGCAGGCCGGCAGTGACTACGACCTGGCCTGGACGGTCGGCGGCCACCCCTTCCTGACCCGCCCCGGCACCCTGGTCGACGCGGTGCGCGACGCGATCCGGGCCGAAACCGGGCTGGAAACCGAGCTGTCCACCAGCGGGGGCACCAGCGACGGCCGCTTCATCGCCAAGATCTGCCCGCAGGTGATAGAGTTCGGCCCTCCCAACGCGACCATCCACAAGGTTGACGAGTGCATCGCGCTGGTCGACATCGAGCCGCTGAAGAACATTTACCGCCGCACGCTCGAGATTCTGGCCAGCGTGCCGGCACAGGACGAGATCACCCCTTGAATCTGAACCAATTACTGCAAGCCGCGAGCACCCAGCTCGAGGCGGCTGGCCTGGCCTATGGCCATGGCACCACCAACGCGCATGACGAGGCGGTCTGGCTGACGCTGTGGCAGCTGGGCCTGCCGCTCGACAGCGCGCTGGACGAGCTGGCCGAACGGGCCTGCTCCGAAGCGGAAGTCGCTGCCGTGCAAGCGCTGATCCAACAGCGCATCACGACCCGCCAGCCGGCGGCCTACCTGACGCACGAGGCCTGGCTGCAGGGCGTGCCGTTCTATGTCGACGAGCGCGTGATCGTGCCGCGTAGCTTCCTGGCCGAGTTCATCGCTGCCGCCGAAGGCGCCGAATCGATCGACGGCTGGCTGGGCGAACACACCCAGCAGGTGCTGGACCTGTGCACCGGCAACGGCAGCCTGGCCGTGCTGGCCACGCTGGCCTGGCCCGAAGTCCAGGTCGATGCGGCCGACCTCTCGACCGATGCGCTGGCCGTGGCCCGCATCAACGTCGAGAAACATGGCTTGCAGCAGCGCATCCGGCTGATCGAGTCCGACGGCTGGGCCAATCTGCCGGGCCGCTACGACCTGATCCTTTGCAACCCGCCCTATGTCTGCCGCCAGGGGATGGACGAGTTGCCGGCCGAGTACCGCGCCGAGCCGCTGATCTCGCTCGACGGCGGACTGCAAGGCAGCGCAGATGGCATGGACTTCGTGCGCCATCTGCTGGCGCATGCGCTGGAACACCTGAACGAGCATGGCGTGCTGCTGCTCGAGATCGGCAACGAGCGCGAGCATTTCGAGCGCGCCTTCCCGACCCTGCTGGCCTACTGGCCCGAAACCAGCGCGGGCGAAGGCCCGGTGCTGCTGCTGACCCGAGAATCACTGGCCGACTGGGCCGCTACCAAGGACATCACATGATCACGCTGCGCAATGTCACGCTGCGCCGCGGCACCAAGGTGGTGCTGGACCAGGCCAATGCGACCATCAACCCCGGCGAGAAGGTCGGCCTGGTCGGGCGCAACGGCGCCGGCAAGTCCAGCCTGTTTGCGTTGCTGCAAGGCAAGCTGCACGAGGACGGTGGCGAGTTCAGCTGGCCGCGCCAGTGGCAGCTGGCCCAGGTCTCGCAGGACATGCCCGAGACCGACCAGCCCTGCACCGAGTTCGTGATCGACGGCGACACCCGCCTGGCCGCCGCGCGCGCGGCGGTCGAGCTGGCCGAGGCCAGCGACGACGGCGAGGCCATGGCCCACGCCTACACCGACTTGCACGATGCCGGCGCCCATGACGCACCGGCACGCGCGCAGGCGCTGCTGCTGGGCCTGGGCTTCCAGGTCAACGAGGTGGATCGTCCGGTCAACAGCTTCTCGGGTGGCTGGCGCATGCGGTTGCAGCTGGCGCGCGCGCTGATGTGCCCGAGCGACCTGCTGATGCTCGATGAGCCGACCAACCACTTGGACCTCGACGCGCTGGTCTGGCTCGAGAGCTGGCTCAAGCGCTACGCCGGCACCATGGTCGTGATCAGCCACGACCGCGAATTCCTCGACGCGATCACCTCAGTCACGCTGCACATCGACAACGCCAAGATCACGCGCTACGGCGGCAACTACAGCCGCTTCGAGGACATGCGCGCCGAGGCGCTGAGCCAGCAGCAGGCCAGCTTCTCGCGCCAGCAAGACAAGATCGCGCATCTGCAGAAGTTCATCGCCCGCTTCAAGGCCAAGGCCAGCAAGGCCAAGCAGGCGCAAAGCCGGGTCAAGGCGTTGGAGCGGATGGAGAAGATCGGCCCGGTGCTGGCCGATGCCGAGTTCACCTTCGAGTTCCAGGAGCCGGCGCAGCTGCCGAACCCGATGCTGAGCCTGCGCGAAGCCAGCTTCGGCTACCGCGCCGAGGACGGCAGCGCGACCACCATCGTGCACGACGTCACGCGCTCGGTGCTGGCGGGTCAGCGCCTGGGCATCCTGGGCGCCAACGGCCAGGGCAAGTCGACCTTCGTCAAGACGGTGGCGCGCGACCTGGCGCTGCTGACGGGCGAGCTGACCGAGGGCAAGGGCCTGAACATCGGCTACTTCGCGCAGCAGGAACTCGACGTGCTGCGCCCGGACGACACGCCGCTGGAGCACATGATCCGGCTGGCGCGCGACCTGAGCGCCGCTGGCGCGCTGAGCGGCCAGGGCACGCGCGAGCAGGACCTGCGCAACTTCCTGGGCCGCTTCCAGTTCAGCGGCGACATGGTGCAGCAGGCGGTGGGCAGCATGAGCGGCGGCGAGAAGGCGCGCCTGGTGCTGTGCATGATCGTCTGGCAGCGCCCGAACCTGCTGCTGCTCGACGAGCCGACCAACCATCTGGACCTGGCCACGCGCGAAGCGCTGGCGATGGCGCTCAACGAGTTCGAGGGCACGGTGATGCTGGTCAGCCACGACCGGGCGCTGCTGCGTTCGGTCTGCGACGAGTTCTGGCTGGTCTCGCACGGCGGCATCGAGCCGTTCGATGGCGACCTCGACGACTACCAGCGCTATCTGCTCGACATGGCCAAGCAGAAACGCGAGGCGGTGCAAGCAGCCCAGCGCGCGCCGGCGGCCAAGGCCGTCAAGGACGAGCCGGTCGTCACCGTGGCAGTGGCCAGCCCCAAGCCGGTGGCAGCTGCGCCAATCGCGGCGGCCAGCGCCCCGGCCCTGGCAGTCAATCCGGCCGATCAGCGGCGCCTGGAAGCACAGCGGCGCCAGCAGCTGGCGCAAAAGCTCAAGCCGCACAAGAAGGCACTGGCCGATCTCGATCAGCGCATGGCCAGCCTGCAGACCGAGGGCGCCGCGCTGCAGCAAAAGCTGCTGAGCGCGCTGCCGCCGGCCGAGCTGGCGCAGATCGGCAAGCGGCTCAAGGGCATCGAGGACGAGACCGCCGCCGCCGAGCTGCGCTGGCTCGAACTGTCGGAGCAGATCGAGGCGATCGAAGCCGAGGCCGACTGACCGTCGATTGAGCTTCGACTGACTTTCGCTTGACTTTCGACTGAGCCCCGACCAGGCCCCTGTGCCCCGCGCCTGCTGGCGGGCCGGGGGCCTTCATTGTTTGGACCGGAACAGGACATGGACCATGCATCCGATCAGCCCGCTGCTGCGGGCGCTCCCACGCCCACGCCGCAGCGAAGATCGCCACGCACAGGGGCCTGGCGCTGGCTGCGGATTGCCGGCCTGGCGCTGGCTGGGCTGCTGCTGTTCTGGCTGCTGGCCTGGGCCGGCTTGCCGCCCTTGCTCAAATGGCAGCTCGAGCGCCAGGCCGGTGCCGCGCTCGGGCGCCAGGTCAGCGTCGAGCGGGTCGAGCTCAAGCCCTGGTCGCTCGAACTTGAACTGCACGGGCTGCGGCTGCTTGATGCCCAGGGCCAGGGCGACCAGTTCACTCTCGAGCGGCTGTATCTCGACCTCGATGCGCGTTCGCTGCTGCAGCTGGCACCGGTGCTCGACGCGCTCGAGTTCGACCGGCCGCATTTCAGGCTGCGCCATCTGGGCGGCGGGCGCTACGACATCGACGACCTGATCGCGCGCCTGCTCAAGCCCGAGCAGCCGGCGTCGGAACTGCCGCGCTTTGCACTGTTCCAGCTGCAGCTGCGCGATGCGGCGATCGACTTCATCGATGAGCCGGTGGGACGCACGCAGCAGATCCGCCAGCTGACGCTGAAGCTGCCGTTCCTGAGCAGCCTGGAGCCGCAGCGCGAACAACCGAGCGAGCCGAGCCTGCACTTCCTGCTCAATGGCGACCCGGTCGATGCCAAGGCGCTGCTGCAGCCCTTTGCCCAGGCGCGCCAGGGCGAGGCCAGGCTGCACAGCGCCGCGCTGGACCTGGCGCCCTATCTGCCCTACTGGCCCGCGACCCTGCCGCTGCGCCCGACGCGCGGCCAGCTCGAGTTCGACCTGACGCTGCGGCTGGCAGCGGGGGCGCAACAGGCTCCAGCCGCACGGGATGACCAGGCAGCGCAGGAGCGACAAGATCAACAGGATCAGCAGATGGCGCCGACACCGCTGTCGCTGGCCGGCCATCTGGCGCTGCGCGATGTCGAGCTCGAATGGGCCGGCGCCAGCGCCGCTCAACCGATGCGGCTGCGCTGGGATCGGCTGCGCTTCGACGGCAAGACCCGGCTGGGCTGGCCGATCCGGTCGCCCAGCGGCACCATGGCGCTCGCGCTCGCGCTCGAGGACGGGCGGCTGCAGGTCGATGGCCTGGCGCTGCACGAGGGCGACCAGCCCCAGGCCAGCCTGGCGCGGCTGCTGCTGGCCAACGCCCGCATCGATCTGGCCGAGCGCCGGCTGGTGGTCGGGCAGCTGCGCCTGGAACAGCCCGATCTGCAGCTGGAGCGCGACCAGCGCCAGCGCTGGATGTTCGAGCGCTGGCAGGCCGCCCTGGGCCAGGCTGACCAGGCGATCGCATCGAATCAGGCCAGCCCTGCCCCGGGCTGGCGGCTGCAGCTCGACCAGTTCGAGCTGGCTGATGGTCGGCTGGGCTTGGTGGACAGAAGCCCGGTGCGACCGGTGCGACTGCGGGTCGAAGCGCTGCAGCTGAGCGCAGGGCCCTGGAGCAACGCGCTGCCAGCGGCGCAGGCCTTGCCGCTGGAGCTGAGCCTGCAGCTGGCGCAAAGTGGACCAGGTGGACCAGGCGGACGAAGCGAACAAGGCAGGCAAGGCGGAGCAGGCAGATCGGGGCCGGCTGGCAGCGCAGGCGCCCTGCGCTACCAGGGCCGGATCGAACTGCCGCAGCCGGCCAGCGGCGGGCACCCAGCCCGGTTTTTTGCCAGCCAGGGCCGGCTTGAGCTCGACCAGCTGCCGCTGCACCGGCTCGAACCCTATTTCGCCGCCGCGCTCAACCTCGAGCTGCTGCGGGCTGAACTCGGGCTGCGCGCCAGCGTCGAGTTGTCGCTGCCGCCCGAAGGCCTGCAGCTGGCGCTGCGCGGCGACGGCGCGGTCGAGCGCCTGCGCACCAGTACGCTGGAGCCGGCCGAGCGGCTGCTCGACTGGCAATCGCTCGGACTGCGCGGGCTGCAGCTCGACCTGAAAGGGGGCGCGCTGAGCCGGCTCAAGGTGGCCGAGACGGTGCTGAGCGACTACTACGCGCGGATCGTGATCGACCCGCAGGGCCGCATCAACCTGCAGCAGCTGCTGCGCCAGCCTGCGGCCAAGCCCGCCACACCGCCGGCAGCGCCCACAGCCCAGCAGGCGCGGCTCGAGTTCGGGCCGATCAGCTTCGTCAATGGCCAGGTCGACTTTGCCGACCATTTCATCCGGCCCAACTATTCGGCCCGGCTCAGCGAGCTGAGCGGCAGCCTGGGCGGCTTTTCGAACCAGCCACCCAGGTCGGAACAGCCGGGCCAGGCACCCGAGCTGGCAGCCTTGAGCCTGCGCGGCAAGGTCGAGGGCCAGGCCAGTCTAGCGGTAGAAGGCCAGCTCAACCCGCTGGCGCAGCCGCTGGCACTCGACATCCGGGCCCAGGTCGACGACCTCGACCTGCCGCCGCTGTCGCCCTACAGCATCAAGTACGCCGGGCATGGCATCGAGCGCGGCAAGCTCGGCATGACGGTGCGCTACCAGATCGCGCCCGACGGCCAGCTGCAGGCGAGCAACCAGATCCTGCTCAAGCAGCTCAACTTCAGCGAGCGCGTCGAGGGCAGCGAGGCGCCGAACCTGCCGATCCGGCTGGCGGTGGCGCTGCTGGCCGACCGCAACGGCGTGATCGACCTGAATCTGCCGATCAGCGGCTCGATCAACGACCCGCAGTTCCGCGTCGGCCCCATCGTCTGGCGCATGGTGCTGAACCTGATCGGCAAGGCCGTGACGGCACCGTTCGCGCTGATCGCGCAGGCGCTGGGCGGCTCGGCCGAGGACTTGCGGCAAATCGACTTCGCGCCCGGACGCAGCGAGCTCGACGCCGCGGCCCGCAGCCGGCTCGAGCAGGTCGCGCAGGCCATGGCCCAGCGCCCGGCGCTGCGGCTGACGCTGGCAGGCCAGAGCGACCTCGAGCGCGAACGCCGCGCCTATCAGCAAGCTCAGCTGCAGCAGCGCCTGCTGCAGGAAAAGCAGCGCCAGCTCGAACGCCGTGGCCAGGGCAGCGAAGCGGTCGCGCCGCCGACCGCGGCCGAGTCGGCCGAGCTGCTGGCGGCGGTGTATCGCCGCGCCGACATCCCGAAGCCGCGCAACCTGGTCGGCCTGGCCAAGACCTTGCCAGCGGCCGAGATGGAGGCGCTGCTGCTGGCCTCGATCCCGGTCGATGCCGACCGCATGCGCGAGCTCGCGCTGGCGCGTGCCGGCGCCGTGCGCGACGCGCTGGTCCGGCTCGGCGTCGATCACGAGCGGCTCTATCTGCTGGCACCGACCGGCCCGGAGCAGGCCGCGACCGACGGCCAGCCCTGGCAGGCCGGCGTGATGCTGGGACTCAAAACTGAGTGAGCGAAGTGACTTATTTATGTCAATTCCGGCAAAATTGCGTTTTTCCTGGCTTTTGCACGGGCCATTCGGTGTCACGGCTGAGCCAGGGTTCTAGAATGCAGTGACTTTATTTCTTACTTGAGGAAGACATGAACAAGCTCCTGGCCGCAATCCTCGTCAGCGTGGGCGCCTCCGGCGCGATGGCGCAAGGCGCCGACCTCAAGGTCGCGATCGACCCGACCTACCAGCCCTTCACCTTCAAGACCGCCGACGGCAAGCCGACCGGCTTCGATGTCGACATCGCCAACGCGATCTGCGAACAGATCCAGCGCAAGTGCGTCTTCGTCGAACAGGTCTGGGACAGCATGATCCCGGGCCTGCAGGCCAAGAAGTACGACGTCATCATCAGCTCGATGTCGATGACCGACGACCGCAAGAAAGTGATCGACTTCTCGGACAAGTACTACAACACCCCGAGCCGCGTCGTGGTCAAGTCCGACGTCAAGGTCGACGAGGCGTTTGGCGGTCTCAAGGGCAAGAAGCTCGGCGTGCTCAAGGGCAGCACGCAGGAGAAGTTCGCGCTCGGCGAGCTCAAGGCCAAGGGCGCGACCATCGTGCCCTACGAGGCACAGGACCAGGTCTACCTCGACATCAAGTCGGGCCGTCTTGACGGCACGGTGGCTGACGCGGTCGAGGTCGGTGCCGGCTTCCTGGGCAAGCCCGAAGGCAAGGGCTATGCCTTCGCCGGTCCCTCGCTCGACGCGCCGCAGTACTTCAAGTATTTCGGCTCCGGCATGGGGGTGGCGATGCGCAAGGGCGACAAGCTGAAAGACCCGATCAACGCCGCGATCAAGACCATCCGCGCCAACGGCAGCTACAAGAAGCTCAACGACAAGTACTTCACTTTCGACGTCTACGGCAAATAAGGCCGGCTGGGCGCGCTTCTTGCGTGCCCGCTGTTGCAGCAACCCAACAGGGCGGCAGCTCCCGAACCGGGCTGGCCGCCCCATTCCATTCTTATGACCGGTTACTACCTGACGATTCTGGAGGGTGCGGCGCTGACGGTGGCGGTTTCGCTCGCCTCGCTGCTGGTGGCCATCCTGCTCGGGCTGGCCGGCGCCAGCGCCAAGCTCTCCGGCCGCAAGCCGCTGGTGGCGGCCGCCACGCTCTACACCACGCTGGTGCGCGGTGTGCCTGAGCTGGTGTTGATGCTGCTGATTTTCTACGGCGGCACGATCGGGCTCAATGCCCTGATGGAAGCGCTGGGCAGCGAGCAGACGATCGACATCGAACCCTTTGCCGCCGGCGTCATCACGATCGGCTTCATCTATGGCGCCTACATGACCGAGACCTTTCGCGGTGCGATCCTGGCCATCCCCAAGGGCCAGATGGAGGCCGCCTGGGCCTTTGGCATGGGGCCGCTGCGCACTTTCTGGCGCATCACGCTGCCGCAGATGATCCGCTATGCCCTGCCCGGCTTCACCAACAACTGGCTGGTGCTGATCAAGGCGACCGCGCTGGTCAGCCTGATCGGACTGCAGGACATGACCTACCGCGCCAAGCAGGCCAGCGCCGCCACGCGCGAGCCCTTCACCTTCCTGTTGTTCGCTGCGGGACTGTTCCTGCTCTACACCTGGATCTCGCTCTGGGCGCTGCGTCAGGTCGAGGCGCGCTACAGCCTGGGCACGAAACGGGGGCAGCTGTGAACTGGGAAGTGATCTTTGCCCCCGAGACGCTGCAGCTCTATGGCGAGGGCCTGCTGGTCACGCTGCAGCTGCTGCTGGAGCTGCTGGCGATCGGCGCCGTGCTGGCGCTGCTGATGGCGCTGGCGCTGACCAGCCGCCAGGCCTGGCTGCGGCGCCTGGTGGGCGCCTACACCTTCTGCATCCGCGGCACGCCGCTGCTGATCCAGGTCTACCTGATCTACTACGGCCTGGCCCAGGTCGAATGGATACAGCAGCGCTGGGACGACATCTGGCCCTGGACCTATTTCAAGGAGCCGTTCTTCTGCGCGCTGCTGGCATTCGCGCTCAACAACGCGGGCTACAGCGCCGAGATGCTGGCGGGCTCGATCCGCGAGACCCCGGCCGGCGAGATCGAGGCCGCCCAGGCGATGGGCATGAGCCGCTGGGCCGTGCTGCGCCGCATCGTGCTGCCGAGCGCACTGCGCCGCACGCTGCCGGCCTACAGCAACGAGGTCGTCATGATGCTGCACAGCACCAGCCTGGCCAGCACGGTGCCGGCGCTGTTCGACGTGACGGCGGCGGCCGGCCGCATCTACTCGGACTTCTACCTGCCGTTCGAGGCCTATCTGGCAGCGGCCGCGATCTACCTCTGCATCAGCTTTGCGCTGGTGGGCCTGTTCAAGCTGGCCGAGGGCCGCTACCTGGCCTATCTGGCGCCGCGCCGGCACTGAGCCCGTTACGACCGAAGCGCATCAAATGCGGCACGCACCGCCGCGACGATCTGCACGCGTCGCGCATAGAACGCACCGCCGGGCTGGAAGATCTGCGGCAACTCCTTGCGCAGCTTGTTGCTGATCTGCCAGTTCTCCTGCTGGAGCGAGCGAATGATGCGATCCGCATCGGAATCGGGCATTTCGACCAGGTCCTTGATCGCCTCCCGGGCTTCGTCATTCTGTCGCAAAGCCAGCGCCTCATCAGCCATCTCGTGCTCCACCGTCTGACGCAGCACCGCACTGAGATACCTGGCATGCCCGGACAGGTCCAGGAAGCGCCAGGCATGTTGCGCCTCCGGGGTCTGCAGGAACTCGAAGTCGGTCAACACGCCATCCGGGCAGGTTCGCCGCTGTCCAAAGCGATAGCCGTCAGCATGGATTTGCATGAAAGGTTTGGAGATGAGCTCCAGGGCCTGGTCGTACTCGGCACGCCCCTTCGCACTGCCCGCAATCGTGGCTGAAACCGGAACGATGATGTTGACCGGCACCGCCTTGTCAGCCGCTAGCAGGTGATTCACCAGAAAGCGATGGACGCGGCCGTTGCCATCAGCCAGCGGGTGCAGGTAGACAAAGGCAAACGAGACCGCCGCGGCGCGCGCCACCGCATTCGCTCCACGCGTGCGCAACTCAAAATTGCGTAGCGCATCGAGCATGCCAGCCACCAGCTCCTCGGAGGGAGCGATGTAGTGGACGATCTGGGCACGAAAGCTGTTCTGGCCCACGAACACCGGCGAACGCCGAATGCCGACCCGCAGTGCCTGATCCCCCAGCACAGCCTTTTGCAGCATCAGCAGGCTCTCAGGCGACATCGGATCGTTCATGCGGCCGCTGAACTCGCCGATGGCGGCAGCAAACCGTTTCACCCGGGACCCCTTGTCAGCCTCGTGCTCAATGGCGAAGCTGGCACGTGACTCCTTGAAGGTCAACCAAGCCGAACTGCGCAGAAGCAGCTCAGTCCCGTAGGCGTCATCGAGCGCCTTGACCCCAGCCGACAGGTCGTAGAGCCAATCTCTTTTATCCTCAGACCCGAGATAAACCATGGGGCAGAAATCGGGCGGTCCGGGCAGGTTGTTGTTGACGCGCCAGCGCCTGACGCGTTCGGGTTGCATGGCCACCAGGTATTGCTCGGAATCGATGGCATCGACATAGCCGACATTGGGTGCCGTGTCCGGCACCTCGAGCCTCTGGCCGGTGAACCACTCGTACAGGAAAGCCGCACGGCGGGCATAGCTGCCGGTCGGCTCATCCCTGACCCACGAGGCAACAGCTTCGGAGTCGATCCGGCTGAAGAGCCGCGAAAAGAACTCGAAGTTGAGCCGCTCGTACTTCAAACCAAATTCAAAATGACCCCGGAAACTGTCGGCTGGCCGATACTGCGCTGGCCAGGTGCGGATCTCGCGTCCATCAACTACATCACGCTGACGCACCTTGCCCAGACGGCTGCGGGTGAGCAGCCCTTGTACCAGTCGGATGCCGTGCAGCTCCGCCAAGCGCTGAAAGCCCAATGAGAGGTCTGACATGGTGTTTATTTCACTATAGCTTCCGCTATTTCGCTAGAAAGATGTCGGTTTTATTCTAAAACACTATAGTCGCAGCAGGCCCTCGGCCGGCCAGTAGCCCTGGTTCATGCGGCCTCGAAGAGGTCAGACGAGCAAACGCAGGACTGGCGCCTCTGGCGCTAGTTACAACTTGCCAAGCCGGATTTCGGTCAGCTTCCAGTCTGAAAAGCCATAGCGCTCGAAGACCAGGCCGACATCCCTGTCCACCTCGGCCTGATCCGGCCGTTGGCTGTAGGCGATGACCTTGTCCAGGCCCTTGCGCTCCAGGGTCCACTGGACCTTCCTGTTGTCGGCGGGCTCGGCCTGGCCGACCCGGTCGTCGTTCGGGCCGGACTTCATCTGACCTTGCTGCAAGGCACGCATGACCATCTCGGGCCGCACGAAAGCCTCGACCATCTGGTTGACGACCACCATTCCGAGCATGGTGCCCAGGGTGGCGAAGCCGTTGTCCTGGTTGGCGCCCAGCTCCTGCGACATGCGCGCCGAGATCTGGCCTTTCAGGCTGTCCCGGACCCTGGGATAGTCGACCTGCGCGTTGAAGGCGTCGCTGTCGTTCCTTTGCGCAGCCTGCCGGATGTCCTTGAAGGCCATATAGGGCGAGTAGTACCAGTAGCCGCCGACGCTGGCAGCAGCGACAGCCAAGGCTGCCAGTAGGGGTTTGGTTTTCATGCGAGCTCCCTTGATTGGCCTACCGTTATACCTAGTCTTGCCTGCCTCATAATCCGCTAGCCTGTTGCCGGTGGCTGCAGTACGGGAAGTACCGCGAGCCTGCGCAGGATTTCACAGAACCCACCAGATCAAGAATCTTGGAAATCAACAACTTAACCACCCCAGCAGCACCTTCCGGACACCCCACGCCGGAGTACAAGCTGCAGGTCGAGAACCTCCACAAGCGCTACGGCCAGCACGAGGTGCTCAAGGGCGTATCGCTGGCCGCGCGCGCCGGCGATGTCATCAGCATCATCGGCAGCTCGGGCTCGGGCAAGAGCACCTTCCTGCGCTGCATCAACCTGCTGGAAAAGCCGCAGCAGGGTCGCATCATCGTCGCGGGCGAGGAGCTGCTGCTCAAGCCCGGCCGGAACAACGGCGAGCTCGAACCGGTCAATCCGGCCCAGCTGCAGCGCCTGCGCACCAAGCTGGCCATGGTGTTCCAGAACTTCAACCTCTGGGCCCACATGACGGTGCTCGAGAACATCATCGAGGCGCCGGTCCATGTGCTGAAAGTCCCGAAGGAACAGGCCGTTGCCACTGCGCGCAAATACCTCGAGATCGTGGGCCTGAAGGGGGTCGAGGACCGCTACCCGGCGCACATGAGCGGCGGCCAGCAGCAGCGCGTCGCGATCGCGCGCGCGCTGGCGGTCGAGCCCGAGGTGATGCTGTTCGACGAGCCGACCAGCGCGCTCGATCCCGAGCTGGTCAACGAGGTGCTGCGCGTGATGAAGCTGCTGGCAACCGAGCACCGCACCATGGTGGTGGTCACGCACGAGATGGGCTTTGCGCGCGAGGTATCGAGCCACCTGATCTTCCTGCACCAGGGCCTGATCGAGGAACAGGGCAATCCGCGCGAGATCCTGGCCAACCCCAAGAGCGAGCGGCTGACGCAGTTCCTGTCGGGCAACCTCAAGTAAGCGGCTCGACGCCCCTCACCCGGAACGGCGGCTTGCGGCGCACTCCAGCGCGGCAGTCAGCCTTCACGGGGCCACCAGGGCCTCGTCGCTGCGGCGCTGGCCCTGGTTGTCGAGCCAGGACACCCCGATCCTGTCGCCGGCCCGGGCGCCCTTGAGCTCGAAGCGCAGCAACGGGTTCTTCGCCACCCAGGGCCCCCATTCGGCCGTGAAGACGGTAAGCCCGTTGAGGGTGGCGCGGACTTCGCGCACGAAATGGGCCGGCACCGGCTGGCCGGTCTCGTCCTGGCGCTGGCCGGACTCCATCGGGTGGCTGATCAGCACGCGCACCACGACGCGGTCGCCAGCGGCCTGGGCACGGATTCGGATCGGTTCGGGCATGTTGGTCGGGTCGGTAGGGGGTTCGGAGGGAGGCGCGGCTGGCGTAAGTCGCATGAGCCGCATAGGACGCATAACCGTGTCAGGGAGGCGATCGCCGCTCAGGCGCCGCAGGCGCCCTGCGTGACCTGGATCGTCTTGCGGGCGAAGCAGGCCTGGCCATCGGCCGTGATCGCCACCGCGTAGACCGCGGATGATTCGACCAGCTTGACGCGCAGGGCGAAATTGGCTTCCACCGCCGGGCTGGGCCGGAACAGGGCTGCCAGCACGGTCGGGTTCCTTTCCACCAGGATCAGCAGCAGGCTGATGTCGGCCAGCGAGCTGCTGAGGCCCAGCGGCACCGAGGCGCCGTTTTCCGCGAAGTCGGGGCCGCTCAGCAGGATCTGCCGGCTTTCGACCGGGGCCTGGCCGCCGAGTGCCGCCAGCACGGCATCGATCTGCTTGGCCTCGAAGGCGGCCGACGGATCGGCCCGGGACGGGCGCGGCCACAGGCCGGTCAGCGCCAGCAGGCCGGCCACGGTGGCGCTGTGCTTGAGCATGGAGCGTCGGTTGGGCATCGGGCGGACTCCTTCCATCGGTGGCATCAGGCCAATCAGGCCAATCAGGCCAGGGTGTCGGCCCAGATCTGGCGGGCCCAGGACCAGGCATGATCGGCTTCGAGCGCGCTGGGCGCCGGCGACAGGCCGCCCGATCCCGGCACGGTCAGCATGGTGCGCCGGCTGGCGTCGTAGCGATGCACGCTGGCGACATGCATCGCCTCTTGCGCGCTGACGAAGCTGTAGCAGGTGTTGTTGTAGAGCGGCAGCGGGTTGACCGGCTGCCCGTCCAGCAACGCCAGCACCGCCGCCGCGCAGGCCTTGCCATGCTGGTTGGCCATGTGGGCGGACTTGGGCATGGCCGGGGCGGCTTGCAGCGCATCGCCCAGCACATGGACCCGCTCGACGGCGCGGGACTCGAAGCTCAGGAAGTCGACCTCGCACCAGCGCCGGTCCGCCGTCGTCGCCAGTCCGCAGCCCAGCGCGATGTCGCCCGCGCGCATCGGTGCAATGACGTTCAGGACATCGGCAGCGACATCCGCGTGGAAGTCGAGCTTGGCCGTGCGCTGCGCCGCATCGACATCGACCACCCGGTGTCCGGGCCGGTATTCGATCAGGCCGGGATAGCGCTCGGCCCAGGCCTGCTTGAACAGCGCCGCCTTGGAGGTCACGTCCTCGTTGGCGTCCAGGATCAGCACCTTGCTGCGCGGCTTGGCCTGGCGCAGGTAGTCAGCCACCAGGCAGGCGCGCTCGTAGGGCCCGGGCGGGCAGCGGTAGGGCAAGGGCGGAATGCTGATGGCGTAGACGCCGCCGTCCGGCATGTCCTGCAGCTGCCGGCGCAGCGCCGTCGTCTGCGCGCCAGCCTTCCAGGCGTGCAGGACCGACTGCTGCGCACCGGGCCGGTTCATGCCGGGCAACTCGCTCCAGATGAAATCGACGCCAGGTGCGACGATCAGCCGGTCATAGGGCAGCTCGGTGCCGCTGACCAGTCGGACCCGGCGCTGCTCCGGGTCGATCCGGGTCGCGCGCTCGCGCAGCCAGGTCACGCCGTGGCGGCGCACCAGCTCGTCGTAGCCCAGGGTCAGCCCGGACAGGTGCTGGGCACCCGCGAGGACCAGATTCGAGAGCGGGCAGGAAACGAAATGGGCGCTCGGTTCGACCAGGATCACCTCGACGCGCTGCTGCGACCACTGGCGCAGGTATTTGGCGGCCGTGGCACCCGCAAAGCCGCCGCCGATCACCACGACCCGGGGTGCGGCGGGCCGGGCGGCCCGGGCGCGAGTGGGCAGCCCGCCGGCAGCAGCGACGGCCAGGCTGGTGGTACTGACGGCACTGGCAGCCAGGCGATTGGCCACCGCTCGGGCGCCGAGGCTGACACCGACGCCAGCCTGCAGGAAGCGGCGGCGCGGCATCATGGCGCTGGCCGGCCCGAGAAATGATCGGCAATGGCGCGCAACTGTTCGTCGTCGTAGCCCCGGCTCAGCTGCTGCATCACGGTGGCGGGCCGGCGCCCGGACTTGAAGTCGAGCAGGGTCGCGTACAGGGCGTCGCGCCCGGACAGCCAGTCGCTGGCGTGACAGCCGGTGCAGCCTGCGGCCCAGTTGCGGCCCAGCAGCGGATCGGGCAACTGCTGATGCAGCTGCGCCAGCGCCGGGCCGCCAGCCGCCAACCCGGCCAGCAGCAGCCAGATGGTGCGTGCGCTCATGCGGCCTGGCCGGTCAGTTGCAGGAAGGCGCTTTCCAGGTCGCCGGCGCCGGTGTGCGCCAGGCAGGCCGGGATGGTGCCGTCGAACAGGACCTGACCGCGGTGCAGCACCAGCACCCGGTCGGCCTGCAGCGCCTCGTCGACCAGGTGCGTGGTCCACAGCGTGGCCACGCCCGATTGACGACAGAGACCGACGACGGCCTGCATCAGCTGGCGCCGCGACGCGGGGTCGAGGCCGACCGTAGCCTCGTCCATCAGCAGCAGGCGCGGGCGATGCAGCATGGCGCGCACCAGCTCGACCTTGCGCCGGTTGCCGCCCGAGAGCGCGCGCGCCGGCTTGTCGCGCTCGGCCTCCAGCCCGACCGCGGCCAGGCCCTGCGCGATGCGCTCATCAGCCAGCCGGCGCGGCAGGCCGTGCAGGTCGGCATGAAAACGCAGGTTGGCGCGCACCGACAGGTCGAGGTCGAGCGCGATCTGCTGGAACACCACGCCCAGGCCGGCCAGCGCCTGCGGTGCGGCGCGGCGCATGTCGTGGCCCAGGATCTCGATGCTGCCGGCGTCGGGCACGAACAGCCCGGTCAGCAACTGCATCAAGGTCGACTTGCCAGCCCCGTTCGGGCCCAGCAGGGCGACCATTTCGCCGGCGCCGATCGACAGCTCGACCCCGCGCAGGGCGGGCCGGTCGCCATAGGATTTCAGCAGGGCATGCGCCTCGAGCACGACGGGGTTCATGGTCATCCTTGGGTTAGCGCGGCGCCGCGGCGAGCAGGTTCAGGCGCTCGAGCAGGCGCCGCTCGCGGACCTGGGTCTCGGCCAGCGCGGCGCGGTAGTCGGCCGGGCCCAGGTAGTCGGGCTCCTGGTCGTAGCGGGCCAGTTCGGCCAGGTGGCGCGGCGTGAACATGGCTTGCCGGAAGGCCTGGTGCAGGATCTCGAGCGTGGCCGCCGGCGTGCCGGTCGGGGCCACGATGCCCCAGGACGAACGGTAGACCGCCTTGTCGATGCCGAGCTCGCGCAGCGTGGGCACCTCGGGCCAGCGCGGGCTGCGCTTGTCGCTGAACAGCCCGAGCAGGCGCAGCTTGCCCTGCTCGACCCAGGGCGCAAAGCCGGTCGAGTTCATGCCGGCCATGATCGAGCCGCCCGCCAGCGCCAGCATCTGGTCGGTCGTGCCCTTGTAGGGCACATGGGTGTAGCGGATGCCGCGGTCCTGCAGCAGCTCCTCCATCGCCAGGTGCGGGGTGGTGCCGACCCCGGTCGAGCCCAGCAACAGCTCGCCGGGATGGGCCCGGGCCCAGTTCAGCAGGTCCTGCACGCTGGTCCAGGCGCTGGCAGCGGGTACCAGCAGGCCGAAGGTAGTGCCCGAGATCTGCAGGATCGGTGTCATATCCTGCAGCGGGTTCCAGGCCACGCGGTGCATCAGCGCATGGCGCAGCACCGTGACCGGGAGCTGGCCAATCGTGTAGCCGTCGGGCGCCGCCGCCTTGAGCAGCGGCGCGACCATGGTGCCGGCCGCACCCGGACGGTTGACGATCACGACCGGCTGGCCGAGCCGGGCCGAGGCTTCCTCGGCCAGCACCCGCATCGACAGGTCGGTGCCGCCGCCCGGTGGCCAGGGCACGATCAGCGTGATGGGGCGGGTCGGCCAGGCCTCGGCGCTGCCGGCGGCGGCGAAGGCCGGCGGCAGCGACAGGGCAGAGGCCGCCCCAGCCAGCGCCAGCAGGCGCGCCAGGACGGCGCGGCGCGCTGGCTGCGCGGCGGCACTGCGGCGGCCCGTGGCAGGGTCCGGGCAGTGGGCCTGGGAGTGAGGGCGTTGGCCTGGGCGGGAATCGGTCATGGATCGGTGGTTTCCTGGGTCTGGAGGCGCTGGCCTGGCTGTGGTGCAAATTGCATGCCGAGCGCGCGCAGGCGTCACTGTTCCAAACTGGCACAGCGCGGGCGGCCAGGCTGGCACAGCCCGCCAGGGCCAGGGCTTGGCACGGCGTTTGCTGCAGCAGGGCAGAAGCCGGATAACCCGGCCAGATGTCCAGCACAAGGAGACAAGACATGCCCCCGATTCATTCCCACCCTGCGGTGCTGTCCCGCCTTGCCTCAGCCAGCGCTGCGCCTGTGCCAGTGCGCAATGGGCCGGCCCCCGATCCCGCCTCCCGGCATGCCTGGCGCGTCAGCACGGGCCGGGCACCCCGCCTGGCCCTGCGCACGCTGGCCGCCAGCGTGCTGGCACTGGCAGGCTGGGTGCCGCTGGGCGCGCAGGCGCAGACGGTCTATGTCTCGAGCGAGAAGGACCACAAGATCCATGTCATGGATGCCGCCGGCAAGCTGCAGTCGAGCATCGGCGTCTGCCAGCGCCCGCGCGACCTCAAGCCGAGCCCGGACCGCACGCGGCTCTATGTCGTCTGCGGCGACAGCAACCAGCTCGGGGTGATCGACCGCGCCAGCGGCAAGCAGATCGACAGCGTCAAGCTCGGCGACAGCCCCGAACTGCTCGACCTGAGCCCGGACGGCAAGACCGCCTATGTCACGATCGAGGACGAGAGCGTGCTGGCCGCCTACGACCTGGCCAGCAAGAAGCCATTGTTCAAGATCAAGACCGGCGGCGAGCCCGAGGGGGTGCTGATCACGCCCGACGGCAAGACCGCCTACGTGACCTCGGAGGATGCCAATGTCGTGCATGTGATCGACCTGGCGGCGCGCAAGGTGGTCAAGGACATCAAGGCCGGCCAGCGCCCGCGCCGCTTCGCGCTGTCGCCGGATGGCAAGGAGCTGTGGGTCAGCAACGAGCTGGGCGCCAGCGTCAGCGTGATCGACACCGGCAGCCAGAGCGTCAAGGCGACGCTGGAGTTCAAGATCGCAGGCCTGCGCGCCAGCGACATCACGCCGGTCGGCGTGACGATGACGCGCGACGGCCAGACGGCCTGGGTCAGCCTGGGCCGTGCCAACCAGGTGGCCGAGGTCGATGTGGCCAGTCGCCAGGTCAGGCGCACCGTACTGGCGGGCAAGCGCGCCTGGGGCCTGGCGCTGAGCCCGGACGAGGCGGTGCTCTATGTCACCAACGGCCTGTCTGACGACATGACCTTGATCGACACCCGCCAGGGCAAGGCGATCCGGACTGTCGCCGCTGGCCGGGTGCCGCATACGCCGCTGGTGCTGGTGCGCTGAAACCTGCCAACGGCACGACATGCAAGCGCGCACTCACACTGCCCTCCACTCGGACCGGCGCGGCTGGCGCCGGACTGCCGCCCTGACGCTGGGCGCGGCGCTCGGTCTGTCAGGCCTGTCGGGCCTGGGACTGCAGCCGCTGCTGGCCCAGACCGGCAAGCCCGCCGCCAAGGCCGCTGCGACTGGCGCGACCGCAGCGACCATCGCCACCGACAAGGTGGCGCTGGTCTCGCTCGACGACGACCCGCGCTATGGTGCGCGACGGCTGGAGCGGGCCTATCCAGGCCATCCGGGCGGGCGCCTGCTCGACGCCGTGCAGCTGGGCATCGATGACGCCGAGGTCGCCCTGCGCGGCATCCGCCATGGGCTGGCGCTGCAAGATGCCAGGGCCGCCAGCCTGGAGGCGCTGCCCGGACTGCTGGCCCAGCTCAAGCAGGACAAGGTCAAGTTCTGGCTGCTGGACCTGCCGCCCGAAGGCGTGCAACTGGCCGTCAACGCCGCCGGCAGCACCGCGCTGCTGTTGAACCTGAGCGCCCCGCACGATGCGCTGCGCGGCGCGCACTGCGCGGCCCAGCTGCTGCACACCCTGCCCAGCCACGCCATGCTGCAGGACGCGCTGGTGCAGTATCTGGCGGCCCGCTCCTGGCAGAACGCCTGGGTGCTGCAGGGGCCAAGCAGCGACGACGCGCTGCTGCTGGCGGCCTGGAACCGCGCCGCCAAGCGCTACGGCATCAAGACCGCCGGCATCAGGACGTTCAAGCTGTCGGGCGACCCGCGCGAGCGCGACCTGGCCAACACCCGGCTGCTGACTGCCGACCGCCAGCACGGGCTGGTGACGGTGCTGGACGCCGATGGCGAGTTCGCGCGCACCCTGCCCTACGCGACCCAGCAGCCCCGGCCGGTGGTCGGCAGCAACGGCCTGATGCCGCTGGCCTGGCACCCGCAGTGGGAGCGCAATGGCGGCCCGCAGGTCTCGCGGCGTTTTCGCAAGCTGGCCGGGCGCCCGATGACGGGACAGGACTGGTCGGCCTGGATCGCGCTGCGCGCGGTGGTCGCGACCCTGGTCGAGCAGCCCCAGGCCAGCGCGGTCGGGCATGCGCGGGCCCTGCGCGGCGGCCGCATCTTCGTCGATGGCGCCAAGGGGCCCAGGCTGTCGTTCCGGGCCTGGGACGGCCAGCTGCGCCAGCCGGTGTTCCTGGCGCATGGCGACGGCGTGGTGGGCCTGGCGCCGCTCGACGGCGTGCTGCATCCGACCGAGGTGCTCGACACGCTCGGCATCGACCAGCGCGAGAGCGCCTGCAAGGCCGCCCCCTGAGCGACCGCCCGATCGCTTCCTGACGACCCCCATCCGCCAACACCAGGCCCGCCCATGACACCCACTCCCCTCCCCGGGCCCTGGCCGCACCGGCTGCGCGCCGCGCGCGCGGTCATGGGCCGCGAGCTCAGCAAGTTCCTGCGCCAGCCGGCCCGCCTGGCCTCGGCGCTGGTGCGGCCGCTGCTCTGGTTCCTGGTCTTCGCGGCCGGCTTCCACAACGTGTTCGGCGTCGCGATCATCCCGCCCTACGAGACCTACATCGAATACAAGGTCTACATGGTGCCGGGCCTGCTGGGCATGATCGCCCTGTTCAACGGCATGCAGAGCTCGCTGTCGATGGTCTACGACCGCGAGATGGGCGTGATGCGGCTGCTGCTGACCGCGCCGCTGGGCCGGGGCTGGCTGCTGGCGTTCAAGCTGCTGGCGGGCACCGCGCTGTCGGTGCTGCAGATGGTGGTGTTCCTGGCCATCGCCTGGGGCTTCGGGGTCGAGTTCGAGCCGCTGCACCTGCTCGGCGCGCTGCCGGTCATGGTGCTGGCGGCCGCGCTGCTCGCGGCGCTGGGGCTGATGCTGTCGGTCTATGTGCGCCAGCTCGAGAACTTCGCCGGCGCAATGAACTTCGTGATCTTCCCGATGTTCTTCATCAGCCCGGCGCTCTATCCGCTCTGGAAGCTCGAGGAGGCCGGCGCTGCCGCGCTGCATCTGCTGGCGCGCTACAACCCGTTCAGCCATGCGGTCGAGGCGATGCGCTTTGCCCTCTACGGCCAGGCCAACGCCACCAGCCTGCTGGTGATCGGTACCGGCACCCTGCTGTGCTTTGCACTGGCCCTGCGCGGCTACGACCCGCAGCGTGGCTGGATCCGGCAGCGCGGCGCGGCCTGAAAAGCAGCCCAACGCCACTTAAACAGCCCGAGCGCCCCCAGCCAGAACAAGGCCGATCCACGGCCACGGTCAGAGACCCCGATTCATTCCAGCGGAACCCGGAGACCTCCATGCCACCCCTGCCAGCCCCTCAGCAACGCCTCGATCCAGCCGATCAGACCGATCCGGCCCGTTTGGCCCCTTCAGCAGTCCAGCCAGCACGCCGGCAATGGCTGCAGCGCAGCGGCCGTGGCCTGGCCGCCGCGGGGCTGGCGGCGCTCGCGCCCGGCCTGCTGCGGGCCGAGCCCGACCACACCGGCGGCGATCCGCTGGGCTCGATGCAGTGGCCGCAGATCCGGCGCAAGTTCACCGGCCAGGAAGCGCTGCAGTTCAACCCCGAGATCCTGGTCCAGGGCCCGCCGTTCGCCGAGGACGCGATGAACGTGCCGCTACTGGTCGATGCGCGCGCCCTGCTGCGCCAGGGCCACGAGATCGACCGCATCGTGCTGGTGGCCGACCGCAACCCGGTGCAGCAGATCGCCAGCTTCATGCCGCAGCAGGCCCGCCCGGTGCTGGCGCTGCGCTTTCGGCTCGAACAAGGCTCGGCCGTGCGCGCGCTGGTGCGCACCCGCGCCGGCACCTGGCAGGTCGGCCAGACCTGGATCAACGCCGCCGGCGGCGGCTGCACCGTGCCCGGCGCGACCCGGGCCGATGGCTCCTGGGCCCGGACGCTGAACCAGGTCCAGGCCCGGCTGTTCAGCAACCTGGGGACCAGCGACGGCGCGCGGCTGCGCGTGCGGATCATGCACCCGATGGATACCGGCCTGGTCGCCGGCGTGCCGGCGTTCCATATCGAGGAGCTCGAACTGCGCGACGCCGCCGACCGGCTCTGGTGGCGGCTCGAACTGCACGAGCCGGTGGCGGAAAACCCGCTGCTGACCTTCGAGCTCGACCAGCGCCCGCCCGGGCAGCTCTGGCTGCAGGGACGCGACAACAACGGCAACCTGATCCGGCACGAGGTGCAGGCATGAGCGCCCGCTGGACGACGACGGCCCCGACCGGCCAGACCAGCCTGCCCGGCATGGCGCTGGCCTTGCTGCTCGGCCTGGGCGCCTGGGCACCCGCCGGAGCGCAGCCGGCCGCGGCGCCAGCGCGGGTCGATGTCGCACGGCTGGACTATGGCCTGCAGCCGCGCCAGATCGCGCCCGGCCACTGGGTGATCGAGGGCGCGGTCGAGGATTTCTCGCGCGCCAACGGCTGCAACATCATCAACACCGGCTGGATCGAGACCCAGCAAGGCCTGCTGGTGATCAACACCGGCCCCTCGCGCCGCTACGGCCAGCAGCAGCGCGCGGCGATCGAACGCCTGAGCCAGCGGCCGGTGCTGCAGGTGCTGAACCTGAACCTGCACCCCGACTACTTCCTGGGCAACCAGGCCTGGCAGGACCGGCCGATCGGCGCGCTGGGCGGCAGCATCGCGGGCATGCGGGCCGAGGGCAAGGCCTACGAGGACAACCTGTTCCGTCTCTGCGGCGACTGGATGCAGGGCACCGAGCACCAGCCGGCCACTGGCGTGATCGAGCCCGGCTTCTGGCCGGCGGGGTCGCGCCGCCTCGAGCTGCTGCGGCTCGACGGCCATACCGCCGACGACCTGGTGCTGATCGACCACGACCAGGGCGTGGTGTTCGCCGGCGGGCTGGTGTTCGCCGACCGGGTGCCGACCACGCCGCACGCCAACCTGGCGCGCTGGCTGGCCAGCCTGGACGCGCTCGAGGCCCGGCTGCGCGGCCTGAAGCTCAAGGCGCTGGTGCCCAGCCACGGGCCGGTGCGGGCCGACCTGTCGGGCCTGGCGCAGACGCGCGACTGGCTGCAATGGCTGGAGCAGCGGCTGCTCGAGAGCGCGCAGCGCGGCCTCGACCTGGGCGAAGTGCTGCGCCTGCCGCTGCCCGAGCGCTTCGCGGCCTGGGCCGCGCAGCCGGCCGAGTACATCCGCTCGGTGACCCAGCTCTACCCGCGCTACGAGGTCGAGGCGCTGGGCAGCGTGACAGCCGGGACGCCGCGCTGATCCAAACTTGAACAGTGTCACAGCGGCGGGCTGTTCAGGACGAAACAAACCCCGGTTCTTTGTGCTGGCATGTGAATTGCGCTGGTAAGCCGGACAGATGCAGGGGGTGCGGCGCAGGCAGCGCACCCGGCATGGGTCGAAGCAAAGCCCCCATCCACGACAGCAGGAGACTGAACATGAAAAGAAAACTTCTGAGCCTATTGGTGCTGGCCGCCGCCACCCAGGCCGGTGCCCAGGTCAACGACGAGATGATCGCCAAGGACGCCGCCACCCCCGACAACGTGTTGAGCTGGGGCCTGGGTACCCAGGGCCAGCGCTATTCGCCGCTGAGCGACATCAACGCCAACAGCATCAAGCGCCTGGCACCGGTCTGGTCGATGTCGTTTGGCGGCGAGAAGCAACGCGGCCAGCAGTCGCAGCCGCTGGTCTACGACGGCGTGATGTATGTCACGGCCTCCTACTCGCGCATCTACGCCTTTGACACCAAGACCGGCAAGAAGCTCTGGAAATACGAGCACCGCCTGCCCGAGGGCATCATGCCCTGCTGCGACGTGATCAACCGCGGCGCCGCACTCTACGGTGACCTGGTGATCTTCGGCACGCTGGACGCGCAGCTGGTCGCGCTCAACCGCAAGACCGGCAAGGTGGCCTGGCGCGAAAAGATCGACGACTACTCGGCCGGCTACAGCTACACCGCTGCACCGCTGATCGCCGAAGGCCTGCTGCTGACCGGCGTCTCGGGCGGCGAGTTCGGCGTCGTGGGCCGGGTCGAGGCACGCGACCCCAAGACCGGCAAGATGGTCTGGACCCGCCCGATGGTCGAAGGCCACATGGGCTACAAGGACGGCAAGGAAAACGGCATCACCGGCAGCACCAACGCCACCTGGCCGGGCGAGACCTGGAAGACCGGCGGCGCCGCGACCTGGCTCGGCGGCAGCTACGACGCCACCACCGGCCTGGCCTACTTCGGCACCGGCAACCCGGGCCCGTGGAACAGCCATGTGCGCAAGGGCGACAACCTGTACTCGGCCTCGACCGTCGCGATCGACGTCAAGACCGGCCAGATCAAGTGGCATTACCAGAGCACGCCCAACGACGGCTGGGACTATGACGGCGTCAACGAGTTCGTGACCTTCGACCTGGACGGCAAGCGCGTCGGCGCCAAGGCCGACCGCAACGGCTTCTTCTATGTCAACGACGCGACCAACGGCAAGCTGCTCAATGCCTTCCCGTTCGTGACCAAGACGACCTGGGCCAGCAGCATCGACCTGCAGACCGGCCGGCCCAACTTCAACCCCGACGGCCGACCCGGTGATCCGACCGAGGCTGCCGCCGGCGAAAGCAAGGGCAAGTCGGTGTTCGCGGCACCGGGCTTCCTGGGCGGCAAGAACCAGATGCCGATGGCCTACAGCCCCAAGACCCAGCTGTTCTACGTGCCGTCCAACGAATGGGGCATGGAGATCTGGAACGAGCCGATCACCTACAAGAAGGGCGCGGCCTACCTGGGCGCCGGCTTCACGATCAAGCCGCTGTACGACGACTACATCGGCGCGTTGCGCGCGGTCAACCCCAAGACCGGCAAGATCGAGTGGGAAGTCAAGAACGAGGCCCCGCTCTGGGGTGGCGTGCTGACGACCGGCGGCGACCTGGTGTTCTGGGGCACGCCCGAGGGCTACCTGAAGGCCGCCGACGCCAAGACCGGCAAGGTGGTCTGGCAGTTCCAGACCGGCTCGGGCATCGTCGCGCCTCCCATCACCTGGAAGCAGGACGGCGAGCAGTACCTGACCGTGGTCTCGGGCTGGGGCGGCGCGGTGCCGCTGTGGGGCGGTGAAGTGGCCAAGAAGGTCAACTTCCTCGAACAGGGCGGTTCGGTCTGGACCTTCAAGCTCATGAAGTGAACGAGTCGGGGCGGGTGCGCCGACCCTGGCGGTCAACGCGCCCCCGCCCCGCGCCATCAACCCACGATATGCGATACGCGCGGCCGCCGCCCTGTGCCGCCGCGCAGCAAGGAGAGACTACATGATTCAATCAGGCACGACCCGCCGGACCCTGGGCCTGGGCGCCGCCATGACGCTGGCTGCCGGCCTGGCGCAGGCCGCCCCTGACGCGGCCAGCTACCCGGCGCTGATGCAGGGCAACGGCTGCACCTCCTGCCACTCGATCAGTGAAAAGATCGTCGGACCGGCCTTCCAGAGCGTGGCGCAGAAATATGCCGGCGACAAGGACGCCGTCGCCTCGCTGATGCAGAGCATCCAGAACGGCTCGCGCGGCAAATGGGGCCGCATTCCGATGCCGCCGCACGCCAACCTGTCGCAGGCCGAACTGAAGGAACTCGCGACCTGGGTCATGACCCAGCGGCCTTGAGGCCCTTGAGGTATTGAAGCCTTGAGCGCCCCGCTGCCGTCCGTCAGGGCCTTGATCCCCGCCTCGATGGGCCGGACCAGGCCCTGCACTGCCCACCAGAGATGCCAGCTGGGATGTCACCTGGGACGCCTGGCGGCCAGCGCACTGGTCGCCCTTGCTTCGCTGCTGCCAGCGACCAGCCAGGCCCAGGACAGCGAGCGCCTGGACTGGTTGCGCCAGCCGGCGCTGGGCAACTACAAGGGCTATGCCGAGTTCAAGATGGGCCGCTACGCGCTGGCGCGCCAGGTCTGGGAAACCCTGGCCGAGGTCGGCGACGGCGAGGCCCTGTTCAACCTGGCCATCATGGCCGAGGACGGACTCGGCATGGCGCGCGATCTGCTCAAGGCCGAAAGCCTGTACCGGGCCAGCGCCCAGGCCGGCAACCGCAAGGCCCGGTACCGCCTGGGCCTGCTCTACAGCGACGGCAGCCGCTTTCCCGCCGATCTCGAACAGGCGCGCCACTACCTGGGCCTGGCCGCCGGACAGGGCGACCAGCAGGCGGCCGAACGGCTGGCCACGCTCGGACAGCCGACCAGTGCGCTGACGCCATTCCAGCAAGCCGAAGCACTGGCCAGTGCCGGCCAGCACGAGCCAGCCGCCCGGCTCTACCAGCAGCTGGCCGAGCAGGGGCTGGCCGCGGCACAGACCCGGCTGGCCTGGATGCACGAGGCCGGGCGCGGCCTGCCGCGTGACCTGGAGCAGGCGGCGCGACGTTTCGAGCTCGCGGCCCAGGCCGGCGACGCCGAGGCGCAATATGCGCTGGCGGTGATGTACCGCACCGGACGCGGTCGGGCGCGTGATTTGACCGCCAGCATGGAGTGGCTGCGCCAGGCCGCCGCACAGGGCTACCCGGCGGCGGTCGCGGCGCTGGGCTCGTTCGAGGCCGCGCAAGCCGCAGCGCCGGCTGCCGGGGCGGATGCCGCGCCAGCAGCGCTGGCGCCCTAACGCCCTAACGCGGTCGGCGCACAGGCGGATTGCTGCGAAACACCAGCGGCTGCGGTGCTGCCGGCGGTGCTGACTGGCCCTGGCGCACGATGCGCAGCACCTGCTCGTGCTGCGGCGACTTGGCGCAGACCGGATCGGCCGCGCGGGCGTCGCCCGCCAGCAGGTAAGCCTGGCAGCGACAGCCGCCGAAGTCCTTTTCCTTCTCGTCGCAGCTGCTGCAGGGCTCCTTCATCCAGCCATAGCCGCGAAACGCGTTGAAGGCCTGGCTGTCGCGCCAGATGCTGGCCAGCGGCTGCTCGCGCACATTAGGCAGCTGCAGGCCCGGCAGCTCGCCGGCGTTGTGACAGGGCATGGCGGTGCCGTCAGGCGCGATCGACAGGAACACCTTGCCCCAGCCGTTCATGCAGGCCTTGGGCCGGTCCTCGAAATAGTCGGGCACCACGTAGAGCAGGCGACAGCGCTGGCCGATCTGCTCGCGGTAGCGCTGCACCACCGCCTCGGCCGCCTCGAGCTCGGCGCGCGTCGGCAGCAGCTGGGCCCGGTTCTGCAGCGCCCAGCCGTAGTACTGGGTGTTGGCCAGCTCCAGGTATTCGGCGCCCAGCGCCAGCGCCATCTCGATGATCTTGTCGACATGGGGCAGGTTGTGCTTGTGCAGCACGCAGTTCATGACCATCGGCCAGTCATGCGCCTTGATCAGGGCGGCGGCGCGCTGCTTGAGCTCGAAGGTGCGGGTGTGGCTCAGGAAATCGTTGAGCTCGCGCGTCGAGTCCTGGAACGAGAGCTGGACATGATCGAGCCCGGCGTCCTTGAGCGCGCGCGCGCGCTGCTCGGTGAGCCCGATGCCGGAGGTCAGCAAGTTGGTGTAGTAGCCCAGCCGGTGCGCCTCGGCCACCAGCTCCTCGAGGTCGTCGCGCAGCAGCGGCTCGCCGCCCGAGAAACCCAGCTGCGCCGCGCCAAGCGCGCGGGCCTGGGTCAGCACGTCGATCCATTCGCGCGTGGTCAGCTCGCGCTGGTAGCGTGTGTAATCGGTCGGGTTGTAGCAGAAGACGCAATGCAGCGGGCACTGGTAGGTCAGCTCGGCCAGCAGCCACAGGGGTGGCCCGGGCGGGGCCGGCTGCACGGGTTGCGGGGAGGACGGCGCGACAGCGGCCACAGCTTCCTCAATCGATCCAGCCACGGCGCACCCCTTCCTGCAGCAAGGCCTCGACCTGCGGCCCGATGCCCTCGACCTGGAACAGCGCCTGCAGCTCCTCGACGATGGCGTCGATCGAGCGCTGGCCGTCGCAGCGACGCAGGATCTCGGCCGCGCTCGGGTTCAGCTGCACCATGCCCTCGGGATAGAGCAGCACCCAGGCGTTCTGCACGCTCTCGAACTGGAGCCGGAACAGGCGCGCAAGCCTGGGGCGGGCCGGCAGCGTCTCGGACGCTGGCGGGCTGGCGACAGGAGCGCAGGAAACGGTGACATCAGTCATGGCGGCAGGCCTTTTCGATCGCGTCCAGCATGCTCCAGAGGATGTCGAGCTTGAACTGCAGGATCTCGAGCGCGCGCTGCTGCGTGGCCCGGGTCGTGAAATGCCCGAGCGTGACCTGCAGGCCATGCTCGACATCGCGCGTGGCCAGCGGAATGCGGCTGCGGAAATACTGCAGGCCATCGGCCTCGATCCAGGGATAGTGGCCGGGCCAGCTAGCCAGCCGATCCTTGTGGATCTGCGGCGCGAACATCTCGGTCAGCGACGAGCAGACCGCCTCCTGCCAGGGTGCGCGGGCAGCGAAATTGACATAGGCGTCGCAGGCAAAGCGCACGCCCGGCACCACCCGCTCCAGCGACCAGAGCTCGTCGCGCGACAGGCCGACGGCCTCGCCAAGCCGGGTCCAGGCCTCGATGCCGCCGGCCTGCGAGCCTTCGTAGTCACCGCTGCCGTCATGGTCCAGGATGCGGTCGACCCAGAGCCGGCGATGCGCACGGTCGGGCATGTTGGCCAGGATGGCCGCGTCCTTGCGCGGAATGCAGACCTGGTAGTAGAAGCGATTCGCGACCCAGCAGCGGATCTCGTCGGGCGAGCAGTAGCCGCCGTTCAGGCGCTGGTTGAAGGGGTGGTGGATATGGTAGCCGGCGCCCTTGGCGCGCAGCTGGCGCTCGAATTCGACCGGGTCCCAGGGGGCATCCGAGTGAACGGGCAAGGTCATAGTGCGATCTCCAGGCCGTCATGGGCCACCTGAATGCCATGCGCGCCGAGTTCGGCCCGCTCGGCCGAGTCCTCGCGCAGGATCGGATTGGTGTTGTTGATGTGGATCAGCCACTTGGCCGTGGACGCGGGCAGCGCGTCGAGCTGCTCGATCATGCCGCCGGGCCCGCTTTGCGGCAGATGCCCCATCGCGGCGGCCGGCTTGCTTGAGAGCCCGAGCCGGATCATCTCGTCCTCGGTCCAGAAGGTGCCGTCGACCAGCACCACATCGGCCTGGGCCATCACGGCGCGGGTCGCGTCATCGATCTGGCCCAGCCCGGGGGCGTAGAACAGCGACTTGCCGCTGGCCAGGTTGCGCACCAGCAAGCCGATGTTGTCGCCGGGACGCGGTCGGCCGCGGAAGGGCGAATAAGGCGGCGGCTGGCTGGTCAGCGGCACCGGGATCAGCTCCAGGCCGGGCAGGAAGGGCATTGCCAGCGGCTGGCCGTCGAGCTGGATCGGTCGCAGGTCGAGCCCGCAGTAATGTCCGAGCAGCCGCGTCAGCGGAAAGCCGCTGCCGATATCGTCGAGCACCTCGGGCGTGGCATAGAGCGGCAGCGGCGAATTGCGCTCGCGCAGCATCAGCAGCCCGGTGCAATGGTCGATCTGGGCGTCGATCAGCAGCACGGCAGCGACGCCGCTGTCGCGGATCTGGCGCGCGGGCTGCAGCTCGGGCGTCTCGCGCAGCTGCTGCAAGACCTCGGGCGAGGCGTTGATCAGCAGCCAGTCCACGCCGTTGGCCGTCAGCGCAACCGATGACTGGGTCCTGGGCCGGGCCAAGATGCTGCCACGGCGCAGGCCGTCGCAGTTCGGGCAGTTGCAGTTCCATTGCGGAAAACCACCGCCGGCGGACGAACCGAGCACTCTCAGACGCATGGTGGGAAAAATTCGTAACGGGATCGGGAAGGGCGGGCACATCCGGCACGCGGCCGCATGCGCCCGGGGATCAAGGCATCAGTGGCTCAGCGGTTCGCGATGTACATCGTGATCTCGAAGCCGAAACGCAGATCGGTGAAGCTGGGGGGGGTCCATTGCATGGTGTGTCTCCGGTTGAAGGGTTGATACAGGCTGGCATGAATCTGGCACCGAAACCGCAGCGGGTCTGCTGCTCCGGCCAACTGTGACAGCCTGACCCTAATCCACGCAACAACGGTGCCAACCCCATGCGATCAGCGATCAGTGTTTACCCTGTAGGCCAGGCGCGCCCACGCCCGCGCCAGCTGGCCCTGCCCGGCGGACAAACGCTGGCCTACCAGCGGCTCGGCCCCGAACAGGCCCCGGCCTGGCTGGCGCTGCATGGCGGCCCAGGCAGTGGCGCGCAGCCCGGCCTGTGGCAGGCCTTCGACCTGCAGCGCCAGCAGGTGATCGCGCCGGACCAGCGAGGCAGCGGGCGCAGCCGGCCCGGTGGCAGCCTGCGCGGCCAGGCCCTGTCGGCGCTGGTCCAGGACCTGGAGCGGCTGCGCGAGTCGCTGGGCCTGCGCAGCTGGTCGGTCATGGGCGGCTCCTGGGGCGCGACGCTGGCGCTGATCTATGCCGCCCGGCACCCGCAGGCGGTCGATGCGCTGGTGCTGCGCGGCAGCTTTCGCGGCACGCGGCGCGAGGTGGTGCGGCTGTTGCGCCGCTTCTGGCCCAAAGCCCCGGCAAGGAGGGCAGGTTCGGCACAGTCGACACGCACCAGCGGCGCCACTGGCCCGCTCGATCCGCGCCAGATCCGCCCTGCCCAGGCCGGCGCGCTGTTGCAGCGGCTGTCACAACTGTTCCGCGATGGAACACTCAGCCGCGCCGGCCAGCGGGCAGCGCGGGACTGGCAGACGATGGAACAGGCCGCCGCCCTGCATGGCGCACGGCGGGCCTGGCGTCAGGCCAGCGAGTCGGACCAGCGCCGCCAGCTCAAGTCGGCCTGGCAGGCGCTGCGCCCGGGCCAGCTGCGGCGCCGGCTGGAGCGACCGGACTGGGCGCCGCCACTGCAGGCGCGGGCGCTGTGGCAGAAATACCGCATCCAGTCGCATCATCTGGCGCACCGCTGCGGCCTAGCGCCGGGGCAGTGGCAGCAGGCCCTGCAGTCGGTGGCCGACAGCGGCATCGCGGTCAGCTGGGTCCACGGCCGCTTCGATGCGGTCTGCCCGCCGGACAACAGCCTGGCCTCGCACCGGATGCTCTCAGCCCGGACCGGCTCACGCTCCCGGCTCTGGCTGACCCAGGCCGGGCATCTGGGCACCGAACCGTTCAATCGCCTCGCCTTGCGCAAAGCGATCAGGCCGTGACTGACAGATTGGCAGTAACCAGGACGCGGCCGGGCCGGCTCTGGCCGGCCGCGCTGTTGCTGCTCGCGCTGCTGCGCCCGCACTGGGTCGAAGCGCGCGACAGCGCCGTTCCAGCCGCCAGCCATGCGCCGGCCATGGTCGCGCCCAAAACCGTGGCAGGGGCAGCGACCGAAACGGCTGCTACTGCTACTGCTACTGCTACTGCTACTGCTACTGCTACTGCTACGGCTGCTACAGCTACGGCCGAGGCCACTCCGCCCTGCCCCGCTGCCTCAGCGGTGCGCTGGCAGGCCATCGTGCCAGGGGTCTGGATCTGGCCTGGCGCGGCGCAGGAGATCGGCCCCGGCAACCGGGGCCAGGTCGCCAGCCAGATCCTGTTGCGCGACGGGCACCGTGCGATCCTGATCGACCCGGGCCCGAGCCTGGCGCATGGCCGGCTGGTGCGCGAGTCGGCGCGCTGCGCGCTCGGACTGACGATCACGCGGGTGCTCGACAGCCATGCCCATGCCGAAAACGTGCTGGGCAACACGGCCTTTGCCGGCGCCCAGATAGAAGCCAGCGCGGCCACCGTGGCGGGCATGCAGGCACGCTGCCCGCAATGCCTGGCGTCGATCACGCACAGCGCGGGCGCAGCAGCGCTGGAGGGCACGACGGTGCGGCTGCCCGAGGCCAGCCTGCGGCCCGGGCAACAATTGGAGAGCGACAGCGGCCGCTGGCAGATCATGGAATTCAGCGCGGCGCACAGCGACAGCGACCTGGTGCTGTGGAACGAGGACCAGCGCCTGCTGATCGCGCCCAGCCTGGTCTATCAGGGCCGGATACCTGAGCTGGCCCAGGGCAGCCTGCTGGGCTGGCTGGCCGCGCTGCGCCAGCTGCACCGGCTGCGGCCGGCCTGGGTGCTGGGCCAGCAGGCCAGCCGACATGCCGGCCTAGCAGGAACACCGGCCAACAGCAGCGGGCTGGCGGCCAGCCACGGCTACCTCTGCGCGCTGGCGCAGGGCGTGATCGCGGCGCTGGAACTGGGTGGCTCGGCCAACGAGGCAAGCGAGGCACCCGAGCTGGCGCTGCCCGGCTACGCCAGCTGGGCCGGCCATGCCGAGCGGCATGGCTTCAACGTCCAGCGCGCCTGGCGCGAGCTCGAACCGCACTGGATGAACGGGGGCGAGCTCGATTGCGCGCCGCTGGAGTGAAGACCATGCACTCAGACCCAGCAATCGGGCGGCAGCAGGTCCTTCTTGCGGTAGAGGGTGTTGCGCGACACGCCCAGCAGCTTGGCGGCAGCCGACACATTGCCGCCGCAGCGGCGCAGCGCGTCGGCCATTGCCTGCAGCGCCACATCCTGCATGCGCTGGTTGGCCGCCAGCGACTGCAGCTGTGGCGGCGCGACGCTGGGCTGGCCCTGGGGCGCACCTGCCGCGGGCGTAGCGGACGGATCGGCCTGCTGCGAGAACGGCTCGCGGTCTGCCGATCCCATCGACCGGCCCGGCAACGGCGCCGACAACCCCTCGTGCGCCGCTGGTGCTGGCGCCAGTGCAGCCGGCTGAGGCGAGGCGGCCACCGCGGCCATCTCGTCGAGGAAATCGTCAGGCAGATGGTCCTGGCCGATCGGCCCGTGGCGCCCGGCCAGTGCCACCGCCGTACGCAGCACATTGTGCAGCTGGCGGAAATTGCCCGGCCAGTGGTAGCGCCGAAACAGCGCCAGCACCGCGTCCGAGATCGCCGGCACCGGGCCGTCGCACAGGCTGCTGAGCACCTTGCCGACCACGGTGTCGAAATCGGTCCGGTCGCGCAGGGCCGGCAACCTGACCACAATGCCGTTGAGCCGGTAGTACAGGTCCTCGCGGAAGCTGCCGGCCGCGATCAGGTTCTTCAGGTTGCGGTGGGTCGCGCAGACGATGGTCACGTCGACCTCGTACTCCTTGCTCGAACCGAGCGGATTGACGCGGCGCTCCTGCAGCACGCGCAACAGGCGGGCCTGGAGCTGGGTCGGCATGTCGCCGATCTCGTCGAGGAACAGCGTGCCGCCATTGGCCTGCAGGATGCGCCCGGTCGAGCCCTTGCGGCGCGCGCCGGTGAAGGCGCCCTCCTCGTAGCCGAACAGCTCGGACTCGATCAGCGTCTCGGGAATCGAGGCGCAGTTGACCGAGACGAAGGGCTTGGCGGCGCGGCGCGAATCGTTGTGGATGGCCTGGGCCAGGATGTCCTTGCCGGTGCCGGTCTCGCCCAGGATCATGATCGGGATGTCGCGGTCGAGCACCATCTGCAGCTTGCGCACCACCGCCGCCACCTGGGCGTCGCCGGTGTCGAGGAAATGCAGGCTCGACAGCCCCTGCTTGGCCGAGGCCTTGAGCGGCGCCGGCGCCGCGGCGACAGCAGCGGGCGCTGCGCGGGACCTGAGACCCGCAGCGCCGCCCTCGGGCTCGTCGGCGCCTGCGTCATGCTGGCCCAGGCCATACCAGCCCTTGGACGACTTGTACGGGGTCTGGCACCAGACCGAGACGCCGCTGTTGAGACGCAGCAGCAGCGGCTTGCCGACTGCGCTGCGCAGGCGGTCCATGAACTGCGACATGGACTGGCCGAACAGGGTCGAGAAGGTATGGGCCTGCAGGCAGTTGAAGCTCAGCCCGAGCTGGAACTGCGCGCTGCGGTTGGCCGACAGGAAGCGACCGTCCGGACTGAAGACGGCAATGCCCTCGACCAGCGTGCCGAGGAATTCGGGCCGCGAGTGGAACTGGATCCGCACCGCGTCGGCAAACAGGTTGGCAAACATCTGGTTTTCCACCATCTGCGCCGACATCCGCACCAGCGCCAGGGTGTGGCTGTGGTAGCCGCGCTCATCGCCGGTCACGTCGAGCGCGCCGACCACCTTGCCATGCGGATCGAAGATCGGCGTGCAGGAGCAGGTCAGCGACTGGTTGGCGTAGAGGTAATGGTCGCGGCCGTGCACCACCACCGGTTGCTCCTCGGTCAGCGCGGTGCCGATCGCGTTGGTGCCCATGCTGCGCTCGGACCACTCGACCCCGGGCCGCAAGGCCACCTCGGACGCCTTGGCCAGGAAGTCGCTGTCGCCGAGCGAATGCAGGATCATGCCGTTCTTGGCCGTCAGCAGCACCATGCTGTGGGTATTGGCGATCTGCTCGTAGAGCGTCTCCATCACCGGCGCCGCATGCTGGTAGAGAAAGCGGTTGACCTCGAGCGCCTCGTGCAGCGTGGCCTGGGGCACGGCCGAGAAATCGGGCCGGTCGCGCGACGACAGACCGAACTGCAGCGAGCGCTCATGGGACTGGCGGATCAGGGTGTCACGCTGGGCGATTTCGGTCGAGTAAGGCCAGCCGTTCGTGAGCCCCCCGGCGGACAGTTCGGGCCTGAGCGTTTCCATCATCTTTGTCTCCTGTGGCAGCTGGCGCCGTCAACCGGTTGCCACTGACCACCTTGTTATAGGCTGCGGCAAGGTGGGATTGTGTCGCACCGCCGCAGGATTTCTGTCACTTTATTGGAACAGATTTTCCACTATTCACCGGGCGCTCACAAGGCGCGCAGTGCACCTGGCATTCAGGGAAATCCCTAGCCTGGCCGGCATGCGACGTGACAAAACACCACAGTCGAGCTCCGTTTTGCAACAGTTGGCCGGGGCTTGGCATCGGCGGCGGCGCGTCAGCCGGCGCGCTCGGGGTGGCACGCATATTGCCCATGTCGCTGCGATTCAACCCTAACGGAGACAAGCAAATGATCGGCTCGGACTTTTTCTCGCGACTGACACAGGCGGCACTGGGCGCGGCCCTGACCGTGGCCGCCGCCGCCGCGCTGGCCCATGGCGATGTGGTGCCGCAATCGGTGGACACCAGCACCCTGCCCCAGCTGGGCGCCAAGTGGCTCGATGCCAACCCCTACAGCGCCGGCCCGGCACGCCAGGAAGCGCTGCGCATCGGCACTTCGGCCTACAACCAGAACTGCGCGCGCTGCCACGGGCTCGAAGCCATCTCGGGCGGCATCGCACCCGATCTGCGCAAGTTCGACGCCGACTGCAGCGACCTGGCCGACGCCGACAAGAAGAACGCCTGCTACCGCGAGATGGACGACTTCTTCCTCGCCACCGTACGCAAGGGCCGGGCACGCGACGGCCGGGTCTACATGCCGCCGTTCGAGGGCACGCTGTCGCAAGAAGCGATCTGGACCGTGCGGACCTACCTGGAAACCCGGCGCGAGAACTGAACGACATGAACAGGAACACCACAATGTCTGACCTCACCTCCCACTCCAGGCGGCGGCTGCTGCAGGCCGGTGCGCTCGCGCTGGCCCTGCCGGCCATGGCGCTGCACGCCCAGGAACTCGAGGACCTCGACAAGGTGCGCGCCGCCGGCACGCTCAAGGTCGCGCTCTACAAGGACAACGGCCCCTATTCCGACGGCAAGGGCGAGGCCATCAGCGGCGTGGACGTGGCGCTGGCGCGCGGGCTGGCGCGCGAGATGGGGCTGGGACTGCAGCTGCTGGCGTTCGATGCCGGCGAGAACATGAACGACGACCTGCGCAACATGGTCTGGCGCGGCCATTACCTGGGTTACGGCCCGGCCGATGTCATGCTGCATGTGCCGGCCGACAAGTTCCTGATGCGCCAGAACCCCCAGGTGCTGCTGTTCGGGCCCTATGCGCGCGAGACGCTGGTGGTGTTCCACGACCGCCAGCGCCTGCCCGAGGTGCGCACCGGCGACGATCTGGCCAGCCTGGCGCTCGGCGCGGAACGGGGCAGCGGAGCCGCCAGCACGCTGATGGGCTACCGCAGCGGCCGCCTGCGCGATCAGGTCCGGATCTTCAACAGCGGCGTGCAGGCGGCCGACGCCGTGCTGCAAGGCGAGGTCGCTGCGGCCTATGTCACGCGCGCCCAGGCCGAGACCGCGCTGTTCCGACGCCAGGCCGATGCGGCCCGCTTCGGCCTGAGTCAGCTCGGACTGCCGGGACTCAGCGACAACGGCTGGCCGCTGGGCATGGCCGTCAAGTCCAGCCACCGCGCGCTGGCAACCGAACTCGAGGCCGCACTGCAGCGCCTGCGCGACAAGGGCGAGCTGCTGGCGATGTTCCGCTCGCAGGGACTCACGCTGATGGCGCCCTGAGGCCGGCAACCGCCGTTGGCCCCCATAACGACAAGACAGGAGACAGCATGCTGATAGGAGT
>NZ_PVLR01000004.1 GCF_002980625.1 Malikia spinosa | reverse complement strand
GCCTTGAATCGTGTCGTTGCCGCTGCTGCCTTGCAGGCTGTTGCCGTTGGAATCGCCGGTGATGTTGCTCATGCTGGTGAGATCTCTGTCGAGTGATTGCTGATTAGAAGGTGTTTGGCCCAGATGTAATCGCCTCAGATGGCGCTCAGGCAGGAAGCGGTCGCCTGCAACTGGCTTTGGTAATTTGCCAAATCATTCGAGTAACCCACTTCTTTTTATTCTAGCAAAAGTTCGTCTTTTTGGAGGTTGTTTGTTGCGGTTCAGATCCCGCGCTGGTCAGTCCAAATTCGCCTGCAGCATAGAAGATGGATAAGACAGAACCATTGCCGCTATCAAGCGTGGCGTCGTTTCCGTCCGCCTGGTTTGAAGAGCCCAGAAATGAAAAACCCCTGCCAGGCAGGGGTTTGTGTTTGTGCTGTGCAGGCCAGAAGGCACTATGCAATGCAGCGGATCAGCTCTCCAGTGCAGCGAAGGCGCGCGCGGTGATCTCGTCGACGCTGCCGGTGCCGCTGATGGCGCGGTACTTGGGGGCAGCAGCCGGTTCGGCCTTGGCCCAGTCGCCGTAGTAGTCGACCAGCGGACGGGTCTGGGCGCTGTAGACTTCGAGGCGCTTCTTGACGGTCTCTTCCTGGTCGTCGGCGCGCTGCACCAGCGGCTCGCCGGTCACGTCATCGACGCCTTCAACCTTGGGCGGGTTGAACTTGACATGGTAGGTGCGACCCGAAGCCGGGTGCGAGCGGCGACCGCTCATGCGCTCGATGATGGCGTCGAACGGCACGTCGATCTCGAGCACATAGTCGAGCTTGACGCCAGCAGCCTTCATCGCGTCGGCCTGCGGAATCGTGCGCGGGAAGCCGTCGAACAGGAAACCCTGGGCGCAGTCGGACTGGGCGATGCGGTCCTTGACCAGGTTGATGATCAGCTCGTCGCTGACCAGGCCGCCGGCATCCATGACCTTCTTGGCTTCCAGACCCAGCGGGGTGCCGGCCTTGACCGCGGCGCGCAGCATGTCGCCGGTCGAGATCTGCGGAATGCCGTACTTCTGGCAGATGAAGTTGGCCTGGGTGCCTTTGCCTGCGCCGGGGGCGCCCAACAGGATCAATCGCATGGGTTTCCTTGTCTTTAATATATCAAACGGTTGTCTCGCGGTTCCTCGCCGCCTGCCCCTACTGGGCAAACGACCAAGGATAGCATGCCGGACTTGTCGTCCAGCTTACTGCAGGAAGGTCCTCGGGTCCCCCCCGCCAGGCTTCAGGCCAGTGCGGCGAAGATCTCGCGCACCCGTTCCAGGTCGGCTTGCGTGTCCACGCCCGGGCCCGGTGCCTGGTCGCAGACATGGACCGCGATGCGCTCGCCATGCCAGAGCACGCGCAGTTGTTCGAGCGATTCGCACCGCTCGGTCGGGGCCGGCTCCAGGCCGGGAAACTGCTTGAGAAAGCCGACCCGGTAGCCGTAGATGCCGACATGGCGCAGCGGTGCCGGCTGCTCGGGCAGATCGACCAGGCCCGAACTCCAGGCCTCGGCCATGCCGTCGCGCCACCAGGGGATCGGTGCCCGGCTGAAGTACTGCGCCGTGCTGCGCCGGTCGAGCACCACCTTGACCACATTGGGGTTGGCGAATTCGGCCGCATGCGCAATCGCATGCGCGGCCGTGCTCATGACGCAGTCGGGGCGGCGTTGCAGTTCGGCCGCGACCGCCTCGATCAGCGCCGGGTCCATCAGCGGCTCGTCGCCCTGCACGTTGACCACGATCGCATCATCGGGCAGGCCGAGCAGGGTGCAGGCCTCGGCCAGCCGGTCGCTGCCGCTCGGGTGGTCGGCGCGGGTCAGCAAGGCATCGACACCGGCCTCGCGGCAGGCGGCCAGGATCTGCAAGTCGTCGGTCGCGACCACGCAGGAGACGGCCCGGCTCAGGCGCACGCGCTCGGCCACGCGCACGATCATCGGTTGGCCGCAGATGTCGGCCAGCGGCTTGTTGCGCAGCCGGCTTGAGGCCAGTCGGGCCGGGATCAGCACATGGAAGGGGGTGCCGCAGTCAGCCAAGGCGCTCATACGATAGGGCTGACGCTGCGGGCCAGGCGTTCGGCTTCTTCGTCGCCGATTTCGCGCGCTTCGTTCTCGAGCAGGATCGGGATTCCGTCGCGCACCGGATAGGCCAGGCGCGCGCTGCGCGAGGCGAGTTCCTGCGACTCGCGCAGGTAGATCAGGGGGCCCTTGGTGACGGGGCAGACCAGCAATTCAAGCAGTTTGGCGTCCATGAGCGAATGATAGTCGTTCCCGCACCCGCTTCAGCGCCAGATTGAGCTGATGCCAGAACTCGGGCGCCGGCTCCTGCTCAAGCGGCACCGCCCAGAGCTCGAGCCCGGGCTGGCCGGCCAGCAGCGGGAACAGCTTGACCGCGTCCTTTTCGGTGCAGAGCCAGCGCAGTCCTGGCGACTGTGCCGGTTGAGTTGAAGATGGCGCTGCCGATTGTGTGGCTGACTGCGCCTTTGCTGGTGCCTCCTGCAGCGCGGCCAGCAGCGCAGCGCCGTCGGCATGGTCGGGCAGCTCCAGCGTCTGCGCCAGCTCCAGGCCGCGCGCGCGCAGCATCTCGAAGAAGCGCTGCGGCTGGGCGATGCCGGCCAGTGCACCGACCGGGCCGGCGCCTGCCAGCGCGAAGTCGGACAGCGGCCGCCGCCGTCCCTGGGCGTCGATGGCCTCGGCCGCGAGCTCGCGCCGTGCCAGATGCACCTGGCCGCCGGTCTGCGCTGCCGGCAGCGGCGACAGCTCGACGCCGGGCCGGGTCGTACGCAGCACCAGCAGCTCGCCCGCGTCGCCATCACCCCAGGCGCGCGCCGGCCAGGGCTCGCGCAGCAGGCCGGCCGGCAGCAGCCAGCCGTTGCCGCAGCCGCGCTCGTCGAACACGACCACCGTCAGGTCGCGCGCCAGCGCCCAGTGCTGCATGCCGTCGTCGCAGACCAGGATGTCGAGTTCGGGGTGCTGTGCCAGCAGCAGCCGGCCGGCCTCGGCGCGGTGGCGTCCGACGGCCAGTGGTGCGCCGCTGGCGCGAGCGATCAGCAGCGGCTCGTCGCCGGCCTCGCGACTGCTGCTGTCGGGGCCGATCACGCGGCAGTCATCGCCCTCGCGGCCGTAGCCGCGCGAGATCACGCCTGGCGTCCAGCCCTGGGCGCGCAGGTGGCGCAGCAGCGCGATCACGGTCGGCGTCTTGCCGGCGCCGCCGACCACCACGTTGCCGACCACCAGCACCGGCACCGGCAACCGTTCGCTGCGCTTGATGCCGCTGCGGTAGGCCAGCCGGCGCAGCCCCATCAGCGCGGCGTAGAGCTGCGAAACCGGCCAGAGCAGGGCGGCCAGCGGCCCGCGGCGTTGCCAGGCCTGCAGCAGTCGGGACGACAGCGTCATGCGGGCTGCTCCAACGCCGCGCGGCGGTCGACTGGCAGCAGGGTCGGGTTGGCATCGGCCCGCACGGCTGGTGCGCGGCTGGACAATTGAGGCTTCATCGGAAAGGTGGGAAGGCTGAAAGCTGGAAAACTGAATCGGTCGTGCGGGAATCAGGGCATGAGCTGCAAGGTCGCCATCCGGGCATAGATCCCGCCGGCTGCCATCAGGGACTCGTGCCGGCCCTGTTCGACGATGCGCCCCTGATCGAGCACGATGATGCGGTCGGCCTGCTGCACGGTCGAGAGCCGGTGCGCGATCACCAGCGTCGTGCGGTCGCGCATGGCGGCACTCAGCGCGGCCTGCACCATATGCTCGCTTTCGGCGTCGAGCGCGCTGGTCGCTTCGTCGAGCAGCAGCAAGGGCGGATTCTTCAGCAAGGCACGCGCGATCGCGATGCGCTGGCGTTGTCCGCCCGACAGCCGCACGCCGCGTTCGCCGAGGAAGCTGGCGTAGCCGTCCGGCAGCGCCTCGATGAAGTCATGCGCGAACGCCGCCCTTGCGGCTTGCTTGACCTCGGCGTCGCTCGCCTCGGGCCGGCCGTAGCGGATATTGTCCAGCGCCGTGCCCGAGAACAGCACCGCGTCCTGCGGCACGATGCCGATGCGTTGGCGCAGGTCGTCGAGCGCCAGCCGCTGGATCGGCTGGCCGTCGAGCAGGATCTGGCCCTGCCCGGGGTCGTAGCAGCGCAGCAGCAACTGGAACAGCGTGCTTTTTCCCGCTCCACTGGCGCCGACCAGGGCGATGGTCTCGCCGGCCTCGACCTCGAGCGTGACCTCCTGCAGCGCTGCGGTGCCGGGGCGCGACGGGTAGTGGAAAGTCACCGCCTGCAGCGCGATCCGGCTGCCGCCAGCGGGCGAGTGCGCGGGTAGCGGGTCGGGCGGCGAGCTGATCGGAGATTGGGCCGACAGCAGTTCCATCAGCCGCTCGGTGGCGCCCGCCGCGCGCAACAGGTCGCCATAGACCTCGCCCAGCACGGCCACTGCACCGGCCAGGATCAGCGTGTAGAACACCGTCTGGCCCAGCTGGCCGGCGCTGATGCGGCCCGCCAGCACCGCCTGGCTGCCCTGGTAGAGCGCCCACAGCAGCAGCGCCGAGCTGGCGATGATCACGAACGCCACCAGCAGCGCGCGCGAGCGCGAGCGCTGCGCGGCGGTCTGGAACGCTTGCTCGGTCGCGGCCTCGAAGCGGGCCGCCTCGCGCGCCTGCGCCGTGAAGCTCTGCACCACGGCGATGGCGTCGAGCCGCTCGGCTGCCAGTGCGCTGGTGTCGGCGATACGGTCCTGGCTGGCGCGCGAAAGCTTGCGCACGCGCCGGCCAAAGCCCATCGCGGGCAGCACGACCAGCAGGATCAGCAAGCCGACCTGGACCATCACGTAGGGATTGGTCCAGACCAGCATCACGAGCGCCCCGAGGCCCATGACGGCATTGCGCAGTCCCATCGACAGCGAGGAGCCGATCACGGTCTGGACCAGGGTGGTGTCGGTCGTCAGGCGCGACAGCACCTCGCCGGTCGGGGTGGTCTCGAAGAACTCGGGGCTTTGCTCCAGCACATGGGCGTAGACCGCCTGGCGCAGGTCGGCCGTGACGCGCTCGCCCAGCCAGCTGACCAGATAGAAGCGCGCAGCCGAGAACAGCCCGAGTCCGACCGCGACCAGGAACAGCAGGCCGAAGCGTTCGCTCAGCTGCTGGCTGCGGACGTTGCCGCTCGAGGACAGCGCCGTGTCGATCAATCCGCGCAGTGCGACTGGAAACAGCAGCGTCGCCGCTGCCGCCAGCACCAGAAACAGCGTCGCCAGCAGCAGCCGGCCGCGATAGGGCCGCAGGAAGGGCAGCAGACCGCCGAGGGCGCGGGGTGCGCCGGCAGCGCGCGCAGGCTGGGCAGATGGCTTCATGCTGCGAGTCTATGCGCTGCGGCCCGGGGCGCGCTGCCAGCTCAATGCCGCCACCGATCCCGCCAGCAGCTGGGCCAGGATCATCAGCGCGACCACGCCGCTCCAGCCCTGGCTTTCGTAGCCCAGGCCCGCGACCCAGGCCGCCAGCGCGCCGCCCGAGTAGTAACTCATGTTGTAGAGCCCGGTCGCCAGCGATCGGCCCTGGTTTACCTGGCCGGCAATGAAGCTGATGGTGGCCGCCTGGCAGACGAAGATGGCCGACGAGCAGATTGCCAGCCCCAGGATCACGGGCGCCAGCGCCGGCAGCAGCGTCAGCAGCAGTCCGCCACTCGAGACCAGCAGCGCGACGAGCAGGGTGCGCAGGAAGCCCCAGCGCTGGATCAGCCGGCCCGCCAGCGGCGTCACCAGCACGCCGAGCAGATAGACCGTGAACACATTGGCCAGGCCGGCGGCCGACAGCCGGAACGGCGCGCCCGCCAGGTGCAGGTTGACATAGGTGAAGCTGCCCACCAGCGAGAACAGCACGCAAAAGCCCACCGCGCAGGCCGCCAGCAGGCGTGGATTGCCCAGATGGCTGCGCAAGCTCGCCAGCGCGCTGCGCCAGTCGCGGCTCGGCACGAAATGGCGCGAGCGCGGCAGCCGCCACAGCACCAGCAAGCCCCCGCTCAGGGTCAGCAGCGCCAGCGTCAGGAAAGCGCCCTGCCAGCCCCACCAGTGCGCGGCATGGCCGGCAATGAAGCGCCCGGAAAAGCCGCCCATGACGCTGCCGGCGACATAGGTGCTGATCATGCGCGCCACGCCACCCGTGGCCTGGAATTCCTCGGCCAGATAGGCCATCAGCACCACCACGATGCCCGGCACGGCCAGGCCCTGCAGGAAGCGCAGCGCGATGACCTGGTTCAGGCTGGCGGCCAGCGGAATCAGCAGCGTCGGCAGCACCAGTGCGAACAGCGAGGTGCAGATCAGCCCCTTGCGGCCCCAGGCGTCCGACAGCAGTCCCATGAAGGGCGACAGCAGCGCCACCGCCAGGATGGTGGCGCCGACCGTCAGGCCGGCCTGCACCGGGCTGGCGTCGAAGTCGGCCATCAGCAGCGGCAACACCGACTGCATCGCATAGACGTTGATGAAGGCAATGCAGCCGATCAGCCCGACGATGGCCCGCGAGGCCAGCGGGGCCGGGTCGTCCGGTTGTCGCCGCGCCAGCAGGCCGGGCTCAGACATCGGTCAGCGCCGCCTGGCGTTGGCCCGTGAGCACCGCCAGGCCGAGCGCCCAGCTCGCCAGCGCGCAGCCGGCGATGCCCAGCACCATCGCCAGCGGCTGGCCGCTGCCGAGCCAGCCGACCAGCAGCATCGCGAGCGCGCCGACCGCGAAGTGCAAGCTGCCCATCAGCGCCGCCGCCGTGCCGGCGATCGCGCCATGCCGGTCCATCGCCAGCACCGACACGCCCGGCAGCGTCAGCCCCAGGCAGCCGTAGCCGACGAACAGCAGCCCGATCAGCGTCGCCAGCGGCGGCAGGCCGCCCCAGCAGGACAGCGCGGCGCCCAGCATGCTGAGGGCAAAGCCGCTCAGGCTGGCGCGCATCAGCCGCGCCATGCCAAAGCGCCGCGACAGCCAGGGGCCGAACTGGGCCGCACCGATGAAGGCGGCCGCGTTGAGCGCAAAGGCCAGGCTGAACTGGCGCGCCGACAGTCCGTAATGGTTGATCAGCACGAAGGAGGCGTTGGCCAGATAGACCATGAAGCCGGCCATGCCCAGGCCGCCGATCAGCACCATGGCCAGGAAATGGCGGTCGCGCAGCAGCAGGGCATAGCCCGAGAACGCGCTCGACCAGGAGCTTTGTGTGCGTTGCTCGCGCGGGCGGGTCTCCTTGAGCCCCAGCGTCGACAGCAGCCCGCCGATGGCCGCCACGCCGGTGATGGCCCAGAACACGCTGCGCCAGCCGGCCAGATCGATCAGCAGGCTGCCCGCCAGCGGCGCCAGTATCGGCGAGACGCTGAACACCAGCATCAGCAGCCCCATCATGCGCGTGGCCTCGTGCCCGGTGTAGAGGTCGCGCACCACGGCGCGCGGAATCACCGAGGCCGCGCAGGCGCCCAGGCCCTGGATGAAGCGCAGCAGGATCAGGGTCTCGATGTCCTGCGCCAGCGCGCAGCCGATGCTGGCCAGGCCGAACAGGGCCAGGCCGGCGATCAGCGGGCGCTTGCGGCCCAGCATGTCGGACAGCGGGCCGTAGAACAGCTGGCCGAACCCGAGCGCGACGAAGAAGGCCATCAAGGTCAGCTGCACGCCAGTGGCGGAGGCCTGCAGTTCATGGCCCAGCGACGGCATGCCGGGCAGATACATGTCGATCGCGAACGGGCCGACCGCCTGCAGCAGGCCCAGGATCAGGGCCACGCGGCCGATCGAATAGTCATGCATCGACCGGGCACCCCGCGGGTTGGCCGGGCCCAGGCTCCAGAGTCCATGCCAGGGTCAGTGGCGAGGTCAATGCCGAGGCAGGGCGCAGCCGGGGCCACGCAACGGGAGTCGAGGCGGTCATGGGCAAGAATCAGGTCCTTGAGGTGGGAGGGCGCAGCAGGGCGCTGTGGCGACAGAATAAGCCATGCGGCCGGCCTGGGGTCTGGAGCCTGGAACCGGGCGCCTGGCTTGATCGGGATTCCGATTGACCGCAAGCGGTCCAAGGCCATGTTTGTTTCCTACAATCATCATTTGTTGCAACCCCCAACCTAGGACGCCTCTATGGAACACACCCTGCCCGCACTGCCTTACGCAATCGATGCCCTGGCCCCCCATTACAGCCAGGAAACCCTGGAGTTCCACCACGGCAAGCACCACAATGCCTACGTGGTCAACCTGAACAACCTGCAAAAGGGCACCGACTTCGAGAACATGGACCTCGAGTCCATCGTCAAGGCCTCCAGCGGCGGCATCTACAACAACGCGGCCCAGATCTGGAACCACACCTTCTTCTGGAACTGCATGAAGCCCAACGGCGGTGGTGAGCCCACCGGCGCGCTGGCCGATGCCATCAACGCCAAGTTCGGCAGCTACGCCGCCTTCAAGGAAGCCTTCGTCAAGTCGGCCGTCGGCAACTTCGGTTCCGGCTGGACCTGGCTGGTCAAGAAGGCTGACGGCTCGGTCGACATCGTCAACATGGGCGCCGCCGGCACCCCGCTGACCACCGCCGACAAGGCCCTGCTGACCGTCGACGTCTGGGAACACGCCTACTACATCGACTACCGCAACATGCGTCCGAAGTTCGTCGAGACCTTCCTCGACAAGCTGGTCAACTGGTCGTTCGCCGAAGCCAACTTCGCCTGATCCAGGCTGACGGGCAGCGCGCTGGTCCGTCACGCGCCGCTGACAAGAAACCCGCAGCCTGCAACGGCCTGCGGGTTTTTTGTTTTGGCGCCGGCTGGACGCCGGCTTGAGGCTGGCCGGGAGGTCCTCAGGGCTGGCTGGGCCGGAACGGCGCACCGCCGAGCTTGAAGCCGGCCTGGATGCCGCGCTTGGCGAACCAGCCCTGGTGCATCTCGAGCACGAAGCGCACCGGCTTGGCCGAGCAATGGTTGGCCTCGCTTTGCGGCTGCATGTCGACCAGGTTGATAATTGAGCCGTCATCGGCGACGAAGGCCGCCGTCAGCGGCAGCAAGGTGTTCTTCATCCAGAAGCATTGCACGGCGGGCTGCTCGAAGACGAACAGCATGCCCTCGCTGGCCGGCATCTGCTGGCGCCACATCAGGCCCGCGCTGCGCTGCTGCGGTGTCAGCGCCAGCTGCGCATCGATCAGGTGCATGCCGGCTTGCAGCCGGGTGCGCTGCAGATCGGTCTGCGCGGCCGGTAGGGTGGCCTGGGCCTGGGCCTGGGCCGGCAGCCAGGCGCCAGTGCTCCAGGCCAGTGTCAGGCCGAGCAGGCAGCGGCGCGCCAAGCGTGCGCGCGCTGGCAGGGTGGGGCGGGTCCCGGCTGGCCGGGCAGGGGAGGGCTGGAGGTCGTTGCGCTGGCTCATGGTGGGTGAATCTTACCGCCCTGCCGAGCGCTTGCCGGCGTGCCGCTGCCGCCTGGCCGGTCGGCAAAATCGGTCTCTGCCACTCTTATATAAGATGCAAGACATCCACAAGGTGGAATTTGTCGCTAGAATTTGAAATTGACTTCCCCTCGAAGCCCATGGCCTGGTCTGGCCTACCGGTCCGGCCTGCCTTCATCTGCTCTGAACCCTGAGCTCGCATCTGAAAGAGGACGACATGTCTGACAAATCCAAGATCATCTACACGCTGACCGATGAGGCACCGCGCCTGGCGACGGCAGCATTCCTGCCCATCATCCGCACCTTCGCAGAACCGGCCGGCGTCGAAGTCGCCGAGGCAGACATCTCCGTGGCCAGCCGTATCCTGGGCGAGTTTTCGGACTTCCTGACTGAAGAGCAGCGTGTTCCCAACACCCTGGCCGAGCTGGGCAAGAAGACGCTGCAGCCCGACGTCAACATCATCAAGCTGCCCAACATTTCGGCGTCGGTCGGGCAGCTCAAGGTCGCGATCAAGGAGCTGCAGGACAAGGGTTACGCGGTGCCCGATTTCCCGGAAGCGCCCAAGACCGACGAGGAAAAGGCGATCCGCGCGCTCTACAACAAGTGCCTGGGCTCGGCCGTCAACCCGGTGCTGCGCGAAGGCAACTCCGACCGCCGCGCACCGAAGGCGGTCAAGGAATACGCGCGCAAGCATCCGCACAGCATGGCTGAGTGGAGCCAGGCCTCGCGCAGCCATGTGTCGCACATGCACGCCGGTGACTTCTATCACGGCGAGAAGTCGATCACGCTGGATCGCGCGCGCGACGTCAAGATGGAGCTGATCACCAAGAGCGGCAAGACCATCGTGCTGAAGGAAAAGACCTCGCTGCTCGACCGCGAGATCATCGACAGCATGTTCATGAGCAAGAAGGCGCTGCTGGCCTTCTACGAAAAGGAAATCGAGGATGCGCACAAGACCGGCGTGATGTTCTCGCTGCACGTAAAGGCCACCATGATGAAGGTGTCGCACCCGATCGTGTTCGGCCACTGCGTCAAGATCTTCTACCGCGAAGCGTTCGAGAAGCACGGCAAGCTGTTCGACGAGCTCGGCATCAACGTCAACAACGGCATGGTCGATCTGTACAACAAGATCGCCACGCTGCCGCAGAGCCAGCAGGAGGAGATCAAGCGTGACCTGCACGCCTGCCTCGAGCACCGCCCCGAGCTGGCGATGGTCGACTCGGCCAAGGGCATCACCAACTTCCACTCGCCCAACGACGTGATCGTCGACGCCTCGATGCCCGCGATGATCCGCAACGGCGGCAAGATGTGGGGTGCCGATGGCCGCCTGAAGGACGTCAAGGCCGTGATGCCCGAGTCGACCTTCGCCCGCATCTACCAGGAGATGATCAACTTCTGCAAGTGGCATGGCGCCTTCGACCCCAAGACCATGGGCACCGTGCCCAACGTCGGCCTGATGGCGCAGCAGGCCGAGGAATACGGCTCGCACGACAAGACCTTCGAGATCGCCGAGGACGGCGTGGCCAACATCGTCGACATCGCCACCGGTGAAGTGCTGCTGAGCCAGAACGTCGAAGCCGGCGACATCTGGCGCATGTGCCAGGTCAAGGACGCCGCGATCCGCGACTGGGTCAAGCTGGCGGTCAACCGTGCCCGCAACTCCGGCATGCCGGTGGTGTTCTGGCTCGACGCCTACCGCCCGCACGAGGCGCAGCTCATCACCAAGGTCAAGATGTACCTGCATGAGCACAACACCAGCGGGCTGGACATCCAGATCATGAGCCAGGTGCGTGCGATGCGCTACACCCTGGAGCGTGTGATCCGTGGCGAGGACACGATCAGCGCCACCGGCAACATCCTGCGCGACTACCTGACCGACCTGTTCCCGATCATGGAACTCGGCACCAGCGCCAAGATGCTGTCGATCGTGCCGCTGATGGCCGGCGGCGGCATGTACGAGACCGGTGCCGGCGGCTCCGCTCCCAAGCATGTGCAGCAGCTGGTCGAGGAAAACCACCTGCGCTGGGATTCGCTCGGCGAGTTCCTGGCGCTGGCGGTCTCGCTGGAAGACCTCGGCATCAAGACGGGCAATGCCCGCGCCAAGCTGCTGGCCAAGACCCTGGACGCCGCCACCGGCAAGCTGCTGGACAACAGCAAGGGCCCGTCGCCCAAGACCGGCCAGCTCGACAACCGCGGCAGCCAGTTCTACCTGGCCATGTACTGGGCCCAGGAACTGGCCGCCCAGACCGAGGACGCCGAGCTGGCAGCCAAGTTCGCCTCGCTGGCCCAGACGCTGACCGAGAACGAGGCCAAGATCGTCGCCGAACTCAATGCGGTCCAGGGTCAGCATGTCGACATCGGCGGCTACTACCTGCCCGACGTCAGCAAGCTCGAGGCCGTCATGCGCCCGAGCGCGACCTTCAACGCGGCGCTGGAACTGGTCAAGGCCTGATCCCGCCCGTCCGACGCTGGCATTGAGCCGGCGTCCACAATGAAAAAACCGGCCTCGTGAGAGCGCCGGTTTTTTCATGTCCGTGTGAAATTTCAATCTGACCGCGCGCGCCGATTGGCCGTCTGTGCCCCGATGATTTCGCCCAAGCCAGACCGCCCGCATCATCATGGTGAGCGACTGCGAGCGACCTTGACCGGTACAGAACCGCTTCTGGCCTCTAAAATGACCAATGATGAAAATCCTCATTTGCAACGACGACGGCTACCAGGCCCCCGGAATCAATGCCCTCTACCAGGCCCTTGCCGACTTGGGCCAAGTCGAGGTGGTCGCGCCCGAGCAGAACAACAGCGCCAAGTCCAACGCCCTGACGCTGCACACGCCGCTCTATGTCCAGCGCGCCGACAACGGTTTTCGCTATGTCAACGGTACGCCGGCTGATTGCGTCCACATCGCCCTGACCGGCTTGCTCGGTTACCGCCCCGATCTGGTGGTCTCGGGCATCAACAACGGCGCCAACATGGGCGACGACACCATCTATTCGGGCACGGTCGGCGCCGCGATGGAGGGTTATCTGTTCGGCGTGCCGGCGATCGCCTTCTCGCAGGTCGAGCGCGGCTGGACCCATCTCGATGCCGCGGCCCAGTGCGCGCGCGAGCTCGTGCGGTCGCTCGAGACCTCGATCATGGCGCTGAGCCAGCAGGCCCAGGCCGGTCGCGTCGGCGCGGCGGACCCCGCCAGCGAGTCTGGCCAGGCAGGCCAGGCGCTCAGGCCCTGGCTGCTCAACGTCAACCTGCCCAATCTGGCGCGCGAGCAGATCAAGGGCTTTCAGGTGGCACGCCTGGGTCGGCGTCACGCTGCCGAACCCGTGATCCAGCAGCTCAACCCGCGCGGCGAAACCATGTACTGGATCGGCGCCGCTGGCGCTGCCATGGACGACAGCGAGGGCACCGATTTCCACGCCACCAACGCGGGCTATGCCTCGCTGACGCCGCTGCAGATCGACCTGACCGATCACGCGCGCCTGCCTGAATGGGTCCAGACTGCGGCCCGACTGTCGCGCCTGGAACAGCCGCAACGCGCCGACACCGCATGAGTTCACCGTCGCGCCAGCCCGCGGGCCGGCCGTTCGCGCCTGCACCGACCAAGCCCCGGCCCGGCTTTCCGGTCAGGCTGGCGAGCATGGCTGCGCCGGCCTTGACCACCCAGCCGGTGCCTGGCTTGCCATACGGCAGGCCGCTAGCTGCGGCGGCGCATGATTCCAGGCCTGCTGCTCCGGCGCTGGTGCCGTCCGGCCTGGGGCTGGACTCCAGTGCGGTGCGTCTGGCCATGGTCAGCCGGCTGGCCGCGCAAGGCCTGTCCGAGCCGGCCGTGCTGCAGGCGCTGGCAGCGGTCGAGCGTCACCGCTTTGTCGACTCGGCCCTGGTCAACCAGGCCTACGAGGATACCAGCCTGCCGATCGGCCTGGGCCAGACCATCTCCAAGCCCAGCGTGGTCGGGCGCATGCTCGAGCTGCTGATCCAGGGTCGCAGTCGACCGCTGGGCCGCGTGCTGGAAATCGGTACTGGCTGCGGTTACCAGTCCGCCTTGCTGGCAAGGCTGGCGCGCGAGGTCTACAGCCTGGAGCGATTGCGCGCCCTGCACGAGAAGGCGCGCGACAAGCTGCGGCCGTTGCGGCTGCACAATGTGCATCTGATACTGGGCGACGGCATGCTGGGATATCCCAAGGGTGCGCCTTACGATGCCATCTTGTCGGCGGCTGGCGGCGACTCGATTCCGCAGGCCTGGCTCGATCAACTCGCACCCGGTGGGCGCCTGGTTGCCCCTGCTGCACTGGCCTCTGGCCGCCAGAGCCTGGTCGTGATCGACAAGACCGATCAGGGCTGTGTCCAGACGGTTCTGGAGGCGGTTCACTTTGTACCCCTAAAATCAGGGCTTGCCTGACCGCAAGGTCGGGCGCGTCTCATTTTTAGCGGAGGTGTTCCAATGGAACTGATGGTTCCGAATTCCGGCGTTTCGACGTCGCATCCAGGCCCGTTGGCCCGCTGGCCCTTGCAGCTCGCGATGGCAGCGGGCCTGTGCCTGCTGGCGGCCTGCAGCACGACCAGCCTGGATGAGCCCGGACGTGCGCCAGTGACCGATCGCTCCCCCCGGAACGGATCTGCTTCCGCTGCCGTCACACCGTTGCCGGGTCAGGAGAACGCCGGCAAGCCGGGCTACTACACCGTGCGCCCAGGCGACACGCTGACGCGCATCGGCCTCGAGCAGGGCCAGAGTCCGCGCGATTTGGCGCGCTGGAACGCCCTCGACAATCCGCACCTGATCGAGGTCGGCCAGGTCTTGCGCGTCGTGCCGCCCGGCAGGGACCCGGTCGCGGTCAGTCCGGGCGTGACCGTCACGCCAGTGCCCGCGCCCGCCACCGACGCGCGCGTCAAGCCGCGCAACTTGAACGACAAGACCGTCGAGGGCGCCAAGCCCATTACTGGCCTGGTCGATGCCGAGGAACTCGCCTTTGCCTGGCCCGTGGGCGGCGCCTTGCTCGAGCGCTTCGACGAGACCCGCAACAAGGGCGTCGACATCGCCGGCAAGGCCGGCGACCCGGTGCTGGCGGCGGCCGATGGTCGCGTTGTCTATGCCGGTGCCGGCCTGCGCGGCTACGGCAACCTCGTGATCCTCAAGCACAACAACACCTACCTGACGGCCTACGCCCACAACCAGGCGCTGATGGTCAAGGAAGACCAGACCGTGCGCCAGGGCCAGAAAATCGCCGAGATGGGCAGCAGCGACGCCGACCGCGTCAAGCTGCATTTCGAGGTGCGCCGCCAGGGCAAGCCGGTCGATCCGCTCAAATTCCTGCCTTCCCGCTAAATCCCCCCTCTCCTGATGGAACAAGACAATCAAATGGCTGCCGATCCGGCAGTCCAATCTCTGCTGCCCGAGGGCTGGCTCGAGATCACCTCGATGGACCTCGACGCCCAGGGCGTCGCACGCAAGCCCGACGGCAAGGTGGTCTTCATCGACGGCGCGCTGCCGACCGAGATCGTCAGCGCCCAGACCACGCGCAAGAAGAACCAGTGGGAACAGGCGACCCTGACCGAGATCCACCGCGAGTCCTCGCTGCGCGTGGCGCCGCGCTGCCCGCATTTCGGCCTGCATGCCGGCGCCTGCGGCGGCTGCAAGATGCAGCATCTCGATCCGGCGGCCCAGGTCGCGGTCAAGCAGCGCGTGCTCGAGGACAACCTCTGGCATCTGGGCAAGGTCAAGGCCGAGAACCTGCTGCGCCCGATCGCCGGCCCGGCCTGGGGCTACCGCTACCGCGCCCGCCTGTCGGTGCGCTATGTGCACAAGAAGGGTGAGGTGCTGGTGGGCTTCCATGAGCGCAAGAGCCGCTATGTCGCCGACATGCGCGAATGCCATGTGTTGCCGCCCCATGTCAGCGCCTTGCTGCTGCCGCTGCGCGCGCTGATCCACGGCATGGAGGCGCGCGAGACCTGCCCGCAGATCGAGCTGGCCTGCGGCGACTCGGTCACTGCGCTGGTGCTGCGCCACCTGGAACCCTTGTCGGCGTCCGACCTGCTGCTGCTGCGCGAGTTCGCGCTGCGCCACAGCGTCGACGGCCAGGTGATCCAGTGGTGGCTGCAGCCCAAGGGACCGGACACCGTGCATCTGCTCGATACCGAGCCCGAGCCGGTCCCGCTGTCCTATGCCTTGCCCGACTTCGGCATCGTCCACCCCTTCAAGCCGACCGACTTCACCCAGGTCAACCCGCATATCAACCGGGTGCTGGTCGCGCGCGCGCTGCGCCTGCTGGCCGTCGAGAAAGACGAGCGCGTCATCGACTGGTTCTGCGGCCTGGGCAACTTCACGCTGCCGCTGGCGACCCAGGCGCGCGAGGTGCTGGGCATCGAGGGCAGCGAGGCGCTGGTCGCGCGTTCGCGCCAGAACCTGGCGCGCAACCAGGCGCAGCGCGGCGGCCTGGCGCCCACCAGCTTCGTCGCGCGCAACCTGTTCGAGATGACGCCGGCCATGCTGGTGGCCGATGGCCAGGCCGACAAGTGGCTGGTCGACCCGCCGCGCGAGGGCGCTTTCGCGCTGTCCAAGGCGCTGGCCGACATCCACCAGGCGCGCATCGGTGCTGAAGGCGCCGAGCCGCTGCCGCCCGAGGCCGCAGGCTGGAGCTTCCCGAAGCGCATCGTCTACGTCAGCTGCAACCCCTCGACGCTGGCGCGCGACGCCGGCCTCTTGGTGCACCAGGCCGGCTACCGCTGCACGGCCGCCGGCGTGGTCAACATGTTCCCGCATACCGCCCATGTCGAGAGCATCGCGGTGTTCGAGCGCGCCGACTGAAGCCGTGGGCCGGGCACTGTCCCGGCCTGCTGCAAGCCGGCCATGCCGGCCGGCCTTCAGTGCTGAAACGTAAAAAAGCCTGGCAGCGATGCCAGGCTTTTTGCTTGGGACTGACCGTCAGGCATTAGCCAGACGGCAGATCCGGATCAGTCGCTCAGTCGCGCTCGCCGCTAAACAGGCCCAGCAGCGCGAGCAGGTTCTGGAAGATGTTGAACAGGTTCAGGTAGATCGCCAGCGTGGCGGTGATGTAGTTGGTCTCGCCGCCGTCGACGATGCGCTTCAGGTCAACCAGCAAGAAGGCGCTGAAGATCGCGATCGCCATCGTGCTGAGCACCGCCATGAAGATGCTGCTGCCGACGAAGACGTTGACGATGCCGCCGACCAGTAGCACCAGCACGCCGATGAACAGCCACTTGCCCAGGCCCTCGAGGTCACGCTTGATCGTGCTCGCCAGGCTGGCCATGACCAGGAACACGCCCGCGGTGCCGCCAAAGGCGGTCATGATCAGCTCGCCGCCGTTCCTGAAACCCAGCACATAGGCAATCATGCGCGACAGCATCAGGCCCATGAAGAAGGTGAAGCCCAGCAGCACGGCCACGCCGGCACCGCTGTGCTTGGTCTTCTCGATCGCATACATGAAGCCGAAGGCACCGGCCAAGAACACGACCATGCCCAGACCGCCGCTGAGCATGGCGGTGATGCCGGTCGCGACGCCAATCCAGGCGCCCAGCACCGTGGGCAGCAGGCTCAGTGCCAGCAGCCAGTAGGTGTTGCGCATGACCTGATTGCGCTGCGCGCTCGAGACGGTGGCGCCGAAGCGGCCGAAGCTGTTGGGGTATTGATTCATGTTCAGTCTGTCCGTGGTGGGGGAGGCCGAAAGCCCTCGTTCGGATCTATTCTAGGGCCGCTGCCGAGTTTATGCTGGAGCCAGTCCGGAATCGTGACAGAACTGGCGCCTGGCTATCGCCATCATTGCAACTATCAATCGTCGGGTGCCATAGTTCCGGGCTATGATTCATTCAGTCGTCAAGACAACGTTTCAACAACTGCAAGCGCAAGGAAATCTGATGTCCCTCATCAACACCCAAGTCCAGCCGTTCAAGACCGAAGCCTTCCACAATGGCAAGTTTGTCGAAGTCACCGAGAAGAGCCTGCACGGCAAGTGGTCGGTCGTGATCTTCATGCCGGCAGCCTTCACCTTCAACTGCCCGACCGAAATCGAAGACGCGGCTGACAACTACGCCGAGTTCCAGAAGGCTGGCGCCGAGGTCTACATCGTCACCACCGACACCCATTTCTCGCACAAGGTCTGGCACGAGACTTCGCCGGCTGTCGGCAAGGCCCAGTTCCCGCTGGTGGGCGACCCGACCCACACCCTGACCAACGCTTTCGGCGTGCACATCCCTGAAGCCGGCCTGGCCCTGCGCGGCACCTTCGTGATCAACCCCGAAGGCTTCATCAAGACGATGGAAGTCCATGACAACGCGATCGCCCGCGACGTCAAGGAAACTCTGCGCAAGCTGAAGGCTGCCCAGTTCGTCGCCAACAACCCGGGTCAGGTCTGCCCGGCCAAGTGGAACGAAGGCGCAGCGACCATCACCCCGTCGCTCGACCTGGTTGGCAAGATCTAAGCCTTTGCGCTAAGACGGCCTGGCGCCTGCGGGCGCCCGCCAGCCGGACCGCGTCCGGGCGCTTGCGCCCAGCCGTCCGGCTTTTTCATTTCCGAACCCTAGACAGAAGGACCCACCATGCTCGATCAAGCACTCAAGAACCAGTTGGCCGCCTACCTGCAGCGCGTGACGCAGCCGTTCGAGCTGGTGGCCTCGCTCGACGCCAGCCCGACCTCGCACGAGATGCAGAACCTGCTCGAGACCATCGCCGGCCTGTCGGACCACATCACGCTGCGCACCGACGGCCAGGACGCGCGCCGGCCCTCCTTCAGCCTGCAGCGCCAGGGCTCCGAGAGTCAGCTGCGCTTTGCCGGCCTGCCGCTGGGTCATGAGTTCACCTCGCTGGTGCTGGCGCTGCTGTGGACCGGCGGCCATCCGCCCAAGGTCGAGGCCGAGCAGATCGAGCAGATCAAGGCGCTCGACGGTGACTTCGAGTTCGAGGTCTACATGTCGCTGTCCTGCCACAACTGCCCGGACGTGGTGCAGGCGCTGAGCCTGATGGCGATCCTGAATCCCAGCATCAAGACCACCGTGATCGAAGGCGGCGCCTTCAAGGCCGAGGTCGATGCGCGCGAGGTCATGGCGGTGCCGATGGTGTTCCTCAATGGCCAGGTGTTCGGCTCGGGTCGCATGCTGCTCGAGGAAATCATCGCCAAGCTTGATACCGGCTCGGCCGCGCGTGAAGCCGCCAAGATCGACCAGAAGGCGCCCTACGACATGCTGATCGTTGGCGGTGGCCCGGCTGGCGCCGCTGCTGCCGTCTACGCCGCACGCAAGGGCATCCGTACCGGCGTTGCCGCCGAGCGCATGGGCGGCCAGACCAACGACACGATGGGAATCGAGAACTACATCTCGGTGCTCGAGACCGACGGCCCCAAGTTCGCTGCCGCGCTCGAAGCCCAGGTGCGCCATTACGGCGTCGATGTGATGAACCTGCAGCAGGCGACCGAGCTGATCCCGGCCGAAGCCGAAGGCGGCCTAGTCCAGGTCAAGTTGGCCAATGGCGCCACCTTGAAGGCCCGCTCGGTGGTGCTGAGCACCGGCGCGCGCTGGCGCAACGTCAACGTGCCCGGCGAGCAGGAATACAAGAACAAGGGCGTGGCCTACTGCCCGCATTGCGACGGCCCGCTGTTCAAGGGCAAGCGCACCGCCGTGATCGGCGGCGGCAACTCAGGCGTCGAGGCCGCGATCGACCTGGCCGGCATCGTGTCTCATGTCACGCTGATCGAGTTCGGTGACCAGCTCAAAGCCGATGCGGTGCTGGTGGCCAAGCTCAAAAGCCTGCCCAATGTCACGATCCACACCAGCGCCCAGACCACCGAGATCACCGGCGACGGCAGCAAGGTCAACGGCCTGCGCTACAAGAACCGCATCAGCGGTGCCGAGCACCATCTCGAACTCGAAGGCATCTTCGTGCAGATCGGCCTGGTGCCGAACACCGAATGGCTCAAGGGTACGGTCGAGCTGTCGCGCTTTGGCGAGATCGTGGTCGACGCCAAGGGCCACACCAATGTGCCGGGCGTGTTTGCCGCCGGTGACTGCACCACGGTGCCGTACAAGCAGATCGTGATCGCAGCCGGCGAGGGCGCCAAGGCGGCCTTGAGCGCCTTCGACCACCTGATTCGGATGCCGGCGGCTTGATGAAGCAATCAGGAATGTCGCGGAAAAGCGATATTCCTGCCTTGATCATTCGTTGGACAGTGATGTCGCTTGCTTGGGGTGGCGAACTGCTGCCGGCAGAATCAAGCCGTGCTTTTGTGCCAGCTCGTGGTTGAGAACTACAACGGAATTGGGAGGAAGTGCCCATGTCTTTACGATGGGCTTGAGAACTAGCGACAGCGCACTTTGCAGCGGTGCCAACCATTCCTGCTTGTGTCCGTTGATGACCAGCACAAAGCGGAAGCCCTGAGTTTTTAGATCAAGCGTCCTGAAAGAATCAGGCAGTTCATCCGCCGCTGCCGGATGGCGCTGCAGCCGAGCTGCGAGGGCAAGCAGTAAACCGTGAGTCAGCTTGCTGCGAATTTCGTCGATGAATTCCGAAAAGTTGGGTTGGGTCTCTGGCCTTGGGCTGCTGGACTTGGCCTCCACGATCCATATCGTCGGCCCCTCTTGTTGCTGTCGCAGCAACAAGAACTCTGCCATCTGCACGCCTTCCCTGACCTTCTCATAGCACGCGCTTTTCCCGATGTAGAAGCATTGCCCTGCAGGGTAGGGGCCAAACGTCATCCCCGATTCGATGATGGGGTCGGTGCTCATTTCAAGGCCAACTCCACTTCCTGCTGGTAGAGGCGGATCGATTCGGCAATGATGGGGTTGTCTGGCATACCATTTTTCAGATCGTCACAAACCCAGCGGCTGCCGGTGGCAGAAATTACCGGAACAGACCAGCCACGTTCCTGCGCGATCAGGTACAACTTTTTGACCACGAAATAGGAATGACTGGCCATGAAGAACTGGATGCCACGCTCGGCCAGCATCGCCACGATGTCGAGCAACTGCGAGATGGCAGTAGGATGCAAGGCCGACTCGGGTTCGTCGATCAGCACCACCGAGTTGGTGTCCAGATAGCGGTTGCCCAGCAAGGTGTCGAGGATGGCGATTTTCTTGATGCCTTCGGCTGTGACCCCGATGGGGAACTTGTGACGTCCCTTGACAAACAGCCAGCGACCGGAAGCTTCGTCGTACTCGACCACGCCGCCGAGGATCTCCTCCAACTGACGGCGCGACTTGGCGAACTCATCATAGTTTCGGCCCTTGCTGGTGGAAATGCGCAGCGCTTTGGCTAGATCGAAGTAGGTATCATCAAAACCAAAAACCTTGTCCTGCTCGCGCGACTTCAGGATGATCTGATGTAGCGACAACACCTCCTTGGCCGGCAAGAAGATCGAATTGCTGGCGCGTGGAGGAACAAGATTGTCGAGGCTGGAAATCTGCTTGCTGGTGTCCTTGCCGAAGCTGTAGGAGAAAACATCTTGATCAATGGTGACAGCACTCGAAAGGGGGGCGTCCGCACCCTTGCTGACCAGGTCACCTATCTTCTCGGCTTGAAATGTCCAGTACAGCTTTTCCCATAAAATCTCGGAAGCAGACCTTTGCTCATCGCCGCGCTTGTACTCTTCCAGCGTGCGCAGGCTACTGTAGATAGCCTTTAGCAGGAATGTTTTGCCACTGCCGTTGCCGCCAATGATCAGGTTGATCTTGCCGAGTGATGACCAATGAATGCCAGTGAGTGGCCCAAAGTTGTTGAGTTTGATTTGGTTGATCATTGCTCATCACCTCCATTGGTCAATTTAGCCAAGGCCAGCACCTGCTCTGACCAGAGATTTCTCTCTAGGTCGTTAAGAAATTGCTGTTCTACTTGGCTCATTTTTTGTAAACAAAGTAATTATTTTGAATCAGAGCTTCTTGACCAGCACCATCGACTTGCGGTCCCAGTTGTACTTCTTCTTGCGCGCCTCGGGCAGCCAGTCGGGGTCGACCTGGACGAAGCCGCGCTTGAGGAACCAGTGCATGGTGCGGGTGGTCAGCACGAAGATGCTGTCCAGGCCCATGATGCGGGCGCGCTGCTCGATGCGCTTGAGCAGCTTCTCGCCGTCGCCCTGGCCTTGCACCTGGGGCGAGACCGTGACGGCGGCCATTTCGCCGGTGCCGGCCTCGGGGTAGGGGTAGAGCGCGGCGCAGGCGAAGATCACGCCGTCGTGCTCGACGATGGTGTAGTGGCCGATGTCGCGCTCGATCTCGGTCCGGTTGCGCTTGACCAGGGTGCCGTCCTTCTCGAACGGCTCGATCAGCTGCAGGATGCCGCCGACATCGTCGGCAGTCGCCTCGCGCAATTCTTCCAGCTTCTCGTCGACCACCATGGTGCCGATGCCGTCGTGCACATAGACCTCGAGCAGCATCGCGCCGTCGACCGCGAACGGAATGATATGGCTGCGCTCGACCCCGGCCTTGCAGGCCTTGACGCAATGCTGCAGGTAGAAGGCGGTGTCGGTCGGCTCCAGGCCGCGCGGCGAGTCGGCCAGGATCTGCACCGCCTGTGCCAGCGGCAGTTCGGTGTCTACGGGATTGTCTTCGCTGGCGGGCTCGTGCGGGCGCATCCGGATGCCGGGCACCTCGGTCAGGAACAGCAGCTTGTCGGCCTTCAGCGCGATCGCGACGCTGGTGGCGACCTCCTCCATGCTGAGGTTGAAGGCTTCGCCGGTGGGCGAGAAGCCGAACGGCGACAGCAGCACCAGCGCGCCCATGTCGAGCGTGCGCATGATGCCCGGCACATCGACCTTGCGCACCAGGCCCGAATGCTGGTAGTCCACGCCGTCGATGATGCCGACCGGGCGCGCCGTGATGAAGTTGCCCGAGATCACCCGTACCGTGGCGCCGGCCATCGGCGTGTTGGGCAGGCCCTGGCTGAAGGCGGCCTCGATCTCGTAGCGCAACTGGCCGGTGGCCTCCTGCGCGCAGTCGAGCGCCAGGCTGTCGGTGATCCGCACCCCGTGGTGGTACTTCGCGCTCTGGCCCTTGATCGCCAGCTGCTCGTTGACCTGGGGCCGGAAACCATGCACCAGCACCACGCGCACGCCCATGCTCTGGATCAGCGCCAGATCCTGTGCCAGGTTCGGCAGCTTGCCGGCGGCGATCGCCTCGCCCGGTATCCCGACCACGAAGGTCTGGTTGCGGAACTTGTGGATATAGGGTGCCACCGAGCGGAACCAGGGCACGAAAGTGAAGTTGAATACTGTGGACATGCGGTGAATGTGGAGCGCGCAGGCGCGGGTGGCAACCCTTTAGGATAATCGAGGGTTTCGCACCCCACGGAAGTTTGCCACTTGCAGTCCGCCTCTTTCACCATCGAGTTCCCCGAATCCCTGCCAGTGTCGGCTCGCCGCCACGAGATCGAGGCTGCCATTGCCGGTCATCAGGTTGTCATCGTTTGCGGCGAGACCGGCTCGGGCAAGACCACCCAGCTGCCCAAGATCGCGCTGGCCATGGGGCGCGGCGGCCAGGCGCAGCGTCAGGCGCTGGCCAGCGCCGAGGGCCGGGCCGCGGCGGCCCATGCTGCTGCCGTTGATCCCGCCGCGCGCGCCGGCGAGCGCCACCCGGCGTCCACCCCCCGTGGACCGCGTGGGCGGCGCGAGCAAAGGCCGCAGCTGATCGGCCACACCCAACCGCGCCGGATCGCTGCCAGTTCGGTCGCGACCCGGATCGCCGAGGAGCTCAAGACCCAGATGGGCGAGGTGGTCGGCTACAAGGTGCGCTTCCATGACCGGCTCGGCAAGAACGCCTCGGTCAAGCTGATGACCGACGGCATCCTGCTGGCCGAGACCCAGACCGATCCGCTGCTGCAGGCCTACGATACGCTGATCATCGACGAGGCGCATGAGCGCAGCCTCAACATCGACTTCCTGCTCGGCTACATCAAGCAGATCCTGCCCCGGCGTCCCGACCTGAAAGTCATCGTGACCTCGGCCACGATCGATGCCGACCGCTTCGCGCGCCATTTCGAGTCGGCCAAGGGGCCGGCGCCGGTGATCATGGTTTCAGGCCGGACCTTCCCGGTCGAGCAACGCTACCGCCCGTTCGAAGAGAGTCGCGACTATGGCCTCAACGAGGCGATCGCCGACGGGGTCGACGAGCTCTGGCGTGGCGGAGCGCATGCGGGCGACATCCTGATCTTCCTGCCCGGCGAGCGCGAGATCCGCGAGGCCGCCGACCACCTGCGCAAGCATTTGAGCCACCAGCCGGTGCTGCGCAGCGCCGAGGTGCTGCCGCTGTTCGCGCGCCTGAGCGCCGGCGAGCAGGACCAGATCTTCAAGCCGCATGGCCAGCGCCGCATCGTGCTGGCGACCAACGTGGCCGAGACCTCGCTGACCGTGCCGGGCATCCGCTACGTGATCGATGCCGGCACCGCCCGCGTCAAGCGCTACAGCCTGCGCAGCAAGGTCGAGCAGCTGCTGGTCGAGCCGATCAGCCAGGCGGCAGCGAACCAGCGCGCCGGCCGTTGCGGCCGGGTCGCCGACGGCATCTGCATCCGGCTCTACGACGAGGCCGATTTCAACGCGCGGCCGCGCTTCACCGATCCCGAGATCTTGCGCTCCTCGCTGGCCTCGGTGATCCTGCGCATGAAGTCGCTGCATCTGGGCCATGTGGAGGATTTCCCGTTCCTGGAAGCGCCGACCCGGCGCGCCATCACTGACGGCTACCAGTTGCTCAACGAGCTCGGTGCTGTCGACGACCTCAACGAACTGACCGCGCTGGGTGCCGAGCTGGCCAAGCTGCCGCTCGACCCGCGCGTCGGCCGCATGATCCTCGAAGCGCGCAGCCGCAATGCGCTCGACGAGGTGCTGATCATCGCTTCCGCCTTGAGCGTGCAGGACGTGCGCGAACGCCCGCTCGAGGCCCAGGCCCAAGCCGACCAGGCCCATGCCAAGTTCGACGACGAGAAGAGCGAGTTCACCAGCTACCTCAAGCTCTGGCATTGGATCGAGGAAGCGCGCGGCGGCAAGCCCCATAGCGCCGCCGCACTGGCCAACGCGCAGAATGCTCAGAACGGCGCCCAAAACGGGGTCAGACTCCAATTGTCTGATCTGGCTGGCAGCAAGAATCGGTCTCTGACCCCAAATCAGCCAGCGCCGGCTGCCACGCACAAGCTGTCGAACCGCCAATACGAGGCGCTGCTGCGGCAGAACTTCGTCAGCGTGCGCCGCGTGCGCGAATGGCGCGACATCCACAGCCAGCTCCACACCGTGGTCGCCGAGCATGGCTGGAAGCTCAACAGCCAGCCGGCCAGCTACGAGCAGCTGCACCTGTCGATGCTGTCGGGGCTGCTCGGCAACATCGGCTGCAAGCACGAGACCGAGGAGGTCTATCTGGGCGCGCGCGGCATCAAGTTCCACCGCCACCCGGGCGCGCACCTGAGCAAACGGCCCGGGCGCTGGATCGTCTGCGCCGAACTGGTCGAGACCGCGCGCCTGTTCGGCCGTGGCATTGCCGCGATCGAGCCGCAGTGGCTGGAGCAGGTCGGCGCTCATCTGCTGAAGAAACAGCTGCTCGACCCGCATTGGGAGAAGAAGGCGGCCGAGGTCGTCGCCTACGAGCGTGCCACCCTCTACGGTCTGGTGGTCTACAGCCAGCGCCGCCTCAACTATGGCCGGGTCGATCCGGTCGGCGCGCGCGAGATCTTCATCCGCGAGGGCCTGGTCGGGCAGGAATGGGAGACGCGGCTGCCGTTCCTGGCTGCCAACCGCAAGCTGATCGCCCAGGTCGAGGAGCTCGAGCACAAGTCGCGCCGCCAGGATGTGCTGGTCGATGACCCGCTGATCTTCGCCTTCTACGACGCGCAACTGCCGCCCGAGGTCTGCAGCGGGCGCGAGCTCGAACTCTGGTATCGCGAGGCGTCCAGAGGCCAGCCGAAGCTGCTGCACCTGACGCGCGACGAGCTGATGCGCCACGAGGCCGCCGGCATCACGACCCAGGCCTTCCCCAAGGTGGTCAAGGTTGGCGGTGTCGATTGCGCGGCCAGCTATCTGCACCAGCCTGGCGACGCCAAGGACGGCATCACCGTCAGCCTGCCGCTGTTCGTGCTGAACCAGGTCAGCGAGGAGCGCTGCGAGTGGCTGGTGCCTGGCATGTTGAAGGACAAGATCCAGGCCCTGCTCAAAAGCCTGCCGCAAAAGCCGCGCGCGCGCCTGGTGCCGCTGCCCGACAGCGCCGAGAAGCTGGCAGCGATCCTGAGCGCGCCGGATCGCTGGGCGCAGGGATCGCTGACCGATGCGCTGCTTAAAGAGGTCAAGCAGATCACCAGCCTCGATGTCAAGCGCACCGATTTCAAGCTCGACATGCTGGCGCCGCACCAGTTCATGAACCTGCGCGTGGTTGACGAGCATGGCCGCCAGCTGGGACAGAGCCGCAATCTGCCAGCCCTGAAGGCCGAGCTCGGCGCCAAGGCGCGCGGCGCCTTCCAGGCGCTGGCCAAGCTCAAGGTGGCGGACCTTGGGGCGGGCGAGGCGGGCACTGGCACTTCCAATGTTGCCAATCCAGGCCAGGCCGCCGACAGGGCCGTCCCGCAGGCTGGCACCGCCGGGTCGCGAGCCGCAGCAGCCCAGCCAGGGCAGGGCGCAGCCGGCGCGCGGGCTGCCGGTGCCGCCACGCCTTCCAAGGGCGCTGGCCAGGCAGGCGCCGCGGCCCAGCCGTCCGCCGATGCGGCCAAGCGCCATACGGCCTGGACCTTCGGCGACTGGCCCGAGATCATGGAAATCCGCAAGGGCGGCCAGACCCTGATCGGTTTCCCGGCGCTGATCGACGTCGGCGATGCCGTCACGATCGAGGTTTTCGACGAGCCCGAGGTCGCGGCCAGGAAGCACCGCGCCGGCCTGCGCCGGCTGTTCGCGCTGCAGATCCGCGACGCGCTGAAATACCTCGAGAAGAACATCCCCGAGCTGCAGAAGATGGCGGTGGCCTACATGGTGCTGGGTACGCAGGAGGAACTGCGCGAGCAGATCATCAACGTGGCGATCGAGCGCGCCTTCCTGCTCGACCCGCTGCCGGCCAACGCGGTCGACTTCAAGCGCCGCCTCGACGAGGGGCGCGGGCGGCTGACGCTGATCGCCAACGAGGTCGCGCGCCTGGGCGCCAGCGTGCTGCAGGAGTACGCCGTGACCGCGCGCAAGCTGAAAGATTGCAAGTTCGCGCCCGAGGCAGTCGCCGACGCTGCCCAGCAGCTGCAACGCCTGGTTGGCAAGCGTTTCCTGATGGATACGCCCTGGGCCCAGCTGCAGCATCTGGCGCGCTACCTGAAGGCGATCGTGCTGCGGCTGGACAAGTACCGCGCCGACCCCGCGCGCGACAGCGCCCGCCTGGCCGAGATCCGGGCCCAGGAGCAGCGCTACTGGCGCCTGGTCGCCGAGCGCAAGGGGGTGCAGGACGAGCGCATGAACGAGCTGCGCTGGCTGCTCGAGGAGTTGCGCGTGAGCTTCTTTGCCCAGGAGCTGCGCACGCCCCAGCCCGTCAGCGTCAAGCGGCTGGAGAAGGTCTGGGCCCAGCTGGGTTGAGCGCTCAGCCGTCCTGCGGGCTCAGGGCGCCGGTGCGGGCCTGGTGATCTCGCGCAGGACCCCACCGCCTTCCACGCTGCCCGTGGCACTGCCTTCGCCGCGCATGCGGGCCTCGCAGGCGTCCCGCTGCTCACCCTGGTGCACTTCGCAGCGCTGGCGGGTATCCGCTTCGAGCTTGCCCGGACGATCCGGTACCCCGCGCTTGACCTCGGCCAGGGCGCCGCGGGCCTCACGCATGCAGCTGTCCTTGTCCTGGCTGGTGTTGCCGCTGACGCAGTCGGCCATTTCCTGCTTGAAGCGCGCCTGTGCCTCCTTCAGTTCCTGTCTGCTCTGGGCCTGCAGTGTGCTGCAGCTCAGCGCCACCATGGCGCCCAAAAGCAATGGGTAAAAGACACGGCTGCGGCCTTGTGTGTTGTTCATGTCGAATCCTCCCTGTTACAGCTGGGGCCCGATCAAAAGCAGGGCCGGCAGCTGACCTGGAATTGGACCGGATTCAGCGCGCTCTGCCTAGAGCGAGTGATGGACCTTCACCCGTGGCTTGCGGGGCGGCCCATGACGCTGCAAGGCCGTTTTCAGCTTTTGGCGGCGGCAGCATCGGTAGGCTGGCCCCATGCCAGGAAATCGGGATTCTCGAAGCCCGGCTTGCCGTAGCGCAGCGGCTGGCCCTGCAGGTCCTCGACCCGGCCGCCAGCGGCTTCGAGCACCGCCTGGCCGGCTGCGATGTCCCATTCCATCGTGCGGCCAAGGCGCGGGTAGAGGTCGGCCTCGCCCGCGGCCAGCAGGCAGAGCTTGAGCGAGGAGCCGGCCTGCCTGATCCGGGCCACCGACTGGTCGGCCAGGAAGGCGTTCAGCGCAGCCTGGTCGCCGTGCGAGCGGCTGGCCAGCACGGTCAGGCCCTCGGCTGGCGGCCGCCGGGCCTCGATCGGGCGCCTGCTGCCGGCATCACTCCCGAATTGCGTGAAGGCGCCCAGGCCCGCTGCGCCGGCATAGAGCTGGCCCAAGGCCGGTGCCAGCACCACGCCCAGCACCGGCCGGCCCTGTTCGATCAAGGCCACGTTGACCGTGAATTCACCGTTGCGCTGCACGAACTCCCGCGTGCCGTCGAGCGGATCGACCAGCCAGAAGCGCTCGCCGAGCCCGGCGGCAGCGGGCGCCAGTCCGGCCGCCGTCGCTTCCTCTGCCAGCACCGGCACGCCCGGCAGCAGGACCTGCAGCGCGGGCGTGATCAGCGCCTCGGCGCGCCAGTCGGCTTCGGTCACGGGCGAGGCATCGGCCTTGGCCAGGACGCTGAAGTCGCGTTCATAGACCTGCAGGACCAGCTCGCCGGCCTGCTGCACCAGGCCGATCAGCGCCTCGATCAGCAGCTGCGCAGGCAAGGACAGTTCCTGGCTCAGTAGCGGCTGGGCTGGGTCGTCAGCTCGTAGCCGACCTTGACGCCGATCAGCGCGGCCATCCGGATATAGGTCTTGTGCGCGGCGGCCTTGATGTGGCGCGCCTCAGAGAAATTGCTGCTCCAGGCTTCCCAACGCGCGCAGACGAAGACGCCGCCGATCTCGAGCTCGACCAGGTATTCGATCACATGGGCGCCGTCGTCATCTTCCTCATCCTCTTCGTCGTACTCGTCCCAGTCCACCCCGGCCTCGGCGCTGGCCTCGGCTTCGTCATCCACCTCGTCCTCGTCGTCGGGCATGTGGTATTCGAGCGCGGCGATGCGGCAGACCGAACCGGTGCGTGCCAGGCTGACTTCATGTTGCCAGACCACCAGCTCCTCGGCTTCCGCGATGAAGCTGCTGTGCGAGGTGTGGCCGGTCTCGAACTCCTCGACCACGGCGTCGAAGATCTCCGACGGGGTCAGGCCGTTCGCGAGCGGTTCGTCGAAGCTGGGTTGCTGCCGGGTTTCTGCAGTCTGGTTCATGCCTGATCTCCTGAAGGGTGTGATTGAACTATATGAGACTAGCCACCGAATCCGTCATTCGCGTGACAGTTTGGCGTCGATTTCTGCTTTCAGTCCGCGAGTTTTTCGGCTGGCGGGCCCGTGGTTCAGAAAAACCGGCATTTGTCCAAGACAAATCGGGATTTATGAAGGAAAATAACCCCAGACACCAACGAGAAGGCTTGAGACATGATTTCCAGAAAAGTAATCAAGGCCGTCGAGGTTGCCATCCTCGTCGCGGCCAGGACGCCCGGCAAGCCGGTCACGGTCAAGGAAATGTCCGATCGGCTCGGCATGTCGGTCGGCTACCTGGAGGTGCTGGTGCGCGACCTGCGCGAGCACGGCCTGCTGGTAGCCCATCGCGGCCCTGGCGGTGGCTACCAGTTCAATGCCAGTCTGTCCCGCGATCCGCGCGGCGTCAGCCTGTGGGATGTCGTCGGCATCTATCAGGACCAGGACGAACCCGAGTCGGTGCCGCGCACGCCCGATGCCTTCCTGGCGGTCGAGCAGGCGCTGCACGACAGCTTCCGGCGCGCCTGCGAGTCGATGAATCTGCTGGACATCGCGTCCACGCTCGAGTTGGCCAGCCCGCGCCCGCTCGCTACCGAGGGACCGTTCAAGCTCAAGCCCCTGGTGCGTCCGATCCTGCCACGCGGCGTCAGCTCGGTGTTCCAGTGGGCCTCGAGCCCCTGTCCCGAACCGGCCTGAACCGGGTCGCTGCCGAGTGCCTGGTGTCAGCCACTGTCAGTTGCATTTTGCATAATCGTCCCAATTCCAACCACCCTGCCTGAGCATCACCCATGACAGAGCTGAGCA
>NZ_PVLR01000039.1 GCF_002980625.1 Malikia spinosa | reverse complement strand
CATGCCGCTGGTAACAGGCCTGTTCTATGGCATCAAGCCCGCGGTAACCGCCATCGTGGTGCAGGCGGCACACCGCATCGGCTCGCGCGCGCTCAAGAACTCCTGGCTGTGGGGCATTGCCGCGGCCTCGTTCATCGCGATCTTTGCCGCCAACATCCCGTTCCCGGCCATCGTCGCAGCGGCGGCATTGCTGGGCTATGTTGGTGGACGGATCGCACCGGACCAGTTCAAGGTCGGCGGCGGGCATGGCAAGACCGGCAAGGCATTGGGCCCGGCGCTGATCGACGACCACACGCCAACACCGGCACACGCCAAGTTCCGCTGGACTCGCCTGCTGCAAGTCATCGCGCTGGGCGCCCTGCTGTGGGCGGTGCCGATGGGATGGCTGACCATGGTCTACGGCTGGGAGCACACGCTGACGCAGATGGGCTGGTTCTTCACCAAGGCCGCGTTGCTGACCTTTGGTGGTGCCTACGCCGTGCTGCCTTATGTGTATCAAGGGGCCGTGAGTCACCATGGCTGGCTCACGCCGACACAGATGATCGATGGCCTGGCCTTGGGGGAAACGACGCCGGGGCCGCTGATCATGGTGGTGGCCTTCGTCGGATTCGTCGGCGGCCATGTCAAGGCCCTGTTCGGCCCGGAGTCGCTGTTTCTGGCCGGGGCCGTGGCGGCCAGCCTGGTGACCTGGTTCACCTTCCTGCCGTCGTTCCTGTTCATCCTGGCGGGCGGCCCCCTGGTGGAAAGCACCCATGACGACCTCAGGTTGACGGCACCGCTGACCGCCATCACGGCCGCTGTGGTGGGCGTGATTCTGAATCTGGCGCTGTTCTTCGGCTACCACGTCCTATGGCCGCAGGGATTCAGCGGCAGTTTCGACTCGGTATCGGCCCTGATCGCGCTGGGGGCCGCCATCGCCCTGTTTCGCTTCAAGCGTCATGTGATCCATGTCATCGCCGCCTGTGCGGTGCTGGGTCTGATCCTGAAAACCCTGATCCTGTGAGTTGAGCCCTTCCTTCGGCTGCAGGATTTTTTGTCACATAACCTGAAGTCATCAGGCATCGCGGAAAATCGCCCCCATGGCAATCAGTCACTACCTCAAGGAAATCGGGCGCGGCAAGGACGGCGCCCGCTCGCTCGACCGCGCACAGGCCGCCGACCTGTTCGGCCAGCTGCTCGACGGCAGCGTCAGCGAGCTCGAACTCGGCGCCTTCTGCCTCGCGATGCGCATCAAGGGCGAGACACCGGAGGAAATGGCCGGCTTCCTCGACGCCACGGCCATGCGCACCGACAAGGTGCCGATCCAGGGACGCACCGCCGTGGTGCTGCCCAGCTACAACGGCGCGCGCAAGCTGCCGGTGCTGACCCCGCTGCTGGCGCTGCTGCTGGCGCGCGAGGGCCTGCCGGTGCTGGTGCATGGCACGGCAACCGAAAGCCGGCGCGTGACATCGGCCGCCGTGCTGGCGTTGCTGGGCGTGGCCGCTGACAGCGAAGTGCAGCCGCTGCAGGCCGGCCAGGTCCGCTTCGTGCCGACCTGGCTGCTGTGTCCGGGCCTGCAGCGCCTGCTCGAGGTGCGCCAGGTCATCGGCCTGCGCAACTCGGCGCACAGCCTGGTCAAGCTGATGAACCCCTGCGACGGCGACGCACTGGTGGTCGGCAGCTACACCCATCCGGAATACCTGCTGGCCATGGGCGCGACCTTCGAGCTGACGGAGCAGCGCGCGATGCTGCTGCGCGGCACCGAAGGCGAGCCGGTGGCCGATCCGCGCCGCCTGCCGCAGATCGATGTCTTCCTGCGCGGCCAGCGCCACTGCGTGCAGGAGCCCCAGGGCGGCTCGCTGGCCAGCTTGCCCGATCTGCCCGCGATCGATGCCGACAGCACGGCGGCCTGGACGGCCGAGGTGCTGGCAGGCCGACAGGCCGTGCCGGCGCCGATCGCGCGTCAGGTGGAACATATCTTGCGAGCAGTGCAGGCATCATGATCTCGACTCAAGCCCTCCCCCTCCGCACCCTGCCGCTGACCGCACCGGGCCAGGTCACCCTGGTCGGCGCCGGTCCGGGCGACCCGGAACTGCTGACGCTGAAGGCGGTCCGGGCCATCGGCGCGGCGACGGTGCTGCTGGTCGACGACCTGGTCAATGACGCGGTGCTGGCCCATGCCTCGCCCCGGGCCCGCATCATCCATGTCGGCAAGCGCGGCGGCTGCAAGAGCACGCCGCAGTCCTTCATCGAAAAGCTGATGATCCAGGCCGTCCAGGAAGGCGAGGTCGTGGTCCGGCTCAAGGGCGGCGACCCCTTCATCTTCGGCCGTGGCGGCGAAGAAGTCGAGCATCTGCAGGCCGTCGGCATCCCGGTCACGGTGGTCAACGGCATCACCGCCGGACTGGCGGCGGTCAGCTCGCTCAATGTACCGCTGACGCACCGCGAGCATGCCCATGGCGTGATTTTCGTGACCGGCCACGCCAAACCCGGCGACAGCGGCACCGACTGGACTGCGCTGGCGCATTGCGCGCGCGAAGCCAAGCTCACGCTCGTGATCTACATGGGCATCTCGAGCGCCAGCGCGATCCAGGCCGGCCTGCTGCAAGGCCTGCCGGCCTCGACCCCGGCCGCGATCGTGCAGCGCGCCAGCCTGCCGCAGCAGCGCCACGCGGCCTGCACGCTGGCCAATCTGGTCGAGACGCTGCAGGCCGAACAACTCGGCAGCCCGTCGATCCTGGTGGTCGGCGACGTGATCTCGGGCCTGGCACAGTTGCAGCAGGACACAGGTGCAGCGGGCGCGCGCCAAGCCGCCTGACCGCCGAACAACCGTGCGCAGCGGCCAGGCGAGGCCGCTGCTGCCCCGCTCAGGCTACGTTCAGGCCATGTTCAAGCCTCTAGCCAGCTCGGCCAGGACCAGTCGAGCAGTTCGGCCAGGCGCTTGACGACCCAGCCCGCCTCGGCGGCCGACAGGCCCGACTCGTCACTGCTGAGTCCGGCATGCATGCGCTCGAGCACATCGGACTCGTGCACACCGAGCTTGAACTGCAGCTGGGCGGCCTGCTCGGTCAGCAGTTGCGCCATGTCCTCGCACAGCTCGTGGCGCTGCGCGATGACCTCGTAGGGCTCGGTCGGCTTGATCTTGCCGGGCGGCACGAACAGCGCGACAAACGACTCCGGCAGCAGGATCTGGCTCTCGCCGTGGGCAAGGGTCTTCTGCATCTCAGGCCTCGATCGGCGCCGGCAGCCTGACCTGCTGGTAGCGCTGGGCCAGTTCCTTGCGCACCTGCTTGCGCACCAGGGCCGCGTCCCAACGCCGCTTCTCCTCGGGGCTGAAGGGGCGCAGCATCGGCACCGGCACCGACTTGCCATCGTCGCCGACCGCGACCATGGTGAAGAAGCAGCTGTTGACATGGCGCACGGCCTGGCTGCGGATGTCCTCGGCCACGACCTTGATGCCGATCTCCATCGAGGAGTTGCCGGTGTGGTTGACGCTGGCCAGGAAGGTCACGAGCTCGCCGACATGGATCGGCTGCAGGAACATGACCTGATCGACGCTCAGGGTCACGACATAGCGCGAGGCATAGCGGCTGGCACAGGCATAGGCGACCTGGTCGAGCAGCTTGAGGATGGCGCCGCCGTGGACGTTGCCAGAGAAGTTGGCCATGTCGGGCGACATCAGCACGGTCATGCTGAGTTGGTGTGCGGGCAAGTTCATGACTGAGAGTTTATGCGGAGCTGGTGACAATGAAGTCAGGATCACGCAAGCCACGTGCCATGCAAAGCCGCCTACACTCGCGCCCATGGAAAAATTCGATGTCGCCATCATCGGCGCCGGCGCGGCCGGCCTGTTCTGCGCCGGCGTGGCCGGCCAGCTGGGCTTGCGCGTGCTGCTGCTCGACCACGCGCCCAAGGTCGCCGAGAAGATCCGGATCTCGGGCGGCGGCCGCTGCAACTTCACCAACCGCGAGCTCGACCCGCGCCAGCCGCACAAGCATTTCCTGGGCGACAACCCCAACTTCTGCCGCTCGGCGCTGTCGCGCTACACCCCGGCCGATTTCATCGAGCTGCTGCAACGCCACGCCCTGCCCTTCCACGAAAAGCACAAGGGCCAGCTGTTCTGCGACCGCTCGGCGCAGGACCTGATCGAGCTGCTGCTCAAGGAATGCGAGGCTGGCGGCGTGCAGCGCTGGCAGCCCTGCGCGGTGCAGGCGGTCAGCTATTCCGATGCCGACCCCAGCGCGCGCTACCAGCTGCAGACCGACCGCGGCCCGGTGGCCTGTCGTTCGCTGGTGGTCGCCACCGGCGGCCTGTCGATTCCCAAGATCGGTGCCAGCGACTTCGGCTTCCGGCTGGCGCGCCAGTTCGGCCTGAACGTGATCGAACTGCGCCCGGCGCTGGTTCCGCTAACCTTCGATGCCGCGTCCTGGGCGCCGTTCTCCGAGCTGTCGGGCCTGGCGCTGCCGGTGCGCATCGCGACCGGCGACAAGAAGGCGAAGATGGAATTCCTGGAAGACCTGCTGTTCACGCACCGGGGCCTGAGCGGTCCGGCCGTGCTGCAGATCTCGAGCTACTGGCGCCCCGGCCAGCCGCTGCGGCTCGACCTGCACCCCGAATCCGCGCTCGAGCCGCTGCTGCTCGAGGCCAAGACCCGCTCGCGCAAGCTGCTGGCCAACGAACTGTCGCTGCACCTGCCGAGCCGGCTGGCCGATACCTGGACCGCACAGCAGTCGCAGTGGCAGCGCCCGGTCAACGACACGCCCGACAAGGCGATCGCCCAGCTCGCGCAGGGCTTACAGCGCTGGGAGCTGACCCCGACAGGCACCGAAGGCTATGCCAAGGCCGAGGTCACCGCCGGCGGCGTCGACACCCGGCAGCTGTCCTCGCAGACCATGGAATCGAAGCAGCCCGGCCTGCATTTCATCGGCGAGGTGGTCGACGTGACCGGCTGGCTCGGCGGCTACAACTTCCAGTGGGCCTGGTCGAGCGCGCACGCCTGCGCCCAGGCCCTGGCCGCCGACCGCCTGGCGGCAGTCAGCGCCTGAGGCACCTGCAGCGGCGCCCCGCCCAAGCGCCGGCAACAGTCGCTCAGCCGCGTGCCTTGAGCGCTTGCTCGATCCGGTCGCACAGGGTCTCGAGCACCTCGAGGCGCGACCAATGCTTGTTGTCCGACGCGATCACATGCCAGGGTGCGATCTGGGTCGAGGTGCGGTCGATCATGTCGCCGATCGCCTGCTCGTACTGCGGCCACTTGTCGCGGTTGCGCCAGTCCTCGTCGGTGATCTTGTAGTTCTTGTGCGGCGTCTCGCTGCGCTCCTTGAAGCGGCGCAGCTGCTCCTCGGGCGTGATCGCGAGCCAGAACTTCACGATCAGCACGCCGGCATCGGACAGCTCCTCCTCGAACTCGTTGATTTCGCCATAGGCGCGCATCCAGTCGGCCTCGGAACAGAAGCGCTCGACTCGCTCGACCAGCACGCGGCCGTACCAGCTGCGGTCGAACAAGGTCGCATGGCCCAGCTTGGGGATATAGCGCCAGAAGCGCCACAGATAGGGCTGGGCCCGCTCGTTCTCGTTCGGCGCCGCGACCGGAATCACGCGGTAGAAGCGCGCGTCGAGCGCCTGCGTCAGGCGCCGGATCGTGCTGCCCTTGCCGGCCGCATCCATGCCCTCGAACACCACCACCAGCGACAGCTGCTGCAGGCGCGGGTCGCGGCTCAGTCCGTTCAAGCGGCCCTGCAGGGTCTCGAGCCGGTCCTCGTAGTCCTTGCGCGTGGCGCTGCGGCTGTAGTCCTGCGCCGCCAGCAGGCTGAGCCGATCGAGCGGCCGCGTCTCGGGCACCAGCGGCGCCGGCAGGGGCGGCGCCAGCGGCTGATCGAGGCGCCGGTTGACCGAGTCCAGCAGCAGCTGGCCCGCGGTCAGGTAGCGGTAATAGGGGTCGCTGCCCTCGATCACGAGCCAGGGCGCCTCGCCGATGCTGGTCTTGCGCAGCGCCTCGTCACTGACGCGGATGAACTCGTCGTAATGCTTGAGGTTGTGCTCCTCCTGCGGCGTCACGCGCCAGGCGGTCTTGGGCGAGTCCTGCAGCTCCTTCATGCGCGCCTTGGCCGCCTTCTTCGACAGGTGGAACCAGAACTTCAGCAGCAGCACGCCCTCGGCCGCCAGCATGCGCTCGAACTGGCGGATGCGCTCGAGGCGGCGCACGAAATGCTCGCGCGTCTCATGGCCCAGCGCATGGGCGCTGACGGGATCGGTGTACCAGTTGCCGAACAGGATGCCGACATGGCCCTTGGACGGCAGCACCTGCCAGAAGCGGAACATCTCGGGATGACGGCGCTCATGCTCGCTGATCGGCCCGAAGGCTTCGGTGCGGATATGGCGCGGGTCCATCCACTCGTTGAGCACATTGACCGTCTCGCCGCGCCCGGCCAGATCGACCCCGTTGACCAGGATCACGACCGCAAAGCGGGCCTCGCGCAGCAGCCGGAACTGCATCTCCAGCAGGGCGGCACGCAGCTCGGGCTCGCGCGCCTTCCAGGTTTTCTTGTCGATGCGATGACCGATTTCAGCCGACTCGAACATGTAGTCTCCAGTTTTTCCCGCCACTGTAACCGCGACAAGCGCATTTTACGGGGCTATAATGCTCGTCTTTGCCGGCAAACCCCGTCGGCCAGATCACGATAGACGGGGAAAACTGCCGCAAGTGCGGATTCAAGGCCCGATCTTCCCTGGACACCGACAGCGGCGCAATTTTGTATTAGCTAATGACCACCATCCGCGTTAAAGACAACGAACCGTACGACATCGCCCTGCGCCGCTTCAAGCGCACCATCGAAAAGCTGGGCTTGCTGACCGACCTGCGCGCCCGCGAGTTCTACGAGAAGCCCACCTCGGAGCGCAAGCGCAAGAAGGCTGCCGCCGTCAAGCGCCACTACAAGCGCGTGCGCTCGATGCAGCTGCCCAAGCGTCTGTTCTGATCGCTGCATCAAGCTGCGGTCTTCACTGACCGCGCACAAGCCCGCTGGAGGACGCTCAGGCGGGCTTTGTCGTTTCTGGACTGCCCGCAGGGCCGCCCAGGCGCTAAGATTCGTATTTATCTACAGGCTGCACCATGGCACTCAAAGAGCAGATCACCGAAGACATGAAGACCGCGATGCGCGCCAAGGACATGGAGCGCCTCGGCACCATCCGCTTGCTGCTGGCCTCGATCAAGCAAAAGGAAGTCGACGAGCAGACGACGCTGGACGACAACGCCGTGATCGCTGTGCTCGACAAGATGCTCAAGCAGCGCAAGGACTCGATCGTCGCCTTTGAACAAGCCGACCGTGACGATCTGGCCGCCAAGGAAAAGGCCGAAGTCGCGGTGCTACAGGCCTACCTGCCGGCGCGCCTGAGCGCCGAGGAAGTCGCAGCAGTAGTCCAGGCCCTGGTGGCCGATGTGGCGGCCGAGCTCGGCCGTGCGCCGGGTGCTGCCGACATGGGCAAGCTGATGGCTGCAGCCAAGGCCGCCCTGGCCGGCAAGGCCGAGATGGCCCAGGTCTCGGCCGCCGTCAAGGCCGCCCTGGCCGGCTGAACCCAGCCAGCAGACCGGCCAAGCCCAGCCCGATGCCAGCACCCGCCACCGCCGCGCAGGACCGCTCGCGCCCGATCGGCGTGTTCGACTCCGGCGTCGGCGGGCTGTCGGTGCTGCGCGAGATCCGGCGTGCCCTGCCCGCCGAGGCGCTGTGCTACGTGGCCGATTCGGCGCACGCGCCCTACGGCGAGCGCAGCGTCGGCTACATCGAGGCGCGTTCGCGCCACATCATCGGCTTTTTGCAGGACCAGGGCGCCAAGGCCGTGGTCGTGGCCTGCAACACCGTGACCGGACTGGTGATCGAGCATCTGCGCGCCGCCTTTCCCGAGCTGCCGCTGATCGCGATCGAGCCCGCCGTCAAGCCGGCCGCCCAGTCCACGCGCAGCGGCGTGATCGGCCTGCTGGCGACGCGCCAGACCGTCGCCAGCCCGGGGCTGCAGCGCCTGCTGCAACTGCACGCCAGCGGCAAGCAGGTACTGCTGCAAGCCTGTCCGGGCTGGGTCGAGCGGGTCGAGCGCGGCGAACTGAGCGGCGCCGAGACCGAAGCAGCAGTGGCGCACTATGTGCGTCCCCTGCTTGAGCAAGGAGCCGACACGCTGGTGCTGGGCTGCACCCACTACCCGTTCCTGGCGCCGCTGATCCGCCGCCTGGCGGGCGCCTCGGTGCAGGTGCTGGACCCGGCCCCGGCCGTGGCGCGCGAACTCGCGCGCCGGCTAGCGGCGCTGGAGCTGCTGAATCCAGCGACCGAGGCCGGCAACGAACAATTCTGGACCAGCGCCGACCCACAGCGCATCGGTCCCGTGGTCAGCGCGCTCTGGGGCGCGCCGGTCGAGCTGTCCGGGCTGCCGCTCGCCGCGCCAGCCGCCTGAAACCGGCCGGGCCGGCTGGGCCGGCTTTCAGCTGGAACCGGCTGCAGGCTCAGCTACCGGCCAGCTTCATGCGCTTGACCAGCACCGAACCCACGCTCTTGGCGCCGTAGTTGTAGACATCGGCGCCGACCGCGACGATGTCCTGCAGCATCTCGCGCAGGTTGCCGGCAATCGTGATCTCCTGCACCGGATAGGCGATCTGGCCGTTCTCGACCCAGAAACCCGAAGCGCCGCGGGAATAGTCGCCGGTCACGTAGTTGACGCCCTGACCCATCAGCTCGGTCACGAACAGGCCGGTGCCGAGCTTGCGCAGCATCGCGTCGAGGTCGTCGCCCGGCTGCGTGAGCCGGCTGCTCAAGGTCAGGTTGTGCGAGCCGCCGGCGTTGCCGGTGGTGCGCATGCCGAGCTTGCGCGCCGAATAGGTGCTGAGGAAATAGCCCTGGACGATACCTGCCTCGACCACCTGGCGCTTCGCGGTGCGCACGCCCTCGTCATCGAACGGCGCGCTGCCCTTGCCGCCACGCAGATGCGGATCTTCCAGGATGTCGATATGGTCAGGAAACACCTGGCTGCCGAGGCTGTCGAGCAGGAAGGTCGTCTTGCGGTAGAGCGCGCCGCCGCTGACGGCCTGCACGAAGCCGCCGAGCAGGCCGGCGGCCAGCGGTGCCTCGAACAGCACCGGGCATTCGGTGGTCGCGACCTTGCGCGGCTTCAGGCGCGACAGCGCGCGTTCGGCCGCATAGCGCCCGACCGCTTCCGGGCTGGCCAGCTCGGCCGGCGAGCGCATCGAGCTGAACCAGGCGTCGCGCTGCATGTTGGCACCGCGGCCCGCGATCGGCGCGACCGAGAAGCTGTGGCGCGAGCTCGCGTAGCCGCCGCGGAAGATACCGGGTCGGCCGCGTTCGCCGCCGCGCATGTGTTCGGTGAAGAAATGCGACTGCTGGGCCGAGACACCCGCGCCCTCGCTGTTGCTGATCTTCTTGCTGGTCGCGAAGGCCGCGGCCTCGCAGCGCAGCGCGATCTGCATCGCCTCCTCGGGCGTGACGGCCCAGGGGTGGAACAAGTCGAGGTCGGGATAGTCGTTGGCGATGTCCTGCTCGTCGGGCAGGCCGGCCACCGGGTCCTCGGCCGTGAAGCGCGCGATGTCGTAGGCCGCCTGCACCGTGCGCCGGATCGCGGCCGGGCTGAAATCGGAGGTCGAGGCATTGCCGCGCCGCTGTCCGAGGTAGAGCGTGATGCCGAGCGACTTGTCGCGGTTGCGCTCGACGTTCTCGAGCTCGCCCTTGCGCACCGAGACGCTCAGGCCAGCGCCTTCGGAGACATCGATGCCCCCGTCCTGCGCCCCCAGCGAACGGGCGTGCGAGAGCGCGAGATCGGACAGTTCCTCGAACTGGGCCCGGCTGAACTGGAAGCCAGTCTCGGGCTGGGACTGGGGCGAAGGGATGGAGGCGGCGCGTGTCTTCTTCATGTCGGCGGCTATGATACTTGGCATGTCACGCAAACCCACCAAAGGCTATTACGTCAAAGGCCACTTCGTTGCCCTTGGCAGCGAACTCGACCTCGAACTCAAGCGCGAACTGCGCGGGGACGTCGACCTCAGCCGGACCGATCTCAAGAAACACAGCGACCACCTGCAGTCGCTCGGCGAGCAGCTGCTCACCTTGCGCAAAGGCCTGCTCGACAAGCTCGCGCTGCCCGACCGTCTGCTCGACGCCATGACCGAAGCCAAGCGCATCACCAACTTCGAGGGCAAGCGGCGCCAGATGCAGTTCATCGGCAAGCTGATGCGCAAGCTCGACGAGCCCACCGTGGCGGCGATCGAGGAAGCGCTCAAGGTCCAGCACCAGGGCAGCGCCAAGGACACGCTGCGCATGCACCAGGCCGAGCAATGGCGCGACCGCCTGATCGCCCAGGACGAGGCGCTCGAGGCCTGGCTGAAGCTCGACCCGGACGCCGACCTGCAGCACCTGCGCACGCTGGTACGCCAGGCGCGCAAGGACGCCGTGCCGGCGCAAGAGGGCGAGGCACCGCGCCACGGCAAATCCTTCCGCGAGATCTTCCAGCTCGTGCGCGCCAAGCTCGACGGTGACGCCGCCGCAGCCCAGGCCGCTGAGGACGGCGCTGGGGACGAGGCAGACGAATGAACCAGCCGCTCAACGGCGGCCCGGAGCCGGTCAGGATCGGCATCGTCTCGATCAGCGACCGCGCCTCCGCGGGCGTCTACCAGGACCAGGGCCTGCCCGCACTGCAGGACTGGCTGACTCGGGCGTTGAAGAACCCGATCGAGTTCGAGCCGCGCCTGATCCCCGACGAGCAGGCAACGATCAGCCAGACCCTGATCGAGCTGGTCGAGGCCGGCTGCAGCCTGGTGCTGACCACCGGCGGCACCGGCCCGGCGCTGCGCGATGTCACGCCCGAGGCGACGCTGGCGGTGGCGCACAAGGAAATGCCGGGCTTTGGCGAACAGATGCGCCAGATCAGCCTGACCTTCGTGCCGACCGCGATCCTGTCGCGCCAGGTCGCGGTGATCCGGGACCAGAGCCTGATCATCAACCTGCCAGGTCAGCCGAAAGCCATCGCCGAGACCCTGGCCGGCCTGAAGGACGCCGACGGCAGGCAGCAGGTCAACGGCATCTTCGCCGCCGTGCCCTACTGCATCGACCTGATCGGCGGCCCCTACCTCGAAACCCACGACGAGGTCTGCCAGGCCTTCAGGCCTAAGAGCGCAATCCGGCCGCCACGCGGCTGAAGCCGCCAGACCAGCCGGATCTGACCCTGTCAGAGCGCCGGCATGGTCCGACCCAGTGAGCGCTCAGCAAGCGCTCACTTGCCCACCATCTCGTTGAACTTGTCGGCCGGGAAATGCTCGACCTTGGCCGCATCGGACGGCAGGCCGGGCGCGCGGGCGCAGGCCAGCTTCTCGATCGCCTGCCACAGCAGCGCGATCTGGTGCTCGTGGCCGGCCGCATTGTCGATCAGGCCGCGCATGGCCTGACTCAGCGGGTCATCGTTCTGCGTCACGCCATAGGCCGAGAACCCCATCTTGGACGCCGCTTCCTCGCGCTTGGCATCGGCCTCGGCCTGGATGATGCGCGCCGGGTTGCCGACCGCGGTCGCACCCGCCGGCACCGGCTTGGTCACCACCGCGTTGCTGCCGACCTTGGCGCCATCGCCGACCGTGAAGCCGCCCAGCACCTTGGCACCGGCGCCAACCACCACGTCGCGGCCCAGCGTCGGATGGCGCTTGGCCCCCTTGTAGAGCGAGGTGCCGCCCAGCGTGACGCCGTGGTAGATGGTGCAGCCGTCGCCGATCTCGGCCGTCTCGCCAATCACCACCCCCATGCCATGGTCGATGAAGACGCGATTGCCGAGCTGGGCGCCCGGGTGGATCTCGATTCCGGTCAGGAAACGCGCCAGGTGCGAGACGAAGCGCCCGAGCCAGCGGTAGCCACGGGTCCAGCAGCCATGCGCCAGGCGATGCAGCAAGACCGCGTGCAGGCCCGGATAACAGGTCAGCACCTCCCAGCGCGAGCGCGCGGCCGGGTCACGTTCCAGGATGCAGTCGATGTCGGTCTTGAGGCGGGAAAACATGCTCGGGTCCAATCAGTCCTACAGTCTAGCGCCTGGCCTGGGCCGCGGTCTGCAGCATGGCACGCGCCACCCCGCGCAGGATATGGATTTCCTCCTCGGTCGGCTCGGCGCGGTTGCAGAGCTGGTTCAGGCGCGGCAGCAGCTTCCTGGGTGCGGCCGGATCGAGGAAACCGACCGCGACCAGCGCCTGCTCCCAATGCGCCAGCAGGCCCGCGACCGCCTGCGCATCGGCCGCACGCGGCTGCGGCGCGCCCGAGGCCGGCAGCGCGAAGCCGCCCAGCGCCTGCCGCCACTCATAGGCGATCAGTTGCACGGCGGCAGCCAGGTTCAGCGAGCCGTAGTCGGGCGCGGTCGGGATGCACAGGCAGGCGTGGCTGCGGTAGACATCCTCGTTCTTCATGCCGTAGCGCTCGGAGCCGAACAGGAAGGCGACCCCGGTCGGGACGGCAGAGACGGACGCGGTCGGTGCTACGCCATCAGCTTGACCAGCGGGGTCAGCCGCCGTCACGCCGAGCGACGCCGCCGCGGGACTGAGCAGACGCGCGGCCAGCTCGGCCAGGTGCGCGCGCGGCGCCACCGTGGGCGGACCGAAGTCACGCGGCGTCATCGCGGTGGCGCAGACATGCGAAACGCCATCGAGCGCCTCGTCCAAGGTCGGCACGATGCGCGCCCGGGCCAGCACGTCGTCAGCGCCGCTGGCCAGCGCCAGCGCTTCCTCGCGCTGCAGCACGTCGGCCCAGCGCGGGCGCACCAGCACCAGGTCATCGAAGCCCATCACCTTCATGGCGCGCGCGACGGAGCCGACATTGCCGGCGTGACTGGTCTCGATCAGGATGAAGCGGGTTCGCATGTGGCGCAAATGATGACGAAAGGATAGAATCGCGCTATTGTCGCCGTCATCGCACGGCTCCCTCCTCGTTCCTCGCACAATTCATATGTCTGCTCATCTGCACCCCATGCTCAACGTGGCCATCAAGGCTGCGCGCGCCGCTGGCGCCATCATCAACCGTGCCGCACTCGATGTCGAGTCGGTCCGCGTCGCCGCCAAGCAAACCAACGACTTCGTGACCGAAGTCGACAAGGCCGCCGAAGACATCATCATCGAGACCCTGCTCGAGGCCTATCCCGACCACGGCATCTGGGCCGAGGAATCGGGTCGCCGCGAAGGTACGGGTGCAGGCAAGCGACATATGTGGATCATCGACCCGCTCGATGGCACCACCAACTTCATCCACGGCTTCCCGGTCTACTGCGTCAGCATCGCGCTGATGTACCACGGCAAGATCGAACAGGCCGTCGTCTACGACCCGAGCCGCAACGACCTGTTCTGCGCCACCAAGGGCCGCGGCGCCTACCTCAACGATCGCCGCCTGCGCGTGGCCAAGCGCACCCAGCTGCGCGACTGCCTGGTCAGCACCGGCTTCCCGTTCCGTCCGGGCGACAACTTCAAGAACTACATGGCCATGCTGACCGAGGTCATGCCGCGCGTGTCGGGCGTGCGTCGCCCGGGCGCTGCCGCGCTCGACCTGGCCTACCTCGCAGCCGGCTTCACCGACGGCTTCTTCGAAACCGGCCTGCAGCCCTGGGACGTCGCTGCGGGCTCGCTGCTCGTGACCGAGGCCGGCGGCCTGATCGGCAACTTCACCGGCGAAGCAGACTTCCTGGAACAGAAGGAATGCCTGGCCGCCAACCCGCGCGTCTACGGCCAGTTGGTCGGCATGCTCGGCAAGTACAGCCAGTTCGCCAGCGCCGGCGACAAGGCTGGCGTGCGCCAGACGCTCGGTGTGCCGAACGCCGAAGCCCAGGCCAGCGCTGCTGCAGCGCCCACCGAGGACAGCGAAGCCACCAAGCCGGCTACCGAAGCCGCACCGAAGGCAGACGACGCACCGTTCTGACGCCGACTGTTTTCCGCCAAAGCCCGCCCTGCCCTGCAGCGCGGGCTTTTTTGCGCCGACCGATAGTCATCATTCAGTAAAAAGCAGACAGAGAATCAATGATGATCTGATTTTTTCGATGTCGCAATCGGACTACCCTTGTCTCATGTCCAGGCCGGATGCGGCCGCTCGACGGTTCGAGCGGTCCTGACTGGCCGTCATTTTTCAAGGAAGTCGATCATGAACCAGCCTATTGCCTATCGTCGCGCCGCCGCCCATTCGGGCTGGGGCTCCAGCATCGCCTCGCACAGGGTGCTGCGCAACACCTATGCCCTGCTGTCGCTGACGCTGCTGTTCAGCGCCGGCACCGCCGCGCTCGGAGTAGCGCTGCGCCTGCCGGCCCCCGGCATGCTCGTGACGCTGGCGGGCTATTTCGGCCTGCTGTTCCTGGTCAACAAGGTACAGAACAGCGGCTGGGCGATACCGGCCGTATTCGCGCTGACCGGCTTCATGGGCTACACGCTGGGCCCGGTGCTGTCGATGCATCTGGCGCTGCCAGGCGGGGCGCAGAGCATTGCGCTGGCGCTGGGCGCGACCGGTGCCACTTTCCTGGCGCTGTCGGGCTGGGTACTGGTGACCAAGCGTGACTTCAGCTTCATGGGCGGCTTCCTGTTCGCCGGCATGGTGGTGGCGCTGCTGGCCGGCCTCGGTGCGATGTTCTTTGAGCTGCCGGCGCTGGGCCTGGCGGTCTCGGCCATGGTGGCGCTGCTGTCGGCCGGCCTGATCCTGTTCGAGACCAGCCGCATCGTCAACGGCGGCGAAACCAACTACGTGATGGCCACGGTCAGCCTGTTCGTCTCGCTGTTCAACCTGTTCACCAGCCTGCTGAGCCTGTTCGGCTGGAGCAGCGGCAAGGACTGAGAAAAAATCCCGCTGGAAATTATCAGATTTCACGTCAATAATCGGCCCGACAGCAAGATGCCCATGTTTCAAATCCCAATCCCAGGGAAAGAAAAAGCAGATCCATCATATGTCGTGGTACAGCAAAGTCCTGTGGTCCGAAGGCCTGTTCCTGCGGCCACAGCATTTCCAGCAGCAAGACAGGCATCACGAGTGGTGGGTCGAGGCCAGGGCGCGCAGCCTGGGCAGTCATTTCTGGGGCTTTCTCGAACTGACACTCGACGCTGCCGCCCTGCTGAGCGGCAAGGTGGCGCTCGATGTGGCCCGGGGCGTGCTGCCGGACGGCACGCCGTTCGATTTCCCGGCAACGGATGCCGCGCCTGCCGCGCTGGAAATCCCGGCTGACCAGCGTCACGCGGTCGTCTACCTGGTGCTGCCGCTGCGCCGCGCCAACAGCCTGGAAGCGGTGCGCCCGGAGCAGCCGGCAGAACTCGCGCGCTACCGTTACGCCGAGCAGGAAGTCATCGACTCGACCGGCAGCGCGACCACGCCGGAGCCGATCGAAATCGGCCAGCCCAGGCTGAGGCTGGCACTGGCGCAACAGGCGGACGACGGCTTCGTGCGGCTGGCGGTCGCGCGCATCGTCGAGCGCCGGCCCGACAATAGCCTGCTGCTGGACCGGAACTTCATCCCGCCGTTGCTGTCTTGCAGCGCGTCGCCGCTGCTGTCGGGCTGGCTGCGCGAGCTCAACGGCCTGCTGGCACAGCGCGGCCAGGCGCTCGCCGCCCGGCTCGGCCAGCCCGGCACGGGCGGTCTGGCCGAGATCGCCGACTTCATCTTCCTGCTGACGATCAACCGGCACCAGCCCCTGCTCGAGCATCTGGCCAGCCTGGCACAACTCCACCCCGAGCGCAGCTTCAGCGGCCTGCTCGCGCTCCATGGCGAACTCGCGACGCTGGCGCGCCGCGAACGCCGACCCTTGCCGCTGCCGGCCTACCAGCATGATGCGCTGGAGCATTGCTTCGCGCCGCTGCTGCACGAGATCCGGCTCGGTCTGGCCAGCCTGCCCGCGCAGCAGGCGGTCCCGATCGAACTCAGGGACCACCTGCAAGGGCGCTATGTCGGACTGATCACCGAGCGCAGCCTGCTGCAGCAAGCCAGCTTCGTGCTGGCGGTCAAGGCCCAGCTGCCGGACGAGACCTTGCGGACCCGGTTCCCGGCCCAGGCCAAGCTCGGACCGGTCGAGCGCATACGCGACATCGTCAACCTGCAGCTGCCGGGGCTGGGACTGCGGCCGCTGCCGGTCGCACCGCGCCAGCTGCCCTACCACGCCGGCTTCAGCTACTTCGAGCTCGAGCAGAGCGGCGAGCTCTGGCAGCAGCTCGAGTCATCGGCCGGGCTGGGCCTCTACATCACGGGCGACTACCCGGGGCTGGAACTGGCCCTGTGGGCCGTCCGGTCCTGAAGCAGCAAACCAGCGCGGAGCAGGCATGGAACAGACCCTGTTGCTTCCCGCGCCAGCTCATTGGCCGGATCACGCCCGGGCCGGATGGTCCAGCCAGCCACCCGGACAACGGCTGGCGCCACTGATGCTTGATTGGCCGGGCGGGATCAATCCGCTGGTCGCCGCGGCCAACCCGCTGCTCGGCCTGGCAGCCGGCTTGCGCCAGCAGGCCCATCACCCCGACCCGGTCGGCCTGCGCGAGACGCTGGCCCAGGCGGTCGCGCTGTTCGAGTCCAGGGCGCAGGCAGCCGGCGTGCCGCACAGCGAGCTGCTCGCGGCCCGCTATGCGCTTTGCACCTTGCTGGACGAGGCAGCAGCCAGCACGCCCTGGGGCGAGCCGGTCTGGGCCCAGCGCAGCCTGCTGGTCCAGTTCCACAACGAGGCCTGGGGCGGCGAGAAGTTCTTCCTGCTGCTGGGCAAGCTCGCCGAGCAGCCGCAACAGCACAGCGCCTTGCTCGAGCTGTTCTATCTGATCCTTGCGCTGGGCTTCGAAGGCCGCTATCGGGTGCTGCCGAACGGCCGCGCCCAGCTCGCGGGCATTCGCGAGCGGCTGGCGCAACTGCTGGCCAGACAGCGTGGCCCGGTCGAGCGCGAACTGTCGCCGCAATGGCGCAGCGACGCCGGCCGCGCCTCCATCCAGCGTGAGCGCCTGCCGCCCTGGGTCTTCGCCGCGCTGACAGCACTGCTGCTGGCCCTGGTCTACGCGGCGCTGTCGTTCGCGCTCAATCGCCAGTCGGACCCGACCTTCTCGGCCATCCTGGCGCTGCGCGTGCCGCCTGAGCTGCAAACCTCGCCGCCAGGTCCAGCCCCCGAGCGCCTGGCCCGACTGCTGGCCGCCGAGATCGCAACGGGCGCCATCACGGTGCGCGACCTGCCCGACCGCAGCCTCGTGATCGCGCAAGGCGACCAGCTGTTCGAGCCCGGCAGCGCGACGGTATCCGACAGCTTCGCCCGCCTGCTCGAGCGCATTGGCGCGGCGGCTGCCAAGACCCAGGGCCAGGTGCTGGTCCGGGGCCATACCGACGACCGTCCGATCCGCTCGGTACGCTTCCCGTCGAACTGGCATCTGTCGCTGGCGCGCGCGGACGCCGCAGGCCAGCTGCTGCTGCCTGCGCTGGGCGACCCGGCCCGGCTCCGGACCGAGGGACTGGCCGACAGCGAGCCAGTCGCGAGCAACCAGAGCGCCGATGGCCGCGCCCGCAACCGGCGGGTCGAGATCGTGCTCTACGCCGCGGCGCCGGGCAGTTGATGCCTGACGGTCCATAACGCCTGAACCAGGGACCGAGAGCATGCACAAGATCCTGCGCGCCATGTTCCAGCCAGTCCCGCTCGCGCTGCTTGGCCTGCTGGCCTTGGCCGTACTGATCTGGTGGATCGGCCCGCTGATCGCGATCGCGGGCCAGGTACCGCTTGAATCCGCAGCCGCGCGCGCGACAGGGATCGCACTGCTGCTGCTCGCATTCGCACTACGAATCAGCTATCAGCGTTTCAAGACCAGGGCCGGCGAAGTGAACCTGTTGCGCTGCCTGTTTGGCCGTCCCAAGCCCGAAGAACCGGCTGCAGTTCAGCAGTTGCGCCAAGGCCTCGAACATGCCGTCCGGCTGCTGCGCGCCAGCCAGCCCAGGCCGGCCGGCAAGCTATCGCGGCTGCTGGTCCTGGATCGGCAGCGAGCGCTCTACCAGCGGCCCTGGTATCTGTTGATCGGTGCACCGGGTTCGGGCAAGACGACCACGCTGGTCCATTGCGGTCTGCACCTCACGCGCAGCGAGACGTCGGGCATCGAGCAGGTCCTGCCAGCACGGCAGGACCGACAGGCGCAGGACGACAATGCCACGCCTGGCTGCGACTGGTGGCTGTGCGACGAGGCGCTGCTGCTCGATACGGCCGGCCGCTACACGAGCCAGGACTCAGGACAGGCCAGCGAGCGGGAAGGCTGGCTGGGCCTGCTCGCGCTGCTGCGCCAGCAGCGGCCACGCCAGCCGCTCAACGGCGTGATCCTGACGCTGAGCGCTGCCGACCTGCTGGACCATTCCGAGAGCGTTGCAATGCGACAGGCACCGGCACTGCGGGCCCGGCTGCAGGAGCTCGAGCGCCAGCTCGGGCTGCGGCTGCCGGTCTACCTGCTGGTAACCAAGGCCGATCTGATCGCAGGCTTCGAACCCTTCTTTGCCACGCTGGACCAGGCCGGTCGCGATCAGGTCTGGGGCTGCACCCTGCCGCTGGACGGGCCCGCGGCGTCCGACCCCGCCCAGTCGCTGGCCCCCCGGCTCGACGCGCTACGCGAGCGCCTGCAGGACCAGCTGCTGGCCCGGCTGCAGCAAGAACCCGAGCTCGACCGGCGCGGCGCCATCGCCGGCTTCGACCAGCAGTTCGCGGCCTGCTGCCGCCAGCTGCTGGCCTGGGTCCGGGCGGTGTTCGCGGTTTCCGAGCCACAACAGGCAGCGCTGCTGCGTGGCGTCTACTTCAGCAGCGCCGTCCAGCAGGGCCAGCCGATCGACCCGCTGCTGTCCAGGCTGGGCCAGGCCTGCGGCCTAGAACGGCGCTGGCTGTCGTCATCGGCGGGCAGTGGCCGCAGCTATTTCCTGCCCCGGCTGCTGCGCGAGCTGGTGTTTGCCGAGCAGCAGCTCGCTGGCCTGGCGCTGAAGGGCGAGCAGCGACGCGAGCGCCTGCAGCTCGGGCTGCTGGCCGTGATTGCCGTCCTCAGCATCACGCTGCTGGCGGCATGGGCGGTCAGCTACCGGCACAACAGCCACTATGTGGCGCAGGTCGATCAGGCGGTTGCCGCGGCCCGGCCGATGCTGGCGCAGGCAAGCAGGACAGCAGACCTCGCCACCCTGCTGCCACTGCTCGAAACCGTGGCCACTATCTCAGCCACGCCGACCCGGGCCAGTGGCGAGCCAGGCGCCGGCATGGGCCTGTTCCAGGGCGACAAGCTCGATGCCGCCACACGCCAGGCCAGCGGGGCACTGCTGCACGAGCTGCTGCTGCCGCGGATCAGCCAGCGCATCGACCAGCAGTTGCGCGAGCAAGACGGCAGCGACCCCGAGTTCAGCCATGAAGCGCTCAAGGCCTATCTGATGCTGCACGAGCCGGCACATTTCGACCCGGCCGCGTTGAAGGCCTGGGTCCTGCGCGACTGGGAACGCCAACCCAACGGCGGACTGAATATCGCAGGGCGGGCCGCACTGGAGCGCCAGCTCGATGCCCTGTTCGCCGCCGGACCGCTCAGCCCGCCGACCACGCCGGACCCGGCGTTGATCGCGCGCAGCCGCAACCGGCTGCTGCAAGACCCGCTGGCCAGGCGGATCTACAGCCGGCTGCGGCGTGAAGGCGTTGGCGCCGGGTTCGCGGGTTTCAGCGTCCTGCACGCCGTCGGGCCCGAGGCGGCGCTGGTGTTCGCGCGGCGCAGCGGCAAGCCGCTGGGCGAGGTCCTGCCGGGGCTCTACACGCGCAACGGCTATCGGCAGGGTTTCGGGCCCGAGCTCGATCGCCTCAGCCGGCAGCTCGCGGTCGAGGCGGACTGGGTGCTGGGCGCTGGCGCCGGCCTCCAGCAGGCCCAGGCCGGCACATTAGCGCAACAGGTGCGCGAGCTCTATCTGGCAGACTACGCGCGGACCTGGGAAGCGTTGCTGGCCGACCTCACGCTACGGCCCTCGGCCAACCTGGCTCAAAGCGTGCAGATGGCCAGGCTGCTGTCGGGCCCGGACTCGCCACTGCTCAAGCTGGTCACGACCATCGTGCACGAGACCACCTTGGTGCCTGCCCCGCCGGCCGCTGCCGATCCGACCAGCGACAGGCTGACCCAGGCCAAGGCACAGCTCGGCAGGCTGTTCGGCCAGGACAACTTGCCAGCGGTGATTGCGCATCCCGATCCGGCAGCACAACGGCTGGTCGACAACCGCTTTGCCGCGCTGCGCCAGCTCATCGCGGGCGAGCCGCCATCGGCACCGATCCAGGCCGTGCTCAAGCGAGTCGACGAGCTCTACCTGCAGCTGTCAGCCAGCGAGACCGCGATCCGCGACCGGCTCCCGCCGCCGGCCGGCGACGCGGGCGCGCGCCTGAAGGCCGAGAGCGCCAGGCTGCCCGAACCCTTGCGCTCGCTGCTGCCGCAGCTGGCGGCCACGGCAACCGGGCAGACGCTGGGCGCGACCCGGCAGCGGCTGTCGGCCGAGCTCGGCCAGCAGATCGGCGAATTCTGCCGGCTGGCGACCGAGGGCCGCTATCCCTTCCTGCGCAGCAGCCCGCGCGACGTGACGCCCGAGGACTTCGCACGCCTGTTTGCGCCGGGCGGCCTGTTCGACCAGTTCTTCCAGCAGCAGCTGGCGCCCCATGTCGACCGCAGCAGCCGGCCCTGGCGCTTTCGCCCGCAACAGGAACAGTCCTTCGGCAGCCCGGGCCAGCTGGTGCAGTTCGAGCGCGCGGCCGTGATCCGCGATGTCTTCTTTGGCAGCGGCATGCTGCGCTTCGACTTCAAGCTGCTCGAGGCAGGGCCCGGCCTCACGCCCATGACAGAGCCGGCCACGCTGGCGCTGGAAGTCGACGGCCAGCGGCTGGCGTTCGACCCGGAACAGCCCAGGCGGCAATCGATCCAGTGGCCGGGACCGCGCAGCGGCCTGACGGCCCAGCTCAGGCTCGGCAGCGAACTGATCGCGACAGAAGGGCCCTGGGCGCTGTTCCGGCTGCTGGAGCGCGCGCGCACCGAACCACTCGGCGCACCGGAAAAGTTCAAGGCCAGCTTCGAGGCTGGCAGCCAGCGCGCCAGCTTCGAGGTCACGACGGCCAGCGTGCGCAATCCGCTGCGCCTGCGCGAGCTGGCCGAGTTCCGTTGTCCGCAAGGACTTTGAAAGCCGCAAGGAGAGCCACCATGGTGCTCAGATTGATGCCGGTCCAGTACGAGGCGATCGGCCGCGCCAGCTACCTGCAGCGGCTCAGGGAACTGATACGCCAGCATTTCCCCAGGCAATCCGCGGAAATAGACGACGACAGGATGGACCAGCTGCTCTGGCAGCAGACCCTGCTGGCGCGCAGTTACGGACTGGAGGATGAGCGCTCGGCCGCCCGCTTCGCGCTGACCGCCTTTCTGCTCGGCGAGGGCTTCGACCGCAGCGTGCCGGCACTGGCGCAGATCCTGGACTCGGACCAGCTGTCGCCCAGCCGCAAGGCGCAGGCGCTGGCGGACTTCACGCTGTTGCTGTTCTCAATTCTTGAGCGCCAGCCAAGCACTGCGGACCAGGAGCCGGCACCATGAAGCAATCCGGCACCGCCAGACTCAACAGGCCCGGCAGGCACTGAGTACGCAAATGGCCACCCTCTCCAGCCCCAGCGGCATCGCCCGGGACGAGCAGACCATCGTGCTGGGGAGCGCAGCGGCCGCCAAGACCACTGACAGCCCGCACGATTTCCTGCCGAGCGGCACCCGGCTGCACGAATTCGAAATCACCGGACTGATCGGCGAAGGCGGTTTCGGCGTGGTCTATCAGGCCTACGACCACCTGCTGCAGCGCCGGGTCGCGCTGAAGGAATACCTGCCCGCCTCGCTGGCGGCGCGCGGCCAGCAGCAGTCGGTGGTGCTGCGTTCGCAGCGCCATGCCGACAGCTACGCCAAGGGGCTGGAGAGCTTCATCAACGAGGCCAGGCTGCTGGCGCGCTTCGACCACCCGGCCCTGGTCAAGGTGCACCGCTTCTGGCAGGCAAACGAGACTGCCTACCTCGTGATGCCGTATTACCAGGGCCCGACGCTCAAGGCCGCCATGCAAGCGCTGCCGACACCGCCCGACGAACCATGGATCAGAGGCCTGCTGGGGCCGCTGCTCGCTGCCCTGGAGCTGCTGCATCAACAGGACTGTCTGCATCGGGACATCGCGCCCGACAACATCCTGCTGCCTGGCGAGGGCGGGCCGGTGCTGCTCGACTTCGGTGCCGCGCGGCGCGTGATCGGCGACATGACGCAGGCGCTGACCATCATGCTCAAGCCGGGCTACGCGCCGATCGAACAATTCGCCGAGATGCCCGGCATCAGGCAAGGCCCCTGGACCGATCTCTACGCGCTCGGCGCCGTCCTGCACTGGATCATCACGGGACAGACGCCGCCGCCAGCGGTCGGTCGCATGCTGCGCGACCCCTATGAGGCACTGGCGACCCGGGCCGCCGGGCGCTATTCGGCAGCATTGCTCAACAGCATCGACCGCTGCCTGGCGCTCAAGGGCGAGGATAGGCCACAGTCGGTGGCGCAGCTGCGCGCGCTGCTGGGCCCGGCAGCATCGACCGAGACCCAGGCCCTGCCAGCGCCGACTGCAATACCAGCCCAGGAATCTGCATCTGCATCGGCGTCGAAGCCAGACTCAAGCAACCCGATCAGCCCTGACTGGCACCAGCGCAGCCGCTGGCGTATTGCAGCGCTGACCCTGGCAGCGGCCGCAGCAATAACCGCCAGCCTGCTGCTGGACGGACGGCCCGAGACCCGGGCACCACAGAACATGGCAAGCGCCAACCTCGAACCTCCACCCGCCACGACCACCCTGGCCTCGACTGTCGAGCCCATTGCGGCACCACTGGCCCCGCCTGCCGGTCCCATCGCTACCGTCGATCCTGCCGATCCCGTCCCCATGACGGCACCCAGCATCAGCCTGGAAGCCGCCTGGCAAGCGGTCCTCGCTGCGGCCTCGCCCGACTACGGACTGAGCGTCTCGGGGCTGAAGAACCCGCTGCAGGTCGGACGCGACAGCCTGAGCCTGGCGCTCGACAGCCGCCGCGACGGCTGGCTCTACCTGCTGCTGTGGGACCGGGCCAACGGGCAGGTCGGTCTGCTGTTGCCCAACGCGGTCGACCCGGCGCCGCAAATCAAGGCCGGCCAGCCGCTGCGCCTGCCCCGAACCGGCTGGCAGTACCAGGCCGATCTGCCAGCCGGCGACTGGGACATCCTGCTGCTGGTGTCGGAGTCGCGGCGCGATTTCCCTGATCTGGCCTTGAGCCGGGACGGCATCATGCTCGCAGCCCCGAGGGACAAGATCGAACAGGCGCTCGTGCGCTCCAGCGCCGGCAATCTGGCCCTGGCCGGCCAACCGGATTGCGCGCCCGGCGCCCCCTGCCCGGCCAGCTATGGTGCCCTGCGCCTGAGCGTGCGGGAAATCGAGGCTCCCCGCTAGCCAAAGCGGCTGCTCGCGAGTCGTCCACCCGCCAGTTCCAGCGCCAGCCCCTGGCCAGGCTCTGGCGCGTCGAACAGGAAACGGCGCAAGGGACCGAACAGGGCCTGCAACTGCGCAGGTGCCAGCTGCGGCGCCACCAGTCCGAGCACGCGCGGGTCATACCAGCGAAACAGCAGCGTCTCACCGGCAGGTCCATAGACCAAGCCGAACTGGCGCAATTGGCGCCGCAGCGCGGCCAGCTCCATCGCCTCGGGCGCCAGCAGATAGACCCCCCAATGGCTGCCCCAGCCCGAGAGCAACCAGTCGAGCAGCGGCCCCTGGCGCGGCAACTCGAGCAGATAAGGCGCCAGCTCGGCCACCCCTGGTTCGAGCTGGCCGGAGAACAGGCAGCTCCAGCGCGGGGCCGACGGGCCGGACAGGCCATCGAGCCGCGGCAACAGGCCGGCCACGCCCGCGCCGTCGAGCACGACCCAAGGCCTGCAGCCCGGCTCGGACCAGAGCCGTTGGGTCAGGGGATGTTCAGGCGTCGGTCCCATGGCTCAATCCGGACATTTCTCGACAAAGGCACTGGCGCTGTCGCGTGCCAGCCTTAGCGCCTGCGCCTGGCGGGACGAAGCGTTCAGCACAGCGGAGGGCGCCGGAGACGCCGCCACGGCAGCGTCCGGCGCGGCGACGGTCCTGGGCGGCAGCGGCGGCTCCGGGCTGGCGCCCGAGCCATTGCCCGGCGCGCCGCCGCCATGCAGGTTGACGCTGGGTCCGGCCAGGGTCACGCCGCCCGGGCCGATCTCGATGAAGCTGCTCCCGACCTTGAGCGTGAGCTGGGCACCCGCCTCGAGCACCAGCTTGATGCCGGCTTTCAGATGGATTTCCTGGCCGGCCTCGGCCGCCAGCCGCAGACCCACCTGGCCCTGCCAGTCCTGTGCGACGCTGAAGGAATGGCTGCCGCCGAGCGCGACATTCTGGTCGCCACTGACCCGCAGATGATGGTCGCCACCGCATTGCTCGCGCAGGTCCTGGCCGATGGTCAGGTGACTCTCGTTGCCGACCGACTCGACCCGGTCGCGGCGGGTCTGCAGCACCTGGTCGCGCTCGGCATGCAGGCGCAGCTCCTCGGCGCCGCGCCGGTCCTCGAAGCGGATCTCGTTGTAGTTCGAGCCATTGCCGCCCGGGGTCGAGCGCGACTTGATGCCGCTTTGCGTCATGTGCTGGGGCAGCGCGTAGGGTGGCAGCTGGTCGGCGTTGTAGACACTGCCAGTGATCAGCGGGCGGTCCGGATCACCTTCGAGAAACTCGACCACCACCTCCTGGCCCACGCGCGGAATCGCGACCATGCCCCAGTTCTGGCCGGCCCAGGAATGGGCAACCCGGATCCAGCAGGAACTGTCCTGGTCGCCGCGCCCGCGCCGGTCCCAGTGGAAGCGGACCTTGACGCGGCCGTAGCGGTCGGTATGGATCTCGTCACCCGCCGGCCCCGTGACGACGGCCGTCTGCGGCCCCTGGACCAGGGGTCTGGGGGTCAGCGCAGGCGGCCGGTACTCCTGCGCAGCAGGAATCGCCGACAGCTTCAGGCTCAGCCAGGCCTCGGCCCTCTCGCCCGGCTCAAGGCCCGCCTCCTGCAGCCGGTATTCGGCTGCCGTGACCAGGTAATCCTGGTTCTGGTCGGGCCTGGGATGCGACTGCAGGCGAAAGCGCGCGCCCGGAGTCAGGCCGGCGGCATTGCCTTGGCCTGAGAAGGTCTCTTGCTGCGCGCGCAGCGCCTCGGCCTGGATGCGCGCCAGCCGCTCGCCCTCGGCCCGCTCACGGTAGTCGCCGGGATAGTCGTAGCGCTCAAGTGCCCGCGCCTGCTCGTGATCAATCGGACTGGCCGCTTCGCCCTCGACCTGCAGATCGGCGCGTGGCTTCTCGAAATCATGATCGCGCAGCAGCTGGCGCGTGGACTGGATCTCGACCGAGCCGATCCAGCTCTGCAGGCCTTCGCGTTGCCAGCCCGGCTGCGGATCGGGCTCGAGAAAACCCACCTGCGCATAGCCCGGCACCGGCTGATGCGCCGTGGCACTGTCAGCCACCACCAGCTGGTGCCTGCCATCCTTGTGCACGAAGAAATAATGCATGCCCTCCTGCTCCAGCAGCCGGGCAATGAACTGGTAGTCGGTCTCGCGGTACTGGACGCAATAGGGTCGGGGCAGATAGCGGCCCGTCAGCTCGAAACGGAAGTCGGCGTAGGGATGGGCGGCGAACACCGCTTGCAGGATCTGCGGCGTGGTCTGGTCCTGGAAGATGCGGCAATCGCTGCAGCGGGTCAACATCCAGATCCAGGGCCGCAGGATGAGCTGATAGCGGTGCAGTCGGCCCTGGGGCGCGAGCAGGGAAAAGCCGGTCGCCAGGCCGTTGAACTCGCGCACGCCGCCCGGCGCCAGCTCGACCAGCACCGAGACCGGCTGGCCCAGCAAGTCGGACGCCGACAGGTCGCCGCGCCGCGACAGCAGCAGCAGCCGGTATTCGCCCTGGCAGGACAGGCCATCGGAGCCGTCGAGCCGCTCGAAGATCAAGGCGTCGCCCAAGGTGCTGGCGACACGGACCCGGCGGTCAAAGCGGTCACTGTCCATGCCATTCTCCTGCTGCTGGCGGGCCTCGGTGGCCAGCCTTGCCAGTCACCGTCAGGTCACTGGGACTGATGCAAGGCGGCGCTGCGAGCACCAGATCGCCTGCCGCCAGTGTGCTGCGACGCCGGCCCAGCCAGCTGCTGTAGCCCAGGCGCTGAGTGCCCCCGAGCGCCAGGCGCGGCACGCTGTCGGCGCGCAACAGCAAGCGCAGGTCCCAGTCGTACTCGAGCCCGACGTAGTTGCGCACCGCCGCCGCCAACAGCGCCAGGCCGCTGGCCTGTGGCAACAGATCGACATAGTCCGACAGCGACAACGGACCGAGCTGCAGCCTGAACTTGTGCTGGCGGTCCCAGATCCGGCGCCCGAGCACGGCATCCCGACCCAGCTGGCCGCGGCTGCCCAGGCGCAGGCCATCACGCTCGCGCAGGTCCATCCAGTGGCCGACAAAAGGCTCGACCGCCACCGGCAACCCCAGGCAATCGGACAACAGCCCGGCCAGGCCCTCGGCATTGCGCACCTGGCGGCTCAAGCCAGCCGCGTGGTGCAGCTTGGCGTGATCAGGCAGCGCGTCGCGCCCACGCAGGCTGTCCAGGCCCAGCCCACAGAGCGCGCCGACATAGCGCGCGAAGCGGTCCTGCTCGGGCCGGTCCAGGCTGACGCAGGGCTGGGCCTGGGCCCAGGCGCGGTAGAACAGGCTCAGGAAACGGTGGTGGATCAGGTCGGCAAAGCGCGTCAGGCTCGCGTCGCCCGCGTGCAGCATCCGGTTGCGCGCGTATTCGCTCAAGTGCAGCGGCAGCGGCCCGTTGGGGCCGAACAGCCCGAAAAAGCGCACGCTGATGCGCGGCGGCAAGGCGCCATAGCCCGGCACCAGCCGCGCCAGGCTGGCCGGGGCGAAATCCAGCGCCGGCTCCTGACCCAGACGTACCGGCTCGTCGGCCGGACGACGGGCCTGGCCCAGGCGCGGCAGGCCAGGATTCAGGCAGTCGAGCAGGCGCAGGGCCTGGAAATAGTTCCAGCGCCAGGGCGCAGCCGCGATCGACGCGAACAACGCCTGCAGGCGATCAGGTCGAACCGGATGGCGCTCATCGGGCGGCGTCGGGCAGGCGTTCACAGTATCGGCCGCGTTCCGCATCGGGGCCTCCAGCGCATGATCTCGCCGCGCGTGAGCGTGCGCAGCACCGTCTCGGTGAAGCTGTTGAGCGAAACATGGCGCGCGAAGAAGCGCTCGAGCACGCTGCCGAGCAGGAAGGCGCTGCCGCCCTCGAACGCCAGCTCGTCGAGCCCGAGCGTGATCTCGACCCCGCGCCCGAAGCACAACGGCCCGGGCATCGGCAGGCGCGCGACCACGGGCGCGCAAGACACCGAGCGCAGGCCTTCGACATGGCGGCGCAAGCCAGGGTCGGCCGAGCTGGCATGCAAACCCAGCAGCTCGCGCAGCGCGACTGCGCCCGGCTCGGGCCCGCTGTCGAGCAGCGACAGGTAGTTGAGCGAGAGCTGGCTGATCAATTTCCAGCCCTCGGCGCCCTGCGCCAGCGCGCCATAGGGTGCCGAAGGCCCCTTGACGCAGCGTATGCGCTCGACCGGCGCGGCGACCTCGAGCGCGAAATCGGTCGGCCCGTGGCCCAGCTTCATCAGCAGCGGCAGGTCGCGGTTGGTGCAGCGCGCGCGCAACGAGAGCTGGCGCAGCCCCTGCGCATAAGGCGCTTCGTTCGGATCGACCAGGGACAGGAAAACCTCGCTGCCGACATAGCCGGTCAGCCGCCGTCCGCGCCGGCGGCTCGCGCTCAGCAACCTGGGCTCGCGCCGCAGCGTGAAATAGGCCTCCGATGGAGGCTCGCTCAGGCGACTGGTCGAATAGAAGGGCAGGAAACGCTGTTCGGCTCGACCGATGCCGTGGCCCGTGACCTCGAGCAGGTCGTAGATCTCGTAGTCGAGGGGCCGGGTCCGGTCGGCCAGCAGATGGAATTCCGGCTCGCCCGGCTGCAGCTCGACCCGGTCCAACTGGCGCTCGAACAGATTGATCGCAGGCACGCAATGCAACAGGAAATGGCGCGCATCGACCTGGCCCTCTAGCTCGGGTGCGGCGCGGCCAAACAGCAGCAGCAACTCCAGCTCGCTGCCGGCCTGGCGGGCCAGCAGCGGCGCCAGGCCCTCGATCTCGAAGAACAGGTAGCGGGCCGGAAAGGAGAAATACTCCTGCAGCAGCCGATGGCCACTGAAACCGCGCGCCGTCACCGGCAGCAATGCCTCGTCGTCGTCGAAACCGACCAGCTTGATGCAACTGGCGGGCAGAGGCTGCCAGCCCTGCTCGCCGCGCACCAGCAGACCCAGAGTCGAGGCGCCGATCAGCTCATGCAACTGGTGCGCGACCTCCGGCGCTCCGCCCAGGAAGAAGCGCAGCTGATCAAGCTTGAGCGCCGACAGGCTCAAGCCAGCGCCCGTGTGCAGCTTGAGCCTGACCCCGCTCTGGCAACGCGCCGGCCAGGGCTGGCCGGCCAGCGCCAGCTCGGGCGCCGAACTGAAATGGCGCGCCTCGCGCAGCTCCAGCGGCCACAGCCGCAGATCGCAGCCAGTACGGAACTCGCAGGCCACCGCATCGGCGCTGGCGCCAGCCTGGCGCAGTGCCGACCCGCGCGGCAGCAGCTGACCGGCCGCCAGATTGGCATCGCCCGGCATCGGCTGGAATTGCGCGATCAGCATCGCCGGCGTTGGCGCCAGGTAATGCGGATAGAGCATGGCGAGCAACTGCTCGGTAAAGCGCGGGAATTCGGCATCGAGCCTGAGCTGGACCCGCGCCGCCAGGAAGGCCGTGCCCTCGAGCAGGCGCTCGACATAGGGGTCCTGCGCCGGCTCGCTGCCGTTCAGCCCGAGGCGGGCGGCAATCTTCGGGAACTCGGCGGCAAATTCGGCGCCGAGCTCGCGCAGATGGCCAAGCTCGCGGTTGTAGTGATAGAGCAGGCGGCGGTCCATGGGCCGGACTCCTAGGCCTTGAGCTCGGAGAGCGAGACCTGACCGGTCTCGAGGTCCCACTCGGTGCGCAGCAGCAGCTCCAAAGGCATGGGCTGGGCCCGGATCTGGCCGCTGATGCGCAGGCTGACCCGGTTGTGCCCGTCGAGCCCGTACTGCTGAAACAGGGCATCGGTATCGGCCTCGACTTCGAGCGTATCGGCCAGCAGACGGGGCTCGAAGCGCAGGATCGCCTCGCGGATCACGCGCTCAAGCGCCTGGAGATCGAGCGTGGAACTGGTCTGACCACCCAACGCCGGCAGCCCGTAGTTGAGCACCGAACGCCTGGCCTCGGGCCAGGCTTCGAGCGACTCAGCAGCGCCCGGCCGGGTGGCATTCATGAGCCAGCCGAGGTCCCTCAGCACCGCCGCGCGCAGGCGCGACTGGCTCGCCAGGCCGGACTCTGCAGGTTCGACCTGACAACCTGGCGCCTCGTCCGTCAGGCGGTCGAGCAGGCAAGGCAGCAGCCGATCAACAGCACCCACCCTCGACTCCCGGTTGGAATCATCTGCAGCCATGGCCTCCTCCCTCTCGTCCAGTACAGGACCAGCGTGCGAGAGAGACAGTTTTACCGCCGGCAAGCCTTGATGGTCAAGACAATTTGACCGCAATCAGTTGCGATCCAGTCGCAGCCAGGCTGGCCGGCCAGCGCATTGAAGGGATGCGCGCCGCCAGGCCGTCAAGGCCTGCGACAATTCAGCCCATGCCAAGGCAGCACGCCCGGCCTGCCGCAGGCAGGCTGCAGCGCCAGCCAGCGCGCGACTGCGCACCGCCCCGTCTCACGCCCAGCCATCGATGTCCAACGAAAAAGCACCGCCCCGGATCAACCCCGACCTCGAACAGCACACCCCCATGATGGCGCAATACCTGCGCCTGAAGGCCGACCACCCGAGCACCCTGCTGTTCTACCGCATGGGCGACTTCTACGAGCTGTTCTGGGACGATGCCGAGAAGGCCGCGCGCCTGCTCGAGATCACGCTGACGCGGCGCGGCCAGTCGGCCGGCGAGCCGGTCGTGATGGCGGGCATCCCCTTCCACTCGCTCGAAACCTACCTGGCGCGCCTGATCAAGCTCGGCGAATCGGTCGCGATCTGCGAACAGGTCGGCGACCCGGCCACCTCCAAGGGCCCGGTCGAGCGCAAGGTCGTGCGCGTGGTCACCCCCGGCACCCTGACCGACAGCGAACTGCTGAGCGACAAGAGCGAATCAGTGCTGCTGGCAGTGCATGCGGGCCCACGTGCGACCTGCGGCCTGGCCTGGCTCAGCGTGACCCAGGGCATCTTGCAGCTGGCGCAATGCCCGGCTGACGAATTGCGCGCCTGGATCGTGCGCATTGCCCCGAGCGAACTGCTGCACAGTGCGGACGTCACGCCCGCTTTCGAGCAGTCCCTGCAGGAACTGCAACGCCAATGGCCAGCGCTGGCACAGGCCGGCGCAGGCGCGCGCCTGAGCCTGGCGCTGCGCCCGGCCTGGGCCTTCGATCCCGCCCTGGGCGAGCGCAAGCTCTGCGCCCAGCTGCAAACAGCCAGCCTGGCCGCCTGGGGGGCGCAGGACCTGCCGCAGGCGCATGCCGCCGCCTCGGCACTGCTCGACTATGCCGAGCACACCCAGGGCCGGGCACTGGCCCATCTGTGCCAGCTGCGGGTGGCGCGACCGCAGGAGCTGATCGAACTGCCGGCCACCACCCGGCGCAACCTCGAGCTGACCCAGACCCTGCGCGGCGAGGCCGCGCCGACCCTGTTCTCGCTGCTCGACAGCTGCCAGACCGGCATGGGCAGCCGCCAGCTCAAGCGCTGGCTGCTCGAACCGCCACGCGACCGCGCGCCGGCGCGCCAGCGCTTGCAGGCCATCGGTACGCTGCGCGCCGGCCTGCAGGCGCCGCTGCGGCTGGCACTCAAGGGCGCCTCGGATGTCGAGCGCATCAGCGCGCGCATCGCGCTGCGCCAGGTGCGCCCGCGCGAGCTGGTCGGCCTGGTCCAGACGCTCGAGCGCGCCGCCAGCGTATCGGCAGGACTGCAGCAAGGGCTGCAGGATCAGACGGCGCAGCAGACCGAGGCCATCCCGGCCTCGCTGCTGAGCGAACTCGCGCGCGAGCTCGAACCACCCGCGGGCTGCGCGGCGCTGCTGCAAAGCGCCCTGCTGCCCGAGCCGGCAGCCCTGGTACGCGACGGCGGCGTGATCAACCACGGCTTCGATGCCGATCTGGACGAGCTGCGCGCGATCCAGAACAACTGCGACAGCTTCCTGCTGGCGCTGGAGGCACGCGAGCGCGAGCGCACCGGCATCAGCAACCTGCGCGTGCAGTACAACAAGGTGCATGGCTTCTACATCGAGGTGACCACCAGCGGCCTCGACCGGGTACCCGACGACTACCGTCGGCGCCAGACGCTCAAGAATGCCGAACGCTTCATCACGCCTGAACTGAAAAGCTTCGAGGACAAGGCGCTCAGCGCCCAGGAGCGCGCGCTGGCACGCGAGAAATGGCTCTACGAGGGCCTGCTCGACCAGTTGCAAGCTCATGTCCAGGCACTGGGGACGCTGGCGCGCGCGCTGGCCAGCCTCGACGCCCTGTGCGCGCTGGCCGAAAGGTCGCTCACACTCGAATGGTGCGAGCCTGAATTCGTTGCCCAGCCCTGCATCGAGATCCGCGCCGGCCGCCATCCGGTGGTCGAGGCCAGGATGGCTGAAACCGGCTCCGGCAACTTCATCCCGAACGACACGGTGCTGGGTCAGAAAGCGCGCCTGCAGGTCATCACCGGCCCCAACATGGGCGGCAAATCGACCTATATGCGCCAGGTCGCGGTGATCGCCCTGCTCGCGAGCATGGGCAGCTATGTGCCGGCGCAAAGCTGCCGGCTCGGACCGCTCGACGCCATCCACACCCGCATCGGCGCGGCCGACGACCTGGCCAACGCCCAGTCGACCTTCATGCTCGAGATGACCGAGGCGGCACAGATCTTGCACTCGGCATCGCCACACAGCCTGGTGCTGATGGACGAAATCGGGCGCGGCACTTCGACCTTCGACGGCCTCGCGCTGGCCTCGGCCATCGCCTCCCATCTGCACGACAAAGTCAAGGCCTTCACCCTGTTCGCGACCCATTACTTCGAGCTGACCGAGTTCCCGGCCTCGCACCGCCATGCGCTCAATGTGCATGTCAGCGCAGCCGAGAGCCAGGGGCGCGACATCGTCTTCCTGCACCAGATCGAGCCCGGGCCGGCCAGCCGCAGCTACGGTGTGCAGGTCGCCAGGCTGGCAGGAGTGCCAGCGGCGGTGGTGCAACAGGCGCGCCACGCGCTCGAGGCACTCGAGGCGCACAGCGCCAGCGCTCAGGCCCAGGTCGACCTGTTCGCCCCGCCGCCAGCGGCCGCGACCCCCGAACCCAGCCGGGTCGAACTCGCGCTGGCAGCCGTGGACCCCGATGTGCTGAGCCCGCGCGAGGCGCTCGAACAACTCTATTTGCTCAAGAAACTACTGATCCAAGCATGACTTACTGCGTCGCCGTCAAACTCAACGCCGGACTGGTCTTCCTGTCCGACTCCCGCACCAACGCCGGTCTGGACCAGATCAGCACCTTCCGCAAGATGATCGTCTACGAGAAGCCGGGCAACCGCTTCATGTGCCTGCTGTCGGCCGGCAACCTGAGCATCTCGCAGTCGATCCGCGAGATCCTGCAGTCCGAGCACCTGAAGGACCCCGACAGCGACGAGGCCATCACGATCTGGAACGCCAAGAGCATGTTCGATGCGGCGCGCGTGCTGGGCCAGGCCGTGCGCCATGTACACGCCCGCGACGGCGAGGCGCTGCGCCGGGCCGGGGTCGACTTCAACGTCAGCATGATCTTCGGCGGCCAGATCGCTGGCGAAGCCATGCGACTGTTCCAGGTCTACTCGGCCGGCAACTTCATCGAGGCCACGCCCGAGACGCCCTTCTTCCAGGTCGGTGAATCGAAGTATGGCAAACCGGTGCTTGACCGCGTGATCACGCCAACCACACCGCTCGACGAGGCGGCCAAATGCGCGCTGGTCTCGATGGATTCGACGCTCAAGTCCAACCTCTCGGTCGGCCTGCCGCTGGACCTGGCGGTCTACGAGGTGGACCGGCTCGAGAGCGACAAGATCGTCTGCATCGACGAGAACAACCCCTATTTCCGCATGGTGCGCACCACCTGGGGCGAGAAGCTGCGCGAGGTCTTCGATGCGATCGAGCATCCGGCCTGGGATGGTCACGCGACCGAGGTGCCGCTGCTGCAGCCGAGCAAGCGCAACCAGCCACTCAGGAAGATCGCCAACGCTGGCGAGCGCCTGATCTGAGGGCGGCAGGCCTTGCGGCGGGTCTGGCCGCCGCAAGGCCTAAATGAACACAGAGAGCTCAGTCGGCCCAGACCACCCAGCCCTGCTGGGCCGTCAACAGGATCAGCAGACCGAAGGCAATCCGGTACCAGGCAAAACCCGTGAAGCTGTGGCTGGCGACGAAGCGCAGCAGCCAGCGGATGCAGAGCCAGGCGCTGATGAAGGCAAACAGCAGACCGACAGCGAACTGGGGCAGATCAGCCAGGCTCAGCAGACCGCGCTCCTTGTACAGGCTGTAGGCACCGGCACCGATCAGGGTCGGAATCGCGAGGTAGAAGGAAAACTCGGTCGCGACCTGGCGCGACAGACCCATGAACATGCCACCGATGATGGTCGCGCCGCTGCGACTGGTGCCTGGCACCAGAGCCAGACATTGCACCAGGCCGACCTTGAGGGCATCGAGACCGGTCATCTGGTCGACCGACAGGATGCGCGGTGCGGTCTCGCTGCGTGCCTGACGGCGCTCGGCCCAAAGAATGATCAGTCCGCCGATGATGAAGGTCGACGCCACCACCGAGGGCGTGAACAGGTTGGCCTTGATCGCCTTGCCAAACAGCAGGCCCAGCACGACAGCCGGCAAGAAGGCAACCGCCACATTGGCCGCAAAGCGCTGGGCCTTGGCCTGGGAAGGCAGCTGCACCACGGTATCGCGTAGACGCTGCCAATAGACCAGGATCACGGCAAAGATGGCACCGGTCTGGATCGCGATGTCGAACACCTTGCCCTTGTCGTCATGCATGTCGAGCAAGGTACCGGCCAGGATCAAATGGCCGGTGGACGAGATCGGCAGGAACTCGGTCAGGCCCTCGACAATGCCCATCAGGGCGGCCTTCAGCAGCAGTAAAGTATCCATCAGACTGGTAGATTGGTTAAAGCCCACCAGTGTAAACCCGCATCGTGACCCGGCAATCTCAGCTCTGCCCGCATGGCTGGCAAAGCTCAGTAGCGTCCATGGCCATGACGGCCGCCATCCTCCCAGCGGTCATGCTCATGCTGCCAGTGGCGCTTGTGATGCTTGCGCTTGTAATGCCCGGGCGGCGCCCAGGCCGAGCCATAGACCGGCGGCGCCATGACCCGCGGCGCCGGATAGACCACCACCGGAGCCGGTGCGACATACATCGGCGCGGCATTGCTGGCCCCGATCACCACGCCGGGGCTATGCATGCCGAGCGACCAGTACACATTCCCCGCCTGTGCCCCGGCAGCACCCAGGGCCAGCCCCAGGCCCAGCACCAGACCCGAGCACCTGGACCAGAGGGTCCGGGGGCTGCGCTGCTCCAGCTGCGCGCCAGTTTCGACTTGCTTCATGTTCCACTCCTTGTGCGCGTACTCACGCGCCTGGAGAGGATTAAAGCGTCAAAGCCCGCTTACAAGCTGCCACGACTTGTGACAGATGTATCAGCGGGTAACCGGGGGCTGCTGCCCCAGCGGCCTAGGGGCTGCTCGACCAGGTGAAAGAAGACCGCTCCAGCCAGATTGCAAGCGACCCAGGCCAGCAACACGCCAACCGTCTGCGCCCAGGGCTCGGCCGGGGCAAAGCGGGTAAAGAGCGCATTGACCACCAAGGCCACCGGAAAATTGAGCAGGAAGACCGAATACGAAATCTGGCCGAAATAGGCCCAGACGCGCCCCTGCGGCCAGCGCTGCAGCCACTGCCCCTGCTGGGCCGCGCCGAGCAGTAGCGCCACCATCAATGCCAGCGCGATCCGCTCGCGGAACTCGAGCGCCAACGCTCCCAGCACCAGCAAGGCCAGCAGCAGCAGCCAGCCCAGGCCCTTGAGACCGTGGTGCGGCTGGGTCGCCCAGTAAGTCAGCGCCCCGAGCCCATAGGAGCCCAGGAAATAGAGCGCCCAGATGTCCCAGTCCGAATCGAGGTTGAAGCCATAGAGCGACAGGATCACCCCCAGCAGCAGCAGCGTGGCGCTCAAGGCCAGCCGACCGTTGAGCGCGCGCGCCAGCCAGAGCAATCCGAGCAGCAAGGCAAACAGCTGGAAGTCGATCGCCACATACCAGACGCCGGCCGAGATCGAATCGACGCCAAGCAGGCTGTGCAGCAGCAGCGCGTGAGCCAGGAACTGCCCCAGCTCGGCCGGCTCCGGCAGCGAGTCATGGTTCATCCAGTAGCGCGCCAACTCGGTGCACAGCAGGCTGAGCAGCAAGGCCGCCAGATAGGGCGCAGCCGTGCGCAGGTAACGCTTCCTGAGCAGCAGCAGCGGCTGGGGCGTCACAAGCACACCTTGCGGCGCCAGGCTGCGCGCCGCCAGGAAGCCGCCTACAACCAGGAAAATCTGCACCGCCATGCGGGCGTCCTGGCTCAGCCAGTCGATCAGGTCCGGTAGCATGCGCTGGGTCCAGTCCGACATCGGCCCGTAGAACGCGAGGTGATGCAACACGATGAACTGCGAGCCGATCGCCTTCAAGGCATCGATCAGGGCCATCCGCCCCACGCTTGAAACCCCTGTGATCGACATCGGCGCGACTCCCGACCGACCCCCCACGACAGGCAGCCGGCACTATTAATCAGAAAAACCCGCAATGGTAAACCCGTCCCCTCTAAAATCCAAGTCATGAGTTCCGCGCCCCACACCCCCGCAGCGCCCGAAGAAGGCGCCACCAAGTCCAGCAACTTCCTGCGCCAGATCATCGAGCATGACCTGGCCAAGGGCACCTACGCCAGCCGGCGCTGGGCCGGCAGCCCTGGCGATGCGACCCATCACGCCAGCGCGCCGCACGATCCGGCCAGGATTCGCACGCGTTTTCCGCCCGAACCCAACGGCTACCTGCACATCGGTCACGCCAAGAGCATCTGCCTGAACTTCGGCCTGGCGCGCGACTATGGCGGTGTCTGTCACCTGCGTTTCGACGACACCAACCCCGAGAAGGAAGACACCGAGTACGTCGACAGCATCATCGATGCGGTCAAGTGGCTGGGCTTCGACTGGGCCCAACTCGGCCAGGCCCCTGGCAGCGCTGCCCCCTACCAGGCCAGCGACTACTTCGACTTCATGTACCGCGCCGCCGAGGCCCTGATCGAGCGCGGCCAAGCCTATGTCGACGAGCAAAGCCCGGAGGAGATGCGCGCCAACCGCGGCGACTTCTCCAAGCCCGGCATCGACAGCCCCTACCGCAGCCGCACCCCGGCCGAGAACCTGGCCCGCTTCCGCGAGATGCGTGATGGCAAGCTGGCGGACGGCGCCGCCGTGCTGCGCGCCCGTATCGCCATGGATTCGCCCAACATCAACCTGCGTGACCCCGCGATCTACCGCATCCGCCGCGCCACCCACCACAACACCGGCGACAAATGGTGCATCTACCCGATGTACACCTTCGCACACCCGATCGAGGACGCGCTCGAGCAGATCACGCACAGCATCTGCACGCTCGAGTTCGAGGACCAGCGCCCCTTCTACGACTGGCTGCTGGAACGCCTGATCGAGGCCGGCCTGCTGGCCGCGCCGGCACCGCACCAGTACGAATTCGCGCGCCTGAACCTCACCTATGTCATCACCAGCAAGCGCAAGCTGGCCCAGCTGGTCAACGAAGGCAAGGTCAGCGGCTGGGACGACCCGCGCATGCCCACCATCGTCGGCCTGCGCCGCCGCGGCTACACGCCGGCCGCGCTGCAACTGTTCGCCGAGCGCATCGGCGTCACCAAGAGCGACAGCTGGATCGACTACTCCACGCTCGAAGGCTGCCTGCGCGAGGATCTCGAGTCGCAGGCGCATCGCGGCATGGCCGTGCTCGACCCGGTCAAGCTGGTGCTGACGAACTGGGACGAGGTCATGGGTGCCAGCCATCTGGAGCCCTGCAGCCTGCCGGCCCTGCCCCATGTGCCCGAAGGCCAACCCGAACCGGCAGCACGCCAGTTCACGATCGGCAAGGAAGTCTGGATCGAGCGCGAGGACTTCGAGGAAGTGCCACCGAAGGGCTACAAGCGGCTGTTCCCGGGCAACAAGGTGCGCCTCAAAGGCGGCTACGTGATCGAGTGCACCGGCTGCGAGCGAGACGCCACCGGCCGCGTCACCGCCGTACTGGCCCTGCTGGTGCCCGATACCAAGAGCGGCACCCCGGGGGCTGACAGCGTCAAGGTCAAGGCCGCCATCACCTGGGTCGGCGTGGCCGATGGGGTGGCCGCCGAGATCCGCCTCTACGACCGCCTGTTCAGCGATGCCCATCCGGATGCCGGCGGCAAGGACTTCCTCAGCAGCCTGAACCCGGACAGCCTCAAGGTCGTGACCGGCTATGTCGAGCCCTCGCTGGCCCATGCCGAACCCGACCAGAAGTTCCAGTTCGAACGCCACGGCTACTTTGTCGCCGACCACCAGGATCACGTCAAGGGCCAACCGGTATTCAACCGCGCCGTCGGCCTGAAAGACAGCTGGGGCAAGTAAACCGGAAAGGGCATCGGAGTTCAGCTCCGGTGCCCGTTTCTGCCAGTCGGCATGAGCTGGGACCGCGAACAGCGTCAGGAGATAGGCCGGCGAGCAGGTGACGATCAGCAGCGGCGCCCAGCCTGGTATTGACCAAGCCTGGATCTCCGCGAGCAGCCTGCCAAGCCTATCGGTCCGACGCTACAGTAGCGCGAACACCGGCCTGCCGCAAGTAGTCCTGCACGCCCTCGCCTGCGACCTTGCCACTCGCTAGGCAGGCCGTCAGCAGATAGCCACCAGTGGGCGCCTCCCAGTCCAGCATCTCACCGGCGCAGAACAGGCCGGGGCTGTCCTGCAGCATCAGCTGCGGCGTCAAGGACTCGAGCGCCACCCCACCGGCACTGCTGATCGCCTCATCGAGCGGACGTGGAGCCACCAGGGTCAGCGGCAAGGACTTGATTGCGGCGGCCAGTCGGACTGGATCGTTGAGCTGCTCGCGTTCCAGCAACTCATGCAGCAGGGCAATCGCGGCCGGTGACAGACCGAGCCAGGCGCGCAGACAGTTGGTTAGGCTTTTGCCGCCGCGCGGACGCGCCAGCAAGGTCTGGACCTTCTCCGGCGCCAGGTCGGGACGCAGGTCCAGCAGCAAGCTGGCGCTGCCACTGCGAGCGATCTCGTCGCGCAGCAGCGCCGATGCCGCATAGACCAGGCTACCCTCGATGCCGCTGGCCGACAGCACGAACTCACCCTTGCGACTGAATTCCTGCCCCAGGCTGTCGCTGCAGCGCAAGGCCACGTTCTTCAATGGCTGACCGGCGTGACGCTGCGAGAAATAGTCACTCCAGCCTGGACGACCTTTGACCGCGACCTCGAAGCCGCAGTTGGCCGGCTGCAAAGGCAGGACCGAAGCGCCCAGCGTCTGCAGGGAGGCCGTCCAGGCCCCGTCAGAGCCCAGTCGGGCCCAACTGCCGCCCCCGAGCGCAAACAGCACAGCCCTGGCCTTGACCCATTGCAGCCCAGCGGCTGACTCAAAAGCCAACAGCCATTGCTCACCGCTGCGCAGACAGGCCCCAGTCCAGCGCTGCCGCATGTGAAACGTGACGGCAACACCCGTAGCAGGATGACGCAGGCGCAGCAACCAGGCACGCAACAGGGGTGCTGCCTTCATGTCGGTCGGAAAGACCCGCTGCGAAGAGCCAACAAAAGTCTCTATGCCCAGGCCGCTGGCCCAGTCACGAATGTCCTGCGGTCGCAGACGCTCAAGCCAGAAACGACATTGCACCGCCCTGGCACCATAGCGGCTGACAAAACTGTCGAACGGCTCGGCATGGGTCAGGTTGAGGCCGCCAATGCCGGCCAGCAGGAACTTGCGCCCCAGCGTGGGCATCGCATCGAAAAGATGAACGGCATGGCCGGCGGCGGACAGCAGTTCAGCCGCCATCAGCCCGGCAGGACCGCCACCGACGATGGCCACTTCAGCCTCAAGCGCGGGCATTGGCAACGAGTCAGCGGAGTCTGGAGTGAGGAGCGGCATAGACTGCATGAGAGGCGTGGCAGACAGGATCTTGACGCACAAATGAAAACGCCCCGACTGATCGGGGCGTTTTCAAAAACTGGAGCGGGATAAGAGACTCGAACTCTCGACCTATACCTTGGCAAGGTATCGCTCTACCAACTGAGCTAATCCCGCATGAATTTCTTGGAGAAGATATCTCAAGAAGTGAATAATTTTACACTATCCAAGCATGCATCATGCAAGCCATATGAAAACACCGAGCCAAAATATTGCATTGCCGAGTCACATACAGCAGGGCGAACTAGGTGGGTTCAAGCAGCTCCAACTAGTCAGTTAGCAATAACAAAACCCCGAATCTGTTTAGTTATAAACAGAGTTCGGGGTTTTAGCATAAGAGCCTGACGATGA
>NZ_PVLR01000038.1 GCF_002980625.1 Malikia spinosa | reverse complement strand
AAGTCCATAACACGCTCTAAGTATCAAGCTCGCGCCGCTTCCAGGGCGCACGCCGGTGGATCAGCCCGGCTGTGTATAGTCCCGTACCTCCATCACAACTGTAACGGCTGACTCAAAGCCTCCAACTGCGCGGGAATGCTAGCGAGATTGAGCAAGTCGATGGTGGAGACGCTCACGCAGCGCCGCTTCTCAACACCGCCAGCCGGCCCCCCTACTTCGTACACAGCACGCCTTGGCTTCCAGCTGCCGAGTCCAGAGTGGTGTGGGTACAGCAAGATGACTTGGTCGACATCGTATCGTTGGGCATAGGCATACATCTGGTACATATCGGCCGAGGAAACGGACTCGTGCGCAGCGTCTTCACGGAGACGCTTCCATTTTGTGTCGATGACAACCGTTGGCTGGTGACCATGTGACACGACAACATCAGGCCGTAGCTCAAACGAACGACCGCCGTGCAGAGCGCGTGCCAGGTGACGTTTCGGTCCCTGCAACGCCACATTCAACCCCTGTTTGCTAAAGACTCTGCGCGCCTGCCTTCCGACGTACTCCTCGAACAGTTCGTTCATGTCAAAAAGCACAGCAAATCCGACGGCCGAACCTGCAATGAGGTCTGGCGAGCAGCCTTCGAGAAACAGTCTGGACATGCGCACCAAGGGTGCATATCGCTCACTGAGCCTGTCGACTCCGGCCTGTGTCCAGCTGATGGCTTGCGGACTCACGTCACTCACGTCCTGGAAGCAGAACAAGAGTTCGGAAACACTTCTGACGGTGGACTCGGCGCGGGCGGCTCCCAGCAGGACGCGCAACGCCGCCTTCAGAACACGGTTCAGCGGGTTGTCCTCGCAAAACTCATCAAAGGTGCAATAAAGTCGGTCCGGCCGTGCCAGGTTGTGCCTCAACTGGCGCGACACGTTCAGCCGACCACGAAGAACCGTAAGGTTGTCCTCACGGGATTCATAGCGACGCAACATCCCCCGACGCACTTGCAACCACAGCTGTTCGCAGTACAGACGAATCAGCACTTCCAAAATCGAGTGGTCGGTACGCTCGACCGCACTGACGGTATCGGCGTGTAGGGTCAAGCCAAGTGTAGCCGCGACCATTCTCACGAGACTGCGTCGTACTTCGTGGTTTTCGCCATCGATTTTCGGCAGCACCTCGACCTGGTGGCGTCCCAGTTGAATGACACCGACATAGTTCTGCGCGACCAGACTGTTACGCGGGCCGTTCTGGAAAACGGCAACACCCCGTGTGCGTCGGTATGACTCACTGAAACGTTCCAGTTCACGGTGCTGCGCCAGGGTCACCGTGCGCGACTCGGGACTGAATGCTGCACCGCAGTGGATGCGCCCATACTCTTGAACGCGCAAGACTGCAACCACGCTCACCGCCCCTCGTAGATGCGCCGATAGGCATGTACGGGAAAGGGAGCCGGATTGACCCGGTAAACCACACTCGACTCCGCATCCAGGTCATCATCTCCATCCAACGGAATCGGCAGCCTGACCACGCGCTGCACAAAGTCCCCCTCGCCGAAGTCGTAGAGCACGCGCCGAACCTGGGACCAGTTCTCATAGAAATACTCTTGCAGCAATGGCAGCACCTTGCGTCGGAAAGCACGTTCCAAGTCGTCGAGAGACTGCAGCCCCATCAAGTAGGCATGACCTATGGTGTGGTCCCGGTCGTAGAGAGCCTCAATACGTTGGTTTATTGCCTCCAACAACTGCCCGAGGTTGATTCCTTCAATCACATGGTCCTTCAGCAAGTCAGGATTTGGCATGACTTCTTCAAATTCAAACCGTCGGCGCAGTGCTGTGTCCAACAAAGCAATGGAGCGGTCTGCGGTATTCATTGTTCCCAGCAGGTAGAGATTCGAAGGAACCGAGAAGTCTTCCCCTGAGTAAGGCAGCTTGACCGTCACTGCGTTGGCTTGCCCCTCGCGCTTGTCCTCCTCAATCAGCGTGATAAGTTCACCAAATACCTTGGAGATGTTGGCTCGGTTGATTTCATCAATGATGATGACATGGGGCTGTACCGTGTCATTCTGATTTTCTTCAACCCCGCGTTGTGAAATATTTTCTGGCTGACCATGCTCGACTTTACCGAGCCCCCTTGCTGCTAGACAGGCACGCTTGAATGCACCTGGCAGCACTTCATAGACGACCTGTCCATCTTTTACGATGGGACGGAGTCCCTCCACGAACTCTTCATAGCCATACGACTGGTGGAACGTGACAAAAGACACTCGACCAGCCTTTCTAAGCTCCTCGAAACGCTTACGGACAACTATCTCCCCCCCTTCAGGCAGAAAACCATCACAAAGCTTAACCGTTCGACTTGTGGTAGTGTAAGTTTTACCTGTTCCTGGTGGACCATACAGTATCGTATTCAATTCCATCAATGATTTCTCTTTGGACCCAGACAACACTTCTCCAACTTTTGCTTTATCATTTGATTGACCACGGACTCCACCCCCGTACCATTCAAGCAGAGATTCAAGCTCATCAATCGTAGCAACAACAATTTTGTATGCACGCCCCGGCGGCTTTCCATACCCTGGCCCACTGAGCTTAGGTGCCACCGAAGAAAGTGAGGCCAATCGACCTTCATCTTCTTTGTAAAGTTGAAAGTGGCTAGGAACAACAGGCGGCCCAATGTCCTCAATCCAGATATTTACACGCGAACCCTCGCCCCTTGTTTCCACTGCCAGTTGTCGACCATTTTTCAGGATGTAGCCAGTCGCATACACATTTTTCGGCTCCACCCCACTATTCGACACATATCGATAAAATCGACAGTCCAATACTTCGATAACTTCCTTCCAACTCATTATTTAACACCACTCATTCATCACACTTCGCCATCTTGACTCCATAGATGCGATCTGATTTTTTTTCAAAAACAATTTTATCGCCAACCTGAGCTTTCGTGCTGCTATAAAAATCTTTGATTGCACCACGATTAGACGGACGAAACTTACCACCAGAGCGAAGCTCCATGAAGCACTGGACAGCATCGATAGCACCTTCATATTGCAACCAAATGCCACGCTCAGAGAGCAAATCCTTATTTTCACGACCAGTTCCGCGAGCAATAAAGCAGTCATCGGGAAAGAAGGTTTTATACTTAGAATCTATATTCATATAATTATTACCTTCTTTCATCCAAGCTTCTGACAAAATCTCTACATGCACTTCATTCGACATAAAACACCTTTCATTAAAAACAAAACTACCCAATCTCTTTTACCCAACACAACGTGTTTACCAGCGCCATTTCCTCCGGCTTGGAACACCTGATGGCCATCAACGCTGGGTTGGCAATGAACACCGCAAGACACTTGGCCCTTGAAATCGCCACGTTGAGCCGGTTCTTGCTGTACAGGAACTCGATGTTGCGCGGCAAGTAGTCACCATTGGAGGTCGCCATCGACACGATGACCACCTCGGCTTCCTGCCCCTGGAACTTGTCGACGGTCCCTACCCTAGCCCCCTCAGGCAATACCTTTTTCAAGAGGTTGACCTGCATGTTGTAAGGCGCCACGACCAGGATGTCGTCCAGCGTCAGGGGATGCACCTCGCCCTTCTTGTTTCGGTAGCGCTGCTTCAGCAGGCTCTCCACCATTTCCAGAACCAGCTGAGCCTCCTCTTCACTGCGCTGCGAGCACGCGTCATGGTTCACCGGCACGTAGGAAATGCCCGTAGCCTTCAAGGCCGCGTGCGCTCCGCTGTCAAGAACCAGTCCCTGGATGGCGTTGCCAGATTCAGCTAGCAGGCGACCGTCGTAGACTGCATCCGAGATGAAGCGACACACGTCCGGATGCATCCGCCAGGTAGTGCCCAGAAATATGCCGCGTTCCGGCGGAATCGTCGCCAGACCGTTGAGCAAAAACTCCAGCGATGACTCCCCGGAGCGACCGGGATGTACGCCTTGTATCGGCTGGCACAGCTGCATCTGGTCACCCAGCAGCACGATGTTTCGGGCAGACGTACCCATGGCCACGAGGTTGGCCAGCGCCACCTGCCCTGCTTCGTCGACGAAGATGTAGTCGAGTTGCTGGTCCATGTTGCCGTCGGCAAAAAGCCATGCGGTGCCTGCCACCAGCTGGTAGCCACCTTCGTCGTCGAGGTTTTCCCAAACGTCATCGTTGTTGAACACATCCTCGATGAAGTAGCCCTCAAAGTGGGTGTCTCCCTTTTTTGCAGTCGACTTTTTGGCACCTGAGAAACTGAAACCTTCCTGACGGGCTACTTTCTCGATGCCGGACAGCAGGTTGTTGATGGCCTTGTGGCTGTTCGAAGAGATGCCCACCTTGTAACCCTTCTGCATCAGGGCAACGATGACATGGGAGCCGGTATAGGTCTTGCCTGCCCCGGGTGGGCCCTGTACGAACAGGTAGCTGTTGTCCAGGTTGGCCACCGCCTCGACGATGGACGCCATCGGATTGCTGTCACCCAGCACAATCGGCATGCCAAGCTGGCGGCCCTTGATGCAGGGAAGTCTTTGGGTCAGGAAGGCTTCCAGCGCACCGTACTTCTGGTCTCCCGCCACGATGCTCTTACCGAAGCGGAACACGGCCTCAACCAGGGCCCTGGTCGACACCGGCATGCCCGGACCCAACGCGATTTGGCTCGGCAGAGGGTCCTTATTGGCTGCACGCGTGAAGCTGACGCGTCGATATTTTTCATCGACCACGAGATTGTTGACAGGGTCGGCGGTCTGGGCAATGGAGGCGGAATCGCTTGTCTTAAGCTTGGATTCCTGTTGCGGAAAGAGATAGGTGTACCGAATCGAGCGCCTTTCCTTCACGGGCGGATGGGCGGAGTCTTCCAGCAGGCCTGCCAGGCATTCACCATCCTCCAGCAGCTCTGCTTCCGTCAGTTCCATTCGGGAGAACATGGCCCACCATTCGGGCTTGGCAGCACGCCGGTGAAAGTCCAGCAACTGGTAGGTCAGCTCTTTGAGCGTCTCAGTTTCGCCCCAGACCGAACGGTCATTGGGCAACGCATCGACGAGTTGCTCGCGGTACGGCACAAGACGCTGCTCCTCTTCCGTGAGCGCGCCTACCTCAGGCTCTTCCCCAGCATCAGCTGATGAGGCCGAGAACCAAGTCGCACCACCAGGTCGCAGTGTCAACAGCCATTGCTGCAATTCGTAGGTGGAGCGGACATCGTCGAAGTTGTAGTCTTCGATATCTTTGAGGAGCTGCGGGTCACCCGTCTCCTTCCAGCGCTCGTAGTACACGATGCTGGCCCCCGCGCTCTTCACGTCCCCGGTGCGGCCTTCCAAGTAGAAATGTTCGATGTTCTTGATGGAATAGCGCGGCTCTGAGACACGAATCCCCTCCCGCACTACCTTGTAGAGGTCCACCAGCTTCTGAGTCCGGAACAGGTTGTCTACCTCTGCCTCGCGGGACCCATGCAAGGACATCAACTTCTTGAGTGCCGTTTGTTCGTAGGCCGCGTAATGGTAGATATGTGCATCGGGATGCCGCCTGAGCCAGCCGGTGACGAAGTCCATGAAGGACTCAAAGGCCACCTTTTCTTCAGCACGGCTGTGTGCCCAGAAAGCCTTGAACTGGGGTGTTCCTGCTTCAAGGAAGTAGAGGCCGAACAGATATTCCAGCCCGCCCTCCTCAAGCGGGTCGCCTTCCATGTCGAAGAAGAGGTCGCCAGCCGCGGGCCTGGGCAGACGCGCAAACCCTCTCAACTCGTCATCAACTTGTGGCAAGACCTCCAGGTGGCGCTGCCCCGTCTGGCGCCCCTGGTATTGAAGGCGTGCCTGATGACGCAGTTTTTCCAGCGTCTGCGGCAAAAGCTTGGAAATGGCGGCACCCGCGGGCAGGGTTGCCAATGCCTGCAGAGTAGACACGCCTGCCGTTTCCAGCTTCTTGACCTGCAGCCGGGTGATGTTGGCCACCTGGCTCAGGTGGTCGTCGTTGAGCCGTCGCTCGTCGCAAAGCTCGTTCCACTTGCACTGGCCGCACTTGTCGCAAGGAACCGGGTAGGTCTGAGCAGGAGGCTCTGCCACCCGGTCCAGGAAGCGCTGTGTGAGCATGCCGAGGTAGCGCGCGTAATCGGCGTAGCGGTAGGTCAGCTCCGTCTTGTCACCCAGCACCACGTGCATGGACAGGGGTTCGACACCCTGGATTTTGGCGACCATGGCCGAGTAATACGCCAGCTGGACGATGAACTTGGCCTTGGGGCTGCGAGCGAGCTTGGTGTCCAGGACCTCGTAGCTCCAATCACCCAGACTGGAAGGTAGATGGACTTTTCGCAGGAAATCGGCATGACCGATGAAACACCCGTCTTGCAAGGTCGCCTGGAAGATGATGTCATGGCCATCCCCCATGGCACGCCGGGTCGCCTCGACCTTCCGCGCCACGGAGTCGTTGTCCTTGGCGATGTCGATGACCCTCGCATGCCGGCGCTGGAGTTCGGCCAGGAACTCGGCCTCGTGGGCAAACCCCTTGGCCTGCATCAGCCTGACTTCCTCGCTGTCTGCTGACCGGGGCAGCGGGGTGTGCAGGTCCACCAGGTCGAGCGTCGTCAAATGCTCGCATTCCAGGTAGTTCACCAGGTCGGATGCGGAATAGAGAATGCCATCGTCACGCTTTTGCAAGATAACTTCCGTTTCTGGGTTATGTGCTTGTCCGTTGTCCTGGATTCGGCTCAGGTGGACGGTTCATCTTCCAGAGCCAGCAGGTCGCTGGCATCCAGACCTGATGACACCGACGCTGGCAGTTCCTCCACCCCGCGCAGCTTGCGCTCGATGGCCCGGGTACGCGTTCCGATTTCGCTGAACTTCTTGGCAGCGTTGTCGATGGACTTGTGCGTCGCATCCACGATGTCGCCGAACTTGCGAAACTCCGTCTTGACGCCTGACAGGATGCTCCAGACCTCGGAGGAGCGCTTTTCAATCGCCAGGGTGCGAAAGCCCAGTCGCAAGCTGTTGAGCATGGCGGCCAGGGTGGTCGGCCCCGCCACCACGATGCGGAACTGGTTCTGCAGGGCCTCGACCATGCCAGGAATGCGGCAGACCTCAGCAAACAACCCTTCGGTCGGCACGAACAGGATGGCGAAGTCGGTCGTGTTAGGCGGGTTGAGGTACTTGTCCTGAATCTTCTTGGCCTCCAGGCGAAGAGACGTCTCGAAGGCGTTGGCGGCTTTCTGAATCGTGTCCTTGTCAGCCGTCTCGTGTGCATCAATCAGACGCTGGTAATGCTCGACCGGGTACTTCGAGTCAATCGGGAGCCAGACGGTGTCGTCATCGCCCTTCCCCGGCATCTTGATGGCGAACTCGACCAGTTCGTTGCTTCCCGGAACGGTCTTGACGTTCTTGGCGTACTGCTCAGCCGTGAGCAAATTCTCGATGATGGCGCCCAGCTGGACTTCTCCCCAAGTGCCGCGGGTGCGCACGTTGGTCATGACACGCTTGAGGTCGCCCACGCTGCCAGCCAGGGTCTTCATCTCGCCAAGCCCGGCATGAACCTGCTCCAGCCGTTCGCTGACCAGCTTGAACGAGTCGCCCAGGCGCTGCTCCAGGGTCGCATGGAGCTTCTCATCCACGGTGCGCCGCATCTCTTCGAGCTTAGCCGTGTTGTCGGCCTGGATGGCCGCCAGGCGTTCGTTGAGGGCAGCACGCAGCTGTTCGGAGTTTTGTCGGGAACCTTGTGCCATCCCCTGCAGCTGCTGAGCCACGGCATCCTGCAAGGTGGCGAACTGGTTGCGAATCTGGCTGCCGTTGCCGTCGAGCTGGTCTTTCAGCGCCGAGGACATGACGCCGAGCTGGGACACGACGTCCTTCTTGAGGCCATCGAGCGTGCTGGCCGTGGTCAGGGCCAGGGCGTCGAAGCGGTCCTGAATCTGCTTCTCGAACGCATGGGAACTCTGGGCCATCGCCTCCCGGGACGTCTGGGTTTCGACGGACAGGCTCTTGAGGGTGGCGGAGAGGTCGTTGCGAAACGCCACCAGGGTCTCGGTCAACTCCTTGCGCGCCTGGGCACTTTCTGCCTGTGCCTGGCCAAACTGGATGGACTGTGCCTTGGCCGCCTCGTCCAGACGACCCTGAAGCCCCTGCTGGAGATTGTCGAAGCGGCTCGACATCGAGACGTCGAACCCGCCCAGTCGCTGTTCCAGCCTGGATTCGAGGGTGACGAACGCGGCAGTGAGTTCACCACGCCCTGCCCTGGCATCTTCCAGGGTCATGGCAAGCTTGGTATCCAGCTCACGGCGGCTGCTGTCCAGCCCCTCGGTGATGGTTTTCTGCAGGGATGACAGGCGCACGTCGATGTCTGCACCGAGCGTGCCCAGCCGCTGCGCAAGTTGGCTCTCGAACTGTTGGAAGGCGCCCATCAACTCAGCGCGACCTTTACGCGACTCCTCGACGGTCTTATCGAGCTTTTCGTCGAGGGTTTGGCGCGAGGCCTCCAGGGACTGGGCGGTCGAGGCCGTGAAATCGCGCAACTGGGCTTCGTTGCGCTCGGTGCCGGCCTCGTTGCGCGCACTCGACTGGGACAGGGATTGCAGCTGCTGCTCCATCAGCCCCAGCCGCACTGCGAGGTCTGCCGGGGTCTCAAACCTGTGCTTGCGCAGCACCAGAACCAGCTGCAGCACCAGTGTGATGACTGCAAGCGCAAGTGCAGCAAAGGTGATGGTCTCAATCATGATGTAGGTTCACTCTAGGAAAAGGCAAAAATGTAACGGAGAAGGGTTCGGGCTGACACCCGATTTGCCCTTCTCAATTGAACTGGTACCAGACAGGTCTTCTTCTGCGCACTCGTGGGCGTCGGCTGCGCCCAGGCCTCATCGAGGACAAGCTGATGTCCCTCAGCATCCGGCGGTAACGGTATCCGGTCGTGATGACGTAACCGTCAGAATTCACCACTGCATACAGGTTTCGCGCTTCGGTCATCCGGAGCAAGAGGCGATGCGGTTCGTGCCGGGCAATGGCAGCATCTAGCGCGGCATCGTCGAGGAAATGGAGTTCGCAGCCTCCCGGCCCATGCTGGCGGCGCCCATATTGCAGGAGGCAACCCAGTACCTCGTTCTCTACGCCCCGTTGCTGCATGCGAATCTCAGCATGCGGCGTCAGCATCGAATCCCAAGACCCCAATGCAGGGATGCGCCCATCAGACCAAGTCATCATGCTCATGCTGCGTCCTTAAAGTGATGAGTGAGTATTGACCTGGCAGTAGCTCATAGAATGAGCCACCGAGAAAATTTTTTTCACCAGCATGGACCGAACCGAGCGCTTCTACAAAATCGACAACCTCCTGCAGGCGAACAAAGTGGTCCCGATTGCGCAGATGCTGCGTGAACTCGAGATTTCCAAGGCGACTTTCAAGCGCGATATCGAGTACATGCGCGACAGGCTCCATGCCCCCATCGAATGGGACCGCGAGCGGGGCGGCTACCGTTATGCAAGCACACCAGAGACGGGCCGACAGGCGCTCCCCGGGCTCTGGTTCAATGCCAGCGAAGCGTATGCCCTGCTGATGATGCAGTCCCTTCTCTCTGACATGCAGCCAGGCTTGCTGAGGGCGCACATCGAACCCCTGAAGGCTCGGCTGCGCGCCGTCATCGAGACCGGCCACCACACGGCAGTCGACGTTGAGAACCGTGTACGGCTGCTCAAAGTCGCCACTCGCACGGTCTCCGACAAACACTTCGAGGTGGTCGCGGCAGCGCTCCTGGCACGCGAACGCCTCGAAATCGAGTACTACGGACGCGCACGAGACCAGTCGACGATGCGGGAGGTATCCCCTCAGCTGCTGGTGCACTACAAAAGCAACTGGTATCTGGTTGCCTGGTGCCACCTACGGGAAGACGTACGGTCGTTCTCGATAGACGCCATCAAGCATGGCAAACCGTCGGCCAAGCGGGCCAAAGAGATACCGATAGCAGCGCTCGACGAATTCATCGGCAAGGGCTACGGGATTTTTTCGGGAGAAAATGTGCGTTGGGCGAAGCTGCGTTTTTCGGCAGTACAGGCTCGCTGGGTTTCTCGGGAACAGTGGCACCCCAAGCAACGAACTTACCCGTCTGACGACGGCAGCCTGGTTATAGAAGTGCCTTTCACAGATGTCCGGGAACTGTCGATGGACATCCTGCGCCATGGTAGGCACGTTGAGGTACTTGAGCCTCCCGACTTGCGTGAGAGCGTCCGACAGGAACTTACCTTAGCACTGGCCAGCTACTAGAAGGTCCAGTCAGAGAAGTGGCTGGTGAGTGCGCGCATGTCGTCAAAGCAGGATCGGCGATAGCGCGCGTACAGCTGCGTGAAGCGCTCATCGGGTCGTCGTGGGTATTCAGCGATACGTGGAGGCAGGCCACCCCCAGCCGGTCGCAAGTGATGGTGAAGACCTGACCGGCCCCTTTTTCGTAGCCCGGCAGATGCAAGCGTAGGCGGCGCATGACCTCGTCACGCTGGATGGGAGCCCGGATCTCCTCGAAGTGCAGCAACAGCCAGAGCTCGAAGCTCGGCACCGAGGCGATCGCCTGGAAGCACACGGCTTGCTTGTTGTCATTGCGCAGCTTGCCGTCGAGCGAGTCGGCCAGTTGCAGGGCGTCGAAATAGCTGGTGTGATCATCCCGGTCAAACACGGCATAGACCTGCTCGAAGGCACGCGGCTGGATCTGCTTGTGCCGGTCCCCGCTCTCGAACAAAGACCTGGCATATTGCACCACCTGTATCGGCGCCGTCCCGAGTTCACTGGGATGCACCTCGACGTTGGCCGTGTGCAGGCGGTAGGCTGTCCGGATTTCCCTGAAGTAGTTGGGCTCGGTCTTGCTGCCTTCCGAGACGATCAGGATGCGGTCGTAGCTGGCGCGACGGCCCTGCTTGCGCTCCAGCTGCTTGCGCTGCCGCTCTTTGGGAGAGTTGTCGCGGGCCATCAGTGTTGCAAGCCCATCGTGTGGCTCAGGAAAGGCACGCCACCGTAGCGTCCCATCAGGTAACCGCGCTCCAGCGCCTCGTCCTTGCGCGGGCTGAATTCCGACAGCGCCACCAGGGTGGACGCCTGCTCCCTGTCCTTCTCGACAAACCAGATCTGGTCACGCCGGAACAGGTCGGGCGCGTCGAGCAGCGACGTGTCATGGGTGGTGAAGATCAGCTGCGCGCCACCCGTGTTGACCTCGGGCCTGTGGAACAGGCGCACCAACTCGCGCACCAGCAGGGTGTGCAGGCTGGTGTCGAGCTCGTCGATGACCAGGGTCAGCCCTTTTTGCAGGATGTCGAGCACCGGACCGGCCAGGAACAAGAGGTTGCGCGTGCCGCTGGACTCGTCCACTAGGTCGAACACCGCACGCCCCTGCTCGGTCACATATGAGAAGCGCAACTGATGCTCTTCCACTTCTTCCTCGCTGCGCACCTCGGTCCTGCCCGCCAGCAAGTCGAAATGCACCGCCTGCCCTGGCACTTTTCGGGTGACGACTTCGATGTTGTCAATGCTGATGTCCGCCGCCGTCAGGAAGTCACAGATCTGCTGGCGACCCTGGGCTTGCTTGAGCATCTGGATCGAGATGTGCGGGCTGAGCTGGGCCTGCTCGTTGAAGATGACCAGTCGGTTGGCAAACCAGTCGAACACCGGGCGCAAGGCTTCGCTGTTGAGCTGCACGGCCATCGAAAGGAACAAGGCGTTGGGCCGGGTAGCGCCTTCCCACAGGCTCTTGGCCCCCTTGAGTCCGGGGCCGTATTCGTACATGTCCTTGCCAGAGGCCTCGTCAAACCGGCGCTCGAACCAGCGCTGCGGCTTGAATGCCTTGTAGACCAGCAGGTGCTCGCTGACGATGCGCTGCGCCGTCATGGCAAAGCCGTACTGGTAGCGCACGCCATCGAGGATGAAGGTGAGCTCGAACTCGGTCGGCTGGCTGGAGGACCAATCATCGAGCCGGAAGGGCTGGATGGCGTAGGACTGGCCAGGCTGGATGACGGCTGCCGATTCGAGCACCACGCCCCGCATGAACTGCAGGGACTTGACGAGGTTGGACTTGCCCCCAGCGTTGGCCCCGTACACCACGGCACTGCGCAGCAGACTGGGCGCCGCCTTCAGGCCCGTCCCCAGGGTATGGGTGTCGTGCAGGGTCTGATCCTTGGACGCCACCATGCTCAAAACCTGCTCGTCGCGCAGGCTACGGAAGTTCTTGACCCGGAACTCGACAAGCATCACTTGAACCAATTTAATAAAATATCTCTATATTATGCGATACTAAGTCGAAATAAAGGTTTATTTTGATACTCCAGACCACATGCGGTACGCTGCGCGAGAAGCAAGGCCCGCTCGCGGACCAAGGTGGTCACCGTGATCGTTGCGTCCGCAGTTCCTGAGTGCGGACGCAATCTTGACAAGAGTCCCATGCCGACGCCGCCAGCCGGCCGGATCGGCATGTGGACGATTCAATCTGACAGACTTGCCGTCGGTTGTATCTGAGTCTCGTCGCTGAAGCTCTGGCTAGGTCCTTTCGAGCGCGGCTTACCAAAGTCGCAATACCCCTCGACCTCCGACACTGTGGAGATCGCAGAATGTCAGGTTTCGGCAAGAGCGGCCGAACGACTCGGCCGCGACGGCCAAACGCAACCAGCCTTAAGGCGTCATCGCAATCTGTCGGCTCAGGTCAGGTCCATGAACGGGTTGTAGGCGACCTCCCACAGAAAGCCGTCCGGATCAGCAAAATACCCCGAGTAGCCGCCCCAGAACACTTTCTGCCCGGGCTTTTGCAACGTGGCGCCTGCGGCGACGGCTTCGGCCAGCACGGCATCGACTTCCTCAGGTGATGCGACGTTGTGCGCCAGGGAAAATCCTGGAAACCCAGCGCCTCTTTTGTCGGTGTCAGCGCTGGCATTGGCGTCCTCGGCCAGTTTCTCGCGCGGGAACAACGCCAGGATCAGGCCATTGACGGTGTCCATGAAGGCGATGTGCTCGTTGCTTTCCTGCCTCACCCCAAAGCCCAGGCGCTCATAGAACGCACGTGATCTCGGCAAATCTGCAACCCCGAGGGTGATAAGACTGATGTGCGGTTTCACCGTGACTCCTTCCTCAATGGCGAATGCAGCCATCTTATGTCGGGCCTGGAATCTGTACCACTGGCCCGAAGGAGGCGTTGGATCGGGTGATCCGTTTTCTTTTCAGGCGATCTGCTTCGTCATCTCTTGGATGACGGCCTGCAGAATGACCATGAGGCAACGGGACTCCCCCGCCATGGTTGCTGACAGATTGGGACGCACGTTGGCGATCTGGGCGTTTTCAGCTTCGATCTCGGCTTGGGCGCATCCGCCCGCACCACGGCTTCGTCTTCGGCAGTGCCACGGCCCTGGGCGAGGAACGTGCGTTGGACCGGCCTTCAAGCCTGTGAGTCGATGCCGTTGGGATAGCCGCCCGCACCCAGCGGATTTTTCATACACTCACGCTGGCGAGTGCGTCTTGAGCCAGTCCTCGAGTGCGGCATCGATGCGGCTTTGCCAGCCCTTTCCGGTGGCCTTGAAGGCTTGCATGACGTTGGGCGACAGCCGGAGCAAGGCCGCTTCGAAAGCGGCCATTTCAGGGTCTTTGCTCGGGGGGGACAGGTCTGTCGATCCGTCAACAGGAGCCATTCATGGCCGATTCCCTCTCCGCCAAAACATAACCCCAAGCAGTTGAGCTACTTGGGGTTTTTTGTTCTCCCATTCCAACCCGACACACCCAAGAGCCCGACCGCCATCAGCAGCCGGGCCTCTTGTGGGGCAGGTTTACTTGGAAAGGTCAATGGCGTAGACGCCCTGCCCCTTGCCGCTGCCGTCGTCGTTGCTCACCACGCTGATGTTGGTGAAGCCAGCGGTCTGCGCCACTGCCAGCTTGTCGCTGCCCGAGATGAAAGTCACCGGACCTGCCGTGGTCACTTTCGTGAAGCGCCAGCTGCGGGTGGAACCGTCGGTGGCCAGCGTCAGGTTCTTGCGCGCCTTGATGTAGTCGATCAGCACATCACGGTTGGCATCGGGCGAGGCATGGATGATGTTGTCCGCCGTCAAGCCGAATTGCGTACCACTGGTGGCGCGGTAGTTGTTGGTGGCGATGATGAACTCGGCGCTGCTGCTGATGGGAGCCCCCTTGTAGTGGAGGTTCTTGATGCGGCTGCCCTTGGCTTGGGTCACGTCGATTTCGTAGCTCATGTCGGGAGACGTGAACATGTCGAAGTTGTAGCCAGGGAAGGTCGAGATCAGCGGCTGCGCCGTGGTCAAGCTCGGGTTGATCTGGTTGAAGCGTTCTGCCGCCTTCTCCAGCCAGGTCTTGATGCCCGCGCCCGTCACCTTGACGGCATAGACCGTGTTGGGATAGAGGTAGAGGTCGGCCGCGTTGTTGATGGCAATCGGGCCCTTCTTCACGTCGGTGAAGTCAGTCCCGCCGCCAAAGCCGCTCTTGAACGGCGCACTGACCGACAGCACGGGCAGATTCTTGTACTGCGGCAGGTTGGCTGCCACGTACTTGGCGATGTAGTCGGCCTGCGCCGCGTTGACCACCTGGATCGCGGTGACATCGCCCACGTCGGCGAAGTAGGACGACAGGGCGAAGTCCGATTCGCCGATCGGCGTTTTGACGTAGTTGATGGCTGCTTCATGCTCGGTCTTGATCGCAGTCGCAATCGCCGGGTCCGCTGCCACATAGGTCTTGGCGGCGGCATCGGTCAAGGTCTTGCGCAGGCTGACTGCGGTCTTGCTGCTGTCGATGGTCCACTTGCCGTTCTTGACCGTCAAGTTGTAGTTGATGACCCCGATCGCCTTGCCCCAGAAGCTCGGCATCACGGCAGGCACGCCGTGGAAAGTGCCCTTGACCTTGTCCACGCCGCTGGCGCTGCAGGCAGCGGAGGTGCAGGCGGCATTCGGGAACTCGCTGTGCGAATGGCCCATCAGGATGCCGTCAATGCCCGGCACCTTGGCCAGATGGTAGTTGGCGTTTTCCATGCTGGGGCTGTAGGCGCCGGTATCCCAGCCGCCATGCGAGGCGGCGATCACGATGTCGGCCCCTTCGGCACGTGCCATCGGCACGTACTTGGTGGCGGCTTCCACCACGCCCTGGACCTCGACCTTGCCGTCGAGCCAGCGCTTGTCCCATTGCAGGATGGCGGGCGGCGTGAAGCCGATCACCGCGACCTTGACCGTGCTTTCGATGGTCTTGCCGTCCTTGTCCTTGGCGCTGACTTTCTTGTTGATGATGGTGTACGGCTTGTACAGCGGTGCACCGTCCTTCTTGCTGCTCACGTTGGCCAGCACCAGCGGGAATGCCGGGCCGACGCAGGAAGGCTGGCTGGCCACTGCCGCCATGCCTTCGACGTTGAACTTGGTGCCGGTCACCTGCGCCAGGTAGGGCAGACCGTAGTTGAACTCGTGGTTGCCCAGGGTGCCGACGTCAAAACCGATCGCATCCATGGCCTTGTAGGTGGCCAGCTTCTGGTTGCAGGCGACCGGGCTGACCAGCGCCTGGTAGTCGGCCAGGGCCGTGCCCTGGATGGTGTCGCCGTTGTCGATCAGCAGGTTGTTCGGGAAATCGGCACGGGCCTGCTTGATCAGCGTGGCGGTACGCTCGAAGCCGACGCTCTTGTCCTCTGCGAGCCTGAAATAGTCGTAGCTGACCACGTTGGCATGGAGGTCCGAGGTCTCCAGGATCGTCAGTTCTGCCGTGGCTGACTCGGGCAAGGTGACAACCGCGTCATCCGAGTCGCCACAGGCGGCCAGGCCACCGGCCAGCGCAGCAGCTACGGCGGCGGTCAAGACCGGTCGCGAAAACAATCTCATTTTGGAATTGGTATCCACAAAAACTCCTGATAGTGAAGGGCCGGCCCAATCTATAGGTCTGCCGTGACAGTCAGGTGAAGTGGTGGTGGCCGCTCCTTCCTCCCGCGAGCCGCCACGGCCAGATCGCAACCGGACCGCAGCCGGACTGCGCAAGCTCCCATATACGGAAAAGAAATATGAAAGCTACTAAAAATTACTTTGTAAATATCAAAAGCCTGCCTATGATTCGCCCCTCTCAGAGCAGAACGCATTCCGCTGCGACCCCTTCCCCATGATGACCCACCAGGATCGCCTGATTCAATGGCTGCTCGGCAGCCTGGACCTGCAGACCACTCTGTTCCACCTCGGGCAGTACTGCGGCAGCTGGCAGGCTTCGACCGCCGGCATGGCTCAGGGCGGCTTTCATGTGATCCTCAACGGCGACTGCTGGCTGCACCTGAGCGGGACTGGGCAGAAACACCGGCTGCAGACCGGCGATGCGGTCTTCTTTCTGCGCGACCTGCCGCACCTGCTGAGTCCGCATGAAGACGCCAGCGCTGCGGCCGACGCGCCCCAACCGCCGATGCAGGCGATCGACCTGTCGGCGCCTTGCAGCACGGCGCTGGCCTGCGGCTTCTTCGAATTCCGCGCGCCGATCAACGAGCTGTTCCTCGCCAAGTTTCCGGCCTATGTGGTCGTGTCGCGCGAGCGCGATGAGCTGCGCGAGATCCGGCCCCTGTTCGACCTGATCCTGGCCGAGGCGCGCACGGGCAGCGCAGAGCCGTCGCCGCTGCTGACGCGGCTGGTCGATCTGATGTTCTTCTACGTCGTGCGACATCTGTGCCGGCGCCAGGAGGTCGAGGAAGGCCTGTGGGCTGTGCTCGCGCGCCCCGAGTTCACCCCGCTGCTCGAAGCGATCCTGCGCGAACCAGGTCGAGACTGGAGCGTCGAGCAGATGGCCGATCTGACGCACATGTCGCGCACCAAGTTCTTCCGGCTGTTCTCGCAGACTGCGGGCACCTCGCCGAGCCAGTTCGTCGCGCAACTGCGGATGCAGCTGGCCTCGCGCTGGATCGTCGAGGGCATGCCGCTGTCGCGCGCGGCCGAGAAGGTCGGCTACCAGTCGGACGCGGCGTTCTCGCGCGCGTTCAAGAAGGTCACGGGCTCGCTGCCCGGCGCGCTGCGGCGCTCGGTCGGCGCCGGCGCGCAGCTGGCCGCCTGAAGCAGGACTGGGACTTTCGAGCAAGAGAACGGGACTTCTGCGCCTGGATCGCAAATCTGCGTCCCGGGACAATCGTAGGTATCTTTGCATAGGAGTTCCCATGTCCCGCCTGACGATCCAGACCCCCGAGACCGCCCCCGAGGCCAGCAAGCCCTACCTCGAGGCCTCCAAGGCCCGCAACGGCTTCATCCCCAACCTGATGGGCGTGCTGGCCAATGCGCCGACCGCCGTCGAGATGTATGTCAAGGTCGGCGAGATCAACGGTCGCACCAGCTTCACGCTCGAGGAGCGCGAGACGGTCCAGATCACCGCGGCGACCAACCACGGCTGCGCCTTCTGCGTCGCCGGTCACACCGCGATCTGCTACAAGCAGGGCAAGCTGGCACCCGAGCTGGTCAACGCGATGCGCGACCAGACCCCGCTGCCCAACCCCAAGCTCGAGGCGCTGGCCGAGTTCACCCGTGCCGTGATCCGCAGCCGTGGCGCCGTGTCGCCGGACGAACTGCAAGCCTTCTACGACGCCGGCTACGGCGAGCAGCAGGTGCTCGAGACCATCCTGGGTGTCGCGCTGGCGACGCTGTGCAACTTCTCCAACAGCCTGGCCGGCACCGAACTCAACCCCGAGCTGGCCGCCTACCGCTGGGAAGCCAAGGCCTGACCGCCGCTGTTCAGGCAGGCCCAGAGCGCAAATCCGGAAACCATGACATGACGACCCTCAACGCCGATCAACTGCTGAGCGCGGTGCGTGCCTTCGCGCAGGGACCGCTGGCCGCCCAGGTCGAAGCGATAGACCGCGCAGGCTACTACCCCAAGGCCGAGCTCGGCGAGCTGGCCCGCCTCGGCGCAATCAGCGCGCACCTGGACGCGCCGCATGGCGGCAGCGACTTCGGGCTGGCGATACGCGCGATGGCCGAGGTCTCGCGCGTCTGCGGCGCGACCGGTTTCATGGTCTGGTGCCACGCGGTCTGCGGCCTGTACCTGCAGCAGTCGGGCAATCCGGCGCTGACCGGCGAGCGGCTGCAGCGCCATGTCAGCGGCCTGGGCCTGGGCGGCACGGCGCTGTCCAATCCGATGAAGAGCTATGCCCAGATCGAGACGCTGCTGCTCAAGGCGCAGCCGGTCGAGGGCGGTTACCGGGTCAGCGGCAATCTGCCCTGGGTCAGCAACCTCGACCATGACCATTACTGCGGCGCCATCGCTGGCGTGACCGATGGCGAGCAGCCGCTCGGGCGCGAAGTGATGTTCCTGCTCGACTGCAACGACCCCGGCGTCGAGCTGCACGAATGCCCGAGCTTCGCCGGCATGGAAGGCACCGGCACCTATGCGCTGCGGCTCAAGGACTATTTCGTCGGCGCCGAGCGCCTGATGGCCGAGCCGGCCAAGCCCTTCATCGCCCGCATCCGCGCCGCGTTCGTGATGCTGCAATGTGGCATGGCGGTGGGCGTGATCCAGGGCGCGATCGACTCGATGTGGGCAGTCGAGCCGCAGCTCGGCCATGTCAACCAGTTCCTCGACGAGCGCCCCGATGCGCTGCAGGCCGAGCTCGACGAGCTGACCGCACGCGTCATGAAGCTGGCCAAGACGCCGTTCAACGGCTCGAACGAGTTCTTCCTCGACGTGCTCGACGCGCGCGCGCAGGGGGCTGAGTTGGCGCTGCGCGCCGCGCAATCGGCGCTGCTGCACCAGGGCGCACGCGGCTACCTGATGAGCTCGGAAGTGCAGCGGCGCGTGCGCGAGTCGCATTTCGTCGCGATCGTCACACCGGCGATCAAGCATCTGCGCAAGGAAATGGCGCGCCTGAGCCAGCAAGAGACTCCGGCATGACGGCGCCTGATGCGGGCATGACACCCTGGCAAAAGTACATCTGCGACGCCTGCGGCCTCATCTACGACGAGGCGCTCGGCGACCCGGACTCGGGCCTGGCGCCCGGCACCCGCTTCGCCGACATCCCCGAGGACTGGGTCTGCCCGCTGTGCGGCGTGACCAAGGCCGACTTCAGTCCTTACCAGCCCCCCTGCCTGGAAACGCTGAAGGCCCAGGCGCGCGACAGCGCAGGCCCACGGCCGGCGGCGCGCCAGGCCAGCGGCGTCGTGATCGTCGGCGCGGGCCGTGCCGGCTGGACACTGGCCGAGCGGCTGCGCGCGCAGGACGCGGCGCTGCCGATCACGCTGGTCAGCGACTGCGCGGGCGACCGTTACGACAAGCCGCTGCTGTCGGTCGCGCTGGCACGCGGCATCACGCCGCAGCAGCTGGTCAAGGAGTCAGGCTGCGACGCGGCGCAGCGACTCAATATCAGGCTGCTGGCGCACACGCATGCGCTGCGCATCGACGCGGCGCGGCAACGGCTGCGCACGACGCGCGGCAACCTGGCTTACCGCCATCTGGTGCTGGCACATGGCGCACAGACCGGGCTGCCATCACCGCTGTCGGCAGCAAACTGCTGGCGCATCAACCACCTGAGCGACTACCTGAAGCTCAGATCAGCGCTGCAGGCCGGACCGCAGCGGATCGCCATCGTCGGCGCGGGACTGATAGGCAGCGAACTGGCCAACGACCTCGCGCTCGGCGGACACCAGATCACGCTGCTCGACAGCCAGCCCGAGCCGCTGGCGCGCTGGCAGGATCAGGGCGCTGGCGCGCAGCTGCTGCAAGCCTGGCAGGCGCTGCCGATCCGCTTCATCGGCGGCATCGAGCTGACTGCGGTGCAGCGGATTGACGGCGACAACCAACCCCACTACCGCCTCAGCAGCGCCTGTGGCCAGCAGTTCGACGCCGACCAGGTGATCGCAGCGACCGGACTGCAGACGCCCAGCCGGCTGGCGCGAAGCGCGGCGCTCGACTGGGACTACGGCATCGCGGTCGACCCGGCGACGATGGGCAGCAGCCAGCCCGGCATTTACGCGCTGGGCGACTGCGCCAGCGTGGCCGGGACGGTCAGCCGCTTCATCGAGCCGATCTCGCGCCAGGCCAGCACGCTGGCAGCCGCGATCTGCGGCTGCCAGCCGCTGCGCTACGAGAGCCGCCCGGTTGTAGTGCGGGTCAAGACCAGCTCCTGCCCGCTGACGCTGCCAGGCGCGACCCTTTGAAAACCGAGACAAGAACCATGAGCGCCGCCTTCGTTTTGCAAGCCCGGGACATCTCCCTGGCCTACGCCCAGCCGGACGGCAGTCGCCGACGCGTGCTCGAGGATTTCTCGCTGCGCATCGCGGCCGGCGAGATCGTCGCGCTGCTGGGGCCCAGCGGGGTCGGTAAGTCGTCGCTGCTGCGCGTGCTCGCCGGCCTGCAAGGCGCCGAGAGCGGCGAGGTGCAGGTCCATGGCGAACCGCTGCGCGGTCCGCATCCGCGCCTGAGCATGGTGTTCCAGGACCCCTGCCTGCTGCCCTGGCTGTCGCTGGAGCAGAACGTCGCGTTCGGGCTCGACTTCAAGCACCAGCCCCTGCTGAGCCCGGCCGAGCGCAAGCAGCGCGTCAGTGACGCGATCGCCGAGGTCGGACTGACCGAGGCGCGCCGGCGCCATCCGGCCGAGCTGTCGGGCGGCATGGCGCAACGCACCGCGCTGGCGCGCGCACTGTCGCGCCAGCCCGAGATCCTGCTGCTCGACGAGCCGTTCAGCGCGCTCGACGAGGTCACGCGTGGCGAGATGCAGCAGCTGCTGCGCGGCGTCTGCCGGCGCCACCAGACCGCGGCCGTGCTGGTCACGCACGACATCGACGAGGCGCTGCTGCTGGCCGACCGCGTGGTGCTGATCGGCGGCCAACCCGGGCGCCTGGTCGGCAGCTGGAGCGTCGATATCCCCGAGCCGCGCGCCGATCATGTGCGCGCACTCGCGCAGCTGCGCCTGTCCGTCGTCGAGGCGCTGCACCAGGCACGCGCCCCGGCGCAGCAGCCCACCCCCTCCGAGCCCCTGACCTACGAGATCTGACATGTCACAACCCCTGCTGAACAACCGCCGTGAATGGCTCAAGCTCTCGACGCTGCTGAGCGCTGGCGGCGCGCTGCCGCTGCTGCAATCGTTCGAGGCACGCGCCGCAGCCGACGCCGATGCTCCGGTGCGCATCGGCTATCTGCCGATCACCGATGCCACGCCGCTGCTGGTCGCGCACCACAACAAGCTCTACGAGGCGCAAGGCCTGCAGGTCGAGCCGCCGCGCATGTTCCGCAGCTGGGCCCAGCTGGTCGAAGCCTTCATCGCCGGCCAGGTCAACGTGGTGCATCTGCTGTCGCCGATCACAGTCTGGGCGCGCTACGGCAGCAAGGTGCCGGCCAAGGTTGTCGCCTGGAACCATGTCGGCGGATCGGCGCTGACCGTCGCCCCCGAGATCAACGACGTCAAGCAGCTCGGCGGCAAGACGGTCGCGGTGCCGTTCTGGTACTCGATGCACAACGTCGTGCTGCAGCATCTGCTGCGCGAAGCCAAGCTCGAGGCCATCACCAAGGGCGATCCCAGTGCACAGCAGGTCAAGCTGGTCGTGATGCCGCCGTCGGACATGACGCCGGCGCTGGCATCGAAGCAGATCGCCGGTTTCATCGTCGCCGAGCCTTTCAATGCCAGCGCCGAACTGCTCAAGGTCGGCAAGGTGCTGCGCTTCACCGGCGACGTCTGGAAGAACCACGCCTGCTGCGTCGTCTTCATGCACGAGCGCGACCTGAACCAGCGCCCCGAATGGAGCCAGAAGGTCGTCAGCAGCATCGTGCAGGCGCAGGCCTGGATCCAGGACAACCGCGCCGCGACCGCGCGCCTGCTGGCCAAGGACGGCCCGAACCGCTACACGCCGCACAGCGCCGAGGCACTGCTGCGCGTGCTCGAACCCAGCGCCGGCCAGACGCGCCAGTACCAGGCCAGCGGTGCGATCCGGCACCCGGAATGGAAGGAGGAGCGGATCGACTTCCAACCCTACCCGTTCCCAAGCTACACCGAAAAGATGGTCGAGCTGCTCAAGGTGACCAAGATCGAGGGCAACAATGCCTTCATCCAGTCGCTCGATGGCAAGAAGACCGCCACCGACCTGGTCGATGACCGCTTCGTCAAGCAGGCGCTCAAGCAGGTCGGCGGACTCAAGACCTTCGGTTTCCCCGAGTCGTTCGGGCGTACTGAAGTGTTCGGAAGCTGAGTGCGGCCCATGCGATCGAATTCGAAGACACCGGGGCCGCTGGCCCGCTGGACACTGGGCCTGCTGGGACTGACGCTGGTCGTCGTCGCCTGGTGGGGCGGCACCTGGTGGCTGCAGGCCAAGGTGCCACTGGCGGCCTCGCTGGCGCCCGACCAGACGCTGTCCAGCCTGTACCAGCTACTGATCGGCAATCAGCTGACCGAGCATGTGCTGGTCAGCCTGAAGCGCGTGCTGGTCGGACTGCTGATCGCGCTCGCGGTCGGCGTGCCGCTGGGCCTGGCCGTCGGCGCCTCGCGCCATGTCGAGGCCGGCACCGGCATCGCGTTCCAGTTCCTGCGCATGATCTCGCCGCTGTCCTGGATGCCGATCGCGGTGATGGTGCTGGGCGTGGGCGATGCGCCGATCTACTTCCTGCTAGCCTTTGCCGCCGTCTGGCCGATCCTGCTCAACACCGTCGCCGGCGTGCACCAGCTCGATCCGCGCTGGCTGATGCTGGGCCAGAGCCTGAGCGCGACGCGCTGGGAGCTGCTGTGCCGGATCGTGCTGCCGGGCGTGCTCGGCCATATCCTGACCGGAATCCGGCTCGCGATCGGCATCGTCTGGATCGTGCTGGTGCCTTGCGAGATGCTGGGGGTCAGCGCCGGCCTGGGTTACTTCGTGCTCGACACCCGCGACCGGCTGGCCTACTCCGAGCTGATGGCGGTGATCCTGCTGATCGGCGCGCTCGGCTTCGCGCTCGACGGCGCGGCGCGCGCGCTGCACAGCCGCTGGACGCACAGCAAGCGCGGCGAGTGAAGCCCAGGGCGGCAGTCAATTACGGACAATCAGGCAGATGAACACCAAGACGCATTGGGAATCGGTCTATCACAGCAAGCCGGCTGATGCCGTCAGCTGGTACGCGCCGCACCTGGAAGCCTCGCTGCACTACATCGAACAGGCAGCGCCTGGACGCGAGGCGGCCGTGATCGATGTCGGCGGCGGCGAATCGACCCTGGTCGACGACCTGCTGGCAGCGGGCTACCACGACCTGACGGTGCTCGACATCTCGGCCAAGGCGCTGCAGGACACGCGCGAGCGCCTTGGACCAGCGGGCGACCGGATCAAATGGCTGGCAGCCAACATCCTCGAAGCCGAGCTGCCGGCAGCCGGCTACGAGGTCTGGCACGACCGCGCAGTGTTCCATTTCCTGACCCAGCCCGAGCAGCGCCAGCGCTATGTCGCGCAAGTGCTCAGGGCGCTCAAGCCTGGCGGCCACGCGGTCGTCGGCACCTTCGGCCCCGAGGGACCAACCCAGTGCAGCGGCCTGGAGGTCGCGCGCTATTCGCCGGACGAGCTGCACGGCACCTTCGGCCGGCCCTTCGAGCTGATCGAGAGCAGCACCGAACTGCACCAGACCCCCTGGGGGGCGACGCAGCAGTTCGTCTACTGCTTTTGCCGCCGGCAATGAAGCCGCGGCGATGAACGGACTCGCAGCGCCCCCCTTGGCAAGAGCGCCAGGCCGCTGAACCCGTCAGTCCAGCGCCCGCCCCTGGCCGGCTTCCTCGACCGTGCGGCCGTCACGGATATGGTAGAGGCGCTGGAAGGTCGGGATGATCTTCTCGTCATGGGTCACGACGATGACCGCGGCCTGGGACTGGCGCGCCATGCGGCCCAGCAGACGCATCACGCCCAGGGCGCGCTCGCTGTCGAGCGGCGCGGTCGGCTCGTCGGCCAGGATCACCGCCGGCCGGTTCGCCAGCGCCCGCGCGATCGACACCCGCTGCTGCTCGCCGCCCGAGAGCTGGGACGGCGCGGCCTGGGCCCGGTGCGCCATGTCGAGCTCGGTCAGCAGCTCGAGCGCCCGGCGCCTGGCCGCCACGTTCGGCATCCCGGCCAGCATCGGCAGCAGGGCCACGTTGTCGGTGACATCGAGAAACGGGATCAGGTAGGGCGCCTGGAACACGAAGCCGATATGGTCGCGGCGCAGCGCGCTCAGGTCACGGCTGGCCCAGGTCTGGTCGTAGAGCACCTTGCCGCCCAGCACCATGCGGCCTGCGGTCGGCTCGATGATGGCGCCCAGGCACTTGAGCAGCGTGCTCTTGCCCGAGCCCGACGGCCCGACCAGGCCCACCACCTCGCCCGGGCCGACCACCAGGTCGACCTGCTTCAAGGCCTCGACCGCGGTCTGGCCCTGGCCGTAGACCTTGCGCAGGCCCTGGACCAGGATGCCGCTGCCGGGCTCGGCGGTGCTGCCCGAAGGTGGCAATAGAGTGATCGACATGCTCAGCCTCCGATCGCTTCGGCCGGATCGACCTTGATCGCGATCCGGATCGCCAGCGTGCTGGCCAGCGCGCAGATCAGCAGCACCACACCGAGTCCGGTCAGCGCATCGCGCGGCAGCAGCAGCACATATTTCGGAAAGATCGGCGCCCACAGGGTGGCGGCGAGCTTGCCGACGAAAAAGCCGATCAGGCCCAGCCCCAGCGCCTGCTGCAGGATCATCGAGGCAATGGTCGAGTTGCGGGTGCCGATCAGCTTGAGCACGGCGATCTCCCGGATCTTGCCCATGGTCATGGTGTAGATGATGAAGGCGACGATGGCGGCGCTGACAATCGACAGGATCACCAGGAACATGCCGATCTGCTTGGCCGAGGTAGCGATCAGCTTGGCAACCAGGATCTCCTCCATGCCGGCGCGGTCGTAGACCTGCAGATGCTTCCAGCGCCGGATCGGCTCGGCCACCTGCGCGGGCGCAAAGCCTTCCCTGACCTGCACCAGCACGGCGTTGACCTGGTGGCTGCTGGTCTGGCTCGCGACCACGGCCTCCAGCAGTCCCGGCACGCCAGGGCGGTTGAAGGCCGGATTGGCCGCGCTGCGCGCGCGCTCGTTGACGATGGCGTCGTTGTCCTTGAGGAACTGGGCCTGCTGTGCATCCTTCAAGGGGATGAAGACCATCGGGTCGCCACCCGACGAGACCATGCGCCGGGTCAGCCCGACCACTTCGTAGTCATGGCGACGCAACCGGATACGGTCGCCAAGCGCGAAGCCGGTCCTGACATCGGCCAGCGCCTCGTAATGGCTGCGGCTCAGCGGCCGACCCGCCACCAGATGGCTCGGACTGCCCGGCTTGCCCGGCTCGATGCCGACCACCATGGCCCGCACCTCGGTGTCGCCGCGCCTGACCTGCATGTTGAAATAGGTCACATTGGCCGCCAGCGCGACCCCGGGCATGCCCTCGATGCCGTGCACCAGATCGTCGCGCAGGCTCGACGACTCGGCATAAGGACCCTGGGTGCCCTGCTGCACCACCCACAGGTCGGCGCCGCTGTTGCTCAGCAACGCCTGGGCATCATCGACCATGCCGCGGTAGACCCCGGCCATCGAGAAGGTGACGCCGATCAGCAGCCCGAGCCCGATGCCCGTCAGCAGGAACTTGCGCCAGCTGTGCAGGATGTCGCGTCCGGCCAGGCTGATCATGGGCCGGTCCTGGCTGCACCGGCGGGCCGGACCAGCTGATCCACCACCTTGATGCGCGAATCGGCGCTCAGCGGCTGCTGGCTGTAGACCACGACCCGGTCGCCCGACTCCAGTCCGGCCAGGATCTGCACCTGGCCGTCCAGGCTGGTCGCACCGACCTGCACCGGCGCGAAAGCCAGCCGTCCGCCTTGCAGCCGCCAGACCCCAGTGGCACCACCCTGGCGCTGCAGGCTGGCCGCCGGCAGCAGCAGCGAGTCGGCAATGGCGGGCAGCTCGATGCTGGCCTCGAGCATCTCGCCGACCGACAGGCCCGGCGGCGTCTGGTCCAGCGACAGCTGGGCGATGCGCTCCTCGGTCACGCTGTCGCTGAGCCATTCGACCCGCGCCACCCGGGCCGGCACTGGCTCATGCGGGCGCGAGCGCAGCAGCAGCCGGGCCGGCAAGCCCGGCACCAGCCCGGCGGATCGGCCCTGGTCCAGCCGCACCCGCGCCCACAGGCTGGCCGGATCGATCAGTCGCAGCACCGCCTGGCCCGCGACGACGGTCGAGCCCGGCTCGGCCTCGCGCGCCGACACCACCGCGTCGGCCGGCGCGAACAGCTTGGCATTGGCGCGCTGCTGCTGCAGGGCCGCGCGCTCGGCCTTGGCACGCAGCGCATCCTGCGCCGCAGCCTGAGCCGTGGCGCGCGCCGACTGGAGCGCGGCCTCGGCCGAAGCCAGCTCCTGGCTGCGCGCCTCCAGGGCACTGAGACTGATGAAGTTCTGCCGCGCCAGCTCCTGGTTGCGGCGCAGGTTGGCAGCCGCGAGCTCGCGCCGGGCCTGGACATCGGCCTGCTGCGCCGCGGCCGCAGCCTGTGCGCTGCTGGCGCGCGCGATGCTGGCATCAAGCGCCTGCAGCCGCTGGTCCAGATCCACCGGGTCCATCTCGGCCAGCAACTGCCCGGCCCGGACCTGGTCGCCGACATCGGCCTTCACCGTCAGCACCCGACCCGGGCTGGTCGGGCCCAGCATCCAGTGGCGCCTGGCTTCGAGCGTGCCGATGCCAAACAGCTCGGGCGTGAAGCGGCCGCTGCGGACCTCGGCCACCGTGACCTGGACCGGCGCCAGCGGGCCGGTGCGCAGCAGCACGAACAGGAACAGCAGCACCAGCAGCACGACCGAGCCGACGAGCAGGAAACGCCGCTTGAGCGGTGCGGAAACAGTCATGAAAAATTCCTGTTGTACATGGAGTCAGCTGGCATCCAGCGGTCGCGCAGAGCGTGGGCGAGGATTCCGGCCAGGCGCCGACGGCCTGGAGGACCTCGGCGCTACTTCTCGAGCCGCAGGATGCCGAGCGCCTTGAGCACGTATTTCTCGTACACCGGCTCGGAATGGCCAGTCTTCATCTTGTGCAGGAAATACTTCTCGAAGCCGATCTTGGCCAGATGGACCCACTTGCCCTTCCTGTTCCAGTTGACGTTGCGCGGCGGAATCTGCGGCAGCGCGACGAAAGCCGCGCCGGTGTCGCCCATGTCGGCCAGGCAGATAGCGTTCCAGGTACCCTTGGCGGTGGCGGGCCTGCCATCGAGCTCGGCCGCGATGTTGTGGACGATGGCGCTGACCATGCTTTCGATCATATAGCCGGTCTTGGGCGCACCGGTCGGCACCGGCGTGACCTCGACCGGCGGGATCGCCACGCAGACGCCGGCAGCAAAGATGTTGCGGTAGCGGCGGCTGCGCTGGAACTCGTCGATCAGCACGAAGCCGCGCGGATTGCAGAGTTCGGGCACCGCTGCCACCGCATCGATGCCCTTGAAGGCCGGCAGCATCATCGCCAGCTTGAACGGCAGCTCATGCTCCTGGTAGAGATTGCCAAGGTCGTCGAGCTGGGTCACGAACAGCTTACCGGCCTCGACCTTGGTGGTCCTGGCGTTGGTGATCCACTTGATGTCGTTCTGGCGGAATTCGCTCTCGAGCATGGCCTTGCTGTCGCCGACACCGCCCAGGCCCATGTGGCCGACATAGGGCTCGCTGCTGACATAGGTGATCGGCACCTTGTGGCGCAGCTTGCGCCGGCGCAGGTCAGTGGCCAGGATAAAGCTGAACTCGTAGGCCGGGCCGAAGCAGCTCGCACCCGGCATGGCGCCGATCACCACCGGCCCCGGGTTTTCCAGGAAGGCCTGGTAGTCATTCCAGAACCGCTCGGCATGGTCGACCGTGCAGATCGAATGGGTGTGGCCACCATGCGGACCGGCGCCGGGCACCTCGTCGAAGCTCAGCTTGGGGCCGGTCGTGATCACCAGATAGTCGTAGTCCACGCTCTGGCCGTTGGCCAGGGTCAGCCGGTTGGCCTCGGCCTCGATCGCCGTGACCGGCTGGGCAATGAAGCCTATGCCCTTGCGCTCGAGCAGCGGCGCGATCTGGAGCGTGATGTCCTGGCGCTCGCGCCAGTGCACCGCGATCCAGGGATTCGAGGGCGTGAACTGGAAATAGTCCACCGCACTGATCACCGTGATCTGGTGCTGCTGGGGCAGGAGGTCGCGCAATTCGTAGGCAGCAGGCATGCCGCCGACGCCTGCGCCAATGACAACGATATGGGCCATGGCTTGTCTCCTCTTCTGGGCTTGGGTTGAAAATCCGGCTCAGGGCTGCAGCTTGGCGTTGACCGCCTGCAGCCCCGGCAAATCCAGTTGTCCCGCGAGCGCCTGCAGGCGCAGTCGATTCTGCAGCAGCTCGGTGCGCGCCTGCAACAGCGCAAGCTCGGCCGCCGCCGCGTCGTTCTCGGCATTGAGCAGGTCGAGCGTGGTGCGGTCGCCAACCTGGCGGCCGAGCCGGGTCGCATCGAGCCGCGCGCGGCTGGCAAGCAGCGCCTGCTCCAGCGCCGCCAGCCTGGCCTGGCCGCTGTTGAGCGCCAGCCAGCTGCCGCGCGTCTGCTGCGCCAGCTGCAGCCGGGCGCGCTCGAGCTCGGCCCTGGCCTTTTGCTCCAGGCTCAGCGCCTCGGCCAGCTTGGCGCTGCGCCAACCGCCGGTATAGAGCGGCAGATTCAGCGCGACGCCGACCATCTGCTGGCTCTGGCTGTTGCTGGCTGTGCCGTAGTCACCCGAGCCGCCCAGACGCTCGCGCGAGGCCTGCGCCACCAGATCCACCGTGGCAGAGCCGGCCAGGCTGTGCTTGCGCACCTCGGCTGCAGCGACCTCGGCCTGGGCCTGCTGCAGCCGCAGCAGCGGGTTGTGCTGCTGCATCAGCACCAGCCAGGCATCGAGGCCTGCGAGCTGGCCGTCTGCCACCTGGCCGGCAGGCGCTTGCAGCTGCAGGCCCTCGCCCGCCAGACCGGTGCTGTCTTGCAGCGCCTGGCGCGCGAGTTCGAGCTCGTTGGCGGCTGCCAGCACCTGGGCCTGCAGGCCCCGCGCACGCGCCGCCGCCTCATGGCTGTCGGTGATCGGCTGGTCGCCCAGGGCGTAGCGGTCCTGCGCTTCGGTGTAGGCCTTGTCAACGGCGACTTGCTGCTGTTGCAGCAGCGCCAGCCGGCGTTCGGCCAGCAATTGATCGAAATAGCGCTGCGCCGTCAGCAGCATCCAGTCCTGTTGCGCGGCCTGCCATTCGAGGTCGGCGGCGTCGGCCGCCAGCGACAACTGGCGCTGCTGGGCCCGGCGCTCGGAGCTGTAGAGCGGCTGGCGCGCGCCCAGGGTCCAGCGCGTGGCCGTGCCACCCTCGACCGAGGTGCCGAACGACACGCCAGTCGAATTGCCAAAGCCTGGGGCGGCAAACTGCGCGCCGTCCATCCGGCTGTCGGCACTCGAATAGCCCGCGCTGGCGCTCAGGCCCAGGGTCGGACGCCAGAGCGCGGCGGCCTGCTCGCGCCGGGCGGCACCGGCGGCGCGGGCAGCCTCGACGACTTGGCCCTGCGGGTCATGCTGGCGCGCGGCCTGCCAGACCTGCAGCAGGTCGGTGGCAGCAGCAACGCCGGGGGCCATGGCGCAGAGCGCCAGCAGCGCGCCGGCAATCAGGGGGCTGTGTCTCATGCTTGCGCTCCGTGAGTCCTTGCGGGGTTCGATGAGGGCTCAGCAGCCAGGCTTGAAGCCGAGCTTGCGCAGCAGGGTTTCCATCAGACACCATTTGGTCAGGCCGCTTTGCAGCAGGTTGGCACCGACGAAGGCGGTGAAGGCCAGCCACCACTGGCTGACGAAGACCGGGCTGCCCGGGATGCCGAGCGCGAGCGACAGCAGGATGAAGGCGCCGGCGACGACACGAACGATTTGCCAGGTGGTCATGATGAGTTTCTCCTTGGATTGCGAATGAGTTGATACGATTCAGGCCGCCGATTCAGCACCAGCGGGCGACTGCGGCCGCTCGGGGTGCTGCTTGCGGTAGGCCGCGTAGTACAGGGTCGGGATCACGACCAGGGTCAGCAGAGTCGAAACCAGGATGCCGAAGATCAGCGAGATCGCCAGCCCGTTGAAGATCGGGTCGTCGAGGATGAAGAAGGCGCCCAGCATCGCGGCCAGGCCGGTCAGCATGATGGGCTGGGCGCGCGTGACGGCCGAATGCACCACCGCTTGCCGGAAGGGCACGCCCGCCTTGACCTGCAGCTCGATGAAGTCGACCAGCAGGATCGAGTTGCGTACGATGATGCCGGCCAGCGCGATCATGCCGATCATGCTGGTCGCGGTGTACTGCGCGCCCAGCAGCGCATGGCCCGGCATCACGCCGATCAGGGTCAGCGGGATCGGTGCCATGATGATCAGCGGCGTCAAATAGCTGCCGAACTGCGCCACCACCAGCAGGTAGATCAGGATCAGGCCGACACCGTAGGCCGCGCCCATGTCGCGGAAGGTTTCATAGGTGATCTGCCACTCGCCGTCCCACTTGAGCGCGTAGCCGCGCCAGGCGTCAGCCGGCTGACTGATGAAGTATTCCTCCAGCTTGCCGCCAGTCGGTGCCTTGATGTCGGCGATCTGCGCGCGCATCTGGAACATGCCGTAGAGCGGGCTGTCGATCTGGCCGGCCATGTCGGCGGTCACGAAGTTGACCGGCAGCAGGTCCTTGTGGATCACCGGCTGCTCGCGCAGGGTGTCGCTGAGCGTGACCAGCTCGCGGATCGGCACCAGCTGGCCGGCACTGCCGCGCACGGTCAGCTGCAGCAGCGCGTCGAGCTCGCCATGGCGCTCGGGCGGCAGCTGGATCAGCGCCGGCAACGGATACTTGCTGCCGTCATGCAGGTAGGTCGCTTCCTCGCCGGCCAGGCCGGCGCGCAGCGTGCTGACGATCGCTGCCTGCGGCACGCCCAGCAGCGCGGCCTTGCGCCTATCCACCAGCAGCAGCTGGCGCGGTGCGTCCGCGATGCTGCTGTCGTCGACGTCGACCACGTTGGCGGTCTGCTCGAACACCGCGCGCACCGCCTTGGCAACCGAACGCCTGCCCTCGGCATCCGGGCCGTAGATCTCGGCCACGATCGGCGACAGTACCGGCGGGCCCGGCGGCACCTCGACCAGCTTGACATTGGCGCCGAAGCGCTTGCCAATCGCCTGCAGCTCGGGCCGCAGCCGGGTCGCGATCGCGTGACTCTGGTCGGAACGATGGTGCTTGTCGACCAGGTTCACCTGCAGGTCGCCGACCTCACCGCCCGCGCGCAAGTAGTACTGGCGCACCAGGCCGTTGAAGTTGATCGGCGCGGCCGTGCCGGCATAGGCCTGGTAGTCGGTGACCTCGGGCACGGTCGACAGATAAGCGCCAAGCTCGCGCAGCACGGCCGCGGTGTCCTCCAGCGGTGTGCCAGCCGGCATGTCGACCACGACCTGGAACTCGGACTTGTTGTCGAACGGCAGCATCTTGAGCTGGACCAGACCCGCGACCGGCAGCAGCACCGACAGCGCGATCAGGCCGGCAATGCCCAGGCCCAGCAACTTGCGGTTGCGCCCGCCCGAAGCCGGATGCAGCAGCGGCTCGAACACGCGCTCGAACAGCGGACCGAGCTTGGCCGCCAGCCCAGTCGGGGCCGCATGGCCGCCGGCTGCATGGCCGTGACCAGCCTTCATCCAGAGCCGAGCCAGCCAGGGCGTGACCACAAAGGCGATCGCCAGCGACAGCAGCATGCCCATGCTGGCATTGATCGGGATCGGGCTCATGTAGGGCCCCATCAGACCCGAGACAAAGGCCATCGGCAGCAGCGCCGCGATCACGGTCAGCGTGGCCAGGATGGTCGGGCCGCCGACCTCGTCGACCGCGCCCGGGATGATCTCGGCCAGGGTCTTGCCGGGATAAAGCTGCTGGTGCCGGTGGATGTTCTCGACCACCACGATCGCGTCATCGACCAGGATGCCGATCGAGAAGATCAGCGCGAACAGCGAAACCCGGTTCAGCGTGAAGCCCCAGGCCCAGGAGGCAAACAGGGTCACGGTCAGGGTCAGGATCACGGCGGTGCCGACGATGGCTGCCTCGCGCCGACCCAGCGCAATGAAGACCAGCGCCACCACCGAGGCAGTGGCGAACAGCAGCTTCTGGATCAGCTTCTGCGCCTTGTCGTTGGCGCTGGCGCCGTAGTTGCGCGTTTCGGCAACCTCGACCGCAGCCGGGATCACGCTGCCACGCAATTGCTCGACGCGCTGCATGACGGCATTGGCGACGTCGATCGCGTTCTCGCCCGGCTTCTTGGTCACGGCCAGCGTCACGGCCGGGAACTCGCCGCCACCTTGCTGCTGGTTCAGGCCATGCCAGACATGGCGGGCGGCGGGCAGCGGACCCTCGCTGACCTCGGCCACATCGCGCAGGAACACCGGCTTGCCGGCGCGCACGCCAACCATCAGCTCGGCCACCTCGTCGGCGCTCGACAGCCAGGGGCCGGCCTCGAGGCTGACGCTCTGGTTGCCGGCCAGCAGCTCGCCGACCGGCAGGCCCATATTGGCCGACTGCAGGCTCTGGCGCAGGTCCTGCACCGTCACGCCCGAGCCCGCCATGCGGCCCGGATCGATCTGCACCCGCACCGCGCGTCCCGGGCTGCCCAGCGTGGTCACGTCCTGGGTGCCTGGCACGCGCTTGAGATCAGCCTCGATGCTGTGCGCGACGCGCTCGAGCTCGTAGGCGCCGGTATCGACGTCGCGGCTGAACAGCGTCAGCGTGACGATCGGCACATCGTCGATGCCCTTGGGCTTGACCAGCGGCTCCAGCACGCCCAGCCCTGGCGGCAGCCAGTCGCTGTGGTCGCGCAGCGTGTCGTGCAGGCGCACCAGCGCCTCCGAGCGCGGCACGCCGACCTTGAACTGCACCGTCAGCACCGCCACGCCCGGGCGCGACACCGACATCACATGCTCGATGCCGGCGATGCGCGACAGCACCTGCTCGGCCGGAATCGCGACCATCTGCTCGACATCGCGCACCGAGGCACCGGGAAACGGCACCAGCACATTGGCCATGGTGACGTTGATCTGCGGCTCCTCCTCGCGCGGCGTCACCAGCACGGCAAAGATGCCCAGCAACAGCGCAACCAGCGCCAGCAGCGGGGTGATCTGCGCGCTCTGGAACAGCGCGGCGATCCGGCCCGAGGGGCCCATGGACTTGATCGGACTCATTCGGCGTTCCTTCAGCGTGCGACCGCAGCGGCAGCCTGCGGATCGGCAGCGACCTTGTCGCCCGGACGCAGACCGGTCAGGATCTCGACCTGGTCACCCGAGGCCCGGCCCAGGCGAACCTGGCGCAGCCGGGGCTTGCCCTGGGCATCGACCACATAGACACCCGTCAGCTCGGCGCGGCGCAGGATGGCGCTGGCCGGCAGGAACAGGCGCTGTGGCCCGGCCTTGGCGCTGGCACTGGCGCCAGCCGGCAGCCAGACGCGGGCGAACAGCCCCGGCATGACAGCCGTGTTGGCCGGGCCAACCACGGCCGTGGCGCCCGCTGCACCAGCGGCACCGGCGGCACCGGCGGGCGGCAAGGCGAGCCGGATCTGCGCGGTGTGGCTGGCCGCATCGATCGTGGGCAGCAGCTCGACCGAGGCCGGCTGCAGGCGCGCGGCCGAGCCGGCCAGACCGTTGATCTCATAGCGCACCTGATCCAGCCTGGAGCTCAAGCTGCCCAGCAGCGCCTGCGGCACCGCCGCCGTCACGCGCAGCGCGGACGGATCGTGCAAGGTCAGCAGCGGGCGGCCCGGCAGCGCCATGTCGCCCAGCGTGACGGCGACCTCGCTCACGACACCCGCATAAGGCGCCTTGAGCAGGAAGAATCCCGATTGCGCCTGCGCAACCCGGGTCTGTGCCTGCAGCGCGTTGACCTGGGCCTGGGCCGCTTCCCACTGGGCCTGGCTGCGCTCGAGCGCGGCCTGGCTGATGTACTGCTTCTGGTGCAGCTGCCTTTGCCGCGCCAGCTCGCTGGCAGCGACCTTGAGCTGGGCCTGCGCCGCCTCGACCTGGGATGCACTGGCCGCCACGCCCTGCTGGGCCGCGCTGGCGTCGATGCGCAGCAACTCCTGGCCGGCCTTGACCCGGTCGCCCGCCTTGACCTGCAGCGCGACGATGGCGCCGGCGACCTGGGTCGAGAGCCGGGTCTGGCGCACCGCCTCGACCACGCCGTCCAGGCTGGTCTCGTTCGACTGGCCCGCCGCGCTGCGCAGCTCCACCGTGGCCAGCGCCCCCCCCTCGGCGACCGACTCGGCGGCCGACGCCGCGCCGACCATGGACAGGGCCGCCAGCGCTACCAGGCTCATCCGATGTAAGCATTTCATCTTGCGTTCCTCATGCCTCTGCAGCTTGTTGCTTATTTAACTGATTGATTAATGATGCAATGTTACAATAAAAACATGCCAAGCCAACAAATTTCCCCAACCGTCGATCCAGGCCAGGCCAGCCCAGCGGATTGCCCGGCGATGGAACACATGCCGCACGAGGCGATGGTGGAAATCGCCGCCTACTTTCAGGTGCTGGCCGAGCCGACAAGGCTGCAGATCCTCAACCTGCTGCGCAGTGGCGAACGCAATGTGAGCGAACTGGCCCAGCTGTGTGGCTTCACGACCGCCAACATCTCGCGTCATCTGACTATGATGAGCAAACATGGACTGGTCAAGCGCGAAGGACGCGGCACCAGCGTGTTCTACCGCATCGCCGACCCGACCATCTACGCCCTGTGCGACCTGGTCTGCGGCAACATCGCGCGCCAGCTCGAACGCTCGGCCGCGAGCCGGGCCGCCTTCACTGGGGCCCCGCACTGAGCATCCGGCCGGCTTCCCGGCCCAGGGAGGACCGACATGGAATCGACCCGTCAGGAATCCGACTCGCTAGGCACCATCGCGGTGGATGCCAGGCGCTTGTGGGGTGCACAGACGCAGCGCTCGCTCGAGCATTTCGCGATCTCGACCGAACGCCTGCCGCCGGAACTGGTCCAGGCGCTGGCCTCGGTCAAGCTGGCCTGCGCCCAGGTCAACGCAGAGCTGGGCTTGCTGCCGCAAGACAAGGCACAGGCCATCATGGCGGCGGCGCAAGAAGTACTCGACGGCCGGCATGCGGACGAGTTCCCGCTCTCGGTCTGGCAAACCGGCTCGGGCACCCAGAGCAACATGAACCTCAACGAGGTGCTGGCCAACCGCGGCTCCGAGCTGCTGGGCGGCCCGCGCGGGCGCGAGCGCCTGCTGCACCCCAACGACGAGGTCAACCTGGGCCAGTCCTCCAACGATGTCTTCCCGACTGCGATCCACCTCGCGGCGGCACTCGCCATCCACGCACGGCTGCTGCCGGCGCTCGACCAGCTGCAGGCGACCCTGGCCGATAAGGCCCTGGCCTTCGCCGACATCGTCAAGATCGGCCGCACCCATCTGCAGGATGCCACCCCAATCACCCTGGGCCAGGAGTTTTCCGGCTACGCAGCCCAGCTGAGCCAGGCGCGCGCGGGGCTGATCGGAACGCTGCAATGGCTCTATCCGCTGGCCATCGGCGGCACGGCGGTCGGCACCGGACTCAACACCCACGCCGAATTCGGCCAGCGGGTCGCCGCCGCACTGGCCAGCCGCCACGGCCTGCCGTTTTGCAGCGCTGACAACAAGTTCGCCGCGCTGGCCGCGCACGACGGCCTGGTGGCGGTGCATGGCGCGCTCAAGACCCTGGCCGTCGCGCTGATGAAGATCGCCAACGACATCCGCTGGCTGGCCAGTGGGCCACGCGCCGGCCTGGGCGAGTTGAGCCTGCCGGAAAACGAACCCGGCAGCTCGATCATGCCCGGCAAGGTCAATCCGACCCAGTGCGAGGCGCTGACGATGCTGTGCGCCCAGGTCATGGGCAATGACGTGGCGCTGGGCATCGGCGCCGCCAGCGGCAATTTCGAGCTCAACGTCTTCAAGCCGCTGATCGCGCACAACCTGCTGCAAAGCATCCGGCTGCTCGGCGACGGCATGGCCAGCTTCGACCTCCATTGCGCGCGCGGCATCTTGCCCAACCGTGATCGCATCGAGCAGCACCTGAGCCAATCCCTGATGCTGGTGACCGCGCTGGTGCCGCATATCGGCTATGACAAGGCGGCCCGGATCGCCAAGCACGCGCACCAGAATGCCTGCTCGCTCAAGCAGGCCGCACTGGCGCTGGGCTACGCCACTCCCGACGAGCTAGACCTGTGGCTGCGGCCGGAGTCGATGCTGGGCCCGCGCTGAGGGCCAGGCACTCGCCGGCCAAGCGGCGCAGCATCACAGCGCAGCTCACTGGCCGGCCCAGAAGCCGACTGACGTCAGGCCTGGCTCAGGACAGGATCTGTTCGCTGAAGCGCCACAGCTCGGCCGCCAGCCGCTGATCCTGTGCCAGCTTGGACGGGGTCTTGAGCGCCGAATCAGCGTAATAGCAGCCGGTCTCGTGCTGTGGCGCCTGCAGCGCGCAGTAGAGCGTGGTCTGCGCGCCCTGCTCCGGGTCGCGCAAGCCGCGCAGCTTGAGCAAGGGCCGCAACAGCCGCGGCACCTGGCGCCAGATCTCGGTATCGACCACGCCCGGATGCACCGCATAGCTCGACACCCCGCTGCCGGCGAGCTGGCGCCCGAGCTCGGCGCTGAACAGCACATTGGCCAGCTTCGAAACCATGTACTCCCGGATTCCGGTCAGGCTGCGGGTGGGCCGGCGCAGCTCGGCCCAGTCCAGCCCCGGCGCCCATTGGTGGGCCCGGCTGGCCACGGTGACGACGCGCGCCGGCGCCGATGCGACCAGCCGCTCGCGCAGCAGTTGGGTCAGCAGGAAATGCCCCATGTGGTTGACACCGAAGGTCAGCTCGAGTCCGTCACGGCTCAGCCCGCGCTGGCCGCCGAGGCCGGCATTGTTGACCAGCAGGTGCAGCGGACGGCCGCTGGCCAGGAAACGCTGCGCGCAGGCGCGTACCGAGGCGAAATCGGCCAGGTCGAGCTCGAGCCAGTGCGCGCCGGGTCGCCCGGTCAGCTGGGCGATCTCGTCGAGCGCCGGCTGGGTGCGCGCCAGCGAACGGGTGGCCAGGAAAACCTCAGCGCCGCGGCGCGCCAACTCGCGCGCCGTGATGCGGCCGATACCGGTGTTCGCTCCGGTGACCAGGGCCACCCGGCCGGTCAGGTCTTGTGCAACAGGCTGATTCAAAGGCAGATCAACAGGCAGGTTCATGGGGTCATATTGTCAGCCCAGCGTGACAGGCCGCTGCCAAGGCCCGGCGCCAAGGCCGGCCGCTGGTGTATAACCGACGCCTCGCCAGCCAGGCTGGCAATTCATCTTCAACCCGCGCCAAGACGCGCGACACAACGGAAAAGATCAGACATGGGCGCGCAGTGGAAAGCAAAAGGCAAGGCACAGGCAGCCGACGCCAAGGGCAAGCTGTTTGGCAAGCTGGCCAAGGAAATCATGGTGGCAGCGCGCGGCGGTGCCGACCCGGCCGCCAACTCGCGGCTGCGACTGGTGGTCGAGCAGGCGCGCAAGGTCTCGATGCCCAAGGACACGCTTGAGCGCGCGATCAAGAAGGGCGCCGGCCTCAGCGGCGAATCCGTCAACTTCGAGCGCGTGATCTACGAGGGCTTTGCGCCGCACCGCGTGCCGGTGATGGTCGAATGCCTGACCGACAACGTCAACCGCACCGCGCCTGAAATGCGGGTGCTGTTCCGCAAGGGCCAGCTCGGCACCTCGGGCTCGGTGTCCTGGGACTTCGACCATGTCGGCATGATCGAGGCCGAAGCCACCACCCCCGGCGCCGACCCCGAACTGGCCGCGATCGAAGCCGGCGCGCAGGACTTCGAGCCCGGCGACGACGAGGGCGTGACCCTGTTCCTGACCGATCCGACCGATGTCGACCTGGTCAGCCGCGCCCTGCCGGCCCAGGGCTTCACCGTGCTGTCGGCCAAGCTCGGCTACAAGGCCAAGAACCCGGTCAACCCGGCCGACCTGAGCCCCGAGCACCAGGAAGAAGTCGAAGCCTTCCTGGCCGCCATCGACGCCAACGACGACGTGCAGGACATGTTCGTCGGCCTAGCGGGCTGACAGCCCGCTCTGGCCTCAGCCCCGGCTGTAGGCCAGTCCCGACGCCACGCCGCCGAACAGGTCGCCCTCGACCAGGGTCACGCCGGCAAACTCGGCCTGCAAGGCCTGCTGGAACGGCTGCAGCGCCGACGAGCCGCCGGTCAGGTAGATCGCGTCGAGCTCGCCATCGGCAAGGCCCGCGCGCTGCACGCATTCGCGCGCGCAGGCCACGGTGCGCGCCAACAAGGCGGCCAGATGCTCGCGCATGTCGGCCGCCGCCATCGGCACCGTCAGGCCGGACTCGAGCTCGGACAGATCAATCCGGGTGTCGGGCTCGCCCTGCGAACAACGGATCTTGGCCTGCTCGACCTCGTAGGCAATCCGGTGCCCCAGGCGCTGCTCGAGCACTCGCATCAGCCGCTCATGCAAGCGCGGGTCGAGGTAGTTGCTGCGCAAGGACTGGGCCTGTGCGATCGCGCGCGGCTGATACAGCCAGTTGATCAGATGCCAGGTCGACAGATCGAAGAAGACCCGGCTCGGCACCTCGCGCTGCTGCGGCCCGACATGGCGGAAACCCAGCAACGGCATCGCCAGCTCCAGGCTCAGCTTCTGGTCGAAATCGGTGCCGCCGATATGCACGCCGGTGGTGGCCAGCACATCCTGGCTGCGGTCGGCCAGGCTCATGCGATCCGGACCCAGGCGCAAGACCGAGAAGTCCGAGGTACCGCCCCCCAGGTCGACCACCAGCACCAGGCTCTCGCGCGTCAGGCGGCGCTCGTAGTCCAGCGCGGCGGCAATCGGCTCGAGCTGGAACGACACCTCGTCAAACCCGACCGAGCGCGCCGCCTGCAGCAGGGACTGCTGGGCCAGGGCATCGCGCTCGGGGTCGTCATCGACGAAATGCACCGGCCGCCCCATCACCACGCGCCGGGGCGCCGCGCCCAGGGTCTGACTGGCGCGCTCGCGCAACACCCCCAGGAAAGTCGCAACGATGTCGAGGAAACTGACCGCGCGGTGGTTGATGACCGTGGTCTCGAGCAGCAGCGAACTGCCCAGCAGGCTCTTGAGCGAGCGCATCAACCGGCCCTCGGTGCCGCCCAGGTAATGCGCCAGCGCATCGCGGCCGAAATGGGTGCTGCCCTCCTCGGCGTTGTAGAACACGGCGGTCGGCATGGCCAGCGCCTGGCCTTCGAGCGGAATCAGACGGGCCAGGCCCTGGTCGTCGGCCCAGGCCACGGCCGAGTTGGAAGTACCGAAGTCGATGCCGAGCGTGCCTTGAAGCGTAGGAGTCATGAAATAACAGGATGAGCAATGAATCGGGAAGGCAGGCCTTCGCAGGCGGTGGATTTTGACAGCTTCGATTAGAGTCGGTGCCCATGAACCGACTGGACACCGAACTGCACCGCCTCTACCTCCCGCAGCCCATCGCACCGCAGCAGGCCGAACCGGCCCAGGACGCCAGCCCCGCGCTGATCGGCGCCGACGGGCAGGTCCGGGCCCTGGTGCTGGAACTGGCCAGCGCAGCCGGCTGGGAAGCGGTCGCGGCGCTCTGGCAAGGCCTGCAAAACGAGCTCGAACTGCCTGCACCCGCGATCGCGATCTCAGGCGCCGGCTACCAGGTCTGGATCTCGCTCGTGCAGCCGGTTTCCGTGGCGCAGGCCAGGGGCTTTCTCGAGTCGCTGTGCCGGCGCTTCCTGGCCGGGATCGCGCCCAGACATGTCCAGATGCAGCCCAGCCTGGAGGCTGATGCACCTGAAGCATCTGATGCAGCAGGCTCGGCCCGGCACGCCCGGCTGATACCGGCCCAGCTGGATGAAAGCGGCCATTGGTCGGCCTTCATTTCGCCCCATCTGGCCGCCATGTTCGCCGACGAGCCCTGGCTTGACATGAAGCCCAGCCCCGACGCCCAGGCCGACTTGCTGCTGCGCCTGAAAAGCCTCTCGCCTGCCGACTGGCGGCGGGCCCAGCTGCAGCTCGAACCGGCCGAGGCAGCATCCACATTCGCAGCGGCGTCGTCATCCTTGCCCGCCGCGATGCCGGACCCGGCCGCAGCCGCTGGCAACCGGCCGGATGTCGAGAACAGTCCGGACGCCCAAGCCAGCGCCACGACCGGCCATCAGGGGCCGCGCGCCGCCTCGGTCGCTGAACAGGACCCCAGGCGCTTCCTGCTCGCGGTCATGAACGACCCGACCGCCGAGCTGCGGTGGCGCATCGAGGCCGCCAAGGCCCTGCTGCCCTACTCCACCCGCTAGTCGCTTAGGCGCGGCCAAGTGGGCGCAGCAGCGCAAGCGCCAGCGCGCCGGCCACCACGCCCCAGAAGGCGGAGCCGACCCCGCCCAGCGTCAGCCCCGAGGCCGTGACCAGGAAAGTGATCAGCGCCGGCTCGCGCTGGGACTCGTCCTTCATCGCAGTAGCCAGTCCGGCGCCTATGGTGCCGAACAGGGCCAGGCCAGCCAGCGCCAGCACCAGCTCTCTGGGAAAGGCTGCAAACAGCGCGCCGACCGTGGCGCCGAACAGCCCGACCAGCAGATAGAAGCCGCCGGCAAAGACGCTGGCCCAATAGCGCTTGGCCGGGTCTTCATGGGCCTCGCGCCCGCTGCAGATGGCGGCCGTGATCGCCGCCAGGTTGATCGCATAGCAGCCAAACGGCGCCAGCAGCAGGTTGACCAGGCCGGTCCAGGCAATCACGGGCGACACCGGCACCTTGGCATAGCCCGAGGCGCGCAGCACCGCCACCCCCGGCACGTTCTGCGAGCTCATCGTGACCACGAACAGGGGAATGCCGACCCCGACCAGCACGCGCAGGTCGAACTCGGGCGCGGTGAACACCGGACTGGCCAGCTCGAGCCGCAGCAGGCTGAAGTCAAGCTGGCCCTGCAGCGCCGCCAGCGCCGTACCCAGCACCAGCACGATGATCACCGCATAACGCGGCAGCAAGCGGCGCGCCAGCAGATAGGCCAGGAACATCGAAAACACCAGCACGAAGCGCTGCCCCATCGCGACAAACACCTCCATGCCAAAGCGCACCAGCACGCCGGCCAGCATGGCCGATGCGATGCCGGGCGGAATCCGGTCCAGCACCCGCTCGAAGCCCCGGGTCAACCCGGCCAGCAGGATCAGCAAGGCGCTGAACAGGAAGGCACCAGTGGCCTGCTCCAGGCTGACCCCGGCCAGCGCGGTCACCAGCAGCGCCGCGCCCGGCGTGGACCAGGCCGTGACGACCGGCGCGCGGTAGCGCAGCGACAGGCCGATGCAGGTCAGGCCCATGGCCAGCCCGAGCGCCCAGATCCAGGAGCTGATCTGCGCGGCAGTCGCTCCGGCCGCGGCCGCCGCCTGGAACACGATCGCGGCCGAACTGGTAAAACCGACCAGAACGGTCACGAAACCCGCGGACAGCGGGGCAAGAAAAGTACGCATGACCGGCCTCACTGCCCCCAAAGAGAAGACAGCGGTGCTGCCCATAGGCCCTCGCCCAAAGGCAGGGTTTCAGCGCCATCGTAGAGCAGCACGCCGAGCTTGAACTGGTCGCCGGCAAGGCTGGCAAGTTTTTTCAGGCCTCGCAGATCAGCTTCCTTGACCGTAGCCGTCGCCTTGACCTCCACGCCGACCAACTGCCCGGCGGAGTTCTCGATCACGACATCGACTTCTGCCTGATCGGCATCGCGGTAGTACATCAAGCTGTAGTCGCCCTCGGCGCTGGCGCCATGCTTGAGCAACTCGCCAAAGACGAAGGTTTCGAGCAGGTGGCCAAAACGGGTGCGGTCCTGACCCAGCTCATCGTGGCCCAGGTCCATCAGGGTTGCCAGCAAGCCGGAATCGATGAACTGGAGCTTGGGAGTCTTGACCACCCGGTTGAGCCGGTTGCGCGCCCAGACATCGACGCGCTTGAGCAGATACATCTGCTCGAACACTCCGAGGTAGCGCGCTGCAGTCTTGCCATCCAGCCCGACTTGCCCCCCCAGTTTCGTGTAATTGCACATCTGCCCCGCTGTCTGCGCCAGCGCGCGCAGGAAACGAGGCAGCTGGTCCAGCCTGTCGATACCGGCTACGTCACGGACATCGCGCTGAATGAGGGCATCGAGGTACTGACGCGCCCAAGCCTGACGGCGCCTTGCCAAAGGCCTTGCCCTCATCTCCGGGTAGCCACCGCACAACACCCGCTCGACCAGCGCATCACCCAGGGCCGGCGCCTCGGTCCGCAGCAGGCGTCCACTGAAAGCCGCATCAATCCAGTTCGACTGGCTGCGCTCGATTTCGCTTTGCGACAAGGGAAGCAAGGACAGGGTTTCCATTCGTCCGGCCAGGGAATCCGCCACCGCTGGCAAGGTCATCAAGTTGGCTGAACCCGTCAGCAGGAAGCGTCCGGGACGACGGTCCTCATCCACGCTTTTCTTGATGGCAAGCAGCAGCTGGGGCGCACGCTGGATCTCGTCGATCACTGCCTTGTCGAGACTGCGGATCATGCCCACCGGATCCTCCCGGGCCGACAGTCTTGTCAGATCATCATCCAGAGTCAGGTAGCGCATGCCCTGGCCGGCCATCTGTCGTGCCAATGTGGTCTTGCCGGCTTGACGAGGGCCTGCCAGCAACACAACCGGCGTATCCAGCAGCGCTTCGGTCATGCGAGGCTCGATCGAGCGTGGGTAGAGAAGTGGCTTGCTCATGGGCATGATCCTACCGTAAATTACGGAAACAAGGTACGTAAATTACGGAATCTGCAATCCATAATTTCGGAAAAAAGACACGTTGAAACCGGATTCCAGACAGACTAGTCGGTCTGCAAGGCGAGCAAGGTCCTGTCATCGCTGCAGGCCACGCACAGCGCCGAATAGTTGTCGTGCCGGTGCGATGCGGTGTGCGCAATCCGGGCTGCCATCGCGTCGAGCCAGTCCCGGCCCACCGGCTGGCGTGACGGCTGGCAGGCCAGGGTCGACTCCATGCCGGCTTCATCGACCCATTCCCACCAGCCGTCCGAGCAGAGCAGGAACACATCGCCCGCCAGCACCTCGAACGCCTGCGGCGACACGCTGATCTCGAGCGGATCGGCAGCACCAATGGCTGAAGTCAGCAGATTACGCTGCGGATGGCTGCGGATCTGCGCGGCGTCCCAATAGCCGGCATCGACCAACTGCTGCACCAGGCTGTGGTCGCGCGTCTGGCGCAGGATGCGGCCCTGCCTGAACTGGTAGAGGCGCGAATCGCCGACATGGGCAAAGACGCCCTGCCCGCGCTCACGGTCGAGCAGCAGCAAGGCGGCGGTGGCATGCATGTCGTCGCGGGTCGCGCCCGAGGTCTTCTCACGCCGCACCGCCTGCTGGGCCTGCTGCAGCAGCGCCAGCGCCTGCGGGCCGGATGCCTCGGGCTGCTCCTGAAAAGCCTGCAACGCCGTTTGCACCACCAGCCGCGCCGCCAGGTCCCCGCTGCCGTGACCGCCGGCACCGTCGGACAACACCCAGCAAGCGGCCGGGCCGGATTGCCAGTAGCCGCAGGCGTCCTCGTTGCGCGAGCGCCCGCCAGTCTCGGAGCGAAAGCAGGTGTGGACTTGCAGCATGGGCTCAGGACTCGGAACTCGGGACTTTGCAATGAGACACCAGCCAGCGCCAGCGGCCACTATCTTGCGCCGTCGTCAGGCGACTGGCGCTGGTGCAGCGCTTCAAGCCTGCCCTGGGTCACCTCGCGCAACAGCTGGCCGACCCGCTCCATCAGTGCCGGCGTCAGCCAGGCGGGCAGGTGCGGCGGCTGGCCCAGGCCGCGCTGGAAAGCGGCCAGCAACTGGACGGCAGGATCATCAACTGGCGCCTCCCGCTGTGGCGGGGGAACCGCAGCGGCCTCGGTTAAGGAGGCCTGAAACTGTGGCTGTGGCTGTGGCTGTGGCTGTGGCTGTGGCGAAGCTGACTCGCGCGACTCCCAGGACAGCACCATGCCCGCGCTGGCGTCACGCCGACTGGCGCGCAAGCCAAACAGCTCGTCGATCGAGGGCGATTCCAGCGCCAGTCCCAGGCCCAGCACATCGCTGGCGGCCGGCTCGCTCGGCAAGACTGACACCAGGCCGACGCCCAAGGGCGGGGATGCCGACGCGGGGAAGGGATTGGTCAGCGGGACGGGTGCCGGCTGGGCGGGCGGCTTCGCTGCGGCAAAGACCGCAAACGGGTCATCGACAGGAACAGAGGCGGCAAGCCCGTGCCCCGGCTGCGCTGATTGCCCCGACTGCGACAACGGCGGTGACGACAGGGGCTGCAATGAATGCGCCCCCCGCGTCAGCGCCACGACTTCGAGCTCGTAGTCGCCGATCGCGAGCCGCTCGCCACCCGCCAGCGGCAATCGCCGGCCCCGGCCCAGCGGCTGACCATCGACCCGGGTCGGATTGCTGCCCAGATCGACCAGCACGAAGCCCTGGCCATCGAACTCGATGCGCGCCTGCAGGCGCGACACATGGCGTTGCGGGTCCGGCAGCAGCAGCTCGCAGGAGTCGTCGCGGCCCAGGCAGCCACCACGCAGGTCGAACTCGAAGGATGGCGGCGGCGGCTCGGACGGCAAGGGCGCGCCCTGCCAGCGCGAGACGCTGATGCGCAGGGCCGGTAGCGGCTCAGACAGCAGTCCAGGCAGCGGCTGCGACATCGCCAATCTCCTTCAGGGCGGACCGTTGAGCACGGTCTCGAAGGTATGCACGCCGCTTGCGCTGCCGGTCCGGAGCTGCGGCAGATACTCGACCCGGACCTTCTGGAAACTCAGGGCCAGCTCCTCGGTCAGGATGGCGCTGTCCTCGCCCTCCCCGCCCCGCAGGCGCTGCTGCACCAGCCGCGCGTTCTCGATCGTGAGGGTGAAATAGGCCAGCGGATCGCCACCGGCCTTGCGCACCGTCAGCACCGCCTTGCGGATCAGCTCGTTGGCGCGCAGGGCCGACATCAGCGCCGTGCTCGCGCTGTCGACCCGCTTGGTCAGGCGCAGCAGCTCGACATTGGTGCGCCCGGTCGGCAAGCCGAAGGCGTCGCCCGGACTGTCCATGCCCCAGGACCAGGACAGGACATCGATTTCCCCCGGGTGGGATGGGTCCTGGGACTCGCCGCGCAGCAGGCCCTGACGGCTGCCTTCTATGCGCAGAAAGATGTCGCGCTGGGCCATGGACAGCACTCATTGCAACAAGGGGGTGGTTTTCAGCCAGCTCAACCGGCCGGCGCGTTTTCGGCGATATTCCAAGCCGCGATCTTGGCGCCGCCCTGCTTGCCGCCCTTGGTGCTCTGGGTCTGGTATTCGAACTTGAACTCAGCGAAATTGAGCTTCAGGGTCTCGGTCAGCCGGTCCTCGCTGCCGCTGCCGCCGGTCGAGAGATCGCTGACGATGACCTCGCGCAGCGTGATCCTGATGTATTCGAGCGGCGCGTCGCCGGCCTTGCGCACGGTGAACACCGCCTGATCGAAATGGGTGCCCTTGCAGCAGCCCAGCATCAGCGCATGGGTCGAGGCGTCGACATACTTGGTCAGGCTCAGGTCCTGCACGCTGACCTTGCCCGAGCCGCCGCCACCGCCCATATGGGTGGTGCCGCTTTGCGACATGCCCCAGGACCAGGACAGGATGTCGATCTCACCCTTGTGCGACTTGTCCGTGGACTCGCCCTCCACGCCTTCGATCTTCAGGAACATGTCGATGGCCATAGCCGTTCTCCCTGTTTGACGGTCCACCCAGCGCTGCAAGACCAGCACCGGCAGGGTGGACCCCGACTGCCGGCGCCAGATTCTTCAGACGATCCGATCTCGATATCGGGCTCAGGCCGATTTCTCGCTCGGCAGCCGCGAAACCAGGCGCAGCGACACCGTCAGCCCCTCAAGCTGGTAATGCGGGCGCAGGTAGAACCGCGAGCGGTAGTAGCCCGGATCGCCCTCGACCGGCTCGATCACGACCTCGGCCGCCGCCAGCGGACGCCTGGCCTTGGTCTGCTCGGAGGAATGGGCCGGGTCGCCGTCGACATAATTCATGATCCAGTCCTGCAGCCAGCGCTCCATCGCGTCACGGTCCTTGAACGAACCGAGCTTGTCACGCACGATGCACTTGAGGTAATGGGCAAAGCGGCAACAGGCAAACAGATAAGGCAGTCGCGTCGCCAGCCTGGCATTGGCGCTGGCGTCCGGGTCGTCGTACTCGGTCGGTTTCTGCAGCGACTGGGCCCCGATGAAGGCGGCGAAATCCGAATGCTTGCGATGGATCAGCGGCATGAAACCGCTCCTGGCCAGCTCGGCCTCGCGGCGGTCGCTGATCGCGATCTCGGTCGGACACTTGATGTCGACGCCGCCGTCGTCGGTCGGGAAGGCATGCACCGGCAGCCCCTCGACCGCACCGCCCGACTCGATGCCGCGGATGCGCGAACACCAGCCGAACTCCTTGAACGAGCGGTTGATGTTGACCGCCATCGCATAGGCCGCATTGGCCCAGGTGTACTTGCTGTGGTCTGCCGCCCCGGTGTCTTCCTCGAAGTCGAACGCCTCAAGCGGATGGGTCCGGGCGCCATAGGGCAGTCGCGCCAGGAAGCGCGGCAGCGCCAGCCCCAGGTAGCGCGCGTCCTCGCTGGCGCGCAGCGCACGCCAAGCTGCGTATTCGGGCGTGGAAAAGATCTTGCCGAGGTCGCGCGGATTGGCCAGCTCCTGCCAGCTGTCCATCTGCAGCACGGCTGGCGAAGCACCCGCGATGAAGGGCGCATGGGCCGCCGCCGCGATCCGGGCCATCTCGCCCAGCAGCTCGGTGTCGGGCGGGCTGTGATCGAAGTAGTAGTCGCCGATCAGGCAACCGAACGGCTCGCCGCCGAGCTGGCCGTACTCCTCCTCGTAGACCTTCTTGAACAGCGGGCTCTGGTCCCAGCTCGTGCCCTTGAACTTCCTGAGCGTGCGACCGAGCTCGGCCTTCGAGACATCGAGGACCCGGATCTTGAGCCCCTCGTCGGTCTCGGTGTGGCTGACCAGATGCTGCAAGCCGCGCCAGGCGCCCTCAAGGCGCTGGAACTCCGGGTGATGCAGGATCAGGTTGAGCTGCGCGGACAGCTTGCGGTCGAGCTCGGCAATCAGGGCCTCGATCGACTGGACGGCGTCCTGGCCAGTCTGACTGGTCTGTCCAGACTGGTCGCCCGGGAGGATGGCGTCACCCTGGGCCAAGGCCTGCCGGGCCAGTGTCTGGACCGCCCGCAGCACCGCCGCCCGGGCCTGCTCCGACTTGGGCTTGAACTCGCGGCGCAGCAGTTCGGCCAGCGCGGCTGGCGCCTGCGCCAGTGCGGGTAGCGGCTCAGTCTGGGACTGCGACTGGGACTGGAAAGGCAGGTTGGACATCGGAATCACCTCCTGGGCCGGCTTCAGGTCTGACTGACGGTCTTGCTCTTGCCATCGGGCTCGGGCAAGGCGGGCCACGAGGCCAGCGACTCGAGCCAGGCCGGGTCATTCAGCACCTGAGCAATCAGTTCCTCGGCCCCGGTCTTGCCGTCCATGTAGGTGATCAGGTCGGCCAACTGCTGGCGCGCCGTCAGCAGCTGCTTCAAGGCCTCGACCTGCCGCGCGATCGACTCCGGGGAAAAATCCTCCATGCGCTCGAAGCTCAGGTCGACCTTGAGCTGGCCTTCACCGCTCAGGGCGTTGTCGACCTGGAAGGAGAGACGGGGCTGGATCGCCTTCATCCGGCTGTCGAAATTGTCGACATCGAACTCGAGGAACTTTCGCTCGGCCAGGGCGGCTGGCGGCAGCGCGGGGGGCGCGCCCGGCTGGCCCGACAGGTCGGCCAGCACCCCCATCACGAACGGCAGCTGGACCCGTTTCTCGGCGCCGTAGAGCTCGACCTCGTATTCGATCTGGACCCGCGACGCACGATTGCGCGCCATGAATTTCTGGCTGCTTTCCGGCATGTCCGTCCTCCCTTCCCTGAACACCCAAGTTCACCCACCGGCGGCACATTAGCAGAGAAGCGGTCAATCGTCATCCCTGGCTATTCTGGCTCCGACGACCTTTTCGGCCTGATCGAGTCCATCGGGCGCCATGTCGCGCAGCAATTCGAGAAAATCCATCTGCATCATCCGCTGCGCCCGACGCAACAGGATCTGGACCGGATTGGTGGGTTCATTCTTTTCGAGATACTGGCACAGCAGCGCCAGCATTTCAACGACCTGCTGCCGGCTATTGATTTGTCCTGGCAATTGGGCAACGGGACCATCCCGGGACAATTGATCCGCCACGGCTGACAAGTGACTGCCGGCCAACTCGGCTCCTGGTACGGCCGGCTCGGGCGTCAGCGTGGCGGCAGTGAGCTTGGCCACAGCCTGTGCCACGGTGTCGAGCATGGCGTGCAGGCGCAACAGGTCGGGCAGTGGCGGCTGGCCCAAGCGCTCAGCGCGCTGATCAGCCAGCCGCTGTGCTGGCCGCTGACCCAGCCGATCGGCCAGCACGGCGCGGATGGCTTCGAGCTGCTGTGGTGCTGCCTGCGCCACGGAAGCGAGCTCGGGCGAATGCTGCAGCGCAACTTCAAGCAGGCGCTCGACCTGGACGGCGGCTGGCCGGGCCTCCCCGGGCAGCGGCTCAAGGCGACCGGCTGCCAGCTCGAGCTCGCGCACCGTCAACTGGCCCTGCTGGCGCGAATCGAGCAGAAAACTGGCCCGGACATCGCCCGCGACCGAATCGAGCGCATCCAAAGCGGCCAGGGCATTGAGGCGCATGGTCGGGTCGCCGTCGTCCGGGTCGAGCCCGGGATGCACCCCATCCCAGTAGTCCTGCAGCAGCAGATGGACCAGCTCCAGGCCCTGCTGAATGGCGCCAAAGCCCTCGAGATGCAACTGGGCCCGGGTCAGCCAGATGGCCAACCGCAGATCCTTGCTGCGCAGCAACAGGGCCTGCGCCAGTTCGCGCACCTCGGACCAGGCAATCGGCGCGCCATCGGGCAAGGTCCGGCCACCCCGACCGTCCTGCTGGGAGACGCGGAACTCCGGCTCGGGCCGGGACCGCAGCACCTGTTGCAGCTGCAGGAAGTCCGGGTCGTATTCCAGGTCGGGGCCGCAGGGACAGGCGGCGGACAGCGGCAAACGCCATTGCTGCAGAATCATGACGATTTTTATAGCACAGGGATAGGCGAATCCCAAGTCGGTGTCAGGCTAATCGCTACCGTGCAATCATTCAGCTTATTAGATTGAGAGATTTTTAATATTTATTTCATTTCTTGACTGAAATATGCCTCACGTAGAATCAGTCCGTCTTTATTTCCAATACAAGCCCCATGAACGCACCGATCCGCAAGGCCGTTTTCCCGATTGCCGGTCTTGGCACCCGTTTCCTGCCCGCCACCAAGGCCAGCGCCAAGGAGATGCTGCCCGTGGTCGACAAGCCGCTGATCCAGTACGCGGTCGAGGAAGCCTATGCCGCCGGCATCCGCCAGATGATCTTCGTCACCGGTCGCACCAAGCGCAGCATCGAGGACCATTTCGACACCGCCTACGAACTCGAAAGCGAACTCGAGGCCGCTGGCAAGACCGAGCTGCTCGCTGTCGCGCGCTCGATCGCGCCCGATGACATGACCTGTGTCTATGTGCGCCAGCCGCGCGCGCTGGGCCTGGGACATGCCGTGCTGTGCGCCAAGGAACTGGTCGGCAACGAGGCTTTCGCCGTGCTGCTGGCCGACGACCTGATGGTCGGCCAGCCCCCGGTCATGGCGCAAATGGTCAAGCGCTACGCCGACTGGGGCACCAGCCTGCTGGCGGTGCAGGACGTGCCGCGCGAGCACACCAAGCGCTACGGCATCGTCTCGGGCCAGCAGGTGGCCGAGGACATGCTCGACGTGTCGGGCATCGTCGAAAAGCCGGCGCCCGAAGTCGCGCCGACCACGCTGGCCGTGGCCGGGCGCTACATCCTGACACCTGGCCTGTTCAAGGAACTCGAGAACCTGCCGCGTGGCGTTGGCGGCGAGATCCAGCTGACCGACGGCATCGCGCAGCTGCTGCGGCGCGAGAAGGTGTTTGCCTACCGCTACCAGGGCCAGCGCTACGACTGCGGCAGCAAGCTCGGCTTCCTGCAGGCCACGGTCGACCTGGGGCGCTGCCACCCCGAAGTCGGTGCCGACTTCACGGCCTGGCTGGAACAGCAGATCTGCTGAAGCTCAGCGCCCAGGCCGATCAGGCCTCATGAGGCCTCGTTCAGGCAGCCGCCACGGCGGCTGCGTCGTGGCGCTTGAGGCTGTGGCCTTGCGCGGTATAGGTACGCCAGCGCAAGCGTGCCGCCTCGCGCCCGGGCTGGTCCAGACCGACGATCTCGATCACCTTGCGGTAGTCCTCATAGGCCGGCGGCAGCCCGGACAGGGGCAGCAGGTTGATCAGCACCTCGGCGCCGGGCCAAACAACTGCCTGGTCCGCGATCAGGATCGGCGAATGGGCCCGCACTGATTCCTCGGCATCCCAGCGCGCGTGCGCAATGAAGTCCTCGGGCGCGAAAGTCCAGAGCGCCTGGTCGAGCTCGCGTGCCAGCTCCGGCGGCGCGCAGACCAGCGCGCTCATGCCGGCCTGGCGCACCTTGCGCAGCAGGCGCAACAGGTAGCGCAGCGGATCGGGCACGTTGAAGTGAAAGGCCACTTCGGGCTGGTGTGCCACGCTCAAGCCTTCTTGCGCGCCTTGGCCGCCTTCTTGGCCTTGGCAGGCTTGGCGCTCGGCGCAATCGTGGACGCCGTGGTCGCCGTCGTAGGGGCCGGGCTGGCCGGCTTTTCGAGCCGCACCGGTTTTTCCACCACCCGCGCCGGCTGATCGGCCGCAATGCGTGCGGCCTCGTCGACCAGATACTGCAGCAGCAGGCCGACCGGACGGCCGGTCGAACCCTTGGCCGCGCCGCTCTTCCAGGCCACGCCCGCGATGTCCAGATGGGCCCAGGCCTGGTTTTCCTGCACGAACTTCTGCAGAAACTTGGCCGCCGTCACGACACCGGCTTGGCGCCCGGCAACGTTGCCCATGTCGGCGAAATTGGACTTCAGGCCCTCGGCATACTCGTCGTCGAGCGGCATGCGCCAGCACAGGTCTTGCGCGGCAGCGCCGGCCTCCTGCAGCTGCTGCGCCAGCTCGTCCTGGTTGGCGAACAGCCCGGCGCGCACGCCGCCGAGCGCAATCACGCAAGCCCCGGTCAGGGTCGCGATGTCGATCAGCGCGCGCGGCTCGAAGCGCTGGGCATAGGTCAGCGCGTCGCACAGGATCAGCCGGCCCTCGGCATCGGTGTTGAGCACCTCGATGGTCTGGCCGCTCATGCTGGTCACGACATCGCCCGGCTTGACCGCGCGACCGCTCGGCATGTTCTCGCAGGCCGGGATCAGGCCGACCACGTTGACGGCCGGCTTGAGCTCGGCCAGCGCCGCGAAGGTACCCAGCACGCTGGCGGCACCCCCCATGTCGAACTTCATCTCGTCCATCTCGGCCGCTGGCTTGATCGAGATACCGCCGGTATCGAAGGTCACGCCCTTGCCGACCAGCACCACCGGCGCGACCGACTTGTGCGCGCCCTGGTACTTCAGCACGATGAAGCGCAGCGGCTGCTCCGAGCCCTGGGACACGGCCATGAAGGCGCCCATGCCCAAGGCCTCGACCTCGGCCGGGCCCAGGATCTCGGCGCTCAGGTGCGACTTCTTGGCCAGCTGGCGCGCGGCATCGGCCAGCAGCGTCGGCGTGGCATGGTTGGCCGGGCGGTTCGCCCATTCCTTGGCCAGCTCGATGCCGCGCACCGTGGCGCAACCGAGCTCGAAGCCCGAGCGCACTGCGCCGGCATCGGTCACGCCCAGGTCGACGCGGCGGATCGCGCGCGGCTGCGGCAGGCTCTTGGTGGCGGTGTAGACATAGCTGGCATCGGCCACGGCCTGCACCAGCGCATTGATGGCGGCCACGGCCAGCGATCCGGCATAGACACCCAGGGTCTTGAGCTTGAGGCCCTTGAGCGGGGCCATCGCCGCCAGTGCCGCCTTGCGCACCTGGGCCGCCGAGCCGTCACCGGCGCGCACGAACAGCAGCCGGCGCGCCGTCACGCCAGGCAGGCCGTAGGCCTGCAGCAGCTTGCCCGCGCCCTCTTCCAGGTCCTTGGCCGCCAGCGCGGACTGGACCCAGACGCTGATCGGGTCTTGCGCATGACGGCTGGCCGCCAGCACCTCGTCGGCGCACAGCACCAGCAACGCGTCAACTTCCCATTCGGCCGCCTGGGCCAGGCTCACGGACTTGAGTTCGAAGTTCATAATATCGACACCAATAAAAATTTAGTCGATGTTATTCCATTCAACTATCAGGCGAGAGCTCGCGCGCAGCTTCGGTGCCAACCTGCTGGTGCTGTTCACCATCGTGCTGACGATGCTGCTGATCCGCACCCTGGGCATGGCCAGCAAGGGCAGCGTCAACCCGCAGGAAATCCTGCTGGTGCTGACCTACACCGTGATGGCGCAAATGCCGATCGTGCTGACGATCGCGTTGTTCGTCGCCATCGTCTCGACGCTGTCGCGCATGTACGCCGACAGCGAGATGTTCATCTGGTTCTCGGCCGGTCGCGGCCTGGCCAGCTTCCTGCCGCCGATATTGCGCTTCGCCTGGCCGGTGCTGCTGGCCATCACCTTGCTGGTGGTCTGGGCCTGGCCCTGGGCCAATGCGCAGACCGAACTGCTGCGCATCCGCTACGAGCAGCGCGGCGACCTCGACCGCGTCAGCCCGGGCCAGTTCATGGAATCCTCGGGCGGGCGGCGCGTGTTCTTCATCGACCGCGACACCTCGGGCGGCAAGCAGGGCCGCAACGTCTTCATCGCCGACACCGATGCCAACGGCCGCGAGACCATCACCTCGGCCCAGGCCGGCCGGATCGAATGGATCGGCCAGGACCAGTTCCTGATGCTCGACCGCGGTCAGCGGCTCGAACTGCCGCCGCCCGACCAGGCCAATGACACCATCCGCGTCAGCGAATTCGAAAGCTACGGCATCCGCATCGGCGGCAAGGCAGCACTTGACGGCCAGTCGGCCAAGTTCAAGGCGCTGCCGACGCTGGAGCTGCTGCAAGACCCGACCCCGGCGGCGCTCGGCGAACTGTCCTGGCGCATCGGCATGGCAATCACGGCGCTCAACTTCGTGCTGATCGCGGTCGCGGTCTCGGTGTCGAATCCGCGCGCCGGGCGCAGCGGCAACCTGGTGTTCCTGCTGTTCAGCTTCGTGCTCTACTACAACCTGGTCAACCTGGGCACCGGCTGGATCGCGGCCGGCAAGTTCGACTGGCGGCTCTACATGCTGGCCGTGCATGGCGGCGTGCTGACGGTCACGCTGGCCTGGCTGGCCAAGCGCCACTACAACTGGCAGCTCTGGCCCAGGCGCAGCGCCAGCGCCACGGCAGCTACAACGACGGCAACGGCAACAACGCCCCAAGGGGGCCACGCATGAAGACCTTGCGCCGCCTGATCTATGGCGAAATCCTGATCGCCGTCCTGTTCGTGCTACTGGCCTTCCTGGCGCTGTTCTCCTTCTTCGACCTGGTCGACGAGCTGCCCACGCTGGGCCGCGCCTCGCCGCTCGACCCGACCCGGGTCTATGCGCTGCCACAGGCGCTGGCCTATGTCGCGCTGCAACTGCCGACCCGCATCTACGAGCTGCTGCCGATCGCGGTACTGATCGGCAGCGTGTTCGTGCTGGTGCGGCTGGCACAAAGCTCCGAGTTCACCATCCTGCGCACCAGCGGACTGGGCCCGGGCCGCGCGCTGCGCACCCTGCTCGGACTTGGCGCCGGCTTCGTGCTGCTGACCTTCGCGATCGGCGACTATGTCGCGCCCGCCGCCGGCAAGACCGGCCAGCTGCTCAAGTCCCATTACCAGGGCCGTACCACCCTGGGCCGCACCGGCGCCTGGCTCAAGGAGCGCAGCGAGGACAGCCAGTTCTCGGTCAACGTCGGCGCGCTCGGGGCCGACGGCGCACTGCAGGAAGTGCGCATCTTCGAGTTCGGCGACGACGGCCGCCTGCGCTCGACCCTCAAGGCCGCAACCGGCCAGATCGCCAGCAGCGGCGGCAGCGGCACAGGCGGTCACTGGCAGCTGCAACAGGTCCAGCGCCAGCAATTCGACACCCGGGGCGGCCAGGCCAATGTGCAGCGCCAAACCCTGGCGCAATGGGACTGGCCGACCGGACTCAGCAGCGAAATGGTCTCGGTCGCGCTGCTCAAGCCCGAGCGCATGGCCACGCTCGACCTGTTCCGCTACGTGCGCCACCTCGAAGCCAACGGCCAGAACGCCCAGCGCTACGAGATCGAATTCTGGCGCAAGCTGTTCTACCCGCTGAGCTGCCTGGTCATGGTCGTGCTCGCGCTGCCGTTCGCCTACCTGCATTTCCGCTCCGGCGGGGTCGCGGGCTATGTGTTCCTGGGCGTGATGCTCGGCATCAGCTTCTTCCTGCTCAGCAACGTGTTCGGCTACATCGGCAACCTGCGTGCCTGGGCACCCTGGCTGGTCGCAGCTGCGCCCTCGCTGCTCTACTCGCTGGTCTCGCTCGGCGCCTTCGGCTGGCTGGTGCTCAGGCATTAACCCCCGCACAAACTAGGACCTACATGCTCGCCATCCTCATCTTCGCCCACGGTTCGCGCGACCCGCTCTGGCGCGCGCCGGTCGAAGCCGTCGCCCACGCCGTGCGCGCCCAGGCCCCCGACGCCCATGTCGCCTGCGCCTACCTCGAACTCTGCACGCCGGAGCTGCCCGAAGCCGCGGCCCAGGCCATCGCCGCTGGCGCGTCCGAAGTGCGCGTGCTGCCGCTGTTCTTCGGCATGGGCAAGCATGCGCGCGAAGACCTGCCGCTGCTGATGACGCAACTGCGCCAGGCGCACCCCGATGTCGCGTTCAAATTGCTGCCGACCGCTGGCGAGCAGCCACGCCTGACCGCGCTGCTGGCCGAGCTCGCGCTGGAAGCCGAATGAACCTGCACCAGTTCCGCTTCGTCCAGGAGGCCGTGCGCCGCAACCTCAACCTGACCGAGGCGGCCAAGGCCCTGCACACCTCGCAGCCGGGCGTGTCGAAGGCCATCATCGAGCTCGAGGACGAGCTTGGGGTCGAGATATTCTCGCGCCACGGCAAACGCATCAAGCGCGTGACCGAGCCCGGCCAGCATGTGCTCAAAAGCATCGACATCATCCTGCGCGAGGTCAACAACCTCAAGCGCATCGGCGAACAGTTCTCGGCCCAGGACAGCGGCACCCTCAGCATCGCCACCACCCACACCCAGGCCCGCTACGTGCTGCCCGGTCCGGTGGCCAAGCTGCGCATCGCCTACCCCAAGGTCGGCATCAGCCTGCACCAGGGCTCGCCGGACCAGGTCGCGCGCATGCTGATCGAGGAAACGGCCGAAATCGGCATCGCCACCGAATCGCTGGGCCAGTACGACGAACTCGTCACCCTGCCCTGCTACGACTGGCAACATGTGCTGGTGCTGCCGTTCGGCCATCCGCTGCTCGACAAGGAACGCATCAGCCTGGAAGACCTGGCCAAGCTGCCGCTGATCACCTACCACCCGACCTTCACCGGCCGCACCCGCATCGACCAGGCCTTCGCACAGCGTCAGCTGGTGCCCAATGTGGTGCTCGACGCGATCGACTCCGACGTGATCAAGACCTACGTCAAGCTCGGCATGGGCGTGGGCATCGTGGCCGAGATGGCGATGCAGGGCGACGAACGCAGCCCCGACCTGGTCGCGCGCCCGGCTGGCCACCTGTTTGGCCAGAACGTCGCGCGCGTGGCCTTCAAGCGTGGCGCCTACCTGCGGCTGTTCGTGCTGAAGTTCGCCGAATTCCTCAGCGACCGCCTGAGCCGCGATCTGATCATGAAGGTCATGCAGGGCCAGGGTCACGACTACGAAATGTAGCCAAGGTTTCATCATGATGATCAATCTCCCACATCCGGTACTCGACGCGCTGCAAGACAGCGCCTGGTACCTCGCCTACACCAAGCCCAAGTCCGAAGAAATCGGGCGCGACAACCTGCTCAAGCAAGGCTTCGAGGCCTGGCTGCCCAAGATCAAGGCCGTCAAGCCACGCCGACGCAAGGCCGAGGACGCCTTGTTCACGCAGGAAGCCATGTTCCCGCGCTACCTGTTCTTCCGCCCGGCACACCCGCAGCAATCGATCTCGGTCGTGCGCTCGACGCTCGGCATCACCAGCCTGGTGCGTTTCGGCCACGAATTTGCCCAACTGCCGCACGACAAGCTCAAGCAGATCGCGCAGTGGATCGAACAGCAGCAGGAGCGCTCGGCGGCCGAACTCATGGGCCTGCAGCCCGGCACGGCGGTCAAGGTCGTGGCCGGACCGCTGGCCGGCTTGGACGCGCTGGTGCGCATGACGGCGCAGGATCGAGTGATAGTTTTGCTGCAACTGCTAGGAAAAGACCACGAAGTGGCAATCCCCTATCAGTCGCTGGCATGCGCCTGACAAGCATCCGACAGCAATCCGGTCAAAATGCAATAAAAACTGCTTCCTGCTGACTCATAATGACCCAGCAAGGCAATTGCACCATTCCATCAACTTGACAAGTCCGAGGACATCATGACTTTCCTACTCAAGCAAACCTTCAAAATGCTGGCAATCGCCGGCCTCGTCAGCGGTCTGGCAGCTTGCGGCGGCGGCGGCGACGGCACCCTGGTGACCCAAGACCTGAAGGCCGTCACGGTCAGCGCAGCCACCGAAGCCACGGCTGAACAGTACGCCAAGCTGCTGGTCAACAAGACTGCCAGCCTGCCGGTCGGCGCCATCTTCACCGAAGCCGGTGCACCGACCGTGGCTGCCAACACCAGCTTCACCTTCACCCCGATCCCGGCTGGCGCCCCGGCCAACGCGATTTCCGGCTTCACGCTGAACTCCGCCCAGGGCACCTTCAGCGGCTACATCGCTGCCGGCTCCACCATCCTGTGCGGCAAGGGCACCTGGGGCGGCACGACCTACCCGATCCCGCCCAGCACCGGCGACGCCAACGGCAACGCCTGCTTCACCATCAACGGCAACATGGTGCTCGACCCGAACACCGACCGTCTGGTGGCTGGCACGCAAAACGTCGACATCACCGTGACCATCACGGGTGCCGGCACCACCAGCCGCTCGACCGTCAGCACCAGCGTGACTGTCACCTACAGCGCTGACGGTACCACGGCCACCATCACCGACAGCACTGGCAACAGCTTCGTGGTCGACACCGTTGTCGTCACCGGCAGCGTAACCGGCGCCAACACCTGATCGAGCGCCCCTGACATGCCGCTTGGCGCGGCCTGTCAACCGCCTAGGCCCGCCCCGTGCGGGCCTTTTTCATGGGCGTGGCGCCACACCCACATATCCCAAGCGAAATTCGATCAAAATACAACAAAACTCCTCTCGATATCTCATAATGAGGCGGCAAGGCAATTGCGCTTTTTCTTCAACTTGACGAGCGAGAGGACGACATGAATTTTCGATTCAACCCAACCTTGAGGATGCTGGCAGTCGCTGGCGTCATCGGTAGCCTGGCGGCTTGCGGCGGCGGTGGTGGTGGCAGCCCGGTGATCACTCCGCCGGCCGAGGTCATCACGGCGGCGTACAAGTACCAGCTGGTCTTCGTCGACGCGGTGACCAATGCCCCGATCACCGACCCGCTGTCGGTCAACTTCACCGGCCAGTCAATCACCGACAACGAGGTGCTCGACTCCGAGAACAAGTCGGTCAAGGGTCGCACCCTCAGCACCAACAACGGCCTGCTGACCGTCGTCGCCAACTTCAACGGCAGCAACGACTTCTTCGCCTTCACCGGCGGCAATCTGGCGCTGGGCTGGAACACCTCGGGCACGCAGATCACCAAGGATCTGTCGAAGGAAGGCGACCAGGTCATCACCGTCAAGCTGACCAACTCCAAGCCAGCCAAGGTCGCCGCGCTCAACGCCGACACCGACCTGGGCCTGGCCATGGCCACCGGCACCGCCACGGCCAGCGCCACCGGCGTGATCGCCAGCAACACCGTCGTGAGCACGGCGCCCAAGACCGTCACCAACGACCAGGGCGTTTCGGAGCCGGTCGGCACCGCCAAGATCACCATCCCGGCCAACACGGTGGCGCGCGATGCCAACGGCGTTGCCGCATCGGGCGGCCTGACCCTGACCGTCACCAAGTACTCCAACAACGAAACCCAGTCGCTGCAAGCCTTCCCGGGCGGCTTCGCCCCCACGGTGTCGGACCCCAACAGCAGCTACCTCGGCGCTGGCGTGACCGAAGCCAGCGGCAACTTCATCACTGGCGGCTTCGCGCAGTTCAACGTCACCGACAGCACCGGCAAGGCGATCAAGAACTTCGACACCCCGGTCACCCTGACGATCGACCTGCCCAAGAGCTCCAAGAACCCCGAAACCGGCGCCTTGCTGATGGCGGGCGACATCTACCCGATCTGGAGCTTCGACGAAACCACCGGCAAGTGGGCCTTCGAACAGAACGGCACCATCCGCGAGAAGTCGCCGGTCGATGCCAACAACTTCGAAGTCGTCTTCACCTCGAAGCACCTGTCCTACTGGAACCTGGACTGGCTGTACTGGCAAGCCGGCGCCAACTGCGACGGCCGCCTCAACATCACGGGCCGTCCGGCAGGCGACAACCGCGCCCTGTATGTCGACATCACCGGCGTGGCAGGCACCAACTACTACATGTCGGCGCTGAAAAACCAGCCGATCACCGACTCGCTGCTCAACCTGGCCAAGTCGCCCAAGACCAACGTCAACATCAGGATCCGCACCGCTGACGGCGTGCTGCGCGGCAGCGCCAACAACGTGAACCTGTGCACCACCGCCGCTGGCGGCGGCGCCACCGTCCAGGTCAGCCTGCCCACGGTGTCCTACGCCTCGCTGGTGACCACGGTGACCGAATCCTGCCCGGACGGCTCCTTCCAGCGCGCGAGCCCGACCTCGGTCTGGCTCTACACCAACAACTGGCGCGGCGGCTACACCGCCACCGGCACCAGCACCCTCAGCAACATCGAGTCCGGCAGCGCCGGCACGCTGTGGGCCTGGAACCGGCTCACCAGCCAGTGGGTGACCCGCAGCGTCACGGTCAACGCCCCGACCACGTCGCAGGCCTTCAACTTCAACAACCTGCAGTGCACCACCGGGGGCATCACCGGCGCCCAGTAAGCCACCACAACGCCCGGCCGTCATCCAGACCGGCCGGGCCTACGAGAAAACCCGCCGCGGCGGG
>NZ_PVLR01000037.1 GCF_002980625.1 Malikia spinosa | reverse complement strand
AGTTGGTGGTCTTGTACTTGGCGGGCTCGGGCCTGACTCTGTCGCTCATCTCGGCAGCTTACCTCGCCACACACAGACCGGACGGCCCGATTTCTGCAACAAAGCCCCATCAAACCGTTGCGCACGGTGTTGGCGGCGGTTTTAATGGGGCTGTTCTGATCTTGGCGATGCTGGTGCCTGAGCACGACCGCCCGGCTAAAGGCACTTCGCGCCGGTGGTCACAGCATCGCCGAGGCCGCCAGGCTGGCCGGCTGCAGCGAAAGCCAAGTCAAGCGAGTGATGGCGTTGCAGCGGTCCGTGAACTGGCCTGGGCCGGCTTAGCGAATCTGAGACGTCCCCTATATGGAACGTCCCCGCGTCAGTTTTGGTGCCTCTGCGGCGACTGCCGCCTTGCCGTGTGAGTTGTAGCTGATAGTCTTCGCGCTTCCGATTTCAGGCACCTTATCGAAATCTGACCGAGCGTGCATGACAAAGCTCTTGCCGATCTGCTGGTACACGTTGGTGGTATCGGCGTGAACGATCAAGCCGGCATGGGTTTGGGTCTTGTCGGCCGCTTGGGCCGTGTACAGGTTGTAGATGCCGGGTTTCAACGCGCCCGCCTTGTCTACCTTCTGACTCGTCCAAGCGCCTTCCTTTTCGACCTGAACTATCCGCTGACCGTTCATGACCAAGAGGCGTTCTTTCATCGGTCAGCCCTCCAACAACGCTACAAGCTGCACGGTGCCAAGGTCTGCCGCGAACTCCTGACCGTCATCCTCGTACTTGAACCAGGCCCAGCCATCGGTCGGGGGTCGGCGATTCAGGATCAGGCGCGCCGGCCGATCGTCATGCTTGACCTGGATGATGGCCTTCTTGAGTTTATTGGGGTCGGGTTCCTTTGAATCCTTCTTGCCATCGTCCTGCGGGCCTTGTTCGCTGTCGCCGGCCTCGGCATCGGTCTTTCCGGTCAGAGCATCGACGGTGTTGGGGTCGCGGTCGCCGTGTTCATGGTTCCGCTTGTCCTCCAGGAACTCGCGCAGCAGCTTCACCGTACCGCGCGTCAGTTCCTGGCTGTCGTCAGCCAGCCAGACGGCTACCTCGCCGGGGTTCTTCTTGTAGGCCGTCACCAGCTCGTTGATGACGGTCACATCCTTGCACCGGCCGCTGTTGAACGCCTCGGCGATTGGTTCGGGCAAATCCAACAGGGTCACGTGCTGCGTGATGAACGCCGGCGACTTGCCGATCTCCTTCGCAATTTCGCCCTTCTTCTTGCCTTTCGCCAGCTCGCGGCCAATGAAGTCGGCGATCTCGCGCGCCGTCAGTTCGTTGCGTTGCAGGTTCTCGATAACCTGGTCGGCCTCGTTGTAATCATTGTCGATGAAGGCTGGAATCGTGGTCTTGTTCGCCCACTTCGAACCGCGATAGCGCCGCGCGCCATGGTTGATGAAATATCGGCCCGGAGCGTCCTTGTTCTCGCGCACGCTGATGGGCGACTTCACGCCACGGTCTTTGATCGTCTCGCCGATCTCGGCAATGCTCTCAGGCAAGAAGCCAGGGTTGTCGGCCGTGCGTGGTTGATTCGGGTCTTCATCGATCAGGTCAAGCGGCAGTTCCAGCGGGCCAGCGCCGCCAGCGTTGGCCGCCGGCACCTCGTTCAGCAGGCCGGCAAGGTCTCCCAGCTCTTCCAAACCCAACCCGGACCATTTAGTGGCGTTAACAGTAGCGCTCATTGCGCGATCTCCATCTTCTTGAACACGTAATCCGCCAGCGCCCGAACCTCTTGGGTAGCCTTGCGCGCGGCGGTCTTTTTCATTTTCCACACCGGCATCTTTTCGCCCAGCGCCTCTGCGATGCTGTCACGCGCACCGATGCTGAACGGCAAGATGAGCTGCGGGTATGCCTGCTGCAAAGTCGCCAGGTTGTTGACGTGACGCGGCTTCCGCGCATCCACCTTGTTAGGCACCATGCCGAGAAAACGCAGCTTGGGGTTCTGCTTGCGCAGATTGCTGATGACCGCGACCATCTTCTTCATACCCTGCAAGCTATACGCCTCCATTTCGATGGGTGACAGCATGTAGTCGGCCGTCAGAACGGCAGCCGTCATAGCGACACCAAGAGAGGGGGCTGTGTCAATCAGGCATACATCAAAGAACTCTCCCAGCACGTCCACACTGGCCCGCAGCGCGGTGGCGGCTTGTGACAGCTCCATCTTGTCCAAGTTCGCCAAGTTTGGGTCGGCCGCAATCAGCGCCAGGTTCTCGCCTTCGCGCTTGTCGAACCAATACCGTAGGTCGCCGGTATCACTGGTAAACAACTGGCTGGCGAGGTAACCCGATTGGTACGCCGACAATGTGAATGATGCGTTGCCCTGGGTGTCCAGGTCGATCACGGCCACACGAAGGCCCCGCTCAAGGAAGTCGAATGCCAGGTGGCAGGTGGCGAACGTCTTGCCCTGACCCCCCTTCTGAATTGCCGTAACCAGTGTTTTCATGACTTGGTTTCCTGTTTTCTCTTGGCGTCTGCTTCCCACTTCTTGACGATGAACGCTTGATGCTCGGGCAGCACCGCCGTCACCCGCTCGAATCCCTCGGGGAGCTGTTTCCCCGCTGCTACCCAGACGCGATTGACCGCCTGGGACACTGCCCCCTTGGTCAGCCCCAGAGATGAGACAAATTCCGCCTGTGGCCGGCCATCGACTAGCACGCCGTGCGCTATGTCGATGGTCTGCTGTCCGATCTCCAGTCCCTTGATAGCCACCTGGAATTGGGCTTCGGTTAGCCGTTTCTTCATGGATTGCACCCATAACACTCCCCACCCGGTTTGTTGAACAAATAGCGGTGCCAGCCGCCAACCATGTGCACAAGTTTAGCTAAACTAGAAAAAATAGTCAAGCGTTTTAGCGGCTAAAAACAACACCTTCCACGAGAAACTAGCGGGTCAGGACCCGATTCCTTGGATTGCGTTCTGTACCAGAACCAAATCGATCACGTTGCTTATGGTCAGTTCAACGAAGTCCGAAGCGGAGGGGCTGCTTTGCTATGTCAAAGCCCCTTTGGTTTGTAGATCGAAACGAAGTAGGTGATCGCGGTCAGCACGGCAAAGTGAAGCAAGAACGTCCAGCCGGCGATTACGCCAGGCGTATTCCAGTAGTAGAGCATCCGCGCGAACTGGAAAAACACTTCGATGGACAGAATCCACTTTAGGATCGGCCAAACCAGCACGGTCGTCACCCACAAGAACTTGACCATGCCAGCAAGCAGTCCCTGGTCAACGGCCTTGGGAGCGGCTGGCTCCATCGGCTCTAGCGATGGTGGTTTGGTTGCTTTTGGGAACTTGACGATGTTGGACATAGCTTGACCCTCGACATGGTTTGGGTGTTGAATGCTGGCTGCTCCCACTCGGAAGCATGGTTACGGTGTGCCAGCACCAAACCAAGCGCCCCGGATCACTCCGGGGCGTTCCTCCACCTGGGACTATCAGCAATGCGAAGCCAGGGAGCATTCCCTTAGCAGCCGACGCTGCGCTTTGCCTGCTCGACCACCTGAAGCGACCATTTGCCTTTGGCGCAAGCCTCCAGCTTCAAGGTGGCAAAGTAGGCTCTGCCTCGCAGCTCTTCCGCCTGCTTCACCAACTCATCCGCCTCGGCGATCATGGCCTCGATCTGGTCACGGCGTACTTGGAAGTCTGTGGACTGCACGTTCGGCAAGGCATCGACCCAAGGCATGATCTTGTCATTACTCTTGCTCATTGGAACTTCTCCAGTCATTGATTCAAGCGGAACGCCCTGCTTTTAAGTGCCATGATAGGACAAAATGTCCTAATTGTCAAATAATTTAGCTAAACTTTTTTTGGTTTAGTGTAGTTTCATGCTGGCACTTTAGCCGCTAAAACCTCTTCCTTGGCGTCTTTCCAGATCAACCCGAGGCCGGCGTAGCAGCAGAGCAGCGCCCACGCGGGATAGGGAATTGGCGTATCTTCACCCACCCAGCGTCGGATCGTCCGGTCACCCTTTGGCCCGAGGCCCAGAACCTTCGCGGCCTTCCCGCCGGTGAAGCCAGCTAGGTGCAGCACTGCACGCACTTCCTCGCCAGTCGGTTGAGCCCAACTTTCGGCCGACTTCAAACACTCCAGCCGGATACTGGCATCGTTCGTCATTTGTTCCTTCTCCTGTCCACGTCATAAGTCGCTGTAGGTCAACTGAAGCAGCACGCGCCTGAATCAACCACGCGACGGCTTTCATTGACACTTGAGGGGCCACATCGCCAACCTGCGCTACCCTCTTTTTGGCGTAAACACTAGGCGCTTAGCGCCTAGTTAATCATTACTTAGCGCCGTAGGCGCTCTATTTAGGTCGGGGTGAAGGCCGTAGGCCGAGGGGCATAGCCCCTGGGGGGATGGGAGGCCGCGTTAGCGGCCGGGTGGGATCGAGAAGGGGGGTTTCCCCCCTTCGGGGGCCAGTTTTTCTGTATGGTTTCTTTCTCTGGATTGCTTTTTTTTGCGTCAGGTGGTTATAACTATAAGGTTTAATATATTGGTTATAGAAGGTTAAATAAGGTTAACGCGTTGTGGGATCGTGCGTAAGTCAATGATATGAAAAGGGAAAATTTAGAAGGTTGGACCCTCAAGTGTCAATGTATAAGCCCTTCAAATGTCAGTAGTCTGCCCCTCAAATGTCAAGGGTAGCGCCCCCCAAATGTCAGCACTGCCGCCCCTCAAATGTCAGTACATCAAGGTCGTTTTCAACAGGCTTATCCCCAATTTTTGTGGGTAAGTCCGCACGATCAATCACATATGCCGCCTCGGCGGTCGCCAGCGAGGCTCTAGCCGGCCGTTTTAGAGGTCGGCCCCTCATCTATCAGCATCGCGCCGGGGGGAGCTGCCCCCCAAATGTCAAGAAGCGCCCCTCAAATGTCACCAATCGGTGGTTTGTACCCAAACCATCCACAAGGCCAACATCTTTTTAGGTCTCAAAAAACCCCTAGAAAAGGGCCAGGGAGACCAGCCGGGTGCAAGACGGGTAGCCACGACGCCTGAGCTCAGCAGACACACCTGATTCTGAAAGCCACAGGCCGTGAGAATCCCTCGTAGATAGGCCCCTCAAATGTCATCGTCTAGCCCGGTAGCCAGCCGGGCAAGGCCTGCCCTGGCCGTCTACCCTGGGTGAAGCCAAGCGAAGCACGCAGCGCCGGCCACGGCGCGAAGGTGTCAGGGATTGGAGCCCCCGTCAGGGGCGGGACGCGGCAGGCGGCTCGATATGGTGGTTCGGGGAGCAACGCCATGGAACAGCCAACTGACGTAAGCCTCCAGCCTCACCAGCAGCGGTCAGTCCCCTCCATGCACGCCTCGCTTTCCGAGAAGCAGTGGAGATCGTCCGCCTGGCTGGAGATGTCGCCCAGCAGCTCGTTCATGCGCTGGTCGAGGTCATCGTCACTGCCGTAGGGCACTTTCAATTCGTAGTCGCCGCTGGGCAACCGCTTGGCGTCGTACTCCGCCAGGCAGTAGCGCTCGATGTCCTCACGGGAGCGCTTCTTGCCACGCACGAATTTGCTGTTGTTCTCGATGCGCAGCGTCAGCCGAATCGTGGCGAGCCTTGGCGGATCGGCCTCGGCAGCGCCTGTCGAGGCGGCTGGCTGCGCCCGTGCCGGTTTCTGGTAGGGGCCGATCTCGACGCCGCGATGCCGCAGGTAGCTGTAAAGCGTGCTCTTGGAAACATGCAGCTTCTGCGCGATGGCGGCCACCGAGAGTTTGCGCTCGCGGTAAAGCGTGTCGGCGGCCAGCGCCGTCGCCTCGGCCTGGGGCGACAGTCCCCGGGGCCGACCCCCGACCCGACCGCGCGCGCGCGCCGCCGTCAGCCCGGCATTCGTGCGCTCGCGGATGAGCTCGCGCTCGAACTCGGCCAGCGAAGCGAACAGGTTGAACACGAGTCGGCCCTGGGCGCTGGTGGTGTCGATGGGGTCGTTCAGGCTGAGCAGCCCGACCTTTTGCTCCATCAAGCGGCCCACCAGTTCGACCAGGTGCTTGAGCGAGCGCCCCATGCGGTCGAGTTTCCAGATGACCAGCACGTCGCCAGCCCGTAATTGCCCCAGCAGCTCGTCGAGCGCCGGCCGAGCTGTCTTCGCGCCGCTCGCCACGTCCTGATAGACGCGCTCGCAGCCGGCCGCCTTGAGGGCGTCCAGCTGCAAGTCGGGTTTCTGGTCGCGCGTGGAAACGCGAGCGTAGCCGATTTTCATGCTGAGAGTCTGCTTTACTGGTTGGATTGAAATCATATCGAACTTTGTTTAATCAAACCAGTAATATGAACTATTTGCGCTGCATCACCGTTGCGCGGCGAGCAGCGTCCAGCCCGGCGGCCCGCCGGGCAGGGCCTGCCCTGGCCAGCACCCCTAGGGGGCGCCAAGCGCAGCGCGGCGGGGGATGGCGACAGCCGTCCCCCAGGAGGCAA
>NZ_PVLR01000036.1 GCF_002980625.1 Malikia spinosa | reverse complement strand
AGTCCATAACACGCTCTAAGGTTTTTATCCTAGACTGAAAGCGTTCAGGGTCAGGAGCCAATCATCATGAGTCACGGCTTGCACAAATTGCCCACCGCACTGCTGCTCATCGGCTGGCTGGCTAGCGCCCAGGCTGACGAAGGGCTTTCAGCAGGCGCCCTGCGTGAGTCGGCACAGGCCAGCGGCCATGCGAGCGCCAGCGCGGCCCACAGCATCGCCGCCTCGGGGCGCGCCACGCTAGGACTGTCGGCGGTGCCGCTGGCAATAGGCGGTGCGGTGCTGGGCTCGGCAGGCAGCGCCAGCGCCGCAGTTGCGCGCGACTCGATGCGGGCGGCCAATGCGCCGATCGGCACGCCGCTCGAGATCACCGAGGAAACCATCACGATCATCCCGCCGGACATCGCGCTCAAGCCGCGCGCCCCCGTCCAGCCGGACTGAATCGAGCGCTGGCGCGGCTCAGTCCGGCCCAGCAGCCCGCAACAACCAGGAGCACAGCGATGCAGGTCAGATGGCGCAGAGAGATTTCCGGCCTCGCCCTGGCCTGGCTGGCCGGTGCGGTTCAGGCTTCGGGCTTCAGCTCCAGCTTCAGCAGCCCCGGCACGCCACTGCACTTCCAGCCGGAACAGGTGGTGAGCTTTTCCAAGAAGGTCGAACGCCAACTGGCCAGTCAAGGCGCGCATGTCGCGCTGCTCGCACGCATGGGCCGCCCGGCCTCGGAACTGCCGCAGGGCATGCATTTCACCCATGTGGCCTTCGCCGTCTACTCGGAGATCACCACCGCCGACCAGCGCAAGCTGCCAGGCTATGCGATCTACAACCTGTACCAGAAGGACGGCCGGCCCGACGTCAGCGAGCTGGTGCAGGATTTTCCGGTGGACTTCTTTTCGGGCGTCGCCGAGCTAGAGGCAGGCATCATCGTGCCATCGGCCGAGCTGCAAAAACGCTTGCTCGAAGTGATCGCGTCACCGGCCTACAGCGCGCTGCACGACCCCCATTACTCGCTGATCGCCAATCCCTATACCCTGGGCCGGCAGAACTGCACCGAATTCGTACTCGACGTGATCCAGGCTGCGATCTACCAGACCTCGGAGCTGAACCAGATCAAGGCCAATACGCGGGCGCATTTTTCGGCCCAGCCTGTCAACGTGAACCGTTTCAAGCTGCTGCTGGGTTCATTGTTCAGTGCCGAGATCTCGACTTCGGACCAGGACGGCCAGCCGCAGACGGCCACCTTCGAGACCATCGGCCAGTACCTGCAGCAGTACGACAGCGGCAGCCAGGTCTTCACGGTTCTCGCCGACTGAGCCGAGATCATGGCAGCACGACTGTGGCTCTGCCTCTGGGTCGCCTGGCTGGTCTGGCAACCGGCTCAGGCCGCCGGCTTCAGCCCGAACCCGAGCCAGGCGCAGGGGGCACCGATCTTTGCGGCGGAACAGATCATCGAGCTGGCGAAGAAGGTGGAAAAGGCCCTGGCGCAGCGTGGCGCCCGGGTCGCGATCATCGGCCGCATCGGTCGGCCACCCGAGCAGATGCCTGAGGGCATGTATTACACGCACGCGGCCTTCGCGGTCTACTCCGACATCACGACGCAGGATGGGCGTCATCTCAAGGGCTACGCCACCTTCAACGAATACCAGAGCGACGCGGAGCCGGACACCAGTTCACTGGTGCAGGATTACCCGGTGGACTTCTATGCCTTGGTGGCGAGGCTGGAGGCGGGCGTCATCATCCCCTCGCCGGAACTGCAAAGGCGGCTGCTGGAAGTGATCGCCTCGCCGACCTATGCGGCGCTGCACGAGCCGAGCTACTCGGCGATCGCCAATCCCTACACGCTGGGCAAGCAGAACTGCACCGAGTTCGTGCTCGACGTGATCCAGGCGGCGATCTACGGCACCAGCGACCTGCGGGTGATCAAGGCCCAGTCGAAGCAGTTCTTCCAGGGGCAGCAGGTCCATGTCAACGGCTTCAAGCTGCTGCTCGGATCGCTGTTCAGCCGCGAGATCTCGCTGTCGGACCACCCGAGCCTGCCGCCCGTGACGGCGACGTTCGAGACGCTGGCGCGCTACCTGCAGCAGTACGACCAGGCCGAGTTCTTCACCCTGAAACCGGACTGAGGCACCGTTGCCGGTCGGTCCCCGGGCGCCCGCCCGGCGCTCAGGCCGGCAGCGCCAGGGCCGTGCACAACTGGTGCAGATCCGCCACCGTCAGATGCGGCTGGCGCGGTGCATGGGCCCAGTGCTGCCGCTCGCGGTTGACCCAGACCGTCTGCATGCCGGCGTCGAGCGCGCCCAGCACGTCAAGCAAGGCGTCGTCGCCGATGTGCAGCACCTGGTGCGGCGCGACACCGGCGGCCTCGGCGGCCAGGCTGAAGATGCGCGGGTCGGGCTTGGCGACCCCGGCCTCGCGCGCGCTGACCTGGGCCTTGAAATGGGCGCCCAGGCCGACCCGGTGCAGGTCGGCGTTGCCATTTGAGAGCGAGACCAGCGGATAGCGGGCGGCCAGGCGCTCGAGCGCTGGCAGGGCATCGGCATAGCACTCGACGCATTGGCGCGCGGCGAAGAAGACCTCAAACGCCGGCTCGGCCAGCGCCGCATCGTCGCCGGCGCGCCGCAGCGCCAGCGCAATCATCTCGCGCCGCAGGTGGCTCATGTCATGGGCATGGGCGGCGTGGTCGCGGTTGACTTCGGCGCGCAGCGCGCGCCGGTACTCAGGCGCACGCCACTGGTCGGCGGTGGCGGGTGCCTCGGCGTCGAGCCAGGACTGCAGCCGCGCCTCGGCGCGCTCCAGGGTCGGCAGGATGGGCCAGAGCGTGTCGTCCAGGTCCAGCGTGATAGCTCTTACTTGTGCAGGGTTCAACATGGCTGGGCGAGAATAACGCATGTCTTTCCGCAAAGAACCCTCCTACACCCATGGCCAGCCGGCCAAGACGGGCATTCTGCTGTGCAACCTCGGCACGCCCGATGCACCGACCGCACCGGCATTGCGCCGCTACCTGGCCGAGTTCCTCGGCGACGCGCGCGTGGTCGAGATCCCGCGCCCGATCTGGTGGCTGATCCTGCACGGCATCATCCTGCGGGTGCGACCGAAGAAGTCAGCCGCCAAGTACGCCAGCATCTGGACGCCCGAGGGCTCGCCGCTCAAGGCCTGGACCGAGAAGCAGGCCAAGCTGCTGCTCGGCCACCTGGGTGAGCGCGGCCACCGGGTCGAGGTGCGCTATGCGATGCGCTATGGCCAGCCTTCGGTAGCGACCCAGCTCGACGCGATGAAGGCGGCGGGCTGCACCCGGGTGCTGATCGTGCCGGCCTATCCGCAGTACAGCGGCACCACCACAGCAAGCGTGTTCGACGCGGTCTACAGCTGGGCATCGAAGGTACGCCTGATCCCCGAGCTGCGCTTCATCAACCGCTACCACGACCAGGCTGGCTACATCGAGGCACTCAAGCAGCGGGTGCAGCAGCACTGGCTGGCGCATGGCCGGCCCGACAAGCTGCTGATGAGCTTTCACGGCGTGCCGCAGCGCACGCTAGAAATGGGCGACCCCTACCACTGCGAGTGCCACAAGACCGGCCGGCTGCTGGCCGAGGCGCTGGGGCTGAAGAAGGACGAGTATGTCGTGACCTTCCAGTCGCGCTTTGGCAAGGCCAAGTGGCTGGAGCCCTACACCGAACCGACGCTGAAGGCGCTGGCTGGCAGCGGCACCAAGCGGGTTGACGTGATCTGCCCCGGCTTCACCAGCGACTGCTTGGAGACGCTGGAGGAGATTTCGCAGGAGGCGCGCGAGACCTTCCTGCATGCCGGCGGCCAGGAGTTCCACTACATCCCCTGCCTGAACGACAGCGGACCCTGGATCAGGGCCCTGGCCGATCTGTGCGAACAGCATCTGGCGGGCTGGCCGACCCAGCAGCCGCAGGACACGGCAGCAGCCGAAGCCACGCGCCGGCGCGCGATCGAGCTCGGCGCCAAGGTCTGAAAATGACAGCGTCCCGGCCGGACTGAAGCCGGGCGGGACGCGAGGTCAAGGCTGAGGCGCTGGACTCAGGCGCGGCGGTGCCAGGCCAGCAGGCGCGGCGTGACCAGCACCAGCGCGACCACGATCAGCAGGAACAACGACATCGGCCGGTCGATGAAGACGGTCCAGCGGCCCTCGCCGATCGACAGCGCGTTGCGCATCTGCGCTTCGGCCAGCGGACCCATGATCAAGCCCACAATGACGGGAGCGATCGGGAAATCGAAGCGCCGCATCAGCACGCCCAGCAGCGCCAGGCCGCCCATCAGGTAGAGGTCGAACGCGCTCTGGCGCATGCCATAGACGCCGACGGTGGCGAAGATCAGGATGCCGGCATAGAGCTGGGGCTTGGGGATGCGCAGCAGCTTGACCCAGAAGCCGACCAGCGGCAGGTTCAGCACCAGCAGCATGACGTTGCCGATGTAGAGCGAGGCAATCAAGGCCCAGACCAGGGTGGACGAGGTCTGGAACAGCTGCGGGCCGGGGTTGATGCCGTAGTTCTGGAACGCCGACAACAGGATCGCGGTCGTGACCGAGGTCGGGATGCCGAGCGTGAGCAGCGGCACCAGCGTGCCGGTGACGGCCGCGTTGTTGGCGGCCTCGGGGCCGGCGACGCCCTCGATCGCGCCCGTGGTGCCGAACTCCTTCTTGTGCTCGGGATCGGCCAGCTTGCGCTCGGTCGCGTAGCTCAGGAAGGTCGGGATCTCGGTGCCGCCGGCCGGTATGGTGCCGAACGGGAAGCCCATGAAGGTGCCACGCAGCCAGGCCGGCCAGGAGCGGCGCCATTCGGAGCGGGTCATGTGGACGCTGGTCATCTTGTTCAGGCTGCTGACACTCTTGCCTTCGTAGAGCGCGTTGTAGAAGGCTTCGCCGACCGCGAACAGGCCGACTGCCACCAGCACCACCTCGATGCCGTCCATCAGCTCGAGCACATTGCCGGTGTAGCGCACCTGGCCGGTGATCTGGTCCATGCCGATCAGGCCGAGCGCGAGGCCGACGAACAAGGCCGTCATGCCGCGCAAGGTGCTGTTGCCGAGCACGGCCGAGACGGTCGTGAAGGCCAGCAGCATCAGGCAGAAATACTCGGGCGGGCCGAGCCGGACCGCGTAGTCGGCCAGCAGCGGCGCGAACAGCGTCACCAGCACGGTGGCGATGCTGCCCGCGACGAAGGAGCCGATCGCCGAGGTCGCGAGGGCCGCGCCGGCGCGACCGCTCTTGGCCATCTTGAAGCCTTCGAGCGCAGTGACCATGGTGCCGGTCTCGCCCGGCGTGTTGAGCAGGATCGAGGTGGTCGAGCCGCCATACATGGCGCCATAGTAGATGCCGGCGAAGAAGATCATCGAGGAGGTCGGCTCGACCTGCCCCGTGATCGGCAGCAGCATCGCCACCGTGACCGCCGGCCCGAGGCCGGGCAGCACGCCGATCGCCGTGCCGAGCGCGCAGCCGACGAAGGCCCACAGCAGGTTGATGGGCGTCCCGGCCGTGGCGAAGCCGCCCAACAGCTGGGACCAGATATCCGTTTCAATCATGATTTGCTCCGGTCCGCGACAGCGGGTCGCGGCGGTTGAAGTGCGGGGGCAGGCTCAGGCTCAGAACCAGCCGGTCGAGGTCAGGCCCGGCAGGTTGACGGCCAGCACCTGGGTGAAAAGCCAGTAGACCGGCGCAGCGATCACCACGCCCGTCAGCAGGTCCTGCCCCATGCGTGGCAGCGACGTGGACTGGCCTTCAGCCAGTCGCAGGCCGCGCACGGCCAGCGCATAGCACAGGGCACAGCTGGCGATGAAGCCGGCATGCTCAATCAGGGTCGCATTGAGCAGCAGCCCAGCGGCGAGCCAGGCAAAGGAGCGCCAGTCGCCCCGGTCGGCGCCGGACGGCGGCTCGACGTCGTGAAAGCCGCCACGGCGCGCCTGCTGCAGCAGCAGGACGCCGCACAGGGCCAGCACGCCAGCCACCAGCCAGGGCAGGAAGGCCGGGCCGACGCCCGAATAGCCGGCCGCCGACGGAATCTGTGCCGCGCCCCAGGCCAGCACGCCCGCGACCCCCAGCGCGCCGAGCGCGATCAGGGTCTGCAGGGTCGTGGAGCGGGAAGAGTTCTGCATCACGCCAGCTCCGCTCAGACCATGCCGGACTTGACCATGATCGCACGCAGGTTGGCGAAATCACGATCGACGAATTCCTCGAAGGCCTGGCCGGTCAGCAGGGCCGGGGTCCAGCTGTTCTTGGCCAGCGCCTCCTGCCAGGACTTGCTCTGGGTGGCCTTGGTCACCTTGTCGATCAGCGCCTGGCGCTGGGCGGGGGTGATGCCGGCCGGTGCGTAGACGCCACGCCAGTTGCCGAGCTCGACATCGACGCCCTGCTCCTTCATGGTCGGGATGTCCAGGCCCTTGAGGCGCTGCGGCGAGGTGACCGCGATCGCGCGCATCTTGCCGGCCTCGATATAGGGCTGGAACTCGCTGTAGCCGCTGCCGCCGATCGTGACGTTGCCGCCCAGGATCGCAGCGACCGCCTCGCCGCCGCCACGGAAGGGCACGTAGTTGAGCTTGGCGGTATCGACACCGATGGCCCGGGCCAGCATGGCCGCGGCAATATGTTCGGTCGCGCCGCGCGAGCCACCGCCGAACTTGACGCTGGCGGGGTCCTTCTTCATCTGCTCGATCACGTCCTTGAGTGTCTTGAACGGCGAGTTGGCCGGCAGCACGAACACGTTGTACTCGCTGGTCAGGCGCGCGATCGGGGTCAGCTGCGTGACCGAGACCGGCGGCTTGCCGGTGATGATGCCGCCCAGCATCACGGCGCCCATCACCATCAGCGCGTTCGGGTCACCCTTGCTCGAGTTGTAGAACTGCGCCAGACCGATGGCGCCCGCCGCGCCGCCCTTGTTCTCGTAGCTGACGCTGCCCGCCACGCCCGCATCCTGCAATGCCTTGCCCAGCGCGCGACCGGTGGTGTCCCAGCCGCCGCCCGGGTTGGCCGGCAGCATGAGCTTGAAGTTCTCGGCGGCCCAGCCCTGCTGCGGCAAGGCGCCGACAGCCATCAAGGCGGCCAGGGATTTGAGGAATTGGTCACGGCGCATGGTGGTCTCCTGTATCGGTGTTCTGATGGCTGTGATGTTCGGCTGCGAAGCTGTCAATCGGCTGTCCGGGACCTAGAGACAAACCCTGATACGTTCGGACCCGAAGACGCGCGCGCATTCGCTAAGCTGCTGCCATGAAACTGCTCTTGATCGAAGACAACCTGCAGCTGCAGACCAGCTTGCGGCGCAGCCTGGAACGCCGCGGCATGGAGGTCGCCCTCTGCGGCGATGGCCGGCTGGCCCTGTCAGCCTGGCGCGCCCAGGCGCCGGACCTGGTGCTGCTGGACCTGAGCCTGCCCGGCCTGGACGGCCTGCAGGTGCTGGGACAGGCGCGCGCGGCCGGCTTGCGCACACCCGTCATCATCCTGACCGCGCGCGGCACGGTGGGCGACCGCATCCTGGGACTGAACCAGGGCGCCGACGACTACCTGCCCAAGCCGTTCGACCTCGACGAGCTCGAGGCGCGCGTGCGCGCGCTGGTGCGACGCACGGTCCAGCCTGGCCCGAGCGCCCAGTCGGCGCCGGAAATCCGGCAGCGCTGGCAGGACAAGCCCGACTACTGCGGCCTGCGGGTCGATGGCGAGAGCGGCGCGGTCTACTACGGCCAGCAGCCGCTCGAACTGCCGCCGCGCGAACTCGCCCTGCTGCGCACGCTGCTGTCCAAGCCCGGACACGCAATCGCCAAGGAAAGGCTGTTCGAGCAGGTGTTCCCGGGCGAAAGCGAGGTCCAGTACGACGCGATCGAGGTCGTGGTCTACCGCCTGCGCAAGAAGATCGCGCACACGCCGACCCAGATCGTGACGCTGCGCGGCCTGGGCTACCTGATCAAGGCCCAGCCATGAGAGAGACCCGCCAGGCCACGCCCGGGCGGCGCGTCTCGCTGCGGCGTCAGCTGATGGTGGGCATCCTGCTGCCGGTGCTGCTGTTCGTCGGCTTCAACACCGTGGTGCTGTACCGGCAGATGCTGCGCGCGGCCGACACCGCCTACGACCGCACGCTGCTGGCCACCGCCAAGGCCATCGGCGAGCAGCTCGCGATCGAAGGCCAGGGCGAGCAGGCCAGGCTCAGCGGCAAGCTGTCCTATGCGGCGCTCGAAGCCTTCGAGGCCGACAACCGCAGCCGGCTGTTCTACCGCGTGACCGGCTTTGCCGGCGAAATGGTGGCGGGATTCCCCGACCTGCGCCCCTGGGACGGCAGGATGCCGGATCGCGGCCTGTATGCCGCGCTGGTGAATTTCTACGATGACGACTACCAGGGCGTTCCGGTGCGGGTCGCGGTGCTGCTGCAGCCGGTCAGCGGCACCGAGCGCCAAGGCATGGCCACGATCCAGGTCGCCGAGACGCTGGAGCTGCGCCAGACGCTGGCGCGCCAGATCCTGCTCGACACGCTCTGGCGCCAGGCGGGCCTGGTGCTGGTGATCGCCGCCGTGGTGGTGGCCGTGGTGCACCGCGTGACGCGGCCGGTGCGCGCGCTCAGCGCCGAACTGGCCAGCCGGCCCGAGAACGACCTGCGACCGCTCGATGCCGGACTGGCCCCGCGCGAGATCGCCCCGCTGATCGAAGGGGCGAACCTGCACATGGCCCGGCTGTCGGAATTGCTCGAGCATCAGAAGCGCTTCGTGCGCGACAGCTCGCACCAGCTGCGCACGCCACTGGCGGTGCTCAAGACCCAGGTCCAGTCGGCGCTGCGCGGCGACGTCGAGCCGCGGCTGGCGCTGGAGGAGATCGCCCAGACCGTGCAGGGCGCGACCGAACTGGCCAACCAGATGCTGGCCCTGGCCAAGGTCGAACAGCTGCGCAGCCAGGCCGACATCCCGCTGAGCGACTGGGCGCCGATCGTGCACACGGTCGCGCTCGACCTGTCGGCGCTGGTGGCCGACAAGTCGCTCGATTTCGAGCTCGAGACGCAGGCGACTCCGGTGCGGGCGCACGAATGGTCGCTACGCGAACTGACGCGCAACCTGCTGCACAACGCGGTGCGGCACAGCCCGCCGGGCGGACGGCTGGCGATCCGGCTCGCGCTGCACGGCACGCGGGCCGAGCTGTGCATCAGCGATGCCGGTCCCGGCATCTCGGCGGCGCAGCGCGAGCGCCTGTTCCAGCCCTTCTCGACCGATGCGACCGACCCGGGCGCGGGCTCAGGGCTAGGACTGGCGATCTGCCTGGGCATCGTGCAGGCGCTGCACGGCCAGATCACGCTCGAGAACCGGGTCGAGCAGGGCCGCATCAGCGGCCTGGATGCCAGGGTGGCCTTGCCCCTGGCGACACCAGACTGAGGCCGGCTGCGCGAGAATAGCGCCAGCAACCACTTCCTCGCTACATGGCAGCCACTCCTCCTTCCGCAGAAAAAGTCCGGCTCGACAAATGGCTCTGGGCCGCACGCTTCTACAAGACGCGCAGCCTGGCGGCTGACGAAATCGACAAGGGCCGGGTCAAGGTCAACGGCCAGGTCGCCAAGGCCTCGCGCGAGCCGCGCATCGGCGACGAGATCGAACTGCGCGCCGGCTTCGACCAGCGCACCCTGTGCGTCAAGGGCTTGAGTGCGGTGCGCGGCCCGGCGCCGCAGGCCGCCCTGCTCTACGAGGAAACGGCGGCCTCGCTGCTGGCGCGCGCCAACGCCGCCGAGCAGCGCCGGATCGCACCCGAACCCTCGCAAGGCCTGAGCCAGGGCCGCCCGACCAAGCGCGACCGGCGCCAGCTGCAGGACCTGCGCACCCCGGACTGGAACGAGCGCTGGAGCGCCTCAATCGATCACTGAGCCGGCGCGCACGGTGCGCGTGACCACGCGCTCGTCACCGAGCACGATCAGCGCGAACAGCAACTCCTCCAGATCGCGCGCCTGGGCCGTGCGCCGCGCCAGCAGCGGCGTGGCGCGCGGATCGAGCAGCACGAAATCGGCCTCGCAGCCCGGCGCCAGATTGCCCACCACGCCGTCAAGTCCGAGCGCGCGCGCCGCGCCGGCCGTGTGCAGCCACCAGAGCCGGCTCGGCGCCAGACTCACGCCGGCCTTGGCCGGGCCGCCGCCGGTAAAACCGGCCCGGCCCGCCTCGTAGGCCGCCAGCATGGTGCGAAACGGACTGAAGCTGGTGCCGCCGCCGACATCGCTGGCCAGGCCATGCAGAAAACCGGTGCGCTCGGCGCTGGCAAAGTCGAAACAGCCGCTACCCAGGAAGAAGTTGCTGGTCGGACAGACCGCTGCCGCCGCGCCGCGCTCACGCAGCAGTTCCCGGTCGGTCTGGTCGAGGTGCAGGCAATGGGCATAGACCGAGCGCTCGCGCAACAGGCCGAAGCGGGCATAGACCTCGAGATAGCTGCGGTCTTGCGGATAGAGCTCGCGCACCCAAGCCAGCTCGTCGAGGTTTTCCGCCACATGCGACTGGACCCAGACCCCGGGATGGCGCGCGGCCAGTTCGCCCGCGCCTTGCAGTTGCGCGTCCGAGCAGGTCGGCGCGAAGCGCGGCGTGATCGCGTAACCGAGACGGCCGATGCCATGCCAGCGCAAGATCAGCGCCTCGGTGTCGAGCAGGCTTTGCTCGGTGGTATCGCGCACGCCGTCGGGGCAATGGCGGTCCTGCAGGCATTTGCCCGCGATCAGCCGCAGGCCACGCGGCTGCGCGGCACTCATCAGCGCATCGACCGATTGCGGATGCGAGGTGCAGAAGGTCAGTGCGGTCGTCACGCCATGGCGGTCGAGCTCATTCAGGAAGAAATCCGCCACCTCGGCCGCATGCAGCGGATCGGCAAAGCGCGCCTCCTGCGGAAAGGTATGGTGCTCGAGCCAGGGCAGCAGGCCCTCGGCCGGCGAGCCGATGACGTCGGTCTGCGGATAGTGGACATGCAGGTCGACGAAGCCCGGCGCAATCAGCCGATCCGGGATCGACTCGACGCTCAGCCCGGGGTAGTGCCGGATCAGCTCATGGAAGGACCCCAGTGCCAGCACGACGCGTGGCGCAGCGGCACCGCCCTGCCCCGGCCCGGTGACCAGCAGGCCGTCGGACCAGTAGCGCGGCGCGCCGGTGTCAGGATCGAAGGACAGGATGGCAGCGCGATAAGCTTTCATGCCTGCCAGCATAGCGCGCCGCTCAGGCTGGCACATGGGCGACAAGCTACCCAAGCGATTTTCAGCGCCAGAAATTCAGCCGGCCGGCCAGCCAGCCAAACAAACGGCAGGCAGGCAGGCAGGCAGGCCGAGGCTGGGGTGGAACCGTGAGCCGATTTCTGGCCGCGCAGCGGACAGTATGAGGCGAGCGGTTTCACCCCAGCCTCGGCCACACCGCAGACGACATGAGACGCGCGGCCTCACCCCAGCCTCGGCCCCTCAGCAAGGGCCTGGAGGGTAATCAGCGCCGCTGGATCGCCGCAATCAGCACGCGCGTGTTGTAGCGCATCATGCCGAGGTAGCTGGCGGCCTCGCCCTGGGGCGCCAGCGAATCCGAATAGAGCCCTTCGCTCGAAGCCTTGAGCCCGGTCTCGCGCGCGATCTGCTCGATCAGGCGCGGGTCGGCAATGCTCTCGACGAACAGCGCACTGGCCTTTTCCTGGCGGATCTGGCGCACCAGGCGCGCGACGCCCTGGGCCGAGGCCTCGGAATCGGTGCTCACGCCCTGCGGCGCCAGAAAGCGCACGCCATAGGCGCTCGCGTAATAGCCGAAGGCATCGTGCGAGCTGATCACCAGCCTCTGCGGGGCAGGAATAGCACTCCAGGCGCGGCGGATCTCCTGGTCCAGCGCATCGAGCTGCTGGCCATAGGCAGCGGCATTGCTGCGGTAACTGTCGCAACCGGCTGCATCGGCCGCGCAAAGGCCCTGGGCAATGTTCTTCACATAGGCCCGTACCCGGGCCACGTCCTGCCAGACATGCGGATCGGCCGCCGCATGCGCGTGGCCATGGCCATGCTCGTCGGCAGCGCCCTTGAGCGGCTGGATGCCGGCGCTCGCGACCACATGCCGACCCTTGAAACCGGCCGACTTGAGCAGGCGCGCCATCCAGCCATCAAAGCCCATGCCGTTGGACAACACCAGCTGCGCCTGCCCGACCTGCTTGGCCTGCGCGGGCTTGGGGCTGTAGACATGGGCGTCGCTGCCCGGGCCGACCAGCACCTCGACCGCGACGCGCTCGCCGCCAACCTGGCGCACCAGGTCGCCCAGGATGCTGAAGCTCGCAACCACCCGCAGCGCGGGTTCGGCAGCGCCAGCCGGCGCGCACAGTCCAGCCGCGGTGACCAACGAAACGGCAGCCAGGCGAAGGGATTTGAAGACAGGTTGCATGGGATTCAAGCTTTCAAGTGGACAGGAGATCGCCACAGCCGGCCCAGCAGACCCTGACGGCCGACCAGCAGCGAACCCAGGTAGAGCAGGCCCAGCACCATCACGATCACCGGGCTGGTCGGCCAGTCGGCGTGGTAGGACACCAGCAGGCCGACGGTGCAGGCCAGCAGCGCGAAGCCGCTCGCGAGCGCCAGCATCGGACCGATGGCGCGGGTCCAGAAACGCGCGCCAGCCGCCGGCAGCACCATCAGGCCGACCGACATCAGCGTGCCGAGCGCATGAAAGCCCGCCACCAGGTTGATCACCAGCAGCGCCAGGAAGCCGTAATGGCTGACCGGACTCCAGCGGCTGACCGAGCGCAGGAAGGCCGGGTCCAGGCATTCGAGCACCAGCGGCCGGTACAGCACGGCCAGGCCCAGCAGCGTGAAGCCCGCGATGCCAACCAGCAGCCACAGTGCCGGATCGTCGAGCGACAGCACGGTGCCGAACAGCACATGCAGCAGATCGACGTTGTTGCCGCGGGTCGAGACGATCAGTACCCCGAGCGCGAGCGAGATCAGGTAGAAGGCCGCCATGCTCGCGTCCTCGCGCAGCACGGTGCCGCGCGCGACCAGGCCGGAGGCGACCGCGACCACCAGGCCGGCGACGATGCCGCCGATCGTCATCGCGCCGAGCGACAGGCCGGCAAACAGATAGCCGATCGCCGCGCCAGGCAGGATGGCATGCGCCATCGCGTCACCCGTCATGCTCATGCGGCGCAACATCAGGAACACGCCCATCGGCGCGGCACTGACCGACAGCGCCAGGCAGCCCGCCAGCGCGCGGCGCATGAAGCCGAATTCCAGGAAGGGCTCGACCAGCAGCGCCCAGAGACCGGCCAGGCTCAGTCCGTCCAGCATGTCGACACTCATCGGAACACTCCCGGGCTGATCTCGTCGGAGCGACAGACCGGCGCCTGCTCGTCGAAGGCCTCGTGCATGGCCTGGGCGCGCTGCCAATGCTCGTCGGTCAGCACCTCGGCGGTCGGTCCCCAGGCCACCAGCTCGCGCGCGATCATCATCGTCAGCGGAAAATGGTCGCGCACCTGCGGCAGGTCGTGCAGCACGGCGATCACGGTCTTGCCGGCCTGATGCCAGCGGTGCAGCAGTGCGATCAGGTCGGCCGTGGTGCGCGCATCGACCGCCGAGAAGGGCTCGTCGAGCAGCACCACCGGCGCGTCCTGCAGCATCAGGCGTGCGAACAGGGTGCGCTGAAACTGGCCGCCCGACAGCGTGTCGAGCGCGCGCTTCTCGAAGCCGGCCAGGCCGACCTGGGCCAGCGCGTCGCGGCAGCGCTGCATCTGGGCGGCGCTGAAGCGGCCCAGGGCGCCGACCTCGTGCCACAGGCCCATCGCGACCATGTCCTGCACGCTGACCGGAAAGCTGCGGTCCATGCCGGCTTGCTGCGGCAGATAGGCAATGCGCTGGCCGCGCAGGCCGTCGAGCGCGCCCTGCAGCGGACGCAGCTGACCGGCCAGCGCCTTGATCAGCGTCGACTTGCCGGCGCCATTGGGGCCGACGATCGCAACCAGCGCACCCGGCGCTATGGTCAGCGAGACATGGTGCACCGCCGGGTGCTTGTCGTAGCCCAGGGTCAGGTTGCGCAGCTCGATCGCGGCCGGTCGTGAATTCATGTCAAGCCTGTGCGGAAGTGGCCCACAGCATGGCGGCGACCAGTGCGATGCAGACCAGCGCGGCGCCCAGCAGGCGCTGGGCGGCCGAATGCAGCAGCCAGGACGCACGCGGCCCGGCAGCGACTGCCGCAACAGGCGGGACGGCCGCCTGCGGACCATGATCATGGGAGTGGGAATGGATGTGCGGTTCTGACATCGGGAAAGGCGTTTGGGCAGCGCGGGCAGCTATCGCAATTGGGTTGCAATTATCTGGGCATCATAACGCATCCGGGTTGCGTTATGATGCCCACATGCCGGACACACCAGCCTCCCCGTCCATGCCGACCGACCGCTTGCCGCCCGAATGGCTGGCCTGCCTGGAGCGGGCTGGCTTGCGACGTACCCAGGCCACGCGGCGGGTGCTGGAGCTGTTCCTGCATGATTCCGGCTGGAGCCCGACCCATGCCGAGGTCGATGCCGCGCTGCAGGCCAGCGGACTGCGCTGCAACCGCGTCACGCTCTACCGCCTGCTGGACCGACTGGCCGCGGCCGGACTGCTGGAGCGCCAACCGGACGACGCGTCACGCAGCTGGCGCTTTCACCTGGCAGCCAGCGATGCCGAGGCCCAGGCGCCGCGCTTCGAGTGCGATGCCTGCCACCGCCAGTTCCGCATCACCGAAGCGAGTCAGAGCAGCCGTGCCGCCACCCACCAGCTGCTCGATGCGCTGGCGCACCTGGGGCATCATGCGCAGCGGGTGGAACTGGCGATCCACGGTACCTGCGCCGGCTGTCAGCCCAACCCTGGTCAGCTCGCCCGTCGCTGAACGACGCCAGCGACCGGTACTCCGCCCTTACCAGCTCAGGCGGCAGCGGTCGCCGCTGGCCTGGCGCTCGACGCTGACCGCGCACAGCTGCGGAAACACCGGTTCGAGGTCGGCGCGGATGAAGGCGCACAGGTTTTCCAGCGTCGCCGGGCCCAGGCCCGCGACTTCGTCGAGGAAGCGGTGGTCGAGCCGGTCGCGCAGCCGCTCGACCTCGCGCCGCAGGTAGGCCAGGTCGACCAGCATGCCGCTGGCCGGATCGGGATTGCCCAGCAGCGTGACCTCGGCATGGTAGGTATGGCCGTGGATGCGGCGGCTGCCCTCGGCATCAATGCTGCGCTCGAGCGTGTGGGCGGCCTCGAAATAGAAGCGCTGCGACAGCTCGCAGCGCGCCGGACGCGGGGTGTAGGCGGCACTCATCAACGGATCTCCAGGATCTTGTGGGTCTGCAGCGACAGCCGCCACTGCGGGTGCGCCTGGCAATAGGCGATGCAGGCCTGGGTGTTGGCGGCCTGGGCCGGGTTGTCCATCGGCTGCAGCAGGAAATGCTCGAAGTCGAGCCGGCCCAGTTCAGCCGGATCGAGTCCGGGCTGGGGCCAGACCAGCTTGAGCTCCTGACCCGAGGTCTGCAGCAGCGGCGCGCCGGCCTTGGGGCTGACGCAGATCCAGTCGATGCCGGTGGGCGCCTCGATCGAGCCATTGGTCTCGACCGCGACCTCGAAGCCCTGCGCGTGCAGCGCGTCGATCAGCGCCGAGTCGACCTGCAGCAGCGGTTCGCCGCCGGTCAGCACCACATAGCGCTGGCCCCGCCCCTCGGGCCAGAGCGTGGCGATGCGCGCGGCCAGCTCGGCCGCCTCGGCAAACTTGCCGCCCAGCGTGCCGTCGGTGCCGACGAAGTCGGTGTCGCAGAAGCGGCAGATGGCGCTGGCGCGGTCCTGCTCGCGCCCGCTCCAGAGGTTGCAGCCGGCAAAGCGGCAGAACACCGCCGAGCGGCCGGCGCGCAGGCCTTCGCCCTGCAGGGTGTAGAAGATTTCCTTGACCGAATAAGTCATGCCCGCTCCCCTACCGGCACAGCGGCGTGACGGCTCGATCCGGCTGCGACGGCAGGCCGGCAAGAGACAGCGGACGGAAAAGCAAGGGCTGGCGGCCGCGAACGCGACAGCGAGGTTTTGAACATGGTGTTCCTCGACATGGCCCCGGCTTGAAAAAGAATGAGCCCGCCGGGGCAGCGGGCTCAGGTGTCAGATTTTAACGCACCGAGGCGGTGGCTGCAGGCGAGCGCCGGGCAGCGCCAGCCGCCTGCGGCCACCGTCAATGCATCAACGCGTCAATGGCCCAGATAGGCTTCCTGCACCTTGGGGTCGCCCAGCAGCTGCTGGCCGCTGCCTTCGAGCACGATGCGGCCGGTCTCGAGCACATAGGCCCGGTCGGCGATCTTGAGCGCCTGGCGCACGTTCTGCTCGACCAGGAAGATGGTCAGGCCGCTGCGGTTGATCTCGCGCAGGGTGCGGAAGATATCCTGCACGATGATCGGCGCCAGCCCCATCGAGGGCTCGTCGAGCAGCAGCAGGCGCGGCTTGGCCATCAGCGCGCGACCGATTGCCAGCATCTGCTGCTCGCCGCCCGACAGGTTGCCGGCCAGGCCGCGCGCGCGCTCCTTCAGGCGCGGGAACAGCTGGTAGATGCGCTCGATCTCGGCCTCGCGCTCGGCCTTGCCGATGCGCCGGGTGTAGGCGCCGAGCTCAAGGTTCTCGTGCACCGTCAGCGTGGTCAGCGTCGCACGGCCCTCGGCCACCTGCACCACGCCGCTGCGCACGATGCGGTGCGGCGCCATCGCGCTCAGGTCCTGGCCGTCGAAATCGACGCTGCCGCCGCTCTTCCTGACCAGGCCCGACAGCGCCAGCAGCGTGGTCGACTTGCCGGCCCCGTTGGCGCCGACCAGGGTCGTGATCCGGCCCAGCGGCAGCTCGAAGCTGATGCCCTTGACCGCCTCGATCTGGCCGTAGGCGACCTGCAGGTCGCGCACCTGCAGCAGCGGCTGGCCGAGCTGGCTGGCGTGCGCGGGTGCCTCGTGGTGCGGGCTGGCGCCAGCGGCCACGGCCAGGTCGTCGCTGAGCTGGGATTGATCTTGTTGCGGCGTGCTCATGCGCGCTCTCCTTGGCTCGGCGCGGGGCCGGCTTCATCGTCATCGCGGCCCAGATAGGCCTCGATCACCTGCGGGTTGGTGCGGATCTGCTCGGGATTGCCCAGCGCGATGATCTGGCCGAAGTTCAGCACCGCGATCTGCTCACACAGGCCCATGACGAACTTCATGTCGTGCTCGATCATGAACACGGTGAAGCCGCGCGCGGCGATGGCACGGATCACGGCCATGATCTCGACCTTCTCGGCGCTGTTCATGCCGGCCACCGGCTCGTCGAGCAGCAGCAGGCGCGGCTCGGTCGCCAGCGCGCGCGCCAGTTCGAGCTTGCGCTGGTCGCCGTAGGACAGCTTGTCGGCCACCTCGTCGGCCTGCGACTCCAGGCCGACCCAGGACAGCAGCTCGCGCGCCCGTTCGCGTGCGCGCTGCTCCTGGGCCCTGAAGCCCGCGCTGGCCAGCAGCAGACCCAGCGCGCCATAGCGCAGATGGGAATGCTGGCCGACCATCACGTTCTCGAGCAAGGACATGCCCTTGAAGATGCGGATGTTCTGGAAGGTGCGCGCCAGGCCGAGCCGGGTGATCTGGTGCGGCTTGAGGCCGGACAGGTCGCGGCCGTCGAAGCGGATCGCGCCGCCGTCGGGCTGCTGCAGGCCCGTGATCAGGTTGAACACCGTGGTCTTGCCGGCGCCGTTGGGGCCGATCAGGCCAAACACGCCGCCCTGCGGGATCGCCAGGTTGACGCCCTGCAGCACCTTGAGGCCGCCGAAATGGCGCTCGACGCCGTTGAGTTCGAGCAAGGTACTCATGCTTGGCCCCCTTTGCGCTTGAACCATTGACGCAGGCGCACCGGGTCCCAGACGCCCTGGGGCAGGAACAGCACGATCAGCACCAGGATCAGGCCGTTGAAGACCAGACGGAAGTCGTTGAGCGAGCGCAGCAGCTCGGGCAGCAGCGTCAGGGTCACCGCACCCAGCACCGGACCGAGCAGGCCGTTGATGCCGCCCAGGATCGCCATGGTCAGGATCTCGACCCCACGGTCAAAGCCGTACTCGTTCGGGCCGATGAAGAAGGTCAGGTGCGCGTTGAGCGCACCGGCCAGGCCGGCAATCATCGCGCCGAGCACGAAGGCCAGCAGCTTGTGGCCGGCGACATCGATGCCCATCAGACCGGCCGCGGTGTCATCCTCCTTGATCGCCTCGAAGGCGCGCCCGATGCGCGAGCGGTTCAGGCGCCAGAGGCCGAACAGCACCAAGGCCAGCGCCAGCGCGACATGCCACCACTGGGTCGAGGGCGGAATGCCGTTCAGGCCGAGCGCGCCGCCGGTGACGCTCTCGGTGTTGAGAATCGCGATCCGCACCACCTCGCCGAAGGCCAGCGTGGCCATGGCCAGGTAGACGCCCGACAGCCGCAGCGTCGGCTGGCCGATCGCGAACGCGGCCAGCGCCGGTGCGGCCATGCCGCCGGCCAGCGCCAGCGTGAACGGCGCATCAAAGTTCATCGTCAGCAGCGCCGCCGCATAGGCCCCGATGCCCATGAAGGCGGCATTGGCCATCGCGAGCATGCCGCAAGACAGGGTCAGGTAGATGGACAACGCCAGCAGCGCGTTGGTGCCCAGCGTGAGCACCAGGTTGCTGTAGACGGCCCAGAAATTGTCGAACGCTTCCATCAGACCTTGCGCTCCTGCAGTGAACCGAACAAACCCTTGGGCCGCAGCAGCAGCACCAGGAACAGGAAACCGAAGGCGACCGCGTCGCGCATGTCGGAGCCGATATAGGCAATCGACAGCACCTCGGCCAGCCCGAGGAACAGGCCGCCCAGCATGGCGCCGCGCACATCACCGAGGCCGCCCAGGATGATGACCGCGATGCCCTTGTGCAGCATCGGCTGGCCCATCAGCGGGAACAGCGCGTTCGAGTAGAGCCCGATCAGCACGCCGGCCAGCCCGCCCAGACCGGCCGCCGCGAACGAGGTCAGGTAGAACAGGCCCTCGACGTTGATGCCGAGCAGATAGGCCGCCTTGGGCGACTCGGCGATCGCGCGCATGGCGCGCCCGAGCTGGGTGCGCTTGAGCGACAGCATCAGCGCGCCCATCAGCACGAAGGACAGCAGCACGATGCCGAGCTCGAGCGCGGTCAGGTGCAGGCCGCCGAGCGTGAGCGACTCCTCCGACACCGTGCCGGCCGGAAAGCGCAGGTTCTCGGCGCCGAAGATGCCCTGCATCGCGCTGTTGATCGCGATGCCGACGCCGATGGTGGCGATCATCGGAATCAGGTGCGGCGCACCGCGCGCGCGCAGCGGCTTGAGCACCAGGAAGTCGATCGCCAGCCCGAGCAAGCCGCAAACCAGGAAGGCAAACAGCAGGCCGGCCCAGAGCGGAAAACCGAAATGGTTGATCACCTGCAGCGCCGCATAGGCGCCGACCATGAAGACCGCGCCATGCGACAGGTTGACGACGCCGAGCACGCCGAAGATCAGAGTGAAGCCAAGCGCGAACAGCGCGTAGACGCTGCCCAGGGACAAGGCATTGACGAGTTGCTGTTCCAGCACGGGAATAGCCTCCTTGAAAAAGCAAAAGGACGGCTGGCCGCACAGGCCAAGCCGTCCGGGAATCCAGCCGCTTACTTCTGGATCACGAAGCGGCCGGCCTGGGTCACGCTGACGATGGCAGCCTGCTGGGCGTCGTAGCCGGCGGGCTTGCCGGCCTTGTCGCTGGCGCGGCGGAACTGGAAGGCGCCGGTCGCGCCGGTCCACTTGACGGCCGGCAGCGCATCGCGCAGCGCCGTGCGGTCGGCCGCCAGGTTGCCGCTGAGCTTGACGGTCTTCAAGGCCTGGGTCGCGATATGGAGCCCGTCATAGGCCTGGGCCGCGAACTGGTCGGGCGCCATCTTGTACTTGGCCGTGTAGGCGACGACGAACTTGCGGTTGGTCTCGGTCTGGTTCTCGATCGACCACGGGCTGCCGACATAGAGGCCGTCGGACTTGTCCTTGGCCAGGTCGAACACCTTGACCGAGTTCATGCCGTTGCCGCCGATGAAGGGAATGTTGAGACCGAGCTGGCGCGCCTGCACCATGATCGGGCCGCCCTCGGCGATCAGCGCCGACAGCACGATCGCATCGGGATTGCCGGCCTTGATCTTGGTCAGCTGGGCCTTGAAGTCGACATCGCCCTTGGCGAAGGTCTCGGTGGTCGTGACCGGCAGGTTCAGGTCGGCCAGCGCCTTCTTGAAGTTGTCGTAGCCGCTCTTGGTGAAGACATCGTCGTTGCCGTAGAGCACGGCGACCTTCTTGATGTTGCCCTTCTTGATCGCCATCTTGAGCGTCTCGGGCAGCACGTCGGCCTCGGTCACCGAGTTGCGGAACACATAGTCGCCGATCGAGGTGATGCCGTCAGCCGTGTTCGAGGTGCCGAACACCACGGTCTTGGATGCCTGCGCGATCGGATTGGCGGCCTGGGCCGAGTTCGACAGCGTCGGGCCGAAGATCATCAGCACCTTGTCCTGGAACACCAGCTTCTTGAAGACGTTGATCGCCTCTTCCTTCTTGCCCTGCTCATCCTCGATCACGAGCTGGATCTTGTTGCCGTTGACGCCGCCCGCCGCGTTGATCTGCTCGGCCGCCAGCTGGAAACCGTTGCGGATCGCTGCGCCATATTGGGCCGCGCCACCCGACAGGGCCTCGGCGACACCGATCTTGAGGTCGGCAGCCTGGGCCGAACAGGCCAGGGTGGCCGCGACGGCCAGCAAGGAGGTCTTGAACAGGGACAGATTCATGGGGGACATCTCCAGGGATTGCGGGGGGAGACCGGCCTGGCCGGCAGAGCCGGTCATTGTATCGCCCGCCCTCAAGACTTCAGTCCTGCTCGCGCAGCCGCTCGAAGAAGGCCTTGAGCCCATGCTCCCAGGCCTTCTTCTGCGCCGCATCGGCAAAGCTGGCCTCGAAGCTGTTGAAGGCGAGCTGGTAGGCATGCCGGGGCTCGAGCCCAAGCGCCGCGAACAGCTCGACATAGTTTTCGTTGACATAGCCGCCGAAATAGGCCGGGTCATCCGAGTTGACCGTCACGCACAGGCCGGCGTCGAGCAGGCTTTTCAGGTTGTGCTGGGCCAGCGTCGGGAACACGCACAGCTTGATGTTGGACAGCGGGCAGACCGTCAGCGGCACGCGTTCCTCGGCCAGCCGCTGCATGAGGGCCGGATCGCGCACCGCCTGCACGCCGTGGTCGATGCGCTCGGCTTTCAGCAGATCGAGCGCCTGGTGGATGTACTCGGGCGGGCCCTCCTCGCCCGCATGCGCGACCACATGCAGGCCGAGCTCGCGGCATCTGGCAAAGACACGCTCGAACTTGGCCGGCGGATGACCGAGCTCGCTCGAATCGAGCCCGACGCCGATGAAGTAATGACGGAACGGCAGCGCCGCCTCCAGCGTGGCGAAGGCATCTTCCTCGCTCAGGTGGCGCAGGAAGCACAGGATCAGCTTGGCACTCAGGCCGAACTCCTGGTGCGCGCGCTGGCAGGCATGGTGCAGCCCCTTGATGAGGGTCTCCATCGGCACGCCGCGCGCGGTATGCGTCTGCGGGTCGAAGAAGATCTCGGCATGCACCACATTGTCGGCGGCGGCCTTGTCGAGATAGGCCCAGGCCATGTCGAAGAAATCCTGCTCGTGCAGCAGCACGCTGGCGCCCGCGTAATAGAGGTCGAGAAAGCTCTGCAGGTCGCTGAACTGGTAGGCCGCGCGCAGCGCCTCGACGCTGGCATAGGGCAGGCTGACATGGTTGCGCTGCGCCAGCTTGAAGATCAGCTCGGGCTCGAGCGTGCCTTCGATGTGGACATGCAGCTCGGCCTTGGGCATCAGGCGCAACACACTGGGCAGACGGTCGGGGGCGATATGCGGGATCTTGAACATGGCGGGACTCCTACTTGTGCCGGCGATGGCCGGTCCGGCGCTCAGCGTAGCAGAAAGGCCCCGCTGCGCCGCCCGCCGGCACGGGAAAACTGCAACCCGCCTGTTGCCTGGCACCCGGCCAGGACTCAGGCCAGCAGCCTCCAGGCCAGCGTCACATAGAGCGGAATGCCGAGCAGCAGATTGAACGGAAAGGTGACGCCGAGCGACAACCCGAGGTAGAGCGCCGGCCAGGCTTCGGGAATCGCGTAACGCAACGCCGCCGGCACCGCGATGTAGGAGGCGCTGGCGGCCAGCACCATCAGCAAGGCACCGTTGCCCGGCTCGATGCCGAAGGCCAGCGCCAGACCGAGCGCCAGGCTGGCATGCAGCAGCGGCCCGGCGACGGCGTAGAGCAGCAGCAAGGGCGAAGGCCGGCCGAGCTGGGCCAGCTGACGCGCCGCCGTCAGGCCCATGTCGAGCAGGAAGAAGGCCAGCATGCCCTTGAACAGGTCGACCGAGAACGGCGCCATCATCGCCTCGCCCTCGGCCCCGGTCAGCACGCCGACCAGCATGGCACCCAGCAGCAAGAGCTGGGCGCCGTCGGTGAAGGCCTCGTGCAGCAACTGGCCCAGGGACACCGGGTTCGGCACCGACTCCGGCGCCGGCGCACCGCCCAGCGCCAGCACACCGGCGCCGGCATGCACCACGCCGGTCCGGGCCACCGCAGTGCGCTGGCGCAACCGGTTGGCCAGCAGCACCGCCAGGATGATGGCGGGCGACTCCATCAGCGCCATCGCCGCCGCCATGTGGCCGCCGTAAGGCAGGCCACGGCTCTCGAGGTACTGCAGCGTGGTGATGAAGGTCACCGCGCTGACCGAGCCATAGGTGGCCGCGATCGCCGCCGCGTCATAGCCGTTCAGGAAGCGCCGCATGATCTGGTAGCCCAGCAGCGGCACGATCACGGCCAGCGCGACCGCGCAGCCCAGGGTGGTCGCGACCTCGGCGTTCAAGCCCGACCGGGCCAGCGCAAAACCGCCCTTGAGCCCGAGCGCCATCAGCAGGTAGAGCGACAGGAAGCGCGAGATCGCGGGCGGGATTTCGAGGTTGGACTTGAGCAGCCCGGCCAGCACGCCGAAGACAAAGAACAGGATGGCCGGATCGAGGAGGTTTTGCATGTCGCACCTTCTTGGTTGGAAACGGCGCGATGGTAGTGAATAAAATCGATTAGTAAAAATCTTTTATTTTTATGAAAACAATAGAGTTTTTTCTATGAATGCAACCTTTCGCCAGCTGCGCCTGTTCCTGGCGCTGGCCGAGCATGGCAGCATCACCGCGGCCGCAAGGGCCTGCCATGTGACCCAGCCGACGGTGTCGATCCAGCTGCGCGAGCTGTCCGAGGCGGTCGGGCTGCCGCTGTACGAGCAGATCGGCAAGAAGCTCCATCTGACCGCCGCCGGCGAGACGCTGGCCGAGACCGCACGCGCCATGGTCGACGAATGGTCGACCTTCGGCCAGCGCATCGACGCGATGAAGGGGCTCACGCGCGGTCGGGTCCGCCTGGCGGTGGTCAGCACCGCCAAGTACTTCGTGCCGCGCCTGCTCGGCAGCTTCTGCAGCAGCCACCCGGATGTCGATGTCGCGCTCGAGGTGCTCAACCGCGACGGCGTGGTGGCCCGGCTGCGCGACAACCGGGACGACCTCTACATCATGTCGATGCCGCCCGAGCACATGGAGCTCGAACGCCACGACTTCCTGCCCAACCCGCTGGTAGTCATCGCCCCCGAGTCGCATCCGCTGGTGCAGCGGCGCCAGATCGCCCTGGCCGAGCTGGGCGACGAACGCTTCATCCTGCGCGAACCGGGCTCGGGCACCCGGCTGAGCTGCGACTCGCATTTCAGCCGCGAGGGCTTCAAGCCCCGGGTCCGGCTTGAGCTCGGCAGCAACGAGGCAATCAAGCAGGCGGTCGCGGGTGGCATGGGCCTGGCCATCATTTCGCGCCACGCGCTGGCCTTGCACCCGGCCGAGGACCAGCTCGCGCTGCTCGACGTGCAGGGCTTTCCGCTGCAGTCGCAGTGGTGGACGCTCTATCCGCGCGGCAAGCGGCTGTCACCGCTGGCCCAGGTGCTGCTCGAGCATATCGAGCACACCGCGCGCGAGTGGTACCAGTGGCGCCAGCAGGCTTGACGGCCTGCCCGCTGGCGTCCCGTCACTTTTCGGTGCGGTTCGAAGGCGGCGTGGTCTTGATGCTCCAGACCATGGTAATGGCCAGGATGCCCAGCACGACGCCCAGCGACAGCAGCACCGGGATCTTGTAAAAGTCGATGATGACCATCTTGCCACCGATGAAGACCAGGATCAGCGCCAGGCCGTAGTTGAGCAGGTGGAACTTGCCGGCAGCCGCCTGCAGCATGAAGTACATCGCACGCAGGCCCAGGATCGCGAACACATTGCTGGTCAGCACGATGAAGGGGTCGTTGGTGATGGCGAAGATGGCCGGAATCGAATCGACCGCGAACACCACGTCGGTGAAGCCGATCAGGCAGATCACCATCAGCAGCGGGGTGGCGATGCGCTGGCCGTTCTCGACCGTCCAGAAGCGCTCGCCATCGTAGTGGCGGCTGACCGGCAGCACCCGGCGCAGCAGCTTGAGCGCAGGGTTGTCCTCCAAGTCGGCCTCCTGGCCGGCGGCCAGCCACATCTTGATGCCGGTCAGGATCAGGAAGGCACCGAACAGGTACAGGATCCAGTGGAACTGGGCCAGCAGCCAGCTGCCGATCAGGATCATCGCCGTGCGCAGCACGATCGCGCCAATGATGCCGATCATCAGCACCCGCTTCTGGTACGCCGGCGGCACCGCGAAGTAGCTGAAGATCATCAGGAACAGGAAGATGTTGTCAACCGCCAGGCTTTTCTCGATCAGGTAGCCGGTCAGGAACTCGAGCGACTTCTCGTTGGCCATGTCAACCGAGCCGGTCTGGTCGCGGATCGCCCACCATATCAGGGCGTTGAAGACGAAGCTCAGCGCGACCCAGAGCATGGACCAGCGTATGGCCTCCTTCAGGCTGACCTCGTGCGCGCCCTGCTTCTTCAGGACCCAGAAGTCGACAAACAGCGCGGCCAGCACAAAGGCCACGAAAACCAGCCAGAGCCAGAGGGGTGCAATGGTGCTCATGTCGCGTTACCTCGCAAGGGTGTGATCGTCACGCCGGCACAAGGTCTTGCGAGGGCACCAGGCAAACCACCTGGACCTGATGCCACCGGTGGCCTTGGCAGGAGCCACGCATTGACGGTGTACATCGCGAATCCGCATCTGGCAAGACGCGGACCGCCCGCTACTCCCCTTGAAGGGAAAACAGGGTTGAAAAGGAATCAGGCCAGGCTGACCTGGCGCATCGGCCGACGCTTGCGCTGCCACAGGCGGGCCAGGGTATGGGTGGCGCGCTGCAGCGCCTGGTTGAGCGCCCCTTGTGCATCCTCGGCCTTGGCGATGATGACCAGCCGGCCATGGCCCGCAGTGGTCAGCATGATCTGGCACTGCTTGTCCACGCCACCCTTGGGGCCGTTGATGTCGCGCAGGCTGATGCGTGCCTGCTGCACCTGACCCTGCAGCCGCTGCAGCACCAGGCGGACCCGCTGCTCGACCTGCTGGCGCCAGACCTGGGGCTCGCCGCTGCGTGAGGATTCGATCAAAACATTCATGGCTTGAGCTCCTGTGGGGATGAAGAGCTTTCAGCTTAAGGCCACCAAACCCTATGTAAAAGCAGAAATTTACTCAGTTTAATTTCGTAAAAAACTGAAAAAGCCGCCCGGGCTGGCAATAACCCGGGCGGCTTTCAGACTGGCGGTAGCGCTCAGTTCGGCAGCTTGCCTTCGACGCCCTTGACGTAGAACTTGATGCCGCCCAGGAAGGCGTCGTCGGCCACGACATCCTTGGCCAGCAGTTCCTTGCCGGACTGGTCGAGGATCGGGCCCTTCCAGATCGCGAAGCTGCCGTCCTTCAGGCCGGCCTTGACGGCATCGACCTTCTGCTTGAGCTCGGCCGGCACGTCGTCGGCGATCGAGACCAGGTCGATCGCGCCTTCCTTGACGCCCCACCAGGCCTGGCCGGTGGTCCAGCTGCCGGCCAGCGCATCGGCCACGGTCTTCTTGTAATAGGGACCCCAGTTGATGACGGCCGAGCCCAGGTGGGCCTTGGGGCCGTAGGCGGTCATGTCCGAATCCCAGCCGAAGCCGCGCTTGCCGAGCTTGTCGGCGGTCTGCAGCACGGCCGAGGAATCGGTGTTCTGCATCAGCACGTCGGCACCGCCGTTGATCAGCGAGGTCGCGGCCTCGGTCTCCTTCGGCGGATCGAACCAGTTGTTGACCCAGACCACGCGGGTCTTGACCTTGGGGTTGACCGACTGCGCGCCGAGCGTGAAGCTGTTGATGTTGCGGATCACCTCGGGGATCGGCACCGAGGCCACCACGCCCAGGGTATTGCTCTTGGTCATGCCGCCCGCGATGACGCCGGCCATGTAGGCGCCTTCGTAGGTGCGGCTGTCGTAGGTGCGCAGGTTCTCGGCCGTCTTGTAGCCGGTGGCATGCTCGAACTTGACGTCCTTGAATTCGGCCGCGACCTTGATCATCGGCTCCATGTAGCCAAAGCTGGTGCCCAGCACGATCTTGTTGCCCTGCGCGGCCAGGTCGCGGAACACGCGCTCGGCGTCGGCGCCCTCGGGCACGCTCTCGACGAAGCTGGTCTGGATCTTGTCGCCGAACTCGGCTTCGAGCGCCTTGCGCGCGTTGTCGTGCGCGAAGCTCCAGCCGCCGTCGCCGACCGGGCCGACATAGGCGAAGGCCACCTTGAGCGGCTCGGGCTTGGCCGGGGCCGGCGCAGCCACGGGGGCCGGCTCTTCCTTCTTGCCGCAGGCGACCAGCGCAGCGGCGGCGAGCGTGGACAGCGCGACGAGTTGGACCCAGTGGCGCTTGGAATGGTCTGTCATGTCGAATCCTTCAGGACAAGTGTTGAAAGGCAGTGAAAGGCGGGCGAAAAACGCTGACTGCGGGACCGTTCAGGCCCCGGGGTAGAACGGCTTGCCGAGCGAAGCCGGCATGTTGATGCGTATCCACTGCGGGTTGCGCGAGATCAGCACCAGCACCAGGATCGTCGCCAAATAAGGCAGCATGGTCAAGAACTGGCTCGGCAGGTTGATGCCCTGGCCCTGCAGGTGGAACTGGACCATGGTGACGGCGCCGAACAGGTAAGCCCCAAGCAGGATGCGTGCCGGGCGCCAGGTGGCAAAGGTGGTCAGCGCCAGCGCGATCCAGCCCTTGCCCGCGATCATGCCCTCGACCCAGAGCGGCGTGTAGTAGGTCGAGACATAGGCGCCCGCCAGGCCGCACAGCGCGCCGCCGGCCAGCACCGCACCCAGGCGGATGCGCCGCACCGGATAGCCCAGCGCATGGGCCGATTCGGGGCTCTCGCCGACGCTGCGCAGGATCAGGCCGCTGCGGGTGCGGTACAGCCACCAGACCAGCAACAGCACCAGCGCCAGCGCTCCATAGACCAGCGGATGGTGGCGAAACAGCGCCGGGCCGAACCAGGGCAGGTCAGACAGCAGCGGGACCGCGAACGGCCCCTGCTCGGGCAGCTTGGCCTGCACATAGCCGGTACCGGCGAAGGCCGAGAAACCGGCGCCGAACAGGCTCAGCGCCAGTCCGGTGGCGTACTGGTTGGTGTTGAGCCAGATCACCAGCAGGCCGAACAGCGCCGCGAGCAGCAGGCCCGCCAGCATGCCGGCGAGCAGGCCCAGGGTCTGGCTGCCGGTGGCAACCACGGTCGCGAAGCCGGCCAGCGCGGCGCACAGCATCATGCCCTCGGCGCCCAGGTTGACGACACCAGCCTTCTCGTTGATCAGCAGACCGAGCGCAGCGATCGCGAGCACCGTGCCCGCGTTGAGCGAGGAAGCCAGCAGCAGTGCGCTTTGTTCCATCTCATTTCCCCCATTTGATGCGATAGGCGACCAGGGTGTCGCAGGCCAGCAGCGAGAACAGCAGCAGGCCCTGGAACACGCCGGTGATCGACTTCGGAAAACCCAGGCGCGACTGCGCGAGTTCGCCGCCGATGTAGAACATGCTCATCAGCAGGGCTGACAGCACGATGCCGACCGGATGCAACCGGCCGACGAAGGCAACGATGATGGCAGCAAAGCCATAACCGGCCGGGACATAGGGCGTGAGCTGGCCGAGCGGGCCGGCGACCTCGAGCGCGCCGGCCAGGCCGGCCAATCCGCCCGAAGTCAGCAGCGCGATCCAGAGCGCGCGCCGCGACGAGAAGCCGGCAAAGCGCGCCGCCGCCGGCGCCAGCCCGCCGACCTGCTGGGCAAAGCCCGACAGGGTGCGAAACAGATAGAGCCAGATGCCCGCGGCCAGCACCAGCGCGATCGGCAGGCCGATGTTCAGGCGCGAGCCGTCGAACAGGCGCGGGATGCGCGCGGCCGCCTCGAAGGTCTTGGTCTGCGGGAAGTTGTAGCCCAGCGGATCTTTCCAGGGCCCGTAGACCAGGAAGCCGAGCAACTGGATCGCGACATAGACCAGCATCAGGCTGACCAGGATCTCGTTGGCATGGAAACGGTCGCGCAACCAGGCGGTCAGGCCGGCCCAGACCATGCCGCCCGCGACACCGGCCAGCAGCACGGCCAGCACCATCCAGCGCCCACTGTCGGGACCGGCCAGCAGGGCGACACCACCGGCAGCCAGCGCACCGAGCACGAACTGGCCCTCGGCGCCGATGTTCCAGACATTGGAGCGAAAGCACACCGCCAGCCCGAGCGCGATCAGCAGCAGCGGCGTAGCCTTGAGCAGCAGTTCGCCGATCGCGTAGGGGGTGCGGATCGGCTCCCAGAAGAAGACCTGCAGGCCGCGCAGCGGGTCCTTGCCGAGCAGCATGAACAACGCCATGCCGATCAGCACCGTCAGCGCCAGCGCCAGCAGCGGCGAGGCATAGCTCCAGACCTTGGAGGGCTGGGCGCGCAGTTCAACCCTGAGCATCAGCGGCCTCCCGTGCTGCGTTCAGGCCTTGCGGGGCCGGCTGGTCCGACTCAGAAGGCCATAAGCCCGACATCCAGGCGCCGATGCGCTCGACCGTGGCCTCGGCGCGCGGCACCGACGGCGAGAGCCGGCCATCGGCGATCACGTGCAGCCGATCGCTGATCTCGAACAGCTCGTCGAGCTCCTCGCTGACCACCAGCACGGCACAGCCGGCGTCGCGCAGAGCCAGGATCTCGGAGCGGATATGGGCGGCGGCGCCGACATCGACGCCCCAGGTCGGCTGACTCACGATCAGCACGCGGGGATTGCAATCGATCTCGCGACCGACAATGAATTTCTGCAAATTGCCTCCTGACAGCGAGCGCGCGACCGCATCGGGGCCGCCGGCCTTGATCTTGTAGCGCGCGATGATCTCGTCGGCCTGCGCGCGCAGCACGCCCAGCCTGAGCCAGCCCAGCGGGCCGACCGCGTCGTGCCGGGTCAGCAGCAGGTTGTGCGCCAGGCCCAGGGTCGGCACCGCACCGCGCCCCAGCCTTTCCTCGGGCACGAAATGTAGCCCATGCTTGCGCCGCAGTCCGGGGCTGGCCTGCGACAGGTCGACGCCAGCCAGCTGCACGCTGCCGGGCGCCGCGCGCCGGTCCTCGCCCGAGAGCGCGCACAGCAGCTCGCCCTGGCCGTTGCCCGAGACACCGGCGATGCCGACCACCTCGCCCGCGCGCACCTGGAGCGAGATCCCATGCAGGTCGGTACCGAAGGGGTCCTCACTGGCCAGTTGCAGCTCGCGCACGTCGAGCATCAGCTCGCCCGGCGCCTGGTCGCGTGCGCGCAGCAGCTCGGGCTCGGAGCCCATCATGAGCCGGCTCAGCGAGGCATTGGTCTCGCGGCTCGGGTCGCAATGGCCGACCACCCGGCCGGCGCGCATCACGGTGCAGGCGCGGCAGAGTTCGCGGATCTCGTGCAGCTTGTGGCTGATGTAGAGGATCGAGCAGCCCTCGGCAGCGAGCTGGCGCAGCACCACGAACAGGCTCTCGACCGCCTGCGGCGTCAGCACCGAGGTCGGCTCGTCGAGGATCAGCAGCTGGGGCCGGGTCAGCAGCGCACGCACGATCTCGACCCGCTGGCGCTCGCCGACCGAAAGCGTGTGCACCGGCCGGCGCGGGTCGAGCTCGAGCCCGTACTCGCTGGCCTTGGACTCGATGCGCTCGACCACCTCGCGCAAGCTCAGGTGCTTGTCGAGGCCGAGCCAGACGTTCTCGGCCACGGTCAGCGTATCGAACAGGCTGAAATGCTGGAACACCATGCTGATGCCGAGCGCGCGCGCCTCCTGCGGGTTGCGCACCTGGACCTGCTGGCCGTTGAAGCGCATGACGCCGGCATCGGGCTTGGCCACGCCGTAGATCAGCTTCATCAGCGTCGACTTGCCGGCGCCGTTCTCGCCCAGCACGGCGTGGATGCTGCCGGGCTCGACGCTGAGCGCGACGTTGTCGTTGGCCACCACGCCGGGATAGCGCTTGGTGATGGCACTGAGCTCGAGTCTGGGGGTACTGCTCATAAGGGGGGTCGGAGACGGAAAGGAATCTCGAAGCTCGCCAGCAGGGGCGGCCCAGGGCCAGCCGGACCTGCCGGGCAGGGAGCCCCGATGTTAAGGCCAGCCGGGCATTCCCTCGCGGTTCTGACGCAGATACGATGGCACAAATGTTGCAACTCGGTTGAACCCAACTGCCCACCGCCTGATGCCATCCGATCACCCCCCCATCCAGCCGCTGCGCTTTGTCCAGCGCGGCGCGATCGTGAACGTCGAGCGCGTCGCGCCCGAGCGCACCCTGTTGGCGCTGCTGCGCGAGGACCTGGGGCAGCCTGCCGTCAAGGAAGGCTGCAACTCGGGCGACTGCGGCGCCTGCACCGTGGTGCTGGCACAGGCTGAGGGCGACGGGCTGCGCTGGCGTGCCATCAACAGCTGCCTGCGGCTGGCGCATTCGGTCGATGGCAGCGCGCTCTGGACCGCCGCCGACCTGACGCAAGACCCGCTGCTCGACCTCGGCGGGGCCCAGCTGCACCCGGCGCAGCAGGCCATGCTCGAGCAGCATGGCTCGCAATGCGGCTTTTGCACGCCGGGTTTCGTGATGAGCCTGTTCGCGCAATACCAGAACCGGGTCATGGCAGGCGAGACGGTGACACGCGAGGCCACGCAGGCCGACCTGTCGGGCAATCTGTGCCGCTGCACTGGCTACCGGACTATCCTCGACGCGGCGCAGTCGATGGCGCGACTGCCGCCGGCACGGGTCGATCAGGCCGCCCTGCTGGCGCTGCTGGGACAGATCGCCCCGGCACCGACCACGCTGGCAGCGCTGCTGCAGGCGCGCGCGCGCTGGCCCGAGGCCAGGCTGGTGGCCGGCGCGACCGACCTCGGGCTGTCGATCACCAAGGGGCTGCAACCGCAAGCCCGGCTGCTCGACCTGACGCGCGTCGAGGAACTCGGACGCATCGAGCGCCAACCCGGCTGGCTCGGCATCGGCGCGGCCGTCACGCTCGAGGATGCCTTTGCCGCACTGGTGCAGCAATGGCCCACGCTGGCGGAATTCGCACAGCGCTTTGCCGGCCTGCCGGTCCGCCAATCGGGCACGCTGGGCGGCAACATCGCCAACGGCTCGCCGATCGGCGACTCGATGCCGCTGCTGATCGCGCTGCGCGCGCGCCTGCAGCTGCTGCGCTGGGACCCGGATCGCCAGACTGCGGCCGAGCGCCACCTCGCGCTGGAGGACTTCTACACCGGCTACCGCCGCAATCGACTCGGCGCGGACGAACTGATCGAAAGGATCGAGATTCCCTGTCCGGAGCAGCCCGCCGACAGCGGCTGGACCCGGGCCTACAAGGTATCGAAGCGGCACGAGGACGACATCTCGACCGTCTGCCTCGCGCTGTCGCTGCAACTCGACAACGGCCAGGTGCTGGCAGCGGCGATCGGCGTCGGGGGTATCGCGGCAACGCCAGTGCGGGCCACACGCACCGAAGCGGTGCTGACCGGCCAGCCCTGGAGCGTTGCCACGGTGCAGCAAGCCATGAAGACAATCGAAAGCGAGTTCGAGCCGCTGTCGGACCTGCGCGCCAGCGCCAGCTACCGGCGCCAGCTGCTGGGTCAGCTGCTCTGGCGCAGCTGGCTCGAAAGCCAGGGCAGCGCCCTGCCCTACGCCACCGGCCTGCAGGCGCTGGAGCCGATCAGCCCCCGGACCGAGACGGAGCTGCGGCCATGAACCACCCTGCCCTGCCACCGAGCGGCGCCTGCGGCCAAGCCCTGCCGCACGAGAGCGCCCGCGCCCATGTCACGGGTGCGGCCCCCTTCATCGACGACCTGCCCGAGCTGGCCGGTACGCTGCACGCCGCTCCGATCCTGTCGCCGCTGGCGCATGGGCGCCTGCTCGGACTCGATACGGCCGCCGCGCTGGCGCTGCCCGGCCTGCGCGGCCTGGTGCTGGCGGCCGACATCCCGGGTCATCCCCTGCTGCCGACCTCGGCCCAGGACGAGCCACTGCTGGCGCAGGACGAACTGCTCTACGCCGGCCAGGTGATCGGCCTGGCGGTGGCGACGGACCGCGAGACCGCCCGGCGCGCAGCGCGGCTGGTCCAGCTGCGGACCGAAGCGCTGCCGGCGCTGCTGTCGGCACGCGCCGCCCATGCCGCCAGTCACTATGTCGCGCCGCCGGTGCATCTGGCGCGCGGCGACGTGGCCACCGCGCTGGAGCAGGCACCGCACCGCTTGACAGGCTCGCTCGAGAGCGGCGCACAGGAGCATTTCTACCTCGAAGGCCAGGTCGCCTACGCGCTGCCGCAGGAGCAGGGCCAGTGGCTGGTGCATGCCAGCACCCAGCATCCGGGCGAGGTGCAGCACGCCGTCGCCAGCGCGCTGGGCCTGTGCAACCATGATGTCCAGGTGGTGTGCCGGCGCATGGGCGGCGGCTTCGGCGGCAAGGAAACCCAGGCCAGTCAGGTCGCGATCTGGGCCGCGCTGGCGGCGCACAAGTTCGCCCGCCCGGTCAAGCTCAGGCTGGACCGCGACGACGACTTCCTGATCACCGGCAAGCGCCACGCCTTCAGCTTCGACTGGGAGGCCGGCTTCGACGACCAGGGCCGGCTGCTGGCGCTCGAGCTGACCGAGCTGGCCGACTGTGGCTTCTCGGCCGACCTGTCAGTCCCGATCTGCGACCGCGCGGTGTTTCACAGCGACAACGCCTATTTCCTAGAGCATGTCGCGATCCACAGCTGGCGCTGCCGCACCCACAAGCAAAGCAGCACCGCCTTTCGTGGCTTCGGCGGACCGCAGGGCATGCTCGTGATCGAGACCATCATGGGCGAGATCGCGCGCCGGCTCGGACAAGACCCGCTCGAGGTGCGGCGGCTCAACCTCTACGGCACCCAGGAGCGCCACGTCACGCACTACGGCATGCCGCTGGAAGACAACATCCTGGCGCCGCTGATCGACAACTTGGCACAGAGCGCGCGCTACCTTGAGCGGCGCGCCGCGATCGTGCACTGGAACGCCACCAACCCGGTCATCAAGCGCGGACTGGCGCTGACGCCAGTCAAGTTCGGCATCAGCTTCACCGCGACCCAGCTCAACCAGGCCGGTGCGCTGGTCCATGTCTACACCGACGGCAGCGTGCTGCTGAACCACGGCGGCACCGAGATGGGCCAGGGCCTGCACACCAAGGTCGCGCAGATCGTCGCCCAGGCGCTGGGCCTGCCGCTGCCTTGCGTGCGCGTGAGTGCGAGCGACACGGCCCGGGTGCCCAATGCCTCGGCCACCGCCGCCTCGACCGGCACCGACCTGAACGGCCGCGCCGCGCAGCTCGCCGCCATCCAGGTGCGCGAGCGACTGGCCCAGTTCGTCGCCGAGCAGGACGGCTGCAGCGCCGCCGAGGTGCGTTTCGAGCAGGCCCAGGTCGTGAGCCCCAAGGTCAGCCGTGCCTGGAAAGAAGTCGTGGCCGCCGCCTATTCGGCCCGCATCCAGCTCTGGAGCGACGGCTACTACCGCACGCCCAAGATCCACTACGACCCGCGCACGCTGACCGGGCGTCCGTTCTACTATTTCGCCTATGGCGCCGCCTGCACCGAGGTCGCCATCGACTTGCTGACCGGCGAGAGCCGGGTGCTGGCGGTCGACATCCTGCACGACGTCGGGCGCAGCATCAACCCGGCGCTCGACATCGGCCAGATCGAAGGCGGCTTCATCCAGGGCATGGGCTGGCTGACCAGCGAGGAACTGGTCTGGGACGCGCAGGGCCGGCTGCTGACCCACGGCCCGAGCAGCTACAAGATCCCGAGCGCGGGCGACCTGCCGGCCGAGTTCCGGATCGAACTCTGGCCCGAAGCCAACCGCGAAGACAATGTCTACGGCAGCAAGGCGGTCGGCGAACCCCCCTTCATGCTGGCCATCAGCGTCTGGGAGGCGCTGCGCGACGCGGTGGCCCAAGCGCGTGGCGACGGACAGCCGGTGCAGCTCGATGCGCCAGCGACACCGGAGCGGCTGCTGCGGGCGCTGGGCGGGCTGGATTGAATCAGGCCCCGCGCGCCGGCCCGCCCGGCCCACTCGGCCCACCCCGGGTGATGCGCGTGAACGGCGGCAGTCCCTGCAGCAGGCGCTGGCCATAGCTGGTGCGCGACAGCCGGCGGTCGTAGCAGGTCACATGGGCCTCATCTTCCTCGGTGCGGATCGCACGGCCCACCCACTGCGCAAGCCGGATCGCGGTCGCCGGCACCACCAGCTCGGTGAACGGGTCGCGCCCGACCTGGCGCAGCCATTCGGCGCGCGCCTCGCCGACCGGATCGTCGGGTGGCGCGAACGGCAGCTTGGTGATGAACAGGTCCTCGCACAGCGGCCCCGGCAGGTCCAGCCCCTCGCCGAAGGACTGCATGCCGAAGATCACCGACGGCTGGCCGGCAGCGACCCGCTCGCGGTGGCGCGACAGCAGCTGCCAGCGTGGCAGCGCGGTCTGCACCAGCACGATCTCGCGCAGCGACTCGGGCAGCGACTCCTCGGCCAGCCGCAGCTGCGCGCGCGAAGTGAACAGCACCAGCGCGCCATGCTCGACCTGCTGCAGGTCGCGCAGCAGCGCCTGCACCATGGCCGCGTTGTAGACGGTCACTTCCTTCGGGTCTGGCAGATCATCGACCAGCACCAGCCGGCCCTGGCGCGCGAAATCAAACGGGCTCTGGACTTCGAGCGCCAGCGCGCAAGGGTCGCCGAACAGGCCGACCTCCTTGAGGAAGAAGTCGAAGCGCCCCAGGCTGGTCAGCGTGGCCGAGGTCAGCACCGCGCCACGCACCACCGACCACAGATGCTGGCGCAGCGTCGCGCCCGGCAGGGTCGGGCTGGCATGCGCCTGCAGCACGATGTAGTCGCCCTGGGTCGCGAGCGTGAACCACTTGGCCGCTGGCGCAGTCCCCTCGGCGGGGTCCTGCAGCATCAGCTGGGTCGTAGCGGCGACCGCCTCGAGCCGGGGCGCCAGCGTGCCGAGCTGGGCATAGAGCTGCGACAGGCGCTTGGCCTGGTCGGGCTGTGCCTTGATCTCGGCGCGCAGCGCCTTGCTGACCGCACGCAGCGCATCGAGGAATTCCTGCGCCTGGTGCGAGAGCTGGGCCAGCGGCTCGATCAGCTCCGGGTGCAGCTGTCCGCGCGGCACGCGGTAGCGCCCGGGCTGGTTCGCCAGCCCGCCGGCACCGGCGCGCCGGCTGCCAAAGGCCGGCGCCTCCTCGCCTTTCAAGGCCGCGCCATGGTGATGCATGACCAGGCGCGCCAGATCCAGCATCAGCTGGCGCAGCTGGGCTGAGATACGCGGAATCTCGGCCACCTCGGACACCGCCAGCAGGCCGCCGGTGCGCACCGCCTGGCTGGCCAGCTTGTCGATCCATTTGAGCCGGCTCAGGTCCATGCTGCTGGCGAACTGGTCCAGCGCGATGCCGGGCAGGTGATGCGCCTCGTCGAGCACCAGCAGGCAGTTGTCGAGCTCGGGCAGCAGGCGCGAACCGAGCGAGGACAGCAACAGGTCATGGTTGACCACGATCACCTGCGCGCCGACCAGGCTCTTGCGCGCGGCGTAATAGCTGCACTGGTCGTAGGCCGGGCAATGACGCGCGGTGCAGGAACTGCCCTCGGCTGCGACCGCCGCCCACCAGGCCGCTTCGGGCGGCTGCTCGAGCTGGTCGCGGTCACCGTCCCAGCGTCCGCGCTCGAGCTGGCGCTGCAGGTCCTGATAGAAAGTCTGGCGCTCGACCTGTTCCTGCGCCAAGCTCACGCTGCGCCCGGCACTGGTAGGCCGCGCCTCCTCGGCGAACAGGTCATCCTCGGCATCCCAGGCCGCATCGCCATCGCCCCCGTCGCTGCCGGAGGACCAGCGGTCGAGCTTGAGCTTGCAGACATAGCGCCCACGCCCCTTGGCCAGCGCAAAGCGGAACGGCTGCGGCAGGCTGTTGGCCAGCGCCGGCAGGTCCTTGGCGACCAGCTGCTCCTGCAAGGCGACGGTGGCGGTCGAGATCATCACGCGCGTGTTGCGCGCCAGCGCCAGCGCGATCGCCGGCACGCTGTAAGCCAGCGACTTGCCGACCCCGGTGCCGGCCTGGATCACCGCGATCGAGCGCTGCGGCTCGAGCGCCTCGATCGGGCCATCCTCGTCCTCGGGCGGCTTGCCGAGATCGGCCTCGCTGAAGGTCAGCGCGACCTGCTCGGCCATCAAGCGCTGACCCTCGCGCACCCGCAGCCCGCTGGCCGCCACCACCTGATCGAACACCTGCAGCGCCGAGCGCGCCATTTCTACCTTGGACATGGGGCGGGAGTGTGGCACGAAAACCGGCCTGGCAGGCCTTACAATGGCCACTGCATCGACCCTCGCGGTCGTCTGGTGCAAGGAAACGTGGCCGAGCGGTTTAAGGCAGCGCTCTTGAAAAGCGCCGAGGGCTGATACCCCTCCGTGAGTTCGAATCTCACCGTTTCCGCCATCTGGCCCAAGTTGACAGATCCCATTGGGCTATTACGCGGGCAGAAATCAAGGTTGCCACGACCTCGATAAGCGAACTGGCTGGACATCACAACATCAGCTAAGCAATGCTGCACAAGTGAAAAATCCGGCAGACCCCTGCAGTACCACCCTACCGCCTAGGCAAGTTGAGTCCCCCTGACTGCCGCCCAGAGTGCGATCGCGACTGTTCCCTGCCTGTTGCTGCCAACTGGCGATCTGCGGCCGATCATGCGCGAGTCCGCCAATTGCGCAATGACAGCGACTCACCAAGCTCACAGCAACCTTGCCCCAAAGTCATGTCAACGACCATCATATTGCCGCTCCCGCCGTCAGACTTGAAACAGGGGGGCGCTCATGCGAAGGCTGACATCGCGACACAGGAACGACTGGTGCAGTGGCTTGACGCCACAGTGAACTCCATACGTGCAGCCTGCGTAGAACCCGTCAGGGTCGACCTGCCCGACAGGACCGCACGGGATAGCGAGTCCTTGTCGGAGGAATTGACCGCCATTTTCTTGCACAAAAGCTTCAACCACCAATCACGTGGCCGACTCAGTGCCGTACTGCCTGGTTTTCGCCAGGGCTTGCAATCACAGATCGACGCCATGCGACCCTTGACGTTGTACTTCCTGTACAACGGAGGCTACCGGGCCTCACCTTTTCCGCAAGACCCCACTCCGATTTTTTATCCGGATCAAACAGAACTGATGCTGCTGCGCCAGATCTCGCTACTGCAGGCGAGAATCAAGCAGAAGTATGCACCAGGCATTGATTTCGTCATCGTATTGAACAATGGCGTGGCAGCCTACGTCAACGACATATCCTTGGAAGAAACCAGTCGCTATGCCAAGGAACTTCGAAACATCATCGAGTCGCTTGGCGCCAGCCGATTCATTCGTGTACTGCTGCAATCTGAAGTGGCCGATTTCAGCAGCAGCCAATCAAAGCCTGGATACAGGACGCTACCGAAAATAAGCCAGAAGGAACATTCGATCGTCGAACGATTCCTTGGGCGGCCCTGTTCTGAGCAGGAGGCCAGTTACCGGGCATGGCTTTACCAGATAGCCGAGACTGAATGGGCCAAGGACTTGGTGCCGCTGGTCACGCGGGATCATGCCCTCCTGCTGCGACAGGTCGCAAGTTCGGGAATGCTTTCCTTTCGTGCTTTTCCAGGCGGGGCCATACGGGCGCAAAACGGCTCGCTGGGATTTCAGGAAGTCGACCAGACCTGGGTTCCCAAGCTCATCTCGGCTGAAACCTACAGCCACTACAAGATCCAGACAATCAACTGGTCGCTCCCGCTGGCCTGACAACCAGACGCCCCCCTCAGCTCAAGGCCGAAAAACTCGATCAAGATGCAAGAAAACCTTGTCTGGCATGAGACACCGTTTGCCAAGCCCGATGCTGACAGAGTCCATGAAGCGCTGCCATTGGCATTGGCCAGAGCCTGTCGGCTTTGGCCAGAGCAGACCGCAGTTCTGCATGAGACCCAGCACTTCAGTTTTCAGGACCTGGCCTGCCGCGCAGCCGGTCTTGCGCAGGAGATTCAAGCCTCCGGTTCAGCTCCGGGCCCGGTAGCGCTGCTGCAATCGGTAGGATTTGATGCGGTAGCCGCCTGGTTTGCCTGCGCAATGGCCGGAAGGCCTTTCCTGCTGCTCGAACCCGGGCACCCACCCCATCGCTTGCTGGAGCTGATTGAATCAGCCGCCTGCACCCTGCTGCTGTGTGATGGCTTGACACTGACAGGCTTGCCCAGCGGGCTGGCGGTCAGAACCATGGTTTCCGATGGCCGATCAAGCGAGCTGAACCTTGGCGAGGTCTTGGGTGCCGAGGAGCCCGCCATGATATTTCCGACTTCGGGCTCCACCGGTAGCCCCAAGTTGGTCACCTATTCGGCCGCTACCCTGCAAGCCAAGGTACAAGCCTCCATCGCCCTGATGCAGGTGCCCTTGGGAGCAAGAGTGTTGATTGCAGGATCACACGGCAACTATGGCTTCCTTCATCATGCGATGGTCTTCCTGTTATCCGGCGGAACGCTTTGTCTTGCCGACATCAAGAAATGGGGGTTTTCCGCCGCGAGCGATGCCATCCTGCGCCTGGAGGCCAGGCATGTCAGGTTCACGCCATCGATGTTCCGCAATTTTGCCATCCTGCCTGATGCCAGAGACATACTAGGTTGCCTGGATGCCGTTCGCTTTTCGGGTGAACCGTTGCTCACGTCGGACCTCGAACTGGCGCGAAAAGTCTTGAATCCGAACTGCCTGATTCAAAATGTCTACGGCAGCACAGAAAGTGCCTTGTTCATTTGCCACTGCGACGACACCGAGCCAGTGGGAGCAACGGTTCCCATGGGTCAGATCTACCCGTTTTCCGCCTATGCCTTGCGGCCAATCGACGAGGGGAGTACCGATACCGACACGGGCGAGCTCCTGATTCGATCTTCCTACCAGGCGCTTGGCGACTGGAAGCTGGGCGGCATTGATTCGGAGCGCTTCCCGCTTTTCGCTCCAGGCAGCCCGGAACGCCTCTACGCTACCGGAGACCTTGTCAGGCGCCTGCCAGACGGCCAGTTGCTACATATGGGTCGAATCGGAAGAATGGCCAAGATCAGAGGGCAAAGAGTCTACTTGAGCGAGGTAGAAAACCATTTACGCAGCATTCCCGGAGTGACCGGCGCAGCGGTCATCGAGCACAAGGAATCCGGCAACTCACAACTTTACGGTTTCATCACAAGGAACGAAATCTGCCACGAAGATCCCAGAAAATGGCTCGCGCATCGCTTGCCAGACTTCATGGTACCAGTGGGGATCGAGGTCATCGAGACAATTCCTCTGCTGGCAGGAGGCAAGGTGGACTACAAGGCCTTGACCACCCGCATCCCCAGGCACGAAGCAATCAACGGCGACAAGCATGAAGGCAAGAACGCCTACGAACACCTCTGCCATCTTTGGGATGTCGTGCTATGGCCGGGCGCACACCAACACCCCAGCGATTTCGTGGCATTGGGCGGAGATTCACTCAAGCTGATGCAGTTGATGCTGCATGTCGAGAAAAGCTTCAAGAAAAGCTTTTCCGTCGATGAATTCCTGGTCGATGCAAGTCTTTACCATCTGGCCCGGTTGATTGGAATTGACAATCCAGCACCTGTGACTGAAAAGCACCAGGGACTGAGATTCAGGCTGGTATGGCCAAGCAGCACGGCATCGAAAGGGGTAGCCTTGGCTGTTCCGGGATGGGGTGGGTCGGCAATCGCCGTACCCTTTGCCAGGGCCGGGCTGTTTTCAGGGCATGACTTGTGGGCGGCCGATATCAGCCTGCCTGGCGGCAACATCCTTCAAGGCAACAGCTGGTGGAAGACCGCCATCGAGATCGCCAACCAGATAAAGGCCGGCGCCTTGCCTCGGCCCAGGATCATCTTCGGATATTCGGCCGGAGGCAGCGTTGCCTGGCTGGTTGGCCGCCTGCTGGCAGCAGCCGGTTGCGCTCCCGACTATGTCCTGATGTCCGACTCCTCGCCCCTGCATCGCCTGCCAGCCTATGGCCACCGCGACCTTCGCCGCCTGCTGGCAGCAAGCCCAGCGGAGCGGATGCCAGCCGTGATCCATGTCCGGAGAACCTGTCTGGCTCAACTCGAGATCGGCAGAGGAAACGCCCATGCCTGGATGCCGGAGGACAATCTCCAGTTCACGTTCGACATTCCCACGGTCGACCATTCGGAGATGTCGCGCAGCGAGGTATTGGCGCTGGCGGCTCCAGCCGTCGAATCCTACTTGAGCGAAATTTCCCCTGCCAGCAGGCAAGCGACAAGCTCGAGCACCCCCCAAACGGTCGGAGCAGAAATCTACCAGATGCTTCATCAAGCGGCTTGCGGCAACATCAGCCAGCTCAACAAGCTAGTCAAGCATCCAGACCTGGGCAAGGGCCATCTAGGCGCCTTGCTACAGCTGACGCTACGGGACTGTCGAACCGAGCCAGCGTCGACCTTGGTTTCCGAGCTCTTGTTGCAACACCCCGACTCTCTCATCTTGCAGCTGGCGAAATCACGACTTCGTCGCCAGCCATCAGGCTTGTGTCCTGGATTCTCTCCATTTGGCAGACTAAGAAGCGTTGCAGCACTGGAAAGAATGCTCGCAGCGCATCACATGGCTTTTTCCAACATATCGGGAACGGGGCCAAACTCCGGACTGAGCCCATTGAACCTCGCGCACCTCTTCGTCGATCTGGTCAAGGCAGTGGTCAACGCGCGTTCGAGTCGTCTCAGCAAACGATCAACTCGCTGATTCCAAGCCGCGGCCATCAACGCCAGCCCAGGAAACCACTGCCCACGGCAGACAAGGCATTCACCCCGCCTGCCTGATCGTCACCAGCGCCTGCTCGAAATCGAAGTTGTCCAGCGCCTTGGCCAGCGGCTCGTAATGCGGGCCCAGCGCAGACTGCAGCAAGTTCCGGTTGGACTCGAACAGCGTCAGGCTTTCGGTGTCGGCCTGCTCGAGCAGTCCGATCAGCCGCTCGCGCAGCCGGGCCCATTGCTGCGGATCGAGGGCGACTGCATTGCCGTTCGCCATCTCCTGCGGCAGTCGCTGGCTGATCGCCTCGACCAGCGGCGCCAGAGCCCGGGCAATGCCGGCCTGCAGCAGGTCGATGACGTCCTGTGGCGCACGCTCGCGCAGGGCCTGCTCGAGCCGCTCGGCCATTTCACGCAACTCGAGCGCGCCAATCTGAGCCGACACCCCCTTGAGCGTGTGCATCAGCCGCTCGGCCTGACCCCAGTCGGCAGCAGCAATCGCCTCGGCCAGGCGGGCGGGCGTTGCGGCCTGGTCCGAGGCAAACCGGGCCAGCAGGTGGTGATAGAGCGGCTCGCGCCCGAGCACCTGGCTCAGGCCCAGCTCCGCGTCGAGCCCCGCGATGCCCTCAAGTGAAGCCCCCGGCTTCAATGCTGTACGAGCCATGCTTCGGTTACGTCGGGACGGACGCCGCGCACGCGACCGGCTGGGCTTGACCCAGCGCAGCAGCTTGGCCGCCAGATCCTTGGGGTCAATCGGCTTGGCGATGTAGTCGTTCATGCCGGCCTCAAGGCAGCGCTCCCGGTCGCCCGTCATCGCATTGGCGGTCATGGCCAGGATCGGCAGCTCCTGCAACCAGGACAGCTGGCGGATCTCGCGGGTGGCAGTCAAGCCGTCCATGACCGGCATCTGCATGTCCATCAGCACGACGTCATAGCTGTTTTGCTGCACCCGCTCCAGGGCCACTGCGCCGTCGGGTGCCAGGTCGACCCACAGACCGAGCTCGCGCAGCAGCTCGATCGCGACTTCCTGGTTGATCTCGTTGTCCTCCACCAGCAAGGCCCTGGCGCCCTGCAAGGGCGTGGTGTCCGCCTGCAGACCACGTTCGGAGCGCGGCAGCGGGGGAAACTCGTCGAGTTCGGCGCCGAGCAGGCGCATCACGGTGTCGAACAGGACCGAAGGGGTCACCGGCTTGACCAGCACATCGCTGATGCCGACATCCTCGGACAGCTCGAGCAGCTCGCCGCGGTCATAGGCCGTGACCATCAGCACCAGCGGTCGCCTGGGCAGCGGCAAGGTAGCGATCTTGCGCGCCACGGTCACGCCGTCCATGCCGGGCATCTTCCAGTCGAGAAAAACCACCTCGTAGGGTTGGTCGGCCTCGGCGGCCCGGCTCAGCTCGGCCAATGCCAGCGCGCCGGAAGCGACCGCGTTGACCGCAAACCCCATCGAGCGCAGCATCTCGCCCATCACCTCGCGCGCCGGGTCGTTGTCATCGACCACCAGGATGCGTCGGCCCTGCAGATCGGGTTGCGCCAGCCAGCGCCTGGGCTGGTCGACACCCCGGCCGAGCCGGGCCGTGAACCAGAAGGTCGATCCCCGCCCCGGCTCGCTATTGACCCCGACCTGGCCGCCCATCAGCTCGGCCAGCCGCTTGGAGATCACCAGGCCCAGGCCGGTGCCGCCGTACTTGCGCGTGGTCGAACTGTCGGCCTGCTGGAAACTCTGGAACAACAGCGCGCATTGCTCGGGCGAGATGCCGATGCCGGTGTCCTGGACCGAGAAGCGCAGCAGCAGCTCGTCGGCCGGTTCCGGCTCCTGCCCCGGTTCGAGCGCGACGCGGATCGTGATCGTGCCCTGCTCGGTGAACTTGACCGCGTTGTTGGCATAGTTGATCAGCACCTGACCGATGCGCAGCGGGTCACCGATCAGGTCGCGCGGGACATCCGACCCGACATCCATCACCAGCTCCAGCCCCTTGCTGTCGGTCTTGGTCGCGAACAGCGCGGCGACATTGTCGAGCATCTGGTCGAGATCGAAATGGGCCCGCTCGACGCCCATCTTGTCGGCCTCGAGCTTGGAAAAGTCGAGGATGTCGTTGATGATCCCGAGCAGGTGCTGACTCGAGGTCTGGATCTTCTGCACGTAGTCGAGCTGGCGCGGCGTCAACGCGGTCTTGAGCACCAGATGGGTCATGCCGATCACGGCATTCATCGGCGTGCGGATCTCGTGGCTCATGTTGGCCAGGAAATCGGCCTTGGCGCGCGCATTTGCCTCGGCCATTTCCTTCGAGCGCTGCATGGCCTCGAAGGCCTCGCGCTCGGCCGTGATGTCCTGCACCATGCCGGCATAGCCGCGCGCGATATCCTGGTCGATCACCTGCGCCGACACGCGGGCCCAGAAGCGGCTGCCGTCCTTGCGCACCAGCTCTTGCTCGCTGCGGAAATTGCCGTGCTCGATCATCTCGGGCTGGAACCTCTGGCGCAGGTTGGCAAACGCTGCGTCATCGGCATACAGGATGCGCGGCGCCTGGCCGATCAGCTCGCCCGGCCCGTAGCCGAACATCTGCTCCATGGTGCGGTTGCAGCGCTGGATCTGATGATCCTTCACGAAGATCAGGCCTGCAGTCGCCGCGTTGAAGACGGCCTGCTGCTCGGCACTGGCCAGGCTCAGCGCACGGGTCGCGGTCGCGAGCTCGACCGTGCGCTCGTCGACCAGTTGCTGCAGATGCTGGCGATAGCGCTCGAGCTCGGCCTGGGCCTGCTTGAGCACCGAGATATCGGTCGAAATGCCGCACAGCGCATAGACCCGGCCCTGCTCGTCGCGCAGCGGAATCTTGATCGTCAGGTCGGTCGAGGTCGAGCCGTCCTGCAGGACATTGAAGTCCTCGGCCACGACCCGTTCGCCCTGCTCGAGCACACGGCGGTCGATCTGGCGGAGCCGGTCCGCCACCGCCGGCTCGAAGAAGTCGGCATCCTGGTGACCGACGATCTGTTCGATCGGACGCTTGAACAGCGCGCAGGTCCGACGGTTGGCGTACTGGTAGCGGTAGTCGGCGCCCTTGATGTAGATATAGGCTTCGACGCTGTCGAGAATGGTGTTGAGTCGCGCATGCTGCTGGCGCAGCTCGCGCTCCAGACGGACCTGTTCGGTGACGTCGCGCGACAGCAGCACATAGTAGGGCTGGTGCTCCTGCCCCCTGAGCCCGCAGGCGATCGAAGCCTCGTACCAGCAATCGCCATCGGCCTGGGGCAGGCTGTAGCGCCGGCCATAGTCGCTGCCGTGCAGGCGCGCGGCTTGCAGCCCGGCGGCGATGACCTCGGCCGCTGCGGGCGGCAAGACCTGGGCGTAATGCTGGCCGACCAGCTCGGGCGGCGGGGTGGTGAACGGGGTTTGGCGCGCCGAGCGCGCCTCGGTGATCCGGCCTTCGGCATCGATCTCGAGCAGCATGTCGGGCACGGCCTCGAGAATCGAGGCCAGATGGTCGCGGGTGGACAACACCGAACGGCTCATCGACTCGGCCATCCGCTCGGCCCTGAGCCGCTGCTGGATCTGGGCCCGGGTCAAGGCAAACAGCAGCAGCGACACCAGCAAGCCCAGCACCAGCACCAGCGGCGGATAAGCCTGCTCGATCGGCAGCATGAAGTCGTCGCTGGCGCTGCAGATCAGGGTCCAGCGCCGCCCGCCAATCTCGAACTCGAGCTGCTGGCGCATGAGCTGCGAGGCTTGATCCGCAACAGGCTGGCTGCTGAAAGCCAGCTGGCGGCCACCGGTGCCGGCCTCGGCGGCATCGTAGAGCTCGACGGCCAGCGCTTGCCGAGCGGCCGGCAACAGCTGGCGGAACAGGTCCTGGTAGCGCAGGCTGGTGCCGACGAAGCCGACCAGCAGCGCCCGCCGCTGCTCGACGGTATCCGGCAGCGCGCCGCCGCGATAGAGCGGCTGGTAGATCAGAAAACCTGGCTGTGCATCCGGACCCTGATCCACCGCCAGCTGGACCTGGGCGCTGAGCTGGGGATTGCCGCTGTCGCGCGCTCGCTCGAGCGCATCGCGCCGCTCGGGACTGTTCCAGGAATCGATGCCGAGTGCGACCCGGTTCTTTTCGGTGACAGGCGCCAGATTCGTGACGACGACGTGGAAATCGCGCTGTCCCGCTGGCTTGAGCACGAAATCCTGCCCGCCCAGCATGCGCTGCGACTCGATCAGCTCGGTCAGCTGCTCGCCACTGGCGGCGCGCAGGTGGATCAGGTCGGTGAAACCGGGGTAACTCTCCTCCAGCCGCAGGGTGTCGCGCATGCGCTGCCAGGCCTCGGGACTGATCAGCGGGTTCTGGCCGGCATAGGCCTGGGCACCGCGCAAGACCTGGGTCAGGCCAACCAGATGGGTGTGCAAGGCGGTCTTGAACTCGCTGCTGCGCAGCAGGAAGCGGGCTTCGCCAGCCGAACGGATCCAGCGCTGGCTGAAGCCGTGCAGGCCCAGGGTCAAGGCCAGGCCTATGACCAGGACCAGCCATGAGACCCAGTTGGGGGCACGCCGCCCCCTGCCGGAACGGCCTTCACGAGAAGAAGAGACAGTCGGCAAAGCCGTTTCCTGAGCGCCTGCGATGGGTTGCTGGCTGCGCCTGGCCTGTAAGCAGGGTAAAGCCGGGCAGGTTTTCGTCTGTCATTCTAGCCAGGAGCGCCGGGCCATGCGACACCAGGCCTGCCCGGCGGTGCTGCTCAGGGCAGCATGCGCCCTTCCCTCTCGAAGCGCGAATGCCAGGACAGTGCCTCGTCGAGCAGATGCGGCGTGTGCAGCCCGCCATGGCCGCCACGCGCCGAGCGCTCGGCACGCGCCACATAGTCCCGCAGCGCCGGGCGGAAGTCCGGATGCGCGCAATGCTCGATCACGACCTGGGCCCGCTGGCGCGGTGCCAGACCGCGCAGGTCGGCCAGGCCCTGCTCGGTGACCAGGATCTGCACATCATGCTCGGTGTGGTCGACATGGCTGACCATCGGCACGATGCAGGAGATCGCGCCGTCCTTGGCGGTCGACGGCGTCACGAAGAACGAGATATACGCGTTGCGCGCGAAGTCGCCCGAGCCGCCGATGCCGTTCATGATCCGGGTGCCCATGATATGGGTCGAGTTGACGTTGCCATAGATGTCGGCCTCGATCATCGCGTTCATCGACAGCACGCCAAGGCGGCGCACCAGCTCGGGGTGATTCGAGATCTCCTGTGGCCGCAGCACGATGCGCTGGCGGTAGAAGTCGAGGTTGTCGAGGAATTCCTTGGTACCGGCGCGGCTCAACGACAGCGCGGTGGCCGACGCCATCACCATCTTGCCCGACTTGAGCATCTCGAGCATGCCGTCCTGCAGCACCTCGGTGTAGCCGGTCAGGTTCTCGAACGGGCCCTGGTTCAGGCCGGCGAGCACGGCGTTGGCGATGTTGCCGACACCCGACTGCAGCGGCAGCAGCTCGGGCGGCAGCCGCCCGACCTTGACCTCGTGCGCCAGGAAATCGAGGATATGGCCCGCGATGCGCTGCGAGTTCTCGTCGGCGGCAGCGAACTTGGTGTCGCGGTCAAGCGAGTGGGTCTCGACAATCGCGACCACCTTGCTCAGGTCCACATGCAGGTAGGGCTCGCCGATGCGGTCGCCCGGATGCGTCATCGGAATCGGCTTGCGGTGCGGCGGACGCTCGGTGCCGTAATAGACATCGTGCATGCCCTCGAGTCCGAGCGGCATCGCGCTGTTGACTTCGAGGATCACCTTGTCGGCCTGGTCGAGCCAGGTCTTGTTGTTGCCGATCGAGGAGGACGGGATCAGGCGCCCGTCTTCCAGGATGCCGGCGACCTCGACCACCGCGACATTGAGCTTGCCCAGGAAGCCGAACCAGACGAACTGCGCCACATGCGACAGGTGGATATCGATATAGTCCATCTCGCCAGCGTTGATGCGGGCGCGGCAAGTCGGATCAGACTGATAGGGCAGACGCATCTCGATGCCGCCGACCTTGGCCAGAGCGCCGTCGAGCTCGGGCGCGGTCGAGGCACCGGTCCAGACGCCGATGCGGAACTTGTTGCCACCCTGGTTGGCTTGCTCGATATGCTTGGCCAGTGCCTGCGGCACTGCCTTCGGATAACCGGCACCGGTGAAGCCGCTCATGCCGACATGGTCGCCATGCTCGATCAGCGCCGCAGCCGCATCGGCCGACATGATTTTCTGGCGCAGGCCAGGGTGAAGAATACGAGACGGTTCAGACATGGGCTATCCTCGATCTATGAACGTCAATAATATTGACCTATTTATATGCTAACGCCGAATGACAATTAAGTCAATATGATTGACGTAACCACACCACCCGACCTGATGGCCTCGATCGCGTTGTTCTATCAGGCTTACCGGACCTATACCTCGGGCTCGGACGCGCTGCTGGCGCAACGCGGGCTCGGGCGGGTGCATCACCGAGTGCTCTACTATGTGGCACGCCATCCTGACCTGACGGTCAGCGAACTGCTCGAGCGGCTCGGCGTCAGCAAGCAGGCACTGCACGCGCCACTGCGGCAACTGGTCGAGCTGGGGCTGGTGACCGTCAGCACCCCGGCACATGACCGCCGGGTCCGGCAGCTGGCGCTGACCGAGCCGGGCCGGCAACTGGAATGGCAGCTGACCTCGCCACTGGCCGAGCACCTGAGCGCGGCCCTGGATCGGGCCGGGCCACAGGCCACTGCCGGCTGGTTGACGGTCATGCACGAGATTTCGACCCAGCCGGTCGCGCCGACCGAGCCCGCTTTGGCGGCACAATCCCCGCCATGACCTCCACACCCGACATGGACTCCCCGCCGCCGGCCCCGCAACAGCGGCACAACCCGCTGCACGGCCTGACGCTCGAAGCGATCGTGACCGCGCTGCAGGCGCATTACGGCTGGGCCGGACTCGGCGAGCAGATTCCGATCCGCTGCTTCAACGTCGACCCCAGCGTCAATTCCAGCCTCAAGTTCCTGCGCAAGACGCCCTGGGCGCGCGAAAAGGTCGAAAGCCTCTACCTGTTCATGCTGCGCGAGCAGCGCCGGGCCCAGCGATGAGCAGCCAGACCCCGGCCGCCGACCTGGCACGCGAAGTCGAGCCAGCCCATAGCCATCCGCGTACCGAGGCCGCGCTGCAGCGCCTGCGCCAGGCCATGGCCCAGATCGAAGCCGAGATCGAGGCCCATGGCGGCAGCTACCCGTACAACCACGGCCGCATGACGCAGTCCGAACTGTGCCGGCGTGCCGACGTCAAGAAGGCCACGCTGCAGAACCCGGTGCACAAGGACACAACCCGGGTCGAGGTGATGAGCTGGTGCGATGCGATCAATGCGCGGCTGGCACAGACCCGCGACGCGGCGCGCCTGCAACTGGCTGCCAGCGCCGACGCGAGCAGCGCCGAGCCGCAAAGCCTGCTGGACCAGCTGGCAAGCCTGCAGCAGCGGCTCGATGCGGCCGAATCCCTGGTCGAACAGCTGCAGGTGCAGAACCGGCAGCTGCGCGCCCAGCTCGGCCTGGACTGATCTCCAGCCAGGCGGTTGCCACCCCGGCACAGGGTGGCGGCATCGATCGAATCAGCCTTGCGCCAGCAGCCGGGCCACAGCGGCGGCCTCGGTCGGGCGCACCAGGCGATCGACTTCCTGGCCGTCACGCAACAGGATCAAGGTAGGCCAGAGCTTGACCCGGAAGCTGCGGCCCAGCGGCCGACCGGGACCATCCTCAACCAGCAGGTGGCGCAAAGCGGAAGCAGAAGTGGCAGCAGAGGCCTGCAGCGCCTCGGCCACGGCCGGCGCCGCGGCCTGGCAATGTCCGCACCAGTCGGTGCCGAACTGCAACAGGGTCAGGCCCGGCAGCGCGTCGACTTCGGCGCGCTCAGGTGCCTGGGGGGAATAGGATGGGATGTCGTGCACGGCAAAGGCCTCCGCAAGGGTTGGCCTGATTCTAGACCTTGGCCGTGAAAACAGTATCCGCCGCCAGAATGCAAAAAACCCCTGCAAGCATGACTTGCAAGGGTTTGCGATCTGGCGGAGTGGACGGGACTCGAACCCGCGACCCCCGGCGTGACAGGCCGGTATTCTAACCAACTGAACTACCACTCCTGGCACACAGCTTTGTCGATTGAAGTTTTCAACCGGCCAAGCGCTGAGAACTTGGCGACCCTACGGGGATTCGAACCCCGGTACTCACCGTGAAAGGGTGATGTCCTAGGCCTCTAGACGATAGGGTCGTATGAGGACTTGAATTCTGGCGGAGTGGACGGGACTCGAACCCGCGACCCCCGGCGTGACAGGCCGGTATTCTAACCAACTGAACTACCACTCCTGGCAGGCAGCTTTTGCACACCGGCTTGCGCCGATTTGCCAAGCGCTACAACTTGGCGACCCTACGGGGATTCGAACCCCGGTACTCACCGTGAAAGGGTGATGTCCTAGGCCTCTAGACGATAGGGTCGTATGAGGACTTGAATCGTGGAACCAGATGGTGGAGGTAAACGGGATCGAACCGATGACCTCTTGCATGCCATGCAAGCGCTCTCCCAGCTGAGCTATACCCCCATGGTTGCCACGACAGCAAACAAAATCTTGGCGGAGTGGACGGGACTCGAACCCGCGACCCCCGGCGTGACAGGCCGGTATTCTAACCAACTGAACTACCACTCCTGGTAGTGCAGCTTCGCCACCTGATCTTTCGATCAAGCAGCCAAGCGCTGCAAACTTGGCGACCCTACGGGGATTCGAACCCCGGTACTCACCGTGAAAGGGTGATGTCCTAGGCCTCTAGACGATAGGGTCAAAACCTGGACTACTGATTACTGCAAACCTTGATGGTGGAGGTAAACGGGATCGAACCGATGACCTCTTGCATGCCATGCAAGCGCTCTCCCAGCTGAGCTATACCCCCTTCTGGTCTGCAGCGTTGCAGATTATACATTACTTTTTACTCTATCGATTTGCGGCGATATCGCGTTTCGTTTTGTATGTCTGCATCAGCAAGACTCGCATTGTATAGTGATTTTCAGGCCTTCTGCAAGCAGGTCAAAACTTTTTCACGCCCCTGCAAGAAAAGCACCGCATCGACCGAAGGCGTCTGCGGCGTGCCCATCACCAGCACGCGCACCGGCATCGCCAGCGCAGGCATCTTGAGGCCGAACTCGGCCAGTGTCGCCTTCATCGCGGCGGCAATCGCTTCCTTGCTCCACTCGCCTTCAGTCAGCTTGGCGGCGAAGGCGGCAATCGCGGGCTTGACGGCGTCGCTCAGGTGCTTGGCCAGGTCCTCGGGCTGCGGCGCAACTGGCGCGTAGAAGGCAGCGGCCCAGTCGGCCAGCACCAGCGTGGTGTCGCAGCGGTCCTTGAACAAGGCGCAGATCGCTTCCAGCCGCGCGTCGGCCGTGATGCCGCGCTTGGCAAGCTGCTCGGCCACCAGCGGCACCAGCTGGGCGTCGGGCGTGGTCTTCATGTGCTGGCCGTTGACCCAGCGCAGCTTGGCCTCATCGAACTGCGCCGCGCTGCGGCCCAGGTGGTCGAGGTCGAACCATTCGAGGAACTGGGCCCGGCTGAAGATCTCGTCGTCGCCATGACTCCAGCCCAGGCGAGCCAGGTAGTTGATCATGGCCTCGGGCAGGTAGCCCTCCTCGCGGTACTGCGTGACCGGCTTGGCGCCATTGCGCTTGCTCATCTTCTCGCCCTGCTCGTTGAGCACGGTCGGCAGGTGGGCATAGACCGGCACCTCGCGGCCCAGGGCCTGGAAGATGTTGATCTGGCGCGGCGTGTTGTTGATGTGGTCGTCGCCCCGGATCACATGGGTGATGCCCATGTCGAGGTCGTCGACCACGACGCAGAAGTTGTAGGTCGGCACGCCGACCGACTCGCCGGGCGCGGCCGGACGCGCGATCACCAGGTCGTCGAGCTCGGCGTTGGCGATCTCGATCCGGCCCTTGACCTTGTCGTCCCAGGCCACGACGCCTTCCTTCGGGTTCTTGAAGCGCAGCACCGGCGCCACGCCCTCAGGGATGGCAGGCAGCACCTTGCCGGGCTCCGGGCGCCAGGTGCCGTCATAGCGCGGCTTTTCCTTGGCTGCCATCTGGCGCTCGCGCAGCGCGTCGAGCTCGGCCATGCTCATGTAGCAGGGGTAGACATGGCCGGCAGCGATCAGTTCGGCCAGCACTTCCTTGTAGCGCGCCATGCGCTGCATCTGGTAGAACGGGCCCTCGTCATGGTCGAGGCCGAGCCATTTCATGCCTTCGATGATGACGTCGACCGCAGCCTGGGTCGAGCGCTCCTGGTCGGTGTCCTCGATGCGCAGGATGAAGTCGCCGCCCTTGGCGCGGGCAAAGGCCCAGGGATAGAGCGCCGAGCGGATGTTGCCGAGGTGGATGAAGCCGGTCGGTGACGGGGCGAAGCGGGTACGGACGCGTTGGGTCATGGTCGTTCGATCAGATGAGGCTGAGGCCGCGCTCGAGGTCGGCCTTGATGTCGTCGAGGTGCTCCAGGCCCACGGCGACGCGGATCAGGCCCTGGTTGATGCCAGCGGCCTGGCGCTGCGCCTCGGACAGCTTGCCGTGCGACGTGCTGGCCGGATGGGTGCAGAGGGTCTTGGTGTCGCCGAGGTTGGTACAGAGCGACAGCAGCTGCATCGAGTCAAGCACCTGGAAGGCATTGGCGCGCGCCTGCTCGGGGCTGGGGGCCTTGACGTCGAACGAGACCACCGCACCGCCGCAGCCATTCATCTGCTTCATGGCCAGCGCATGCTGCGGGTGGCTGGCCAGGCCGGGGTAATGCACCCGTGCCACGGCCGGATGGGACTCGAGCCAGAGCGCCAGCTCATGCGCCTGCGCGCTTTGCGCCTTCATGCGCAGGTCCAGCGTCTCCAGGCCCTTGAGCACGACCCAGGCGTTGAAGGGCGACAGCACCATGCCCGAGTTCTTCTGCACCGGCAGGAACTTCTCCAGCACCAGCTGCTCGCTCGCGCAGAGCGCGCCGGCGAGCACCCGGCCCTGGCCGTCGAGGTACTTGGTGCCCGAGTGCATCACGATGTCGGCGCCGAACTCGACCGGGCGCTGCAGCGCCGGCGTCGCGAAGCAGTTGTCGACCGCCAGCAGCGCGCCGACATCGTGCGCCAGCTCGGCCAGCGCCGCGATGTCACAGACCTCGCCGAGCGGATTGGTCGGCGTCTCGGCGAACAGCAGCCGGGTGATGCCAGGGCGGATCGCCGCCTTCCAGGCCGCCAGGTCGGTCTGCGGCACCACCGAGGTCTCGACGCCGAAGCGCGCGAACTCGGAGCCGATCAGCTTGAGCGTCGAACCGAACATCGACTGCGAGATGATCACATGGTCACCGGCCTTGAGCAGGCTAAAACACATCAGCATGATGGCCGACATGCCCGAGGCGGTCGCCATGCAGGCCTGCGTGCCCTCGAGCGCGGCCAGGCGCTGCTCGAAGCTGGTAACGGTCGGGTTGCTGGAGCGGCCGTAGGTATAGCCCTCCTCCTGGCCGCCGAAGCGGCGCGCCGAAACCTCGGCACTGGGCTGCACATAGCCGCTGGTCAGGTAGAGCGCCTCGGAATTTTCGCCGTATTGGCTGCGCTCGACCGCCAGGCGCACGGCCAGCGTCTCGCGCTGCAACCCGTCCCATTTCGGATCGGCCATGGCTCAGGACTCCTGAGAGGCGTTGGGCAGGGCCAGGCGCGAACCGCTGCTGCCCTCTTCGTCGTCCGAGCCGACGCGCTGCTCATTCATGCGCACGGCGTCCTCGGGGCTGACGTCGCCGGTGCAGTAGACGCCGTCGAAGCAGGACGCCTCGAAGCCGTCGAGGTCGGCGCGCAGCTTGCCCACGGCCTGCTTCATGCCATCGACATCCTGGTAGATCAGCGCATCGCAGCCGATGATCTGGCGGATTTCCTCCAACGTGCGGCCATGCGCGACCAGTTCGCCCTTGGTCGGCATGTCGATGCCGTAGACGTTCGGGTAGATCACCGGCGGCGCGGCGCTGGCCATGTAGACCTTGTTGGCGCCGGCATCGCGCGCCATCTGCACGATTTCCTTAGAGGTGGTGCCGCGCACGATCGAGTCATCAACCAGCAGCACATTGCGGCCCTTGAACTCGCTGGCGATCACGTTGAGCTTCTGGCGCACCGACTTCTTGCGCACCGCCTGGCCCGGCATGATGAAGGTACGGCCGACATAGCGGTTCTTGACGAAGCCCTCGCGGTAGGGCTTGCCCAGGCGGTCGGCCAGCTCGGTCGCGGACGGTCGGCTCGACTCGGGGATCGGGATCACGACATCGATCTGGTCGATCGGCACCATTTCGGCCACACGCGCCGCCAGGGTCTCGCCCATGTTGAGGCGGGCCTGGTAGACCGAGATGCCGTCGATGGTCGAGTCCGGGCGCGCCAGGTAGACGAACTCGAACACGCAGGGGTAGAGCTGCGTCTTGTCGGCGCATTGCTCGAAGCGCATCTGGCCGTCGAGGCCGATGAAGACCGCCTCGCCGGGCGCGATGTCGCGCACGAAATCATGGCCGGTGCCCTCGAGCGCGACCGATTCGCTGGCGACCATCACGGTGCCGTCCTTGCCCTGGCCCAGGCAGAGCGGGCGGATGCCGTAGGGGTCGCGGAAGGCCAGCAGGCCGTGACCCGCGATCATCGCCACCACCGCGTAGCTGCCCTTGATGCGCTTGTGCACCGCGCGCACGGCGGCGAACACCGCGTCGCGGCTCAGTGCACCGTGATCGGTGGCCTGGCCGAGCTCGTGCGCCAGCACGTTGAGCAGCACTTCAGAGTCGCTCTCGGTGTTGATGTGGCGGTGGTCGAGCTGGATCATCTCCTGCTTGAGCAAGGCGGCATTGGTCAGGTTGCCGTTGTGCGCCATCACGATGCCGAACGGCGCGTTGACGTAGAAGGGCTGGGCCTCTTCCTCGCTGAAGGCATTGCCCGCCGTCGGGTAGCGCACCTGACCCAGGCCACAGTTGCCCGGCAGCGCGCGCATGTTGCGGGTGCGGAACACGTCCTTGACCATGCCCTTGGCCTTGTGCATGAAGAACTTGCGTTCGAGCTGGGTTGCGATGCCGGCGGCATCCTGGCCACGGTGCTGCAACAGCAGCAGGGCGTCATAGATCAACTGGTTGACAGGTGCGTTGCTGACAACGCCGACGATTCCACACATGACGTGATTCCTCTAGTAATTTTCAGGGAAAGTAGCGGGCCAGGCTATCCGGCATGGCGTCCTTGAGCCAGTGCAGGCCACGATCGAGGCCTCTTGCTCCGACTGACGCCTGCCAGCCTTCTTGTTGTTTGAACGGAGTCATGTTGACCACCAGTGCCAGTGCCAGCAGCATGACCAGGCCACGCAGCAGGCCAAAGCCCGCGCCGAGCACACGGTCGACCGGGCCCAGCCCGACGGAGTCGACCAGACGGCCCAGCAGCCAGGACAGCAGACCGGCACCAAAGGCGGCCGCGACAAAAACAGCGATGAAGCCCGCTGCATAACGCAGCGGCTCAGTGAAATCCTTCAAGGGCAGGCGCTCGCCGGCCCAGGCAGCAAAGCTCTGCGCCAGCAGAAAGGCCGCGACCCAGCCAGCGATCGAGAGCAACTCGTAGACCAGACCACGCCACAGCCCCAGCAACACGGAAGCCAGCAGCAACAGCAGCAGGATGAGATCGACCGCCGCCATCAAAGCGCGAGAATGGCGGCAGACAGTCCCAGCGCCCTGGCCTTGGCAGCGGCCTTGTCGGCCTCGGCACGGGTCAGGAAGGGTCCCAGGCGCACGCGGGTGCGCGGGCCGTCGGGGGTATTGCTGATCTGGGTGTAGGTGACCAGGCCGGAACGCTCAAGCTTCATGCGCGCTTCCTGCGCCAGGTTGGGATCGACGAAGGCGCCGACCTGCACGATGTGGCGCGGCTTGGCCGCTGCCTTGTCCGGTTCGGCCGACGGAGCAGGTACGGGCTTGCCCTCGAGCAGGGCCTGCGCGCGCGCCGAGTCCTCGCTCGCCTTGACCGGCTTTTCAGCTGGCTTTTCAGCTGGCTTCTCGGCTGGCTTTTCTGCCGGCCTGGATTCGACCGGTTTCTTGACCGGAGGCTCGACCGCAGGCTTGGGCTGGGGCTTGATAACTGGCAGGGCCTGAGCCGCGGGTGCTGCGGGCTCTGGCGATACGGGCTTGGCGACGGGGTGCAGGGGCACCGGCGGGGCGATCAACGCCTGCTCGGCAGGCGCCTTGACCAGCGGCGCAGCAGGCGCTGCTGGAACAGCCGGCGCAACGGATGCCACCGGCGCCACCTGCGCTACTGGCGCAGCAGGCACGAACTCCTCGGACTCATCCAGGCCTCCGGTGCGCACGTCGTTCGAAGGCTCAGCCTCGCTGGCCGGCACCAGGGACTTGGCGGCCTGACGCGTCGGAATGTCGATCTCGAAATCAACCGGCACCGGGCGCGGCTGCGACTCGAACAGCAGCGGAAAACCGATCACGCCTGCCAGCACCAGCACGGTGGCACCCAGCAAGCGGTGCCGGGCGCGACGGCGCACGGTTTCGATCGTCGTGGGAGGCGGCGTCGGGCTGGAGCCGCCCTGGCCGCCGAATCGGAATTTGAACATTCGCCAGTGCTGTGATGGGTGGGCCGTGTCGGGTCGGGGACTGGCAGCTGGGTCAGCCCGGAAGGTGCTTGGCGTCCAGCCTCGGGAGGCCGTTTTGCAGCACGCCGCCCACGGTAAAGAAAGAACCGAAGACCACGATTCTATCAGCCGGGTCGGCGGCTGCAATCGCGGCGTCCAGCGCCGCCTGGGGGTTGGGGTGCAGGCTCGAGCCGGCAGCGGGGCGCGGATGGCTGCCGCGCCAGATCGCCGCCAGGTCAGCCGCGCTCGCAGCGCGCGGCAGCGGCAGGTCACAGAAATACCAGCGGTCGATCAGCGGATTGACACGCTGGAACATCGGCAACAGGTCCTTGTCGGCCATGGCACCGAAGACCGCGTGCGTGGTCGGGTAGTAACCCATGGCGTCGAGGTTTTCGGTCAGCGCGGCGACTGAATGCGGGTTGTGCGCGACGTCGAGCACCAGCGCCGGCTGGCCCGGCACGATCTGGAAGCGGCCCGGCAACTCGACCAGGGCCAGGCCGTTGCGCACCGCCTGCGCCGTGACCGGCAACACGGGATGCAACGCCTCGACCGCCGCCAGCACGCCGGCGGCATTGACGAGCTGATTGGCGCCGCGCAGTGCCGGATAAGCCAGACCAGCGTAACGCCGGCTGCGACCAGCCCAGTTCCACTGCTGCTGGTCGCCACCGCAATGGAAATCGCGCCCGGCCCGGTGCAGGTCGGCACCGATCTCGAGCGCGCGATCGAGCACGCTTTGCGGCGGCACCGGATCGCTGACGATGACCGGGCGGCCGGTACGCATGATGCCGGCCTTCTCGTAGCCGATGGCCTCGCGGTCGGTGCCGAGGAACTCGATATGGTCGACATCGATGCTGGTGATGATCGAGCAGGCCGGCTCGACGATGTTGACCGCGTCCAGCCGGCCGCCCAGGCCGACCTCGAGGATCACGAGGTCGAGCTGCGCGCGCGCCAGCGTCAGCACGATCGCCAGCGTGGTGAACTCGAAGTAGCTCAGGCTGATCTCGGGCTGGTCAGCACCATGGCCGCGCCGCGCGAGCTCGACATCGGCAAAGGCCGGCAGCAGCGCGTCGGCCGCGACGGTCTGGCCCTCAATGCGGCAGCGCTCCTCGAAATGCACCAGATGCGGCGAGGTGTAGAGGCCGGTGCGATAGCCGGCCTGCTGGTAGATGGTTTCGAGCAAGGCACAGGTCGAGCCCTTGCCGTTGGTGCCGCCGACGATGATGACCGGACAGGCCGGCTGCAGGCCACGACCCTGGTTGAGGCGCTGCGCCACCTGGCGCACCCGGTCCAGCCCCATGTCTATGGTCTTGGGATGAATGCGCTCGCAATGGGCAAGCCAGTCGGACAGGGTCTGGGGCAGGTCTTGGGTCATGACAGGGACGGAAAAAGGCAAGACCCGTATTGTCGCAGCGGGGACGTACCCGCGTTCGAGCCAAGGGCTGCCCCGCCCCGGGCACAGGCTGAGGCTCAGCGCCGGTTTCGGTAGCGGCCCCAGGTGGTGCCGGTGTTGTTCATGCGATCCAGGTTGGCGTCGCTCAGCGGGTCGTCATCCGGCGGCGGGACGTCGGCAGTTCCGCTGGCATTGCCGACGTCGGCGCTGTCGCTCGCGTTCCCGACATCCGGGGTGGCACTCGCATTATCGGTATCGGATTTAGGCTTTTTGTTGTCGGCCATGCTCGATTTCCCCTTGAATTGAAATATTCAAACATTGACAACAAGATTTTGTCAATTTTGACTCAGACAAAAAATGCGGCATCCGGCAAACGATCGGGATACCACGACATCAGCGTACTGCAGTCAAGTGGGTGTGGCAAGCGAACAGAGGCAGGATAAGAAGCAAAAGAAACGACTGAAACAGCAGAAACGACACGGTTTGTCAGGGCTACCGGTTACGATTTATCTTAATGAACACTGTCACCAGACGGGTGAAGTTTTCAATCGAGAAACTCAAACCAGGCAAGAACGACCCCATGGCAGCGCAGACCGACCCGCAGGAAACCATTGCCTACCGGCTCAGCGAGCTGCTGCGGCGCCTCAACGAGGGCCAGAAACTCGACCCCCATGCGCTGACCCAGGAGTTCGGCGTCAACCTGCGCACCGTTCAGCGCGACCTGAACGAAAGACTGGCCTTCCTGGAGCTGGAAAAGCACAACGGCCATTACAGGATCAGCGGGCCGCGGCTGGGTCTGCTGACGCAGCAGGATGTCGAACGCTTTGCCTCGGTCGCCGGCCTGCAGGGCCTGCATCCCCGGCTCGGCAGCGAACTGCTCAAGGACCTGCTCGACAGTCGACTGCAAAGCCTGCAGATACGCGGGCACCACTACGAGGACCTGAGCGGCCGGGAAGACAGCTTTCGCCAGCTCAAGCAGGCGATCGAGCAGCGCCAGACCGTGAGCTTTCGCTACCGCAAGCCCGAGGGCGAGAAGATCGTGCAAGGCGCGCAGCCGTACCGGCTCGTGAACCAGAGCGGCATCTGGTATCTGGCCGCCAACGATGGCGGCACGCTCAAGTCCTACACCTTCACGAAGATGAACGGCTTGCTGGTCGAGCGGGAGCAGCACTTTGAGCCCGACCCCGCCATGGTCGCGAGGCTGGAGCAGGAGGACAGCATCTGGCTCAACGCCCAGAAGACGGAAGTCGTGCTCAAGATCGGACGCGACGCGGCCGGCTATTTCCAGCGCCGCCAGCTGATCGCCGGCCAGAAGATCGAAAAGGAGTTGGCCGACGGCGGACTGCTCGTGTCATGCCTGATCGCACACCCGAACCAGATCCTGCCGATCGTGCGCTACTGGCTGCCCAACATCAGGATCATCAGCCCGGAGGGGCTGCAGGCGGAGCTGGAGCAGCAGCTGCGGGGGTATCTGGGCGTTGCCTGAGGAAGAAAAGGAGCAAATGAATCATGCCAATCCCACCACGCCCACATACCTGGCGCTGCCCAGCCTGCCACTGGTCCAAGACCGTCATGCCGCGCAGCGATGTACTGATGCTTGGCATCGATCACTTCGACGCTTGCCCGGACTGCGGACACCAGCCGTTGGAAACACAAGCTGCGCGGGCGCCAATCGCAGAGCTGGTGGACCAGATCAAGCGCTTGCTTGCTTCGCCGAAGTAATTTCTAGTTTTCCCTCACCACCCCCACCCACTCAAGGAGAAATCAACATGCCAATACCTTTCATTCTGGCAGGCGCTGCACTTCTAGCCGGCGGCTATGGCGTCAAAAAGGGCATCGACGCGAAGAAGGATTTCAACCGTGCCGAAGAACTTAACAGTGAAGCGAAGGAAACTTATGATGCTGCCTGCAACAGCCTAGAAACAGTGCGGGAAAACGCGCAGGATGCGATGAACAAGCTTGGTCAGCTGAAGTTCGATATTTATGAGCTGCGCCTGATCCCTTTCGTCGAAGCGTTCTCAAAAATCAAGAATGTGGACTTTCAAGACAAGGGACTGCAAGATGAGATGAACCTAAGCGGCGTGACTCGTGATGACATGCTAATGATCCAAAAGGCCGCGCTCGATATGCAGCAGGTAGTCGGCGGAGGTGTCACTGCTCTCGGCGCGGGCGGATTAGCTGGCTTGGCCGCGTACGGTGGGGTGGGTCTGCTGGGTACCGCATCGACCGGAACCGCGATTGCCTCGCTGGGTGGCGTAGCAGCGACGAATGCAACGCTAGCCTGGCTGGGCGGTGGCGCGCTGAGTGCAGGCGGATTCGGCATGGCAGGTGGCGCCGCCGTACTGGGCGGCATAGTCGCGGGACCGGTGCTGGCTGTCGGCGGCATGATGCTGGCGTCCAAAGCCGAGGAAGCCAAGCACAGCGCCTACGCGAACCGCGACAACGCGCGTGCTGCTGCCGAGCAGATGAAAACAGCCGAAGTCACGACTCAAGGCATATACAGACGCTTCGACGAAATTCATGCCTCACTCACCCAGCTCAACAAATATTTCCAGCCGCTGCTGACTGGCTTGCGCCGGATCGTTAGCAATAACACCGACTACGCCACTTACTCACGCGAAGACCGCAAAGGCGTGATGATGGCTGCCGCGCTGGCAAAAACTTTGAAAAATGTTCTCGAAGCACCACTGCTGAGTAAGGATGGCATGCTGACCACTGCATCCCGTGAGGTTCTGCTCGAGAGCCGCGAGAAGCTGCTCGAAATCGGAAGCGCCTGACACGGTGCAGTCCGCTGGCAGAGCTAGCCTCCGTCTAGGACAAGACCAAAAAGGCAGGCGCTGACTTCCAGGCCCAGAAAGGTGTACCCAACCTGGGCTTGGCAAACCAGCGAACCCTCTCCACCATGCGGCGCGCGATTCACGAAGCTTGATGTCACTCTCGACAACTGATTAGCAACAGAAGCAATGGAAAAAAGAACACAAGATAGGCTGAAGCAGTATGCGTCCGCGCTGGCTGCGGATCGGCAAACACAGCAAATCACAGAAAGAACAGCCTCCTTGCTGCTGGATGCAGACAGATTGAAACAGATCGCCCAACAGCGATCAGGGATGGCAGCCGACAAGGCGCAAGGTTGGCTGTTCGAGCAACTAGAAGTCACCAAGTTCAACCTGAACGCGCTCAAGGCAGGTAATGACCTCCAAGCATCGACCACCGACAGCCTGGGACGCATCAACGATGAGACAGTCGATGTGATCATCCGCAGGGGGCAGCGCCACATCAAGAACTTCCAACTCAAGTCGGGCAACAAGGCCAGTTTGACCGCGCACATGCTCTCGGACGCCAAGTATTCCGACGTTGGGTTGGTCGGTCCCTCGGACCAGCACGGCAAGGTCAAGGATCTCTACGAGAAGCGAATAGAAAAAGGTACGCTGAAGGCTGGCGACTACGACAGCGCGCGCCAGAGGCTACACAAGAGCGTCGAGGCCGAGGGAGTCTCATCGGGCGGGACCGAGTACTCGGAGGCACTACAGGCGACCGACCCCAATGAGGCTGCCAGGCTCGCGGGACAGTTCAAGCGTCAAGGCGTGGTCACGGAAATGCACCGCTCGGGCCTGGAAGCAGGAAAAATCGGGGCGGCGATTTCGGGCGGCGTCTCCGGCGTGAGCGGGCTGATCAATCTGTCGCGAGGCGAGGCGGATGTCGGCGAGGTGGTCGCCCAAGTCGCCGTGGACGCGGCGAAGGGATACGCGAACAGCTATGTAACCACCGCCGTCAGCAAGGGAGTGCCGCACCTGCTGGTAAAGGCCGGGATGGAGCAAAGCGCGGTGAGCCTGCTGACCAAGAGCAACGCCCATCTAGCCATCGCCGCAGGCGCCGTGCAAAGCGGCAAGTCCATCGTCAAATACCTGCAGGGCGACATCGATGGCGAACAGTTGCTGTCCGAGGTCAGCCACACGGCAATGACTGGCGCGAGTGCGTTCTACTACGGTGCGCTGGGGCAGGCGATCATTCCCATCCCTGTCGTTGGCGCCTTTGTTGGTTCGACCGTCGGCTACTTCGTCGGCAACATGTTGCACCAATCCGGCCTGATCAGCTTAGGTGAAGCAGCTGTCGTCAAGGCCGCGCGCGAGAGGCGAGAGCATATTGAAGCGCTGTGCATGGCCGCTATTCCACTGATGCGCGCTCACAGGCTCGAACTGGACAACCTGATCGCCAAGCATTTCGCCGAGCGTGGTCTTCTGCTGAACCAAGCTTTCGATGGATTAGAGCACAGTCTATTCGACTGGAATGCGGATGGATTCACCGCCCAGCTCGAACGGGTCAACCAGGCATTCGGCGCCTCGCTCCCGTTCAAGACGCTGACCGAATTCGACGCATTCATGACCGATGACGACCAGACTTTCGTTTTATGAGTAGCCTCCCGGAGTTCCCTTGCGAGCGTTGCGGCGCCTGCTGCCGCAACGTCGACAAGGCGGAGGAAACCCGGTTCCTAGACCGGGGGGATGGGAGATGCCGCCATTACGACGATCAGCTCAAGCTCTGTTCCATCTACGAATCTCGGCCTGCGATCTGCCGGGTCGATCATCAGTTCGTGATTCATTATCATCAATTCATGGACTGGCCTGAATTCATCCGATTGAACACGGCCGCCTGCACATCCTTGCAAGCCTTGGAGAAACCGGGCGCATCCAAGTCTGAAGCGTAAATGCCATGCGCACCCCCACCGAAATCCAGCAAGACCTGGACCAAACCGCCGACGAACTGCGCCGCCAGAAGCTGCGAACCATGCGGCTGTTCGCGCTCGGCCTGCTGGCGGGAGCGGCCGTGTTGCTCGTGGTCGCCCATGCGCTGCGCGCCCGGCACCCGGCCTGGGGCTATGTCGCGGCCTTTGCCGAGGCCGCAATGGTGGGTGCGATCGCCGACTGGTTCGCGGTCGTCGCGCTGTTCAAGCATCCGCTGGGCCTGCCGATCTGGCACACGGCGATCATCCCGAACAGCAAGGACGCCATCGGTCGCAACCTGGGCGCCTTCGTCGAGAACCATTTCATCACCGAGGAGGCGATCGGCAGCAAGATCCGGCAGGCCGACCCCGCGCGGTGCTTGGGCGAATGGCTGCTCGATCCGTTGCACACAGCCGGGCTGGGCCAATCGGCGGCAAGTGTCGCCCGGCAGCTGATCGAGGCGCTGGATCACGAGCAGATCCGGGACAAGCTCCGCGAGCTCGCCGGCCAGCAATTGACCGAGGTCGATCTGTCGGGGACGGCGGGCCAACTGGTGGACCGTCTGATGCAGAGCGGCCGACATCAGGAACTGCTCGATGCGCTGCTCGATGGCGCCGGTGCCTATCTGGGCGATACCGAGAAGCACCCGATCATCAGCCAGTTCCTGATCGACAGCCTGGGCATCGAGAACTCGATGATGAAGATGGCGATCAACGCCTACGCGCCTAGGTCAATCGCGTCGCTGAACCAGAAGCTCGACGAGGTCAGGCGCGATCCGGCGCACCGCTTCAGGGGCGTGTTCGACGGCTGGATCGGCGACTTCGCGCTGCGGCTGAAAGCCGACCCGCAATGGGCCGAGAAGATCCGGCGCCATCAGGCCGAACTGGTGCAGGACACGCAGGTGCAAGGGCTGCTGTCGGGTCTGTGGGACGGGATCAAGGACAAACTGCTGCATGACCTGAGCCAGGACCAGCCGGCGCTGCTGCGCCAGATCCAGGCCTGGGTCCAGAAGCTCGGTCAGATTCTGGTCGAGAAGCCCGGCCTGCGCCAATGGCTGAACCAGGCGATCGAGGACGGCAGCGTCACGCTGATCAGGAAGTACCGCGGCGAGGTCGGGCGCTTCATCGAGCTGCAACTGGCGAAATGGACCCGGGAGGAAATGAGCCAGCGCATCGAGCTCGCGATCGGGCGCGATCTGCAGTTCATTCGCATCAACGGCACGATAGTCGGCGGGCTGGTCGGCTTGCTGATCCATGCTCTGATGCAGGCGCTGGGCTGAACTCGTCCATCATTCACGCAGAGATTCACGCAGAGGAAAGAACCATGGCAAACGAATTCGACGACGGCAGTTTTTGGGACAAGGTGAAGAACTTCGCGCTCAAGGCCGGCAAGGAAGTGATCGAGAAGGCGCTGTGGCTTTACTACGCCGCCCAGCAACCCAACACCCCCGTCTGGGCCAAGACCGTGATCTATGGCGCCCTCGCCTATTTCGTGCTGCCGGTGGATGCGGTGCCCGACGCGATTCCGGTCGCGGGCTTCACCGATGACCTGGGCGCGCTGGCGGCGGCGCTCGGGACGGTGTCGATGTATGTAACCGCTCAGGTCAAGGTGATGGTATCAGAGAAGATGAGGGAGTGGTTTGGGGCCTGACTGAGCCGCAAGCGGCCAAATACGGCTCACCCCGCCAGCAACCCCCTCGCCGCCCGCTCCGACAGCACGCACTCGAGCCGGACCTGCGCGCGCGTCATGCCGACGAACAGCTTGCGCCGCTCGACGTCGCTGACCTGCTCGAAGTCGATCTCGCACAGGATCACGGCCGGCGCGCTCTGGCCCTTGAAGCGGTAGAGCGTCTCGACCAGCAGCTCGCCCCCGGTCCACAGCGGGTTGCCGGCCGAGTCGTAGCGGCCGGTGAAGCGGCGCGTACGCAGGCCGGCGATCGTTTCGCGGCCCAGGATCTCGGAGCCGCTGCGGCCGTAGGTCAGCACCGCGATCTGCTCCGGCTTGAAGCCAGCAATACGCAGCTCGCGCACGCAGGCCTCGACCTGGGCCAGCGCCCGGCCCGGTGTGGCGCGGTAATCGTGAAACCCTGGCAACTGGCCCAGGAACGCCGATCGCGGCACGACCGGGCGCTCGCTCAGGCCCAGCAGGTTGATTGCCTCGACGACCTTGCGCGGACTGCGGAAGTTGTCCATGCAGCGGATGCGCACCGCCTGTTCGAGCTCGAAGCCCTCGCGCCGGTAGATGCGCTGCTGCGCGTCGCCCAGCAGGTAGGCCCGGCCACCGTCCTTGAGCAGATCGGTCATCGACTGGGCCCATTCGGGCTCGAAGTCCTGGGTTTCGTCGAGGATCAGCAGGTCCCAGCGCGGCGGCATCTGGGGCGTGGCGGCCGTGAGCTGATCGGCCAGTTCGGCGTAGATGCCCGGCTGGCTGAAATCCGGCTCGATGCCGCCGCGCCGCGCATGCTCGACACAGGCCTCGTGGAAGGTCATGATTTGCGCCGTGTACGGCGCGATCAGCGTCATGTGGTCGGCCAGTGCGCGGTTGAAGCAGACATAGGCGCAGCGCTGCTGGGCGACATGGGCCTGGCGCATCAGCGCGAGCGCGAGCTGGGTCTTGCCCGAGCCGGCCGTGGCCTCGATCACGAACAGGCCCGACTCATGCTCGACCGCTGGAATCCAGGTCGCGAGCCCGGACGACAGCGCAGTGCTGGTGCGCACGATCTGTCCGACACGCGACGAGACGTCGGGCAGCACCTTGAAGCGGTTCGACAGGAAGTCGACCAGCCTTTGCCGGGTGTCGTCCGGCAGCGGGTCATGGGGCATGAGTTCGAGCACGCGCTGGCACAGTCCGGGATAGCCGTCGGCATCGACGATGCGATCGGACTGATGCGCCACCGACGACGAGGCGACGCGATGGTCGGGCAGCACGAGCAGCGTGCCGACCTTGACCTGGCGCAGGCCTTCGTCGGTCAGGCGCGACAGGATAGCGCCGTGCTGGCGGCGCAGTTGGCGTCCGACATCGAGCGCCTCGTCGCGCTTGGCATAGCGCTTGGACAGTCCCGATTCGCCCTCCTCGAGCGCGCCGGACTTGACCTCGATCAACAGCAAATGCCCCAGTGAAGAGACGACCGCGATGTCGATTTCGCCGATTTGCTGCCGGCCCTCGACCGTGCTGGACCAGTCCACGTTGTGGAACAGGTCGTAACCCGCTGGCAGGCCGGCTTCGAGCAGTTCGAGCACGTCGCGCTCGCGGTAGAAGCCTGGACCGAGCAAGCCAGCGGTGGGAAATGAAGGGTGGAGGGTGGCCATGGATGAGAGCGGGTCTGCGGGTTGAAGCATTAAAAATCAATTTGGAGATATTTCCTATTAAAAGCTGCGAAAAACCTTTGGCTCATGGCCGTACCCGCCGTCCCCAGCGTCATGGCTGGAGCCAGGGGCGCTGCTGCGGCACAATCTCGCCCATGATCAAGGTCTATGGCATCCCCAACTGCGACACGGTGAAGAAGGCACGCGCCTGGCTGACCGGACAGGGCGTCGCGCACGAATTTCACGACTTCAAGAAACAGGGCGTGCCCGAGGACAGGCTGGACGGCTGGATCGCTGCCGTCGGCTGGGACAAGCTGCTCAACCGCAAGGGAACGACCTGGCGCAAGCTCGACCCCGAACTACAGGCTGCCGTGGTCGATTCCGCCACGGCCCGCCCGGTGCTGATGGCACAGGCCAGCGTGATCAAGCGCCCGGTGGTCGAGTGGGACAACGCCATCACGGTCGGCTTCGATGCCGCCGACTGGGCCGGTCGGGCCTGAGGCCGCGACATTTCCCGCAAAGCCTGCCGCCCGCGCCTCTAAAATGGCGGGTTGGCGCGTCGCTGCGGGCGGCGCCAGGCTTTCTCCACCTTTTTAACCGCGATGTCTCGCGAGCAAACCCCATGAGCACCACCCAGATCGACGGCGTGTCCGTCAACACCCAGGCCAGCGTCTACTTCGATGGCAAGTGCGTCAGCCACGGCATCACCTTCCCCGACGGCACCAAGAAGTCGGTCGGCGTGGTGCTGCCCGCGACCCTGACCTTCAACACCGGCGCGCCCGAGATCATGGAATGCGTGGCCGGCTCCTGCGAGTACAAGCTCGCCGGCAGCGACCAGTGGCTGACTTCCAAGCCGGGCGAGCAGTTCAGCATCGCTGGCAACAGCAGCTTCGAGATCCGCGTGACCGAGGCCTACCACTACATCTGCCACTTCGGCTGATCCGGAGAAAGACCCGAACATGTCCGCCACCATCCTGCAAAACCTGCCCATCGGCCAGAAGGTCGGCATCGCCTTCTCGGGCGGCCTCGACACCAGCGCCGCGCTGCTGTGGATGAAGCTCAAGGGCGCCCTGCCCTACGCCTACACCGCCAACCTGGGCCAGCCCGACGAGTCCGACTACGACGAGATCCCGCGCAAGGCCATGGGCTACGGCGCGGTGCAGGCGCGTCTGATCGACTGCCGCCCGCAACTGGCCGCCGAAGGCATCGCCGCGCTGCAGGCAGGTGCCTTCCACATCAGCACCGCTGGCGTGACCTACTTCAACACCACCCCGCTGGGCCGCGCCGTGACCGGCACCATGCTGGTGGCCGCGATGAAGGAAGACGACGTCAACATCTGGGGCGACGGTTCGACCTACAAGGGCAATGACATCGAGCGCTTCTACCGCTACGGCCTGCTGACCAACCCGGCGCTCAAGATCTACAAGCCCTGGCTGGACCAGCAGTTCATCGACGAGCTCGGCGGCCGCAAGGAGATGAGCGAGTTCCTGATCGCCAACGGCTTCGACTACAAGATGTCGGTCGAGAAGGCCTACAGCACCGACTCGAACATGCTGGGCGCCACCCACGAGGCCAAGGACCTGGAGCACCTGAGCTCGGGCATCCGGATCGTGAACCCGATCATGGGCGTGGCGTTCTGGAAGGACGAGGTCGCGGTCAAGGCCGAGGAAGTGACCGTGCGCTTCGAGCAAGGCATGCCGGTCGCGCTCAACGGCAAGACCTTCGAGTCGCCGGTCGAGCTGATCCTGGAAGCCAACCGCATCGGCGGGCGTCACGGCCTGGGCATGAGCGACCAGATCGAGAACCGCATCATCGAGGCCAAGAGCCGCGGCATCTACGAGGCCCCGGGCCTGGCGCTGCTGCACATTGCCTACGAGCGCCTGGTCACCGGCATCCACAACGAGGACACGATCGAGCAGTACCGCATCAACGGTCTCAAGCTCGGCCGCCTGCTGTACCAGGGCCGCTGGTTCGACCCGCAGGCCATCATGCTGCGCGAGACGGCCCAGCGCTGGGTGGCACGCGCCATCACCGGCGAGGTGACGCTGGAGCTGCGTCGCGGCAACGACTACTCGATCCTCAACACCGACAGCCCGAACCTGACCTACGCGCCCGAGCGCCTGTCGATGGAAAAGGTCGAGGACGCGCCGTTCACGCCGCTGGACCGCATCGGCCAGCTGACGATGCGCAACCTCGACATCGTCGACACGCGCGCCAAGCTCGGCATCTACTCCGACGCCGGCCTGCTCTCGCTGGGCCAGGGCGAGGACTTCCTGAAGCTGGGCGGCAGCCAGTAAGCGGCTGCTGGCGGTTCAAGCTCCAGCAGGGCCGGCATTTGCCGGCCTTTTTGCTGTCCACTGGGCGGCCACATCCGTACGGGGCCCTGGTTCAGCCGGTGGACGTTGCCAGCCTGACCTGGTTGCGGCCACCGTGCTTGGCCAGGTAGAGCGCCCGGTCGGCCTCCTTGAGCGCCTGGTCCAGATCGAACTGGTACAGTGGCGCGACGCCGATCGAGACGGTGATCCGGATCGGCGCCTGCGGCAAGTCCGGTATCCGGAGCTCGCTGAGCTTGACGCGCAGACGTTCGGCCACGGTCCGGGCGGAATCCAGGGCAGTGTTGGGCAGCAGGGCCACGAATTCCTCGCCACCGAAGCGGGCCAGCAGGTCGGGTTCGCGCAGCATTTTTCGCGCCGTCCCGGCCAGTTCGCGCAGCACGCGATCGCCGGCATCATGGCCATGCTGGTCGTTGATGCGCTTGAAATGGTCGATATCCAGCATCAGCAGGCAGATCGGCTCTTGCTGCCGGCGGGCACGGGCCAGCTCGCGCTCGGCGCTGAGATGGAACTGGCGCCGGTTGCTGGTGCCCGTGAGCGGATCGGTATGGGCCAGGGTCTGCAGCTTGCGGTTGGCCTGCGCGAGCTCATCGCGCGTCATGGCGTCGAGCCGCGAGCGCAAGAAGATGCGGCGCCGTTCGAGCGTGTTGCTGAAGCTGATGAAGAGGCTGAAGAACAGCACCGGCAGGTAGACCAGACCGAATACCAGCAAGGTCATGCCGTCGCCTGCGGCCAGCCGGTGAACCCCCGCCAGGGTCACGGCCGAGATCAGCAGCGACAGCAGCAAGGCAGGCACAAAGCGGACCTGTATGCAGAGATTGGCCAGCACGATGAAGATCAGTGAGGCGTACTGGTAGGTCGTGACATGGGGACTGTTGCTGTCAACCAGCAGGCGGAACCAGATCATGGCAGCCAGCAGGATGCTGACAGGCAGCAGCAGGTCGAGCAAGCGGATGTCACGGCACCAGCGAAAGGCGGCCAGGGTCAGCAGCAGGATCAGTCCGATATAGGTCCCGCGCCAAGCCAGCGATGCAGCGAAGATGTCGGGCACGACGAGTCTGTCGGCCAGCGCATAGGACAGGTAGGCCGCCTGCCCGAGGAAATTGGTCACGAGCAGGTAGCGCCTGAAATGGATATCCTGGTAGCCGTAGTAGGCCGTCAGCAGTTCAGCCGGCACCGGCGACATGGCGCGCCGCAACGACTGCTCGATGCGCGCACGCAGTTCCCCATCACAGGACATCGGTACTCCTTTTTTTGGGAGCACACTAACACCGACTCGAGCCGACAGAATGCAAAATGTAAACTAAATCCAGGCAGGAAAGGTGTGGGAGCCTGGATCAAAGCACCACCGGCTCGGGCTCAAGCCGGATGCCGAAGCGCTCGTAGACGCTGGTCTGGATCGCACGCGCCAGCGTCATGACTTCGCCGCCGGTGCAGGGGTGTTCGGCGTCGCCGCGGTTCACCAGCACCAGCGCCTGCTTGTCGTAGACGCCGGCATGACCGACGGTCTTGCCCTTCCAACCGCAGGCGTCGATCAGCCAGCCGGCGGCGAGCTTGATGCTGCCATCAGGCATCGGGTAATGCACCACCTTGGGCTCGCGCGCGATGATGTCGGCGCATTGCTCGGGCGTGACGCTAGGGTTCTTGAAGAAGCTGCCGGCGTTGCCGATCACGACCGGGTCGGGCAGCTTGGCGCGCCGCACGGCACAGACCATGTCGAAGATCTGCTGCGCGCTCGGATTGACGAGGCCGAGCTCGGCCATCTTGCGCTCGAGGTCGAGATAGCCCAGCACCGGCTGCCAGGGCTTCGGCAGCAGGAAGCGCACGCGCGTGATCAGCGCCCGGCCCTTGAGGCCGAAGCCGCGCCCATCGGCGGCGCGCTCATGCTTGAAGACCGAATCGCGGTAGCCAAAGCCGCATTGCGCCGCGTTCAGGCTGAAGGACTCGCCGGTCTCGAGGTCGATCGCGTCGAGCGAATCGAAGCGGTCCTGGCACTCGACGCCGTAGGCGCCGATGTTCTGCACCGGCGAGGCGCCGACCGTGCCGGGAATCAGCGCCAGGTTCTCCAGCCCGGACCAGCCTTGCTGCAGCGTCCAGGCGACGAAGTCATGCCAGCGCTCGCCAGCGCCGGCCTCGACCAGCCAGCCCTTGTCGGTCTCGCGCAGCAGGCGCCGGCCCGGGATCTCGACCTTGAGCACCAGCTGCCTGACATCGCCGGTCAGCACGATGTTGCTGCCGCCGCCGAGCACGAAGGTCTCTTCGGCCGACCAATCGGGATGGCGGATCAGCGCCTGCAACTCGGCCTCCGAGGCGATGCGGGCCAGGCGCAGCGCGCGCGCGGCAATGCCGAAACTGTTGAAGGGCTGCAAGGCCAGGTTTTTCTCGACTAACATGCGCGAATTGTCTCACCCGGGCGCAGCGGCTGCTGCGGCCCGGTCTGTTCTACTTTTTCCGGAATCCGCCATGCCCTCTTTTGATACCGTGCTCGAACCCAACCTGGTCGAAGTCAAGAATGCCGTCGAGCAGACTGCCAAGGAAATCGGCACCCGCTTCGACTTCAAGGGCAGTTCGGCCGCAGTCGAGCTCAAGGACAAGGAAATCACGCTGTTTGGCGACAGCGATTTCCAGATCCAGCAGGTCGATGACATCCTGCGCAACAAGCTGACCAAGCGTCAGGTCGACGTGCGTTTCCTCGACGCCGGCAAGGTCGAGAAGATCGGTGGCGACAAGGTCAAGCAGGTGCTCAAGGTGCGCAACGGCATCGCGGGCGAGGACGCCAAGAAGATCCAGCAGCTGATCAAGGGCAGCAAGCTCAAGGTCCAGGCCGCGATCCAGGAAGAGAAGGTGCGCGTGACCGGTGGCAAGCGCGACGATCTGCAGCAGGCGATGGCGCTGATCCGCAAGGACATGACCGAGCTGCCGCTGTCGTTCGACAACTTCCGCGACTGAGTCGCGGCCGGCGAATGCCGGCTCGGGGGCTGAAGCGGAGCCGCTGCTGCCTGAATCAGGCCAGCGGCAGCTCCAGGCTGGCGCGCAGGCCGCCCAGCACCGAGGCGTCAAGCCTGACCTGGCCCTGGTAGAGCTGTGCGACCTCGCGCACGATCGCCAGCCCCAGCCCGCTGCCGGGCTGGCGCTCGTCGGCGCGGGTGCCGCGCTCGAAGACCCGCTCGCGCTCGGCAGCGCCGAGGCCGGGGCCATCATCCTCGACCGTCACCAGCAGGCGTCGGCCCTCGGCACGGGCTTGCACCGCCACCCGGCCATGGGCCCATTTGCAGGCGTTGTCGAGCAGGTTGCCCAGCATTTCGTGCAGGTCCTGCGACTCGCCGGCAAAGGCCAGCGCATCCGGTTCCAGGTCGCAATCGAAACGCAGTTCGCGGCCGGCGTGGACCTTGCGCATCACGCGCAACAGGCCCTCGAGCACCGGCGCGACCGGGCTGCGCAAGCCGGGCACGCCGCTGCCGCCCATGCGCGCGCGCGCCAGATGCCACTCGACCTGGGCCCGTGCGCTGCGCACCTGTTCGTCGACCAGGGTGGCGAAGGCCTGCAGGTCGCCGCGCGGTTGCTCGGCCGCGTTGGCCAGCACCGCCAGCGGCGTCTTGATCGCGTGCGCCAGGTTGCCCGCAGTCTGGCGTGCGCGCTGCACCACCTGCTCGTTTTGCAGCAGCACGCCATTGAAGTCCTGCACCAGCGGATGAAGCTCGGCCGGAAATTCGCCTTCGAGCCGCTGGGCGTCGCCCGCCCGCACCTGCTGCACCGCGCGCTGCAGCCGGCGCAGCGGCGCCAGGCCCAATGCCAGCTGTGCAACAGCCGCCGCCGCCAGGGCCAGCCCGAGCACGGCCAGGCTGGCCGCCAGCGTGAGGTCGAAGCGCTGCTGCGCGGCTTCGAGTTCACGCAGGTCCTGGGCCACGATCAGCCGCCAGCTGCCCGGCGCCGCAGCGGCGGCAGGCAGCTGGCCCGCCGAGCGCGCGCCAACGGCCGGGCTGGCGACCGGGCTAGGGCCAGGAGTCGGGCCCGCGCTCCAGATCACCTGGCGCTCGAGCACCAGCACCGGCTGGCCGGCCGGCCCGCTCAGGCGGTGCTGGTGCGTCTGGCCGCTGGGCAGGCCGTCACCGGGCAGCCGCAGCAGGCTGTCCCAGAGCGAACGCGAACGCAGCAGGCCCTGTTGACCGGGGGCATCGACCTGCCAGTACAGGCCACCGTAGGGCTGCTGCCAGCGCGGATCGGCCAGGGTCGAACCGAGCGAAGGCTGGCCGGCGGCATCGACCTCGAACGCTGCCGTGAGCTGGTCGAGCTGCAGTTGCAAGTGCGAACGGAACTGGCGCTGCGCCTGGTCGGCAAACAGGCCCGAGAGCGCAAAGCCGGCCACGACCAGCGCCAAAGTCAATCCAGCCAGAGTGCCAAGCAGCAGGCGCCAGCGCAGGCTTTGCGGCAGGCGCCAGCGCAGACCGGACCGGCTCATCGGCCGGCCCCGTCCGGGGCTTGCAAGCGGTAGCCCATGCCGCGCACGGTCTCGATCAGGCCGGCCGGCAGCTTCTTGCGCAGCCGGCCGATGAAGACCTCGATCGTGTTGGAGTCGCGCTCGCAGTCCTGGGCATAGAGATGCTCGGTCAGTTCGGTGCGCGACACCAACTGGCCGGCATGGTGGATCAGATAGGCCAGCAGCTTGAACTCCTGCGCGGTCAGCAGCAGCGGCTGGCCCTGCAGGCTGATACGCGCGCTGCGCGTGTCGAGTTCGAGCGGGCCGCAGCTCAGCAGCGCCGAGGCATGGCCGCCAGCGCGGCGGATCAGGGCGCGCAGGCGCGCGAGCAGTTCCTCCATGTGAAAGGGCTTGCTCAGGTAGTCGTCGGCGCCGGCGTCGATGCCGGCCACCTTCTCGTGCCACTGGTCGCGCGCGGTCAGCACCAGCACCGGGCTGCGCATGCCCTCGCTGCGCCAGCGCCGCAGCACGCTGAGGCCGTCGAGCACCGGCAGGCCGAGGTCGAGCAGGATCGCGTCATAGTCCTGCACCCCGCCCTGGTACCAGGCCTCGCGGCCGTCGCTGGCCAGATCGACCACATAGCCACGATCCTGCAGCGTGCGGGCAATCTGCGCGGCCAGCGCCGCCTCGTCCTCGACCACCAGCACGCGCATCAGCGACCTCCCTTGCGACGCAACAGCTCGGCGCTGCGCGCATCGACCTCGAGCTTGACCAGTCGGCCGGCCGGATCGAGCAGCTTGAGCTCGTAGACCCAGCGCCCGTCCTCGCGTTCGAGCTCGACCGCCAGCACCTGGCCCGGCTGCTCGCGCGCCACCCGCTCGAGCAACTGCGGCAGCGGCAGCACCTCGCCGGCCTGCAGCGCGGCACGGGCGCGCTCGTGGTCACCGCCAAAGCCCAGCGCCATGCTGCAGGCACCGCCAAGCAGCAAGGCACAGGCGGTCAGCCGGGAGCGGGAGAAAAAGGCAGGACGGGGAAAGCAGGTGAACATGGCGGCAGCGGATGGAAAAGAGTCGATCCGTGGATTCTCGATCCAGCCGCCTGAACGCCAGCTGAACCAGCCGGCCCGCGCGGGGCCAGCCGGCGCAGCGAATCAGCGCGGCACCAGGAAGACGGAATCTTCCTTGATGTCGATGCCGGCGTCGTTGAGCGAGCGGATCTGGAACTTGATCGGGTGCGAGCCGCTGGCGGTCGATCCGGGCGGAATCTGCAGACGCAGCACCAGCGAGCGGACCTCGGTCGGCTGCACCACCACCTGGCGCTCGGACGCGATCTCGAGGCCGGGCAGGCCCTGGACCGAGACTTCGAGCGTCTGCACCACCTCGGTCGCGTTCATCGCCTGCAGGCGGAACACGTTCTCGATCCGGCCCTGCTCGACCATGCGCGCGATCGAGCCACGGTCACGGATCACGTCGACCTTGAGCGGCGTGCGCAGGTAGAGGCTGACGGCGACCGCGATGCAGATCGAGATCAGCACGCCGGTGTAGATCAGCACGCGCGGACGCAGGGCACGCTGGACCATCTGCTGGTTCGACCATTTGTTGGCCATGCCGTTCTCGGTCGCGAACCGGATCAGGCCGCGCGGGTAATTCATCTTGTCCATCACGTCGTCGCAGGCATCGACGCAGGCACCGCAGCCGATGCACTCGTACTGCAGACCCTTGCGGATGTCGATGCCGGTCGGACAGACCTGGACGCAGAGCGTGCAGTCGATGCAGGAGCCCAGATTGAGCGCTGCCGGATCGGCCGACTTCTTGCGCGCGCCGCGCGGCTCGCCACGCGCTTCGTCGTAGGTCACGATCATGGTGTCGCGGTCGAACATCGCGCTCTGGAAGCGGGCGTAGGGGCACATGTACTTGCAGACCTGCTCGCGCATCCAGCCGGCATTGCCGTAGGTCGCGAAACCGTAGAACAGGATCCAGAAGGTCTCCCACGGGCCCAGGGTCCAGCTTGCTACCTCGCTGGCCAGCAGCGTGATCGGCGTGAAATAACCGACGAAGGTGAAACCGGTCCAGAGTCCGAACAGGACCCAGATCAGGTGCTTGAGCGCCTTGCGGCCGAACTTGACGCCCGACATCGGACCGTCGTCGAGCCGCATGCGTGCGCTGCGGTCGCCCTCGACCTTCTTCTCGATCCACATGAAGATCTCGGTGTAGACCGTCTGCGGACAGGCGAAGCCGCACCAGAGTCGCCCGGCCACCGCAGTGAAGAGGAACAGCGCCAGCGCCGCGATCACCAGCAGGCCGGTCAGGTAGATGAAGTCCTGCGGATAGAGCACCAGGCCGAACAGATAGAAGCGCCGGGTCTCGAGGTCGAACAGCACCGCCTGGCGGTTGTTCCAGACCAGCCAGGGCAGGCCGTAGAAGACGATCTGCGTGATCCAGACCAGCGCCCAGCGCCAGGTGTTGAACAGGCCCTTGACCGAGCGCGCGTAGATCTTCTTGCTTGACTGATAGAGAGATATCTCGACTTCGTCGGGCGCTTGCTCAGCGCGTGATTTGTCAGGCTTCGTCGTCATAGAAATTCCAATCGAAAAAAGGGGCGGCGCCCTGCACCCGAGCACCCCGCATTGGCACTGCTGGCGCCATGGCGCGGCGCGGCCGGCCCCCGTCAGCAGCCTCGATTATGCGCAGTCAGACTTAAGGTTCAGACCAGCGCCCGGCCGGCCTTCAGCCGCCTTGGCGTGTCATTTCTTCAGCGGGCAGGTGTTGACGCCCAGCACGCGGTACAGGCCGCACCAGCCCACCAGACCGGTCAACAAGGGCAGCAGGCCCAGGTAGCCCCAGGCGCCCACGGTACCGGTCGCCGCCAGGGCGATCAGCAACAGACCCAGGACGATGCGCAGCACCCGATCGATTCCACCGACATTGCTTTTCATGATGATCCTTGTTGGCATGAATACCCTCCTCAGTATACGAGGATTAGCAGACCAGATTACGAACTATCGCCAAGTCGGTCAAGCCTGTCAGAGGGTCCCGGGCTGACGGCCAAGCTGAACGGCGGATGAACGGCAGCTTCAGGCCCGGTACAGGCCTGGCGACGCATCATCCATGCCAACAGATTCTTTCACTCTCAGGGAACCACCAGATGACAACAGCCCACCCGCCAGCCCGGACCCCAGCGCTGCGCGCCGCCCTGCTCAGCCTGCTGCTGGCGAGCGCCGCCTGGCCGGCGCTGGCCGCCGACACCAGTGCCGCCGAACAGCTCGCGCGCTGGAACGCCGCCGCTGGCGCCAGCGGCAATGTCGAACGCGGCAGGATCTTCTTTGCCGGCCAGCATGGCAACGACCTGTCCTGCGCCTCCTGCCACCAGGCGCCGCCGACCCGGGACGGCAAGCATGCCAGCACCGGGCGTCGGATCGCGCCACTGGCACCGGCCTTCAACCCGCAGGCCTTCACCGAGACCGCCAAGGTCGACAAATGGTTCCGGCGCAACTGCAAGGATGTGCTGGCGCGCGAATGCACGCCGGCCGAGAAATCCGACCTGATGGCCTACCTGGTCAGCCTCAAGCCCTGAATCCGCGCCGGAGTACCCCGCCATGAAGCCCGATCCACTGACCACTCTGACCGCCCCCACCTCACGGCCCGGCCTGGCCTCCCGCCTGCTGCCGGCGCTGGCGACCCTGGCCGGCCTATGCCTGCTGATGCCGCCCGCGCTGGCCGACAGCGGCAGCGCGATGCCGCGCCAGATCCTGCCGGCCTACCAGCAGGAATGCGCGGCCTGCCACCTGGCCTACCCGCCCGGCATGCTGCCGGCGCCGTCCTGGAACCGGATCATGGGCGGACTCGAGCGCCATTACGGCACCGATGCCTCGCTCGACGAGGCCAGCGTGCGCCAGATCGGTGCCTGGCTGCAGACCCATGCCGGCAGCTACAAGCGGGTCACCAGCACACCGCCGCCGCAGGACCGCATCACGCGCTCGCCCTGGTTCGAGCGCAAGCACCGCGAGCTCGACCCGACGATCTGGAAGCAGGCGGCAGTCAAGAGCGCGGCCAACTGCATGGCCTGCCACAGCGGCGCCGAAAAGGGCCGCTTCGACGACGACGAACTGCGCTTTCCGGCCGGGCTGGACGCGCGCTATCGGCGTAACTGGGAACAGGACTGAGCGTATTTGAGCCATGGGCTTTTGCAAGGAACCAAGATGAACATCACTGCCCCCACCACGACGGACCGCCCGACAACCGCCAGTCGCGCCACCAAGGCCAACGCCAGCACTGGCGGCCGGCGCGTGACCGACGCCCCGACCCGCGTCTACCACTGGTTGCTGGCGCTGAGCTTCCTGGGCGCCTACCTGACCGGCGACGGCGAGCGCCTGCGCGCCCTGCATGTGACCCTGGGCTACACCATGGCCGGGCTGATTGTGTTCCGGCTGCTGTACGGACTGTTCGGCCCGCGCCAGGTCCGGCTGTCGGTGCTGCGCAACAAGCTGACGCTGGGACTGGCCTGGCTGCGCGGATTGCCGGCCAGCCTGGCCAGGGGTCAGGTCAACTGGCAACCGGGACAGAACCTGCTGATGGCGCTGGCGATCACGTTGCTGCTGCTGTGCGTGCTGCCGCTGACGCTGAGCGGCTATGCCATCTACCATGAGTGGGGCGGCGAGTGGCTGGAGGAACTGCACGAATTCTTCGGCAACGGCTACCTGATGCTGGTGCTGGCCCACCTGGGCCTGCTGTTCGGGATCAGCCTGTGGCGTCGCAAGAACCAGGCCCTGCCAATGCTGACCGGCCGCCTGCCCGGCAAGGGACCGGATCTGGTGCGTCGCAACCAGGGCTGGCTGGCCGTGTTGCTGCTGCTCGCGGTGCTGGGCTACTGGCGCTGGGAATGGCAACAGGCACCCAACGGCCTGCTGTCGACCCAGGCCTTGCAGCAGGTGCTGGCCGGCGACGACGACGATTGAACCGTCCGGGTCTTGAACGGCGCAACGGACCATGGGTTTTATGCACAAGCCAGGCGGAACTGTCACAAACCATGCCAGTCGCGACAAGCCCCTGGCAACGGCATCAATCGACTGGCGGCAATCAGGCAAGCCATTGATTTTCATCAAGATCCATGGATTGCCTGTTTTTTAGGCAAGGCAATGAATGTCTTGATTTACAAGGCCAGCCGCAGTTGCCCACCAGGATCTCAACAAAGTTATCCACAGATTTTCTGGATAAGCCAGAAAAGCCCCGAAAAATCAGGCACTTGGCAGGCTGTGCCCGCCGTCGGCATTAATCGTCGTCGCCGTCCGGGATCACGGCATCGGCCACGGCACCAACCGCCTTGGCCGTGATCGAAACCCCGGTAGCCACTACCGTGACCGCGGCATCCGCGACCGCGACCACCGCACAGCCCTGCAGGCCCAGCAACAGGACGCTCAGCGCCAGGCCCAGCAAGGGGCGGATCAGGAAATTCTGTGGGGCCATGGGAAGAGGCAGTGAAGCGTCGATCGGGAGATAACCTGCGCCAGCGGGCAGGAGCTTGGGCGCGATTCTAGCGACCGTCCGTTCCAGCGCTGACCCGGCCCTGATGCGCGGCCTGACTCGGGCAGCGAGGCGGCGCCTGACATCGGCGTGGGGGCAAAACATGACCGGGCGTGAGCAATGGGCCGGTTTCCAGGACAATCACGCCCCATGACTCTCAAAGCCCCCGAACTGCTGCTGCCCGCTGGCTCGCTCGACAAGATGCGTGCCGCCTACGACTTCGGCGCCGACGCGATCTACGCCGGCCAGCCGCGCTACAGCTTGCGCGCGCGCAACAACGAATTCCGCCTGGAGCAGATCGAGATCGGCATCCGCGAGGCGCATGCGCGCGGCAAGAAGTTCTTCGTCACCAGCAACCTGCTGCCGCACAACGACAAGGTCCGCACCTATATGCGCGACATCGCGCCGGTGATCGCGATGAAGCCCGATGCGCTGATCATGGCCGACCCGGGCCTGATCATGATGATGCGCGAGCAGTACCCCGAGATGGCTATCCACCTGTCGGTGCAGGCCAACACGGTCAACTATGCGGCGGTCAAGTTCTGGCAGAAGATGGGCGTCGCGCGCATCATCCTGAGCCGCGAATTGAGCCTGGACGAGATCGAGAAGATCCGCCAGGAATGCCCGGACATGGAGCTCGAAGTCTTCGTGCACGGCGCGCTGTGCATCGCCTACTCGGGCCGCTGCCTGCTGTCGGGCTACTTCAACCGGCGCGACCCGAACCAGGGCACCTGCACCAATGCCTGCCGCTGGAACTACGCGGCCCAGGAGACCGCGACCGATCCCAACACCGGCGAGGCGATCGCGATCAAGATGGAGCAGGGCTTCAACTTCAACCAGGCGCAGGAGGAAGCCGAGTCCTCGTTCGCGGCCTGCGGCGGCGGCGAGCGCCACCCGAAAGCCGACCAGGTCTACCTGATCGAGGAAGCGGGCCGCCCGGGCCAGCTGATGCCGATCATGGAAGACGAGCACGGCACCTACATCATGAACAGCAAAGACCTGCGCGCGATCGAGCATGTGCAGCGCCTGGCCGAGATCGGCGTCGATTCGCTCAAGATCGAGGGCCGCACCAAGAGCCTGTACTACGTCGCGCGCACGGCGCAGATCTACCGCCAGGCGATCGACGACGCCGTGGCGGGACGCCAGTTCAACCCGCTCTTGATCACCGAGCTAGAAGGCCTGGCGAACCGCGGCTACACCAGCGGCTTCCTGGAGCGCCGCCCGAGCCAGGACTACCAGAACTACGAGACCGGCCATTCGCTGGTCGGCCACAGCCACTATGTCGGCGACGTGCTCAACGCGGCTGACGGCTGGGCCGAGGTGGTGGTCAAGAACAAGTTCTCGGTCGGCGACCAGATCCAGGTCATCCACCCGAGCGGCAACCATGTGATCGAGCTGAAGGAAATGCAGAAGATGGACGGAGAGGCAATCGGCGTCGCGCCGGGCAGCCCGCTGCATGTGCGCATTCCGCTGCCCGAGCAGTACAACGGCGCACTGCTGGCGCGACTGATCCCGGCCGCGGTGGCCTGAGCCGCCATGCAGTTGCCGCGCCGGCGCCGCGCTGACTTCGAGGCCGGCCGCGAGTTCCAGTACCCCGAGCACCTGCGCGAGCAGGCAGCCGGCGCGCCAGCCGCGCCCGGGGTCTACACCTTCCACGGCCAGCCTGGCGACCTGCCGCTCTACATCGGCAAGAGCGTGAACCTGCGCGCGCGGCTGCTGTCGCACCTGCGCAACCCCGACGAGGACCGCATGCTGCGCCAGACCCGTGCGATCAGCTTCGAGCGCACCGCGGGCGAGATCGGCGCGCTGCTGCTCGAAGCCCAGCAGATCAAGCAGCAACAGCCGCTGTTCAACCAGAAGCTGCGCCGCAACAAGCAGCTCTGCGCACTCAGGCTGGCGTCAGATGGCCGGCCCGAGGTGGTCCATTCGAAGGACATCGACTTCGCGCTCACGCCCGAGCTGTTCGGTCTCTATGCAAGCCGGCATGCGGCGCTCGAAGGCCTGCGCGCGCTGGCCGACGAGCACCGGCTCTGCTATGCCGTACTGGGCCTGGAAAAGCCCGCTGGCGGGCGCGGCTGCTTTCGCTCCATGCTCAAGCAATGCGCCGGCGTCTGCTGCGGCCGCGAAAGCGAAGCCGAGCACCGCGCACGGCTGCTGAGCGCGCTGGACGGACTGCGCATCGCCTGCTGGCCTTATTCCGGTGCGATCGGACTGGTCGAGCGCTGGCCGGCCGACCCGACCATGACCGTTGCGGGCGAAGCAGGACTCAAGCCTGAAACCGCGGGCCCGGCAGATGCCATGCTGCAGATCCATGTCGTGCGCAACTGGTGCTACCTGGGCAGCGTCAGCCAGCTCGAACAGGCCAGAGCACTGGCTCAGGTCGCGGCAGGCTTCGATGCCGACGGCTACAAGGTGCTGTGCCGTCCGCTGCTGACCGGGCAGGCCGAGATCCTGCCACTGCAAGCCTGACCAGCCGGCAATCCGGACCCGCCCGGCAAACGACAGCGCTACCATAGAACAGATGGCGACAACCGATCAAGACCTCTCTCCGCTGGCGCCGTTTCGCCAACCCATATTCCGCATGCTCTGGTCCACCTGGCTGGTCGCCAACCTCTGCATGTGGATGAACGATGTCGCCGCGGCCTGGATGATGACCTCGCTGACCCAGACGCCGATCTGGGTCGCGCTGGTGCAGACCGCCGCCACGCTGCCGGTGTTCCTGCTCGGCCTGCCCAGCGGCGCGCTGGCCGATAGCCTCGACCGCAAGAAATACTTCCTGACGACCCAGCTCTGGATCGCCGCCGTCGCCACGCTGCTGAGCGCGGTCGTCTTCTTCGGCGCCATGACGCCGCCGCTGCTGCTGGCGCTGGTGTTCGCCAACGGCATCGGGCTGGCGATGCGCTGGCCGGTATTCGCCGCCATCGTGCCCGAGCTGGTGCCGCGGCCGCAGCTGCCAGCGGCGCTGGCGCTCAACGGGGTGTCGATGAATGCCTCGCGCATCATGGGGCCGCTGATGGCCGGCGCCATCATCGCTGCCGCCGGCAGCGCCTGGGTATTCGCGCTCAACGCGCTGCTGTCGCTGCTGGCGGCGGTCGTGATCAGCCGCTGGAAGCGCGAACACAAGCCGCATCCGCTCGGGCGCGAGCGCCTGGGCACCGCGATGCGGGTCGGGCTGCAGTACATCGCCCAGTCGCGCCAGCTCAAGGGCGTGCTGCTGCGGATCTGGATCTTCTTCTTCCACTCGACCGGCCTGATGGCGCTGCTGCCGCTGGTGGCGCATGGCATGCAAGGCGGCGATGCCGCGACCTTCACGCTGCTGCTGGCTTCGATGGGCGCCGGCGCCATCGGCTCGACCGCCTTGCTGCCGCGACTGCGGCGACGCTATGCGCGCGACGCGCTGGTGCTGCGCGGCGCCTGGCTGCAGGCCGGCACGATGGCCGTGATGGCCTGGACCGACCAGCTCTGGATCGCGGTGCCGGCCATGCTGCTGGGCGGAGCGGCCTGGATCACCACCGCCAACAGCCTGAGCGTGTCGATCCAGCTCGGACTGCCGGACTGGGTGCGCGCGCGCGGCATGTCGATGTACCAGATGGCCATCATGGGTGCCAGCGCCAGCGGTGCTGCGCTCTGGGGCCAGATCGCGACCTGGACCAATGTGCCGACCAGCCTGGTCATCGCCGCCGGCACCGGCGCGCTGACGATGTGGCTGACCAACCGCCTGTTGCCCGACAGCGGCCAGGCGGCCGACCTGACACCGCAGCGCATCTTCCAGGCGCCGCAGCATCCGGGACCGGCGAGCGCGGGCCGGGTCAGCGTGATGATCGAGTACCGGATCGACCCGGCCCGGGCAACTGAATTCCGCGCCCTGATGTTCAGCGAGAGCCGTCCGAGCCGGCTGCGCCAGGGCGCGCTGTCCTGGGAGCTGCTGCACGACCTCGAGGACCCGGGCCGCTTCCTGGAGCTGGTCACCGACGAATCCTGGACCGACCATCTGCGCCGCTTCGAGCGCGTCACCGCCGCCGACGCCGAACTGCACGCGCGCAAGCTGGCCTTCCAGCTCGGGCCCGAACCGCCGCGCGTCACGCGCTGCCTGATGGAGAGCACCGTCAAATGAAGATCGCCATCATGGGCGCCGGCGCCGTGGGCAGCTATTACGGCGGCCTGCTGGCGCGCGCCGGTCATGCCGTCACGCTGATCGGACGCGCCAGCCATGTCGCCGCCGTCTTGCGCGACGGCCTGCGCCTGCAGACACTGGCCTTCGATGAATGGGTGCCGATGCGCGCCAGCGTCGATCCCGCCGCAGTGGCTGATGCCGACTGGGTGCTGTGCTGCGTCAAGTCCAACGACACCGAGGCGGCGGCTGCCGCCATCTCGCCTTATCTGCGCGACCAAGCCCTGGTGCTGAGCCTGCAGAACGGCCTGGAGAATGCCGAACGGCTGCAGGCCCTGCTGCCGCGCCATCGGGTGCAGCCGGTGCTGGTCTATGCCGCGGTCGAGCTGGCCGGCCCCGGCCATCTGCGCCACCACGGCCGGGGCGAGCTCGTGATCGGCGCCGGGCCGGACAGCGAGGCTATCGCGACGAGCTTTGCCGACGCTGGCGTGCCGGTGCAGGTACTGGCCGATCTGCGCGCGGCGCAATGGTCCAAGCTGGTCGTCAACTGCGCCTACAACGCGCTGTCGGCGATCTCGCGCCTGCCCTACGGCCGCATGATCCAGGGACCGGGCATCGAGGCCACGATGCGCGAGGCGGTGGCCGAATGCCTGGCGGTCGCGCACGCCGAAGGCATCCCTCTGCCCGCCGACCTCTGGCCGCAGGTGCGCGCGCTGGCCGACGCGATGCCGACCCAGCAGTCATCGACCGCGCAGGACCTCGCGCGCGGGCGGCGCAGCGAGATCGACCAGCTCAACGGCTATGTGGTGCGCCGTGGCGCGGCGCTTGGGGTGCCGACGCCGGTCAATCGCGCGCTGCACGGCTTGGTCAAACTGCTCGAAGCCCCGCCCGGCGGCGACCCGGCCGACCACCGAGCCGACTGAGCCTTGTGAGGCCGCCCAGGCGGCTCAGGACTCAAGCCCGCCGAGCTGGCCCAATGCCGCCTCGAAATCGAAGCCCCGCACCGCCTGCATCAAGGGCGCGTAACGTGGCCCCAGCGCCTGCTGCAACAAGGCGGCATGCTGTTCGCACAGCGGGATCGAGCCCGCATCGTCCTCGCGCAGCAGCTGGGCAAGCCGGCCGTGCAGTTGCTGCCATTGCATCCGATCGACTGCAGCAGTCGCCACAGCCAGGCTATCAGCCGGTTCATCCGTCGAGCCGTCAACGGCTTGATCGCACGCCGGCTCGGCCCAGGCCGGATCAGCGGGCGGCGGCGCCGCAGCGCAGCCCGCTGCTGCCAGCGGACATCCGGCCGGATCGGCCAGCCCGAGCGGCAGGCTGAACCAGAAGCGGCTGCCCTGCCCCTTCTGGCTCTCGACGCCGATCTTCCCCCCCATCAGCTCGACCAGTTTGCGCGCGATCGCCAGCCCCAGGCCGGTACCGCCGTAACGGCGCGTCAGGCCGTCGTCGACCTGCTGGAAGCTGTCGAACAGATGGCACTGATCGGCGGCGTCGAGCCCGATGCCGGTGTCGCTGACCTCGAAGCGCAGCCAGGTGCTCGCTGCATCCTGCCCCCCCTGCGCCGGACGGGCATCGCGCAGGACCGCCAATTTGACTCCGCCGGTGTCGGTGAACTTGACCGCGTTGTCTGCCAGCTTGTGCAGGACCTGGCCGATCTGGACCGGGTCGCCTGAGAGCCGATGCGGCACATCGGGCGCCACCTCGATGGTCAGCTCGAGGCCCTTGGCGACGACGCGCTCGCGCAGGCGGGCCGCGATGGTCTCGAGCACGCCGTCGAGCTCGAAGTCCTGCTGCGCGGTATGCAGGGCGCCGCTGTCGACCCGGGTGTAGTTCAGGATGTCCTCGATCAGCGACTGCAGCTGCCGGCTGGCCAGCTGCAGCGCCTTGAGCTGCTCCTGCTGCTGCTGCCCCAGGCAGCCCTGCAGCAGCAGATAGCTCAAGCCCATGATGGCGTTCATCGGCGTGCGCAGCTCGTGGCTGATGTTCGACAGGAAGGCGCTCTTGGCCTGGTTGGCGGCCTCGGCGGCGAGCTTGGCGGCTTCGAGCTCGCGCGTGCGCTGTCCGACCAGCTCCTCGAGGTGATCCCGGTAACGTGCCAGGTCCTTGGCAATCGCGTTGATGCGCGTGACATCGCGCGCCGCGGCAAAGACGCCGCAGATCCGGTTCAGCTCGTCACGGTAGACGCTGGCGTTGTAGAGCACCTCGGTTTCCCGGCCCTCCACATGACGCAGCACCAGCGGATAGTCGCTGACCTGCCCCTGCTCAAAGGCCTGTTCGTAGCCACTGCGCGCCTTGTCGGGATCGGTGAAGTAGTCCGAGAAATCGCTGCCGATCAGTGCCGCGCGGCCCAGGCCGGTAGCGGTCTCGGTGGCCCGGTTGACGTCGGTGATCTTGCCCTGCGGGCTGATCGTGACCAGCGGGTCCAGGCTGGCCTCGAGCAAGCTGCGGGCGTAGTTAGACGCGGCGCGCAGCGCCTCTTCGGCCTGGCGGCTCTCGGTGATGTCGCGCGCCACCGCATAGAACAGGTTCTCCTGCGAGCTGAAGACCGAGTTCCAGGACAGCCAGCGTACGCTACCGTCCTGGCACAGATAGCGGTTGACAAAACCTTCCGCGCTCGTGCAGCCCTCATGCACCGCCCGGGCGGCCTGCTGCGAGGCCAGCCGGTCATCCGGGTGGATCAGCTCGAGATAGGAGCGGCCGACGAAATCGGCCGCTTCGTAGCCCAGCATCCGCTTGACGGCGGGGTTGGCGAGCTTGACGATGCCGTCGGCCCCCACGATCACCATCAGGACCGTGGCGGAATTGAAGAAGCGGAAATAGCGCTCGCGCTCGGACTCGACCATTTTCGTGGCCTGGGCGGCCTGCCGCAGCCGCTCATCGATCTCGCGCTGAGCGGCGGCGGCACGGGCCGCGTTGAGCTCGATCCGGGCCTGTCGCTGCTCGGTGATGTCCTCGAACAGCGAATAGACCCCGAGCAGACCGCCGCCCTGGCCGTCGCGGATCGGGACCGCCTGCATCCGGAGCCAGCACAGGCGGTCCTGCTGCCGGTCGCGCAGGCCCATGACGGCATGCTGGACGGTCTGGCCGGTCGCGAGCGCGAGCCGGGCCGGATACTCGGCGGGCAGGAAGGGGGATCCGTCCTCATGCACGACCTCCCAGCGCGAGTCGGCAGCCAGCCAGCCACGCAAGGGCTGGACGCCCAGCCCCAGGATGGTTTCGGCCGCCGGATTGGTGGCCATGACCTCGCCAGCCGGATTCAGGATCACGATGCCAATCGGCAGCGAAGCAAACAGCAGATTGCCATCGGGCTGCTCAAGCTGGCACGCCGCCACTATCGGGTCTGGCATGAGTTTTCTCCCTGTCCCTGTTCTGTTCCCATTTGGTGCATCTTGACGATTTATTCATGTTTTGAGAAGTCGTCCGGATCGAGCCGGCTGTAGCGGCCGCGCGACAATGCCGCTGTGAGCTCCACCGCCCTGCCCCGCCGCATCGCCCACCTCGACATGGACGCCTTTTTCGCGTCGGTCGAGCTGCTGCGCTATCCGCAGCTCAAGGGCCTGCCGCTGGTGATAGGCGGCGGACGCCGGCGCGAGGACGATGCGCTGCTGGCCACGCATGCCGGCCTGCCGCTGGCCGAGATCCCGCTGGCCGACTTCCCGCGCTTGCGCGACTATGCCGGGCGCGGCGTCATCACGACGGCGACCTATGCCGCGCGCCAGTTCGGCATCGGCTCGGCGATGGGACTGATGAAGGCTGCCAAGCTCTGTCCCGACGCCATCCTGCTGCCGGTCGACTTCGACGAGATCCGGCGCTGCTCGCGCGCCTTCAAGGCCGTGATCCGCGAGATCGCGCCGCTGATGGAGGATCGCGGCATCGACGAGGTGACTACATCGACTTCACCGCGGTGCCGGGCGGCCAGCGCGAAGGCGGACGGGTGCTGGCGCGGCTGATCCAGCGCGGCATCCTCGACGCCACCGGGCTGAGCTGCTCGATCGGCGTCGCGCCCAACAAGCTGCTGGCCAAGATGGCCAGCGAGTTCCAGAAACCGGGCGGGATCTCGATCATCCACGAGTCCGACCTGCAGCGCCTGATCTGGCCGCTGCCTTGCCGCAAGATCAACGGCATCGGCCCGAAGACCGACGAGAAGCTGCAGGCGCTGGGCATCCACACCATCGGCGAGCTGGCCGCCCAACCCTGCCAGGCCCTGATCGAGCGCTTTGGCCCCAGCCATGGTGCCTGGTTGCACGAGGCCGCCTGGGGCCGCGACGACAGTCCGGTCGTCACGCACAGCGAGCCCGTCAGCATGAGCCGCGAGACCACCTTCGAGCGCGACCTGCATGCCGTGCACGACAAGGCCGAGCTCGGCGCCATCCTGACCCGCCTGTGCCAGCAGGTCGCGGCCGACCTGAGCGCCAAGGGCTATGTCGGGCGCACGATCGGCATCAAGCTGCGCTACGACGATTTCCAGTCAGTCACGCGCGAGCTGACCGTCGAGCAGTACAGCGCCGACGCACGCGAGATCCGCCGCCTCGCGGGCCGATGCCTCAAGCGGGTCGACCTGACGCGCCGGCTGCGCCTGCTCGGGGTCAGGGTCGGGCACCTGGCGCGAGCTGACGAACTGGCGAGTGCGGGAGCAGTGGGACAAGCGGGACCAGCCGGAGAGCCCAAAGCAGGCGACAGCTTGTCTCTGTTCTAGCAGCTTGGCTGGCGATCAGGAGAACCCGAACTGCTTTGATTTTCAAGGGTTTGCACCCAGACAGCGGGTACAATATTTGCTTTTTTGGAAGGTTTGCAGCAGGACAAACGCTTCTTCCGATCAGCGATCAGGATCAACCCTCTGCCTGGTTGCCGCGACCGTTGATCTTGCTGCCAGGTGATTGCCGCCCTACGAACATGAAGGTCATCCATTCCTCCAACCTGAAACTGCGCCGGCAAACGACGCTGACCGTCATCATCATCCTGTTGATGATCTGGGCCACCGCGATCTACGAGATTCAGCGCAGCAAGCAGGCCTTCATCCAGGAATCGGAGTTGCGCACGGCAAAGAACGCCCATATCTTTTCCGAGTACAGCCTGTCGACCATCAAGCGACTGAACTCCTTCATTCTCGACGCCCGCGAGGAATGGCAAGGCGACTGGATGAAGTTCGCCGAGCATGTGCAGCATCACCAGAACATGATCGACGACCTGGTGTTCCAGGTCGCCGTCATCGACAGCCAGGGCATGATGCAGTTCTCCAACCTCAGCAAACCGCAGACCGTGGTCGACCTGAGTGAGCGCGAACATTTCCGGGTCCATGCCGATGCGCCGCATCAGGACCGCCTGTTCATCAGCAAGCCCTTGAGGGGCAAGGTTTCGGGCAAATGGTCGGTCCAGCTGACACGCCCGATCTTCAGGAACGGCCAATTCGAGGGCGTGCTGGTGCTGTCGATTGCACCGGAATTCTTCTCGAAATTCTCGGAACAGATTTTCTCCGACCACCGGAACCAGCTCAAGATCGTGCGCAACAGCGGCGAGATCATGGCCATCAATCCGGCGGACGAGTCGATGTACAACCAGCGGGTGCAGGCGGCCTATCTCGACCCGGCAGCACCGCAGACGGGCAATTTCCGGTTTTACGACCCGCAAACCCGGTTCGAAGAGATCGGCGGCTACTACAAGCTGTCCGACTATGGCGTGACCCTGGTCAGCGCGGAACCGATGGAGGATGTGCTCGAGCCCTATCGGCATTACCGCAATGTCGTGATCGGCGTCGCCTGGCTGACCAGCGCCGCGATACTGCTGTTCTTCATCCTGCTGCGGCGCTCGCAGAACAGCTTGGTCAGGGTAACCCGGGTCACGCGCGAGCTCCAGGGCATCAAGGAGCAGGCCGTCAGCGCCAACGAGGCCAAGAGCCTGTTCCTGGCCAACATGAGCCACGAGATCCGCACGCCGATGAACGCGGTGATCGGCCTGACCCACCTGCTGCTCGAAACCGAACTGAGCCCGCACCAGCGCGATCATCTGCAGAAGATTCATCTGGCCGGCACCGCCTTGCTCGGGGTGCTGAACGACATCCTCGACTACTCCAAGATCGAGGCCGGCCACATGCAGCTGGAATCGGTACCGTTGAACCTGGGCGAAGTGCTGGCCAAGTCGCGCGCCCTGTTCGAGATCCAGGCCGAGGAAAAGGATTTGAACTTGCGCTTCGAGCTCGACCCCCGGCTGCCGGCGGTGGTGCTGGGCGACCCCTTGCGGCTGCTGCAGGTCATCAACAACCTGGTCGGCAATGCGCTGAAGTTCACGCGCCAGGGCGGGATCGAGGTCAAGGTGGACTTGCTCGAGCAAACCGAGCAGGCCGCGCAGATCCAGGTGTCGGTGCGCGACAGTGGGATCGGACTCGCGCCGGAGCAGCTCGATCAGCTGTTCGAAGCCTTCACCCAGGCTGACCTGTCGACAACGCGCCAGTACGGCGGCACCGGCCTGGGTCTGAGCATCTCGAAGCGACTGGTCGAGCTGATGAAAGGCAAGATATGGGCCACCAGCGCTCCCGGCCAGGGCAGCGTCTTCTGCTTCACGGCCCGCCTGGGCCTGCAGCCGGCCGGGACGGCTGCCACAGCGCCGCCCGCGCTGGCGACCGATCCGGTCCAGATCAATTTCGCAGGTGAGCGCGTGCTGCTGGTCGACGACAACCCGACCAACCTGCTGGTGGCGCGCGCCTACCTGAGCCGGATGGGGCTGGAAGTCGAGAGCGCCGACAATGGGCAAGCTGCCGTCGAGCAGGCAGCCGGCAAGTCCTTCGCTGCCATCCTGATGGATCTGCAGATGCCTGGCATGGACGGCTTTGCCGCCGCCCGGGCCATCCGCGCCAGCGGCAACCGCAGCCCGATCATCGCGCTGACCGCCGCCGCCATGGACAAGGACCGGCAAGCGGCAGAAGCCGCCGGCATGAACGATCATGTCGCCAAGCCGATCGACCGCCAACAACTCGCCACCGTGCTGCGCCAATGGATTCCCGCGCAGCAGGTCAGCGCCACGCCCACCCCCGCCATTCCGGCAGAGCCCGTCGTCGCGCCCGCAGCCAGAACCACCCGCCTGCGGCTGGCGCACGCGGCCGAACAGCTGGGCGGCGACCATGAACTGCTGCAGCAGGTGCTGGCGCGCTTCCAGCAGGACTTCGCGTCAGCCCCCGCGCAACTGCACGCGGCCCTGGAGCAACAACAGTTCGAGCAGGCCATCCGGCTGGTCCATACCTTGAAGGGACTCGCGCCCACCCTGGGGGCCGATGCGCTGCATCAGCTGGCCCAGCAGTTCGAGCAGGACCTGCAGCGGCAGGACACCGGCTTGCAGGCCGCATTCGAACAGGAACTCGGCGCGCTGCTGAGCGAGGTGGCGACGGCGCTGGAACACGGCACGATGCAGGCCTAGGCGCTCGGCCAGCCCAGGCTTGGACTCGCTGCAGTCAATGCGGCGGCCAAGCGCCGAGCGCTCAGCGCATCTCGAACAGTTCTTGGTGGAAGCGTGCCGCCGGCAGGCCCTGGGCGCAGAGGTCGGTGCGGATCGCGTCGCCGAACGCCGCCGGGCCGCAGAACCAGAGCTCGGCTTGCTGCCAGTCGGGCACCAGCGCACGCAACCGCTCGCCGGTCAGCCGGCCGTCGCGGCCGCTGATCAGCAGATGCAGGCGCACGCCAGCGGCCTGGGCGTGCTGCTGCAGTCGCTGCAAGGCGGTCTCATCGACCTCCGAGGTGGCATGAAACAGGTCGATCTCGCGGCCGTCTGACTGCTGAGCCAGCTGCTTGAGACGCGCGACGAAGGGCGAGATGCCGATGCCGCCACCGATCCAGATCTGGCGCCGGGCTGGGCCATCGAACTGGAAACGGCCATAAGGCCCCTCGACCGTGACCGTGTCGCCCAGCTTGAGGCTGGCGGCCAGGCTGTGCGTGTAGTCACCCAGCGCCTTGATCAGGAACATCAGCCGGCCATCGTCCTGCCAGGCCGACGAGATCGTGAACGGGTGCGCCCCCTCGCGCTCGTCGAAGGTCACGAAGGCGAACTGGCCCGGCTCATGACCGGCCCATTGGCTCTTGAGCCGGATCGATACCGCGTTGACCTTGACGCCTTCCAGGTACTCGAGCTGCTCGATCTCGCCGACCGCCTTGCGCCGCACGCCGATGCGCCGCGTCAGGCTGATGAGCGCCGCGACCGTACCGCCCGCCAGCAGCAGGCCGTGCAGGACGCCGACCGGCTGCAGCCAGTAGCCAAAGCTCGTCAGCACGATCGAATGCCAGACCAGCACCAGATAGGCCAGCGCGATCCAGCGGTGGGTGCGGAAGAAATGCCGGTAGGGAAAGCGCTTGATCAAGGCCAGCGCGATCAGCGCCACCGCCAGGTAGAAGGCCTTTTCGCCCAGGTCCTCGGCCAGGCCGCGCTGGCTCTGCAGGAAGGCCAGCACCGGATCGGTCAGCAGCGGGCGCGGCCCGCGCACCGGCCGCTCGAGCAGCCCGGCCCCGATCAGCCACTTGGGCCCCTGCGAAATGAGCCAGTGCAGGAGGGCCAGCACCAGGCCCGCGATGCCGAGCCACTTGTGCAGCCGGTACATCTTGTCGAGGCCGTGCAGCCGGTGCTCGAGCCAGGCCGGGCGCACCGCGAGCAGCATCGCGGCACTCATGACGCCCATGCCGAGCAGGCCCGAGTACTGGACCAGCAGGGTGCGCCAGGGGAACAGACCCTGGGTCAGCGGCAGCGCGGCCGATTCGGCCAGCAGCCACAGGGCGGTCAGGCCCAACAACAGACCGATCAGGGTTCTCTGGATATTCTTCATGTCACGATGATAGGCATCAAAACCTGAACCCGCGATGAACCCCCAGGAACTGCCGCGTGGTTACTGCCTTGCCGTCCTCACATTGGCCGGCGGCTGCTGCGGCTGGCTGCTGCGCCAGGGGTTGATGTCGAGCCCGCCGCGCCGCGTGTAGCGCGCGTAGACGCTGAGCTTGACCGGCTTGCAGCGGGTCCAGAGGTCCATGAAGATGCGCTCGACGCATTGCTCGTGGAACTCGTTGTGGTTGCGAAAGCTCACCAGGTACTGCAGCAGCCGCTCCTGGTCGATCGGTGCGCCGGTGTAGCTGATGCGCACGCTGGCCCAGTCGGGCTGGCCCGTCACCAGGCAGTTGCTTTTCAGCAGATCGCTGACCAGGGTCTCGGTCACGGGCGGCTGGGTCGCGTCGGCGCGCAGCAGCTCAGGGGCCGGCTGGTAATGCGTGCATTCGACATCGAGCCGGTCCAGGCTCAGACCGTCGAGCTCGCGGATCTTTTCCTGCTCGAACTGCGCTGGCGTCAGCAGCTTGACGCCGATCGAGCCCCGGCGCTCGCTGCCGCGCCAGATCGCCTCTGACAGATCGGCCTTGAGGCGATCCAGCACCGCCTGGCCATCGTCGAAGCGGCTGTTGTTGAAGCTGTTGAGGTAGAGCTTGAACGACTTGCTCTCGATGATGTTGGGCGACTCGCAGGGCACGGTGACCTGCGCGATCGCGACCTGCGGCTTGCCGCGCGGATTGAGCCAGCTCAGCTCGTAGGCGGTCCAGAGATCGGCGCCCAGGAAGGGCGGCGTGGCGCTGATGCCGATCTCGTCGCGCTTGGTCTGGCGCGGCAGCGGAAACAGCAGGCTCGGGTCGTACTGGTCGGCATAGGCCGAGGTCTTGCCGAGCTGGGACTGCTCGGGCTGGTGCTGGCTGGGGTGCTGGGATTCGGTCATGTCTGGGTACCTTGGATGCAGCGGGATACGGGTGTGCGCGAATACGGGGCCGCTCAGCGCTGCGGCTCGCGGCGGAATACCAGCCGGTCCGGCTCGGAAGCAGCCGCCACATACTGGTAGCCTTCGAGATCGAAGCCCTTGAGCTGCTCGACCGAGAGCGCGCGTTGCGCGACGGCGTAGCGCACCATCAGGCCGCGCGCGCGCTTGGCCGCGAAGCTGATCACCTTGTACTTATCCCCCTTGAATTCCTCGAACACACAGCTCACGATGCGCGGCTTCAAGGCCTTCTTGTCGACCGACTTGAAGTACTCCTCGCTCGCGAGGTTGACGATCAGCGGGCTGGCGTCGGCAGCGGCGCGCTGGTTCAGATAATCTGCGATCTGGGAGCCCCAGAACTGGTACAGGTTCTTGCCCTTGGGTGTTGCCAGCCGGGTGCCCATTTCGAGCCGGTAGGGCTGCATCAGGTCGAGCGGGCGCAGCACGCCGTAGAGTCCGCTCAGGATGCAGACATGGTCCTGCAGCCAGCCGAGCTCGGCCTCATTGAGCGACTTGGCTTCCAGGCCCTCGTAGACATCGCCGTTGAAGGCCAGCACGGCCTGCTTGGCGTTCGCGGTCGTGAACTCCGGGCTCCAGGCCTGGTAGCGCGCGACGTTGAGGCTAGAGAGCGCATCGCTGAGGTCCATCAGCTCGGCGATCTGCTGCGGCGACTGCTGGCGCAACACCTCGATCAGTTCGGCCGCCTGCGGCACGAACAGCGGCTGGGTATGGGTGGCGCTGACGGGCGGGGTTTCGTAATCCAGCGCCTTGGCCGGGGACAATAGGAACAACATGCTGACCATCCTTTATCGCGACGATTATCTGGTATCGGTGGCCAAGCCGCCGGGACTGCTGGTGCACCGCACCGGGCTGGACGCTGGCGAAACACGCTTTGCGCTGCAGCTGCTGCGCGACCAGATCGGCCGACCGGTCTGGCCGGTGCACCGGCTAGACAAGGGCACCAGCGGCGTGCTGCTGTTCGCGCTCGATGCCGCCACGGCGCGCGCGCTGGGACTGGCCTTCGAGCGCGGCGAGGCCATGCGCAAGAGCTACCGCGCGGTCGTGCGCGGCTGGCCGCCAGAGTCGGGCGTGATCGACCACCCGCTCAAGCGCATGCCCGACGACATGCGGACCGAACGCGAGGAAATCCAGGACGCGCTGACGCATTACCGTACGCTGGAGCGCTACGAGTTGCCGCTGGCGCAGGGCGACTTCCCGAGCACGCGTTGCGCGCTGGTCGAGCTGCAGCCCGTCACGGGACGCCGGCACCAGCTGCGCCGCCACATGAAGCATATCGCGCATCCGATCATCGGCGACGCGACCCATGGCAAGGGGCCGCTGAACCGGGCCCTGGCCGAGCTGCTCGGGCTGCAGCGGCTGTGGCTGCACGCGGGCCGACTCGAACTCACACACCCGGTCACGGGCCAGCCGCTGCTGATGGAGGCCGCGTCGGGCGAGGAATGGGCGCGCTGGGCCAACTGGACTATCGGACCGGCAATTCGGAACTGAATTCACGCCGCCACAGGCAGACCGGGCTCAGCTCAGAAGGGTCTCGACCTCGAAGCCAACCACGCTGCGCTGCTCGCGGCTGAACTCGACACCCACCAGGTGAATGGTCTCGCCACGCGCGCGGTACTTCTCGGCATAGCCGCGGTCCCGGATCTGCTGCAAGGCCTTGCCCTGCGGCATGTCCTCGACCACCTTGAACTCGAACAGGTAGACCTGGCCATTGAACAGCACCGCCATGTCGATGCGGCCCTTGTTCGTCACGTCCTCCAGCCTGATATCGAGTCCGAGCGCGGCGAAGTGGCTGTAGAACACGCTGGCGTAATAGCCTTCGTAGTTCGCAATCCGATTGCTGCGGTACCAGTCATTCGGGATGCTGGCGAAGAAGGCTGTGAACAGGGCTCGCAGGCCGGCAAAGTCGTTCGCCTGCAGCAGCCGGTACAGGCGCCCGCTCTGGCGCGCGGTCTCGGTCGAGCGGGCGGTGAGCGCTTGCAGCAGCGCGCCGTTGAGGCTGGCCTCGACCTCCTGGTTCGGGTACTTGAGCGTGTACTCGGTGCGCGCGCCCATCTTGAACTGGCTGCCTATCGTCAGGTAGCCGCTCTGGAACAGCAAGGCCTCGCTGCTGATCTCATCGACATCGAAGGTGGACAGCAGGCTGTCCATCGTCACCCACTGCCCCAGCTCGGGCGTGAAGGTATCGCGCTGCATCAGCAGGTCGACCAGAAAGGTCGGCGTACCGGTCTCGAACCAGTAGGGCCTGAACTCGCGCTCCTGGAACAGCAGCAACAGGTCGAACGGGTTGTAGACACTGGTTCCGGTCCAGTTGTAGCCGTTGTACCAGCGCCGGATCTCGTCGCGATCCAGCCCGGGCAGCTCGGGCGCGAACACCTGGTCCACGTCCTCATCGGTGTAGCCGCAGATGGCCGAGTAATCGGCAGAAACCGTGATGTCGCGCAGGTTGTTGAGCCCCGAGAACAGCGACACCTTGCTGAACTTGGAGACGCCGGTGAGCAACGCGAACTTGATGTAGGCGTCCTGCCCCTTGAGGACCGAATACAGGTCGCGCAGGCCGTCCCGCATCTGGCGCGCCACCTCGGGCTCGGTGATGTTGTCGAGGATGGGCTTGTCGTACTCGTCGACCAGCACGACCACGCGCTGCCCGCCGCGGGCGCAGGCCAGCTGCAGCAGCTTGGCAAACAGCCCGGGAAGGTCCTGGCCCTGCGGCTGCTCCAGGCCCAGCCGCTCATAGTTGTCGGCGAGCAGCAGGCGGATGCGCTGCTGCAGGGCCGCCTGGCTGTGCAGCACGCCATCAGAAAAGCTGATGCGGATCACCGGGAAGGTGCGTGACCAGTCCCAGCGCGGCTCGGCGTGCAGGCCCGTGAACAGCGCGCGCCGACCCTCGAACAGTTCTGCGATGGTGTCGAGCAACAGGCTCTTGCCGAAGCGGCGCGGCCGGCTCAGGAAGTAATGCGAACCGTCTTCGATCAGGCGCAGGATCTGCGGCGTCTTGTCGACGTAATAGCAACCCTCCTCGCGGATCTTCGCGAAGGTCTGGATGCCGATCGGCAGTTTCTTACGGGAGGTCATGCTCTCTCTCGTTCAGCAGCTCCAAAGCCCATGTCCATCCTCAGTCTTCCCGCGGCCAGAGTCGTTCAGGGTCCATGCGCAAGGATGTTACTGCAACGGTCGAGTAGCAACCCGTAAAATCCCCAGCTCACAGAGGCTCCGCTGCCGCCTGCGCCATGCCGCCGCAGCACCGGACCTCCCCAGATTCCCAGAACCTCCTGAACCCATGACCGACGCCATCGCCCAACCCGGCCTGCAATCCCTGTCCAAGTCCTTCGAGCCCGCGGCCCTGGAAGCCCATTGGGGCCCCGAGTGGGAGCAGCGCGGCTACGGCGCAGCGGGCTTCCGTGGCACCGGCGCTGCCAACACCGAAGCGCCGGCGTTTGCGATCCAGCTGCCGCCGCCCAACGTGACCGGCACGCTGCACATGGGCCATGCCTTCAACCAGACCATCATGGACAGCCTGACGCGCTACCACCGGATGGCGGGCTTCAACACGGCCTGGATTCCTGGCACCGACCATGCCGGCATCGCGACCCAGATCGTGGTCGAGCGCCAGCTGCAAGGCCAAGGCATCAGCCGCCACGACATGGGCCCGACCCCGGCCGAGGCGCGCAAGAACTTCGTCGCCAAGGTCTGGGAGTGGAAGGAGCAGTCCGGCAACACCATCACGACCCAGATGCGCCGCATGGGCGACAGCGTCGACTGGAGCCGCGAGTACTTCACGATGGACGACAAGCTGTCCAATGCCGTGACCGAGACCTTCGTCCAGCTCTATCAGCAGGGCCTGATCTACCGCGGCAAGCGCCTGGTCAACTGGGACCCGGTGCTGATGAGCGCGGTGTCCGACCTCGAAGTCGAGAGCGAGGAAGAGGACGGCAGCCTGTGGCATATCGCCTACCCGCTGGTCAATGGCGAGGGCCAGCTGGTGGTCGCGACCACCCGTCCCGAAACCCTGCTCGGCGACGTCGCCGTCATGGTCCATCCCGAGGACGAGCGCTACGCCCACCTGATCGGCCAGTATGTGCGCCTGCCGCTGTGCGAACGCGAGATCCCGGTCATCGCCGACAGCTATGTCGACAAGGAATTCGGCACCGGCGTGGTCAAGGTCACGCCCGCGCATGACGCCAACGACTACGCGGTCGGCCAGCGGCATCAGCTGCCGATCATCGGCGTGCTGACCCTGGACGCCAAGATCAACGACCACGGCCCCGAGGCTTACCGCGGCCTGGACCGCTTCGATGCCCGCAAGCAGATCGTCGCCGACCTCGAAGCCGCCGGCCTGCTGGTCGAGGTCAAGAAGCACAAGCTGATGGTGCCGCGTTGCGCCCGCACCGGCCAGGTGGTCGAGCCGATGCTGACCGACCAGTGGTTCGTCGCCATGAGCAAGGTCTCGGAGCAGGACCCGACCGGAAAGTCGATCGCGCAGAAGGCCATCGATGCGGTGGCCAGCGGCGAAGTCAGCTTCGTGCCCGAGAACTGGGTCAACACCTACAACCAGTGGATGAACAACATCCAGGACTGGTGCATCAGCCGCCAGCTCTGGTGGGGCCACCAGATCCCGGCCTGGTATGACGCCGAAGGCCAGGTCTATGTCGCGCGCGACCTGGCCGACGCCCAGGCCCAGTTCGAGGCCCGCATTGCCGGCTTCAACGAGTCGCAGCGTGAGCCGCTGCTGGCCGCCGGCCTCAAGCGCGACGAGGACGTGCTCGACACCTGGTACTCGAGCGCGCTGGTGCCGTTCAGCACCATGGGCTGGCCGGAAAAGACCCAGGACTACGACCTCTACCTGCCCAGCAGTGTGCTGGTCACCGGCTACGACATCATCTTCTTCTGGGTGGCCCGGATGATCATGATGACGACCCACTTCACCGGCAAGGTGCCGTTCAAGCATGTCTACATCCACGGCCTGGTGCGCGACGCGCAGGGCAAGAAGATGTCGAAATCCGAAGGCAATGTGCTCGATCCGGTCGACCTGATCGACGGCATCGAGCTCGCGCCCCTGCTGGACAAACGCACCACCGGCCTGCGCAAGCCAGAGACCGCGCCCAAGGTGCGCAAGCAGACCGAGAAGGAATTCCCCGAAGGCATCCCGGCCTACGGCGCCGACGCGCTGCGCTTCACCTTCGCGGCGCTGGCCAGCCTGGGCCGCAGCATCAACTTCGACAGCAAGCGCTGCGAGGGTTACCGCAACTTCTGCAACAAGCTCTGGAACGCGACCCGCTTCGTGCTGATGAACTGCGAGGGCCAGGATTGCGGCCTGAACGAACACAGCGCCGACGCCTGCGCGACCGGCGGCTACCTCGACTTCAGCGCCTGCGACCGCTGGATCGTCTCCAGCCTGCAGCGGGTCGAGGCCGAGGTGGCCAAGGGCTTTGCCGACTACCGGCTCGACAACGTCGCCAACGCGATCTACGACTTCGTCTGGAACGAGTTCTGCGACTGGTACCTCGAGATCGCCAAGGTGCAGATCAACACCGGCACGTCTGAGCAGCAGCGCGCCACGCGTCGCACGCTGATCCGCACGCTCGAGACCCTCCTGCGGCTGGCGCACCCGATCATCCCGTTCATCACCGAGGAACTGTGGCAGAAGGTGGCTCCGGTCGCCGGTCGCGCCGGCGAGTCGGTCAGCATAGCGGCCTATCCGGTGGCGGCTCTTGAGCGCATCGACGCGGCCGCCGAAGCCCATGTGGTGCAGCTCAAGGCCATGGTGGACGCCTGCCGCAACCTGCGCGGCGAGATGAACGTGTCGCCGGCGCAGCGCCTGCCGCTGTATGCGGTCGGCGACGCCACCTTCCTGACGAGCATCGCGCCGGTGCTGCAGTCGCTGGCCAAGCTCAGCGAAGTCAAGGTGTTTGCCGACGAGGCCAGCTGGACCGAGGCCGCCCAGGCCGCACCGGTGGCCGTGGTCGGCGAATCGCGCCTGTGCCTGTTCATGGAGATCGACGTCGCCGCCGAAAAGGCCCGCCTGGGCAAGGAAGCCGCGCGCCTCTCTGGCGAGATCGCCAAGGCCAAGGGCAAGCTGTCGAACGAGGCCTTCGTCGCCAAGGCTCCGCCGGCCGTGATCGAGCAGGAACAAAAGCGCCTGGCCGACTTCGGCGCCACCCTGGCCAAGATCGAGCAGCAGCTGCAGCGCCTGGGCTGATAGCCACTGCCGCCGGCTCCGTGGGGCCTGGGCGGCGGATCGACAGCCCAAACAAAAAGGGACGCGGGGTCTGACCCGGCGTCCCTTTCTTGCATCCGGCATACCGGCCGGCGCGCGTTTTTCAGTGCAGCACGAACACCGGCAGCTTGCTGCGCGCGACGATCTTCTTGGTGTGCGAGCCGAACAGGAACTCGCCGACCGCGCCGCGGCCATGGGTGACCATCACGATCATGTCGCAGCCGGCCTTGTCGGCCTCGTCGATGATGGCGTCATCGACATTGCTGTTGGTCGCATGCTGGCCCTGGAAGGCGACCCCGGCGGCGGCGCAGCGCGCCTCGAACTGGCCCAGCAGCGACTTGGCATGAGCCTCGTTGCGGGCGTCATGTTCCTGGATATGCTGGGCAAAGATCTGGGGGTTGTGCGAGGTTTCCGACAGCGCCAGTTCGGGCTCGGCGACGAAGCCCGTGATGCGGGCGCCGAGCTGCTTGGCCAGCGCAATGCTGCCGTCGATGGCGCGCTGCGACAAGTCGGAACCGTCGACGGGGACGAACAGGTGCTGATACATGATGCTTGCCTCTCTTTTTGAATCATGTGAAATGATGAAACTCGATTCATTCTAGCGATGGCCAGGCGGGTGACGAGTGCGTATTACTACGCGCTTGCCAGCCGAGGTCTGCCGCTTTCAGACCTTCCTTGACGCAGGTCAAGCCCGCCTTCAACCGACCTTGACCGGGGGCTGGAAATCGGCTTTTTCCATCAGCCAGGAAAAGCCGAAACCCGCCACCAGACCCCAGAATGCCGCACCGATATTGAGCAGGCTGATGTCCGACACCGTCACCAGCAGGCTGATCAGCGCACCGAGCGTGAACCTGCCGCCACCAAACGACGCGACGAAGGCGCCTTGCAACACGCGCAACATCGCCAGGCCACCCAGCACCATGATGTAGGACTTGGGCGTGGCCAGCATCAGGCCGGTGAAGGTCGGCGCCATCAGGCCGAACAGCACGCCAAAGCTGCCGAAGGTCAGCGCCGCCGTGTAATGGCGACCGCGCTCACCCGACGAGGTCAGCAGCGCATTGGTCGGGCCGGTCAGGCAACTGCTGACCGCGCCGACGGCGGCACTGAAAAAGGCACCGATGCCGCAGGCGACCGCGATCGCGTTGACCGGCGGCTCGTGCCGGGCCGCCTTCAGCACCGCGACGCCCTGCCCGTTCTGCACCACCAGTACCGTGATGGCCAGCGGCACCACCAGCTCGACCAGCGCGCCGAGCGACCATACCGGCGCCTGGAGCAGCGGCTGGGCCAGGGCAAAGCCGTCCAGGCCCGAAGTATCCAGGCGCCCGAGCAGCGCGATCGCCAGCGCACCGACCAGCAGCGCACCGATCAGCGGCGGCAGCCGCCGACCCCAGACCGGCAGCGCCGACAGCGCGACGAAGGCGATCACCATCGGTGCGGCAATCGCAGCGTCGCTGTGCAGCGCACGCACCAGATCGAGGCCGAAGCGCAGGAAGACACCCGCCACCATGCCCATCACGATCGGCATCGGCAGCGCCGCCATCAGGCGCTTGACCCAACCGCTCATTCCCAGCAGCAGCACCAGCAGGCTGGTGGCATAGAAGGCGCCGATCACCTCGGCAAAGCTCAAGTGCTGCAGCGCCGGCCCGACCAGCACGGTGCCGGGAATGGTCCAGGCAAAGCCCAGCGGCATGTGGTAGCGCCAGCTCATCGCCAGCGTCAGCAGGCCGTTGACAAAGAAGACACCGAAGATCCAGGACGCCAGCTCGGCCGGACTCAGCCCGCCGCGCGTGCCGACCGACAGGATGATCGCAACCGGCCCGGTGGCCGAGAAGATGAAGCCGATCAGGCCGTTGGCAAAATAGGCCAGGCCGAAATCGGAGCGGATCTGGCGCAGTCCGGGACTGCGGCCGGCGGGGGATTCAAGGTGACTCAACATCGGGCGGTCGTCTCTGTGGCTTCTCAAGGAACGGATGCCTGCGCCAGCCCGGAAAATCGGCCCGGACGCGCGGCAGTCGGTTGGCAGCAGTATCACTGTTTCCCGAGGCTTAATAATTAGTCTCTGGACAACACACCATTCAAACCAGAATAACAATTCCATGGACCGCTTCGAGGCCATCCGGCTCTTCACCCGCATCGTCGAGCTCGGCAGCTTCAGCCGCGCCGCCGAGCAGCTCGGCATCACGCGCGCGGGCGCGACCCAGGCCATCCAGCAGCTCGAGGCCCGGCTCGGGGTGCGCCTGCTCGCGCGCACGACGCGCCAGGTCACGCCGACCCCGGACGGCAGCGACTACTACCAGCGCTGCAGCGCGATCCTGGCCGACCTCGACGACGCCGAGGCGGTGTTCTCGCAGGCGAGCCGGACGCCGCGCGGCCGGCTCCGGGTCGACCTGCCGGGCTCGCTGTGCCGGCTGGTGCTGATGCCGGCGCTGCCGGACTTCTGCCGGCGCTACCCCGAGATCCGGATCGAGCTCAGCGTCAGCGACCGCCAGATCGACCCGCTGCGCGAGGGCGTCGACTGCGTGCTGCGCATCGGCGCGCTCGACGACGACCTGCCGCTGGTGGCCAGGCGGCTTGCCACCCTACCGTTGGTGACCTGCGCCAGCCGCAGCTACCTGGAGCGCTGCAGCCGCCCGCAAAGCCTGGCGCAGCTGCAGGGACATCACGCGGTCGACAACCTGTCGGCCACCACCGGCAAGGCCTTTGCCTTCGAGTTCATGCTCGCGGGCCAGGTCGAGCGCCTGCACCTGCCGGCCAGCGTCGCGGTCAACGACGGTGGCGGCTATGTCGCGGCCTGTTGCGCCGGCTTGGGACTGATCCAGGTGCCGCTGTTCCATGTCGCGCGCCAGCTCGCCAGCGGCGAACTGGAAGAGGTACTGCCCGCGCACCGCCCGCCGGCCATGCCGCTGCACCTGCTCTACGCGCCCAACCGCCAGGCGACGGCCCGGCTGCGCGCCTTCATCGACTGGGCAGGCGAACTGTTCGCGCGCGCGCCGGAACAGCTCGCCGGCTGAAAACCCGCCGATGGCGGACAATCGCTGTCCCCGGATCTACTGCGACATCATGGCCATCCTGCTCGCGCCCATGGAAGGGCTGCTCGACTACGCGCTGCGCGACACGCTCACGCGCGTGGGCGGCATCGACCTCTGCGTCTCCGAGTTCATCCGCGTCACCGGCACGCTGCTGCCCGAACGCGCCTTTCGCCGCATCGTGCCCGAGCTCGACCAGGGCGGACGCACCGCAGCCGGCGTGCCGGTACGCGCGCAGTTGATGGGCTCGGACCCGAACTGTCTGGCCGAAAACGCCGCGCGGCTGGCCGGCCTCGGCCCGGCCGGCATCGACCTGAACTTCGGCTGCCCGGCCAAGGTCGTGAATCGCCATGGCGGTGGCGCGGCGCTGCTGCAGGACCCCGAGTTGCTGTACCGCCTGGTCGCGGCCGTGCGCCAGGCCGTACCGGCGCCGATGCCGGTATCGGCCAAGATGCGGCTCGGCTTCGACGACGACAGCCGGGCCGAGGCCTGCGCCCAGGCGATCGAGGCTGGTGGCGCCAATCAGCTGGTGGTCCATGCCCGCACCAGAGCCCAGGGCTACCGCCCGCCGGCCTACTGGAGCCGGATCGCCGACATCTGCCAGGCAGTCAGGCTGCCGGTGGTGGCCAATGGCGAGGTCTGGAGCGTGGCCGACGCGCGCCGCTGCCTGCAGGAATCGGGCTGCACCGACCTGATGCTGGGCCGCGGCATGGTCGCCGACCCCGGGCTGGCGCTGGCGATCCTGGCCGATCAGGGACTGGCTGGCGGCAGGCTAGAAACCGGCTGGGACGAGCTGCGCCCGCTGCTGGGCCATTTCTGGCGCCGCGTGCTCGAGCGCATCGAGCCGCGCGCGCGTCACGGCCGGCTCAAGCAATGGCTCAACTACCTGCGCCGCCGTCACCCCGAGGCCGAGGCCGCCTACCAGGCGCTGCGCACCGTCAACGACCCGCGCGTGCTCGAGGCCTGGCTGGACCAGCAGCTCACAGCCAGGCCCGACCCCGCGCTGGCCTGCACCTGAGCCAGGTCCGCCCGCCCCCTCGTCCACACGCAGGGCGGCCATGCAGAGCCAGCCCGTGCCGGCCCGAATTCAGCGCGCCAGCAGGCGCTCGAGCCAGGGCAGCAGCCAGGGCAAGGCAAACGAGGTCAGCAGACCGTTGAGCCCCATGCCCAGCGCGGCAAAGGCGCCCGCCTGCTCGCTGAACTGGAAGGCGCGCGCCGTGCCCAGGCCATGCGCGGCCAGTCCGAGCGCGAAGCCGCGCACCGCGTCGTCGTCGATGCGCAGCCAGCGGTAGAGCGCTTCGGCGCAGAGCCCGCCAACGATGCCGGTCACGATCACCAGCACCGCGGTCAGCGCGGGCAGTCCGCCCAGGCGCTCGGTGACCGCCATCGCGATCGGCGTCGTGATGCTCTTGATCGCGAGCGAGATGCGCGACTCCGGACCGGCGCCCAGCCAGGCACCCAGCCCCCAGGCCGATACCACCGCCACCAGGGACGCGACCAGCAGCACCAGCAGCAGCGGCCCGGCCATGCTCTTGAGCCGGGGCCAGTTCGCGTGGAGCGGAATTGCCAGCGCGACCGTCGCCGGCCCGAGCAGGAAATGGATCAGCCCGGCGCCGTTCATGTAGCTGGCGTAGGAAGTGCCACTGAGCAGCAACAGGGCGGACAGCAGCGCGACCGCGACCAGCACCGGATTGGCCAGCGCATGACCGCGCAGCCGCCGCTGCAGCCAAACTCCGAACTGATAGGCCAGCAGCGTCAGCGCCAGCCACAGCAGCGTCGAGCCCGCCAGATGCTGCCAGACCAGGGTCGCGCGCTCCAGCATCGCTCAGCCCTCTTCGGAGCCGCGACGGGAGCGGCGCAACAGGACCCGCAGCAGCAGCGCCGCCACGGCCATCGCCAGCAGCGTGCTGGCCACCAGGGCGAGCGCCAGCGACCAGCCTTCACGCGCCAGCAGCGCGCCGTAGAGCACGACACCGGCGCCAGCCGGCACGAACAGCAGCGACAGATGCTGCAGCAGCTGACTCGAGGTCTGGGCCAGCCTGCGCCCCGGACCGCCGCGCCAGAGCAAGGCCAGGAACAGCAGCGCCATGCCGGCCACCGGCCCGGGCACCGGCCAGTCCAGGCCCAGCACCAGCAATTCGCCGACCAGCTGGAACAGCAGCAGCCAGCTAAAGCCCTGGATCATCGTCCGCTCCCGTCCACGGCAACCGCTCAGCGCCGCTTGAGCCAGGTCACGAAATCCGGCCCGGTCATGTCCTGCTGCAGCAGTTCGTTGCCAGTCTGCTTGGCAAAGGCCTGGAAGTCGCGCACCGAACCGGCATCGGTGCAGATCACCTTGAGCAGCTGGCCGCTTTCCATGCCGGCCAGCGCCTTCTTGGCTTTGAGGATGGGCAGCGGACAGTTCAATCCGCGCGCGTCGAGTTCCAGATCGGCATTCATTGCTTGTCCTGACATGATTCAATCCTTGACCAGACTTCAGGCCGGAAACACGCCGGTCGACAGATAGCGGTCGCCGCGGTCGCAGACGATGAAGGCGATCGTCGCATCCTGCTCCCGGGCCGCGATCTGCTGCGCGACCCAACAGGCGCCAGCCGCCGAGATCCCGGCGAAGATGCCCTCCTCGCGCGCGAGCCGGCGGCACATCTCCTCGGCATCGGCCTGGCTCACATAGACCAGCTCGTCGACCGCCTTCGGGTCATAGATTTTGGGCAGGTATTCCTGCGGCCACTTGCGGATGCCGGGAATGCGCGAGCCCTCGCTCGGCTGCGCGCCGATGATGCGGACCTCGGGGTTCTGCTCCTTCAGGAAGCGCGACACGCCGGTGATGGTGCCGGTGGTGCCCATCGCGCTGACGAAATGGGTGATGCGACCGCGCGTCTGCTTCCAGAGCTCGGGACCGGTGGTCTCGTAATGGACGCGCGGGTTGTCGGGGTTGGCAAACTGATCGAGCACCTTGCCCTTGCCCTGCGCGACCATCTGGTCGGCCAGGTCGCGCGCGCATTCCATGCCGCCGCTCTTGGGCGTCAGGATCAGCTCGGCACCGAAGGCCTTCATGGTCTGCGCGCGCTCGATGCTGAGGTCCTCGGGCATGATCAGCACCATGCGGTAGCCGCGCACGGCAGCCGCCATCGCCAGTGCGATGCCGGTGTTGCCCGAGGTCGCCTCGATCAGCGTGTCGCCGGGCGCGATCTCGCCGCGCTCCTCGGCGCGCCGGATCATCGACAAGGCGGGCCGGTCCTTGACCGATCCGGCCGGGTTGTTGCCTTCGAGCTTGGCCAGTACCACATTGCCGCGCTCGCGGTTGGACAAGGCACCGATGCGCTGCAGCGCGATCAGCGGCGTGTTGCCGATGGTGTCTTCCAGGGTCGGGTAGATGACGGGTTTCTTCCGGCTACGGGGGGTCGCGCGTGTCATGGGACTTTTTTCTCTGGGATGCGAGGGACAGTGCCATCACTGTGCCATAATTTATATCTCATTCCTGCCCGGGTGGCGAAATCGGTAGACGCAGGGGATTCAAAATCCCCCGCCGCAAGGTGTGTCGGTTCGAGTCCGACCTCGGGCACCAAATCAGAAAAAAAGCGACTCCGCTAGGCGTCGCTTTTTTGCTTTTCAGCGCTGTCCGTTCTAGCGCAAGCGGCCGTAACAAGGCGCGCCAGCACAGACAAGCCGGATTCAAGCGGCACGCAAGCCCTGCTCCACCTGGGGGTAACGCAGCTTCAACCCGAGCTCGCGCTTCATGCGCAAGTTGCTCAGGCGCCGGGACTCACCCATGAAGCTCAGCGTCATCGGCGACAGCCGCTCCCTGGCCTGCTCGCGCGAGACGCGCTCGGGTCTTGGCAAACCGTAGAGATCGGCAGCCAGCTCGAAATAGTCGCCCATGGTCAGCTCGGTGTCGTCGCAACAATTGAAGACCCGCTGCACCGGCGCGCGCCAGAGCGCCCGCACGCAGGCGCGCGCCAGGTCATCGGCATGGATATGGTTGGTGTGCACGTCGTCCTCGCGCCGCAGCACCGGCGTGCCGCGCAACAGGCGCTCGCGCGGCGTGCCGCCCTCGCGGTCCGGCGCGTAGATGCCCGGAATCCGCAGCACGCCGACCGGCACGCCGAAAGCCCGGCCCCAGTGGCGCAGCAGGTCTTCGGCGGCCACGCGCCGGCGCGCGCGCGGCGTGCCAGGGTTGACCGCCCGGACCTCGTCGACCCAGGCACCACCGCAGTCGCCATAGACACCGCTGGTCGAACCGTAGACCAGCGCCCGCGGCGGCGTGCGCCGCGCCAGCACGCGCGCCAGCGCCAGGCTGCGCGGGTCGCCCAGGCCAGTGCCTGGCGGCGGCGCCAGATGCAGCACGCGCGTGGCCAGTCCCGCCAGGCGACGCAGGCTGGCCGGATCATCGAGATTGCCCGCCAGCGGCGTGATTCCGGCGGCGCGCAAATCGGCCACACGCGCCGGCGTCGAGGTCAGCGCGAACAGGCGGACCCGCCCACGCGCGCCTGGACTGGCTGCAGGCACGGCATCGCTTGCCCCAGGCGCAACAACCGCCACGGCCCGCGCGCCAAGCGCACGCGCACTGCGCAGCCCCACGTCGCCACAACCCACGATCAACACCCGCTCGCGCCGAAAGCGCGCGGGCAAGGCCCCCAGAAAAGCCATGTCCAGATCCAAATTTGAGAAAATCCTTGGCTGCCAGCGCCACCGCGCCCACAACCCCCTCCAAGACTGTATGACATTCCAGATCAGCGTCGAGCCCAGCGGCCGCGTTTTCTCCGCCACCCCCGATGAAACCCTCCTGGCTGCCGGCATCCGCCAGGGCATAGGCCTGCCCTACGGCTGCAAGGACGGCGCCTGCGGCTCTTGCAAATGCAAGAAGCTCTCCGGCAGCGTGGTCCATGGCGCGCACCAGGCCAAGGCCCTGAGCGCCGAGGAGGAAGCCGCCGGCCTCGTGCTGACCTGCTGCGCGACGGCCACCAGCGACCTCGTGCTCGAGTCGCGCCAGGTGACGGCGGCCGACGCGCTGCCGATCAAGAAGCTGCCGGTGCGCGTCAGCAGCCTCGAGCGCGCCTCCTCCGACGTCATGGTCGTCAAGCTGCAGCTGCCGGCCAACGACAGCTTCAACTACCACGCCGGCCAGTACATCGAGTTCCTGCTCAAGGACGGCGCGCGTCGCGCCTACTCGATGGCAACCGCGCCGCACCAGCAGGCCGTCAAGCCCGCGATGGAATTGCATATCCGCCATCTGCCGGGCGGCAAGTTCACCGACCATGTGTTCGGCGCCATGAAGGAAAAGGAGATCCTGCGCATCGAGGGCCCGTTCGGCAGCTTCTACCTGCGCGAAGACTCGGACAAGCCGATCGTGCTGCTGGCCTCGGGCACCGGCTTCGCGCCGATCAAGGCCATCATCGAGCAGATGCGCGAAAAAGGCAGCAGCCGGCCCGCCACGCTCTACTGGGGCGGCCGCCGTCCAGCCGACCTCTACCAGGCCGACTGGATCGAACAGCAATGCGCTGCCATGCCCAACCTGAAGTACGTGCCGGTGGTGTCGGACGCCCAGCCCGAGGACGGTTGGAGCGGGCGCACCGGCTTCGTGCACCAGGCCGTGCTGCAGGACTGGCCCGACCTGTCGGGCCACCAGGTCTATGCCTGCGGCGCACCGATCGTGGTCGAGTCGGCGCAGCGCGACTACCTCGCTGCCGGCCTGCCGGCTGACGAGTTCTACGCCGACGCCTTCACTTCCGAGCGCGACAAGCTGGGCAGCTGAAGCCGCCCGGCCCGCCTGGCGCGTCAGTCCTCAGCGCGCCTCGGCCAGCAGCAGCCGGACATCGGCCGCCAGCGCCTCGGCGCCACTGCCATAGCGGTGGTAGACGCGCAGGCGGCCCTGGGTATCGTAGACATAGCTGCCAGCCGAATGGTCCATCGTGTAGCTGGTCGGCGTCGCCCCCTGGACCGGCTTGTAATAGACCTTGAACGACTTGGCCAGCGCCGGCAGCTCGGCCGGAGTCGGCAGCAACGCGAGGAAACCGGCATCGAAGCTCGCCATGTAGGCACGCATGATCTCGGGCGTGTCGCGCTGCGGATCGACGCTCACGAACAGGCCCTGCAGGCGCTCGCCGTCGCTGCCGAGCAGCCGCTTGGCCTGCGCCAGCTCGGACAGCGAAGTCGGGCAGACATCGGGGCACTGGGTGTAGCCGAAGAACAGCACCACCACCCGGCCCTTGAAGTCGGTCAACTGGCGCTGGCGGCCGTCCTGGTCGGGCAGACTCAGTTCGCGCCCGTAGTCGGCGCCCGTGATGTCCACCCCCTTGAACGCCGGCTTGTCGCCACAACCCGCCAGCCAGCAGGCGCTGGCCAGGGCAGCGGCGCCCAGCAGCAGCCGGCGGCGCGGAATCGATGGACTTGAAATGGAGTCAATGGTCATGGCTGGATTGTCCGTCGATTGCAGGCCTGCTGGATTGTCCGGCGTCAGGCCCGGGGCTGGCGCAACATGGCGCGCATCTGATCGACCGAGACCTGGCTGGTCGACTCAAGCCTGACCCTGGGTGCGGGCTTGACCGCATGACCATAGTTGACCTCGAAGCTCAACAGCAGCTGACCCTGCTCGTTGCGCGGCAGGCCGGCCTCGAGCGCGCGCTCCTGCGCCTGGGCCCAGCCGCGGCCGCGCAGGCCGGCAAAACGCGCCTGGTTCAGGTTGCGGCCCCAGTCGCGCAGGTCGCGCAGCAGGCGCTTGGCATCGGGATAGGCCAGCGTGATGCGCTCCATGTCCATCACCGGCTCGGCATAGCCGACCTCGATCAGCATGTCGCCCCAGTCATGCATGTCGGTGAAGTCGTGACAGGGCGCGGGCCAGCCCTGCGCGGCATAGACGGCGCGCAACTCGCGCAGGCTGTCGGGCCCGAGGCAGGAGAACATCAGGAAACCGTTGACCGCGAGCAGGTCCAGCCAGCGGCTCAGCAGGGCACGCGGCAGCGGCTCCTGGTGCAAGGCCATGTTGGCCCAGAGCAGACCGGCCGTTCCGGCGGCGGCGCCAGACTCGTCATGCAGCGCGGGACCCGAGGCCAGCCACTTGAGCGGATTCCAGCCGCGCGGCGACAGACGGCGCAGGCTGTCGGCCGCTGCCGCAGCACCCTGACCCAGCAGCTCGACCCTTGCTTCGGGATAGCGCTCGGCCACCAGCCGGTGTGCCTGCAAGCCGCCGTTGAGCGGCGCCCAGTCCAGCCACTGCGCGGGCGCCTGCTTGATCCAGCCCAGCCGGTCGGCCATGCGCGCACCGATCTCCTCGTGCAGCCAGGGGCTTTCGCTGCGACGGCGCTCGCGCCAGCGGCGGGCCGCGACGGGATCGAGGCCGGGAACGGGCTTTTCCTGGCCGGGGGTGACTGCTTGCATGGTGGGCGATCGAATCAAGAAAAGAGGATGAGCGGGCGACAGGCCCGCAGGCGCCGCAGTATATTCGCCGCATGAAAGATCTGCTGCGCCGCTGGCTGCCAGCCTGGCCGGCCAGTTGCGCCATCTGTGCCGGCTGGCCAGCCCGCCCGATCTGCCCGGCCTGCCTCGAGCGCCATGGCCGGCCCCTGCCCCGCTGTCCGGGCTGCGCGCTCGCGCTGGCACCCGGGCTGGAGCGCTGCACGCGCTGCGCCGAGGCCGGACCCGGCCCGTTGCAGCAATGCCTGGCCAGGGTCGACTACGCCCATCCCTGGTCGGCCCTGGTCGCCAGGCTCAAGCGCGACCCGGCCTGGGCACCGCCGCTGGCACGGTTGCTGGTCGATGTGCCGGGTCTGCCGGCGCTACTGCAAGCCACCGACCTGATGCTGCCGATTCCGCTGAGCCCGGACAAGCTGCGCGCGCGCGGCTATGACCAGGCCTGGGAACTGACCAAGGCGCTGCGCCGCCAGCTGCGCGACGCGCCACCGGCCCTGCCCGGGCTGCTGCAGCGCCGGCCGCAGGCCGCGACCCAGCACGAACTGGCACGCGCGCAACGCTTCGACAATGCGCTGCAGGCCTACGCCGTCGATCCCGCCGCTGGCCCGCAGCTGCGCGGTCGCCACATCCTGCTGGTCGACGATGTCATGACCACCGGCGCCACGCTGCAGTCCGCCGCCACCTTGCTGCTGGCTGCAGGCGCCGCCCAGGTCAGCGCGCTGGTGTTCGCGCGCACCCCGGCCCCCACCCTAGACTGAAATCCATGTTCCACATCGTCCTCGTCCAACCCGAAATTCCACCCAACACCGGCAACGTGATCCGGCTCTGCGCCAACACCGGCTGTAATCTGCACCTGATCGAGCCGCTGGGCTTCTCGATGGACGACAAGCTGCTGCGACGCGCCGGGCTCGACTATCACGAGTACGCCGAACTGCGTCGCCATGCCGACTGGAGCCGCTTCCTGCAGCAGATGCAACCCGACCCTAGCCGAATGTTCGCGCTCACGACCCGCGGCTCGCGCCCGGCGCACGAAGTGGCCTTCCAGCCCGGCGACTGGCTGGTGTTCGGCTCCGAGACCGCCGGCCTGCCGGCCGAACTGCGCGAAACCTTCGCGCCGGCGCAGCGGCTGCGCCTGCCGATGCGGCCCGGCCAGCGCAGCCTCAACCTGTCGAACGCGGTCGCGGTGATCGCCTTCGAGGCCTGGCGCCAGAACGGCTTCGCCGGCAGCGCCTGAACGTCGGGCGGCGGACGGGCTGCGGTACTGGCTGGCAGCAGCTCAGAACCAGCCGTCCCAGACCAGCTTGATGCCGGTCAGGAACATGCCGATATAGACCACGCGGTAGAACAGCTCGGGCGAGATGCGGCGTGCCATGCGCACGCCGATCCAGACCCCGAGCGGCGCCAGTGGCAGCAGCAACAGGGAAGTCGCCAGGTTGCGCCAGTCCAGCAGCCCCAGCCAGGCATAGGGCACCCATTTGCTGAGGTTGACGACAAAGAACAGGAAGGCCATGGTTCCGGTGAACACCACCGGCTTGAGCTTGAGCGGGATCACATAGGCATTGAGCGGCGGGCCGCCGGCATGGGCGACAAAGCTCGTGAAGCCCGAGGTCGCGCTCAGCAGCCAGCCGAGCCAGCGCGGCGCCGGCCGGTCGCCGGCGCGCGGCGGAAACAGCAAGCGCTGGGCCAGGAACAGCAGCGTCAGCACGCCGACCACCCCGGCCACCAGACGGGCGTCGAGGGTACGAAACGACAACGCACCGATCACGATCCCGACCAGCGCCGGCGGCAACAGGAAGCGCAACAGACGCCAGTCGACATCCTTGCGGAAAGCCGCCATGCCCAGCAGATCCATCACCAGCAGCAACGGCATGCAGATGGCGGCAGCCTGCGGCACGCTGATCGCGAGCGCCATCATCGGCACGGCCAGCGAACCGAAGCCGGCGCCGAAGCCGCTCTTGCTGATGCCCAGCAGCAGCACCGCCGGCACGGCGACAAAATAGAACCAGGGATCGGTGATGGGGATCAGGGTCATGTTTTTCTCCAGCCCGCACTGTACACAGCGCCAGATCCGGGCTTGGTTCAAAATCGCCACATGTTCACACCCTCTCAAGCCGACGTGCGGCGCTTCTTCTGCGCCGTCCATGCCAAGCACCAGCAAGGCCAGCCGATGGAAGCGATCGAAGTGCTGGCCAGCGAATGGATCCAGCGCCACCCGGAATACCATGCCGACCTGGCCGATATCGACGCCGCGTTGCGCCAGATGCAACAGCCCAGCGACACGCGCGAAAACCCCTTCTTGCACCTGTCGATGCACCTGAGCATCAGCGAGCAATGCTCGATCGACCAGCCGCCCGGCATCCGGCAGGCGGTCGAGCTGCTGGCCGCCCGGCGCGACTCGCTGCACGAGGCGCACCACGAAGTCATGGAGTCGCTCGGTCGCATGATCTGGGAGAGCCAGCGCGCTGGCCGACCGCCGGATGGCCAGGCCTATATCGACGAGATCAGGCGCAAGGCGACCAGCCGCTGAAGCGCCAGCCAGCCGGCCCCGCAACATCAAACAAGGAAAGACCCCGGCAGGCTGAACCCGCCGGGGTCTTCGCATCTGCAGTCTGCAGATGCAGTGGCGGCCGCCGGAGTTTGTTGTCCTGACAACCGTGGGAGCAAGGGATTGCTCCCGTCCATGTCGCCTGGCAGAGAGGACGGACCTCGGTGCGGGCGGGGTGCCTGTTGCACACAGACAGGCTCAGATTAAGGCTTCGGAAGCTGGTCCGCAAGCAGTTTTTTTCAATTTCCCTCCCCTTTTCGATAGCCATTTTCTCGGGCATTTTCTCGGCTGAAATCGTGACGATCTAATGCTCTATATTCTTTATAGATATATAAATTTGATTCATAAGTATTGACTCATTATTTGAAGAACCCTAATATTCGCTTCGCCTGCCCTTCGGGGAGGCACTTGAGACGCTGCCGAACCCGGCTAAGTTGATGACCCTAAAGGGCATTCAATGGCGACCCCCCAATCAAGGCGCACCCCAGCTCAGGCAAAGGTGCCGCGTAGAAAGGAGTGTGCTATGACAGCGCAAAATTCCACCTGGCCTACCCCCTGCCCCGGCTTCCTGCGTCCCTCCGCAGACCGTTTGTTCAGGGTCTTGTACGCCATCACCCACAGTGGCATGGCCCTGCTCGGACTGGGACTGGCCCTGGTCACCCTGATCCTGCTGACCAACCCGCAACTGCGCGGCGATGCCGAGCAAAAACTGCTGGGCTGGCTGCAACAGCGCCAGAACAGCGAAACCACGGCAGACGACGAGCCCAAGGGCACTGCCGAAGCCACCCTGGCCACCAACCTGCCCAAGGAACAGGCCCAGGTCGCGAGCTGGATCAGCCGCAAGTACCGGGTCGCCCCTGAGGCGGTCGGTGCGCTGGTTGCCGAAGCCTTTACGCTCGGCAGCAAGATCAAGCTCGATCCGACCCTGATCCTGGCCGTGATGGCAATCGAATCGCGCTTCAACCCGTTCGCGCAGAGCCCGGTCGGCGCGCAAGGCCTGATGCAAGTGCTCACCCGCGTGCACTCGGACAAGTACGAGGACTTCGGCGGCAAGCAGGCCGCCCTGGACCCGCTGGCCAACCTGCGCGTCGGCGTCAAGGTGCTGCAGGACTGCATCCGCAATGCCGGCACGATCGAGGGCGGGCTGCGCCGCTATGTCGGCGCGGTCGAGACCGACGGCAACGACTATGTCGCCAAGGTCATGGCCGAACAGCAGCGTCTGCGCAGCGTGGCGCGCGGCGTCAAGCTGCCGATCAATGCCGGCACTCCGGTGCTGGTACGCGCCACGCCGGCCAAGCCGGCGGACGACAAGCGCGAGCTCGAAGCCGATGCAGGCACCCCTGCAGCGAGCAAGCTGCAAAGCTCCTGATAAAATCACGCCCGTGCGCGACTGGCGATAGGCCGGGGCCGGCCTAGCCGTTCCCGCCGAGGTGGGATTACCACTGGGGAGCGCACAGCCAATTCAGCCGTTCGCCTGGGCAGCCCCTGTCACTGTCACGACCGCGCAGGGAAGCGTATTTTTCCAAGGACTGCCATGTACGACCGTAACATCCTGATCGAACAAACCGACCCCGAGCTGTTCGCCGCCATCCAGGCCGAGACCGCTCGCCAGGAACACCATATCGAGCTGATCGCGAGCGAGAACTATGCCTCGCCCGCCGTCATGGCCGCCCAGGGCAGCCAGCTGACCAACAAGTACGCCGAAGGCTACCCGGGCAAGCGCTACTACGGCGGCTGCGAATTCGTCGACGTCGCCGAGCAGCTCGCCATCGACCGCATCAAGCAGATCTTTGGTGCCGATGCCGCCAACGTGCAACCGCATTGCGGCGCCTCGGCCAACGAAGCCGTCTTCCTGGCCTTCCTCAAGCCCGGCGACACCATCATGGGCATGAGCCTGGCCGAAGGCGGTCACCTGACACACGGCATGCCGCTGAACATGTCGGGCAAATGGTTCAACGTCGTCTCCTACGGCCTGAACGACAAGGAAGAGATCGACTACGACGCGATGGAAGCCAAGGCGCGCGAGCACCGCCCCAAGCTGATCGTGGCCGGTGCCTCCGCCTACAGCCTGCGCATCGATTTCGAGCGCTTTGCCAAGGTAGCCAAGGAAATCGGCGCGATCTTCCTGGTCGACATGGCCCACTACGCCGGCCTGATCGCCGCGGGCGTCTACCCGAACCCGGTGCCGTTCGCCGACGTCGTGACCTCGACCACGCACAAGAGCCTGCGCGGCCCGCGCGGCGGCATCATCCTGATGAAGGCCGAGCACGAGAAGGCGATCAACTCCGCCATCTTCCCGGGCCTGCAAGGTGGTCCGCTGATGCACGTGATCGCCGCCAAGGCTGTCGCGTTCAAGGAAGCCCAGGCGCCCGAGTTCAAGGCCTACCAGGAACAGGTGATCAAGAACGCCCAGGTCATCGCCGAGACCCTGACCCAGCGCGGCCTGCGCATCGTCTCGGGTCGTACCGAGAGCCATGTCATGCTGGTCGACCTGCGCGCCAAGGGCATCACCGGCAAGGAAGCCGAAGCCGTGCTGGGTGCTGCCCACATGACGATCAACAAGAACGCGATCCCGAACGACCCGGAAAAGCCGTTCGTGACCAGCGGCGTGCGCATCGGCACCCCGGCCATGACCACCCGCGGCTTCAAGGAAGAGGAAGCCCGCCTGACGGCCAACCTGATCGCCGACGTGCTGGACAACCCGCGTGACGAGGCCAACCTCGCTGCCGTGCGCGCCAAGGTGCATGAGCTGACCAGCCGCTTCCCGGTCTACCGCTGATCGATCTGAATGCCCCGGCCTGGTGCCGGGGTTTTTCATTTCAGAACCGATGAAATGCCCTTTCTGCGGCCATGCCGAAACCCAGGTGGTGGAAACCCGTCTGTCAGAGGACAGCGGTTTCGTGCGCCGGCGCCGCCGCTGTAGCGCCTGCGACAAGCGCTTCACCACCTACGAGCGGCCCGAGGTCAGCTTTCCGATGGTGGTCAAGAAAGATGGCCGCCGGATCGAATACGACCCGGCCAAGCTGCGTGCCAGCCTGGCGCTGGCGCTGCGCAAGCGCCCGGTCAGCACCGAACAGGTCGATGCCGCGACTGAGCGGATCGAGGAAAAGCTGCTGAACCTGGCAGCGCGCGAGGTGCCGACACACCAGCTCGGCGAACTCGTGATGCGCGAACTCAAGAAGCTCGACAAGGTGGCCTATGTGCGCTTTGCCAGCGTCTACCGCAGCTTCGAGGACATCGACGACTTCAAGACCCTGGTCGACGAAGTGCGCTGAACGGCGCGGCAACCCACCCGGCCGCTCAGGCGCACCAGAGCCCGGTCGGCTGGGTGATCCCCATCCAGAGCGCCCAACCCGAAGTCGCGGCCAGGGCCAGGCCGGCCAGGCGCATGCCCCATTGGCCGGAGCCGGCGTCCTTCAGGCGCAGCAGCAGCCAGGGACCGATCACCAGCGACACCATGGTGCCGACGGCAAAGGCCGCCATCAGCAAGGCACCGCTGAGCGCGCTGGCCGACAGCGAAGCCACCAGCAGCGCCGAATAGAGCAAGCCGCAAGGCATCAAGGCCCAGCCCAGTCCGAGCACGACCGGCGCGCGCGGCCCGAGCCGGGCCAGCACCGGCCGCGTCCGGCGCCAGACGCCCTGGCCCCAGCCGTCAACGAAGGCCGGCTGACGGCCCAGAAACAGCAGGATCAGCCCCAACAGCAGCGCCGCGACATGCAGCATGATCCAGAGCGGGCGCAGCACGGCGGTCTGGGTGCCCATCCAGGCCAGGCCCTCGACCGTGCCGCCGGCGAGCGCGCCGAGCAGGCTGTAGCCCAGCAGGCGGCTGAACTGGAAGCGCCACAGCGCCAGCGTACCCGACTGGCCGTTGCCGGCGCCGCGCGCAATGCCGGCACAGGCGGCGCCACACATGGCCACGCAATGCGGCCCTCCTACCAGCCCCATCAGCAGGGCGGAAACCATCATGGACGAAAGCATGGCTGAACTGTAGCAGCCCCCCGCTACCCTTCGGGATTTCAGATGATCTTGGAGAAGCGGGCCCGGTCCTGGTCGCTCTGCAGGTACTTGTCGAAGGTCATGGCGATCGCGCGCACGAAATACCAGCCCTGCTCGGTCACCTCGAGGCTGGAGTCGCTCAAGCGGACCAGCCCCATCGCCACCATCTCGCCGAGCCGCTCGAGTTCGCGCGCAAAATGGCTCTTGAAGTCGACCAGATGGGCATCGCCCATGGCCTCGAAGTCGAGCTCGCCCTGGCACATGATGGCCATGATCACCGAGCGGCGCAGGATGTCGTCGCGGTTCAGTGCCAGTCCGCGCACGATCGGCAGCCGGCCCTGGTCGAGCGCGTCGTAGTATTCGTCCAGCGTCTTGGCGTTCTGGCTGTAGGTCGCGCCGATGCGGCCGATGGCCGAGACGCCGAGCGCGATCAGGTCGCAATCGGGCTGGGTACTGTAGCCCTGGAAGTTGCGGTGCAACCGACCCTGGCGCTTGGCGACTGCCAGCGCATCATCGGGCAACGCAAAATGGTCCATGCCGACATAGTCGTAGCCGGCATCGCCCAGCATCGCCAGCGAGTTGGCCAGCATCGACAGCTTCTCGGACGGGCTCGGCAGCTCGGCACTCAGGATGCGGCGCTGCGGCTTGAAGCGGGTCGGCAGGTGGGCATAGGCATAGAGCGCGATCCGATCGGGCCGCAGCTGCTGGATCTGCTCCAGCGTATGGCGGAAGGACTCGGGTGTCTGCTTGGGCAGACCGTAGATCAGGTCGACGTTGATCGACTCGAAGCCGATATCGCGCGCGGCCTGCACCAGCGCAAACACCTGCTCGGCCGGCTGCACGCGGTGGACGGCCTTTTGCACCGTCGGATCGAAGTCCTGCACGCCAAAGCTCAGGCGGTTGAAGCCGAGCTGGTACAGGTGCTGCAGGCGCTCGGGCGTGACGGTGCGCGGATCGACCTCGATCGAGAACTCGCCGCCGGGCGTCAGGTTGAAATGGCGCTTGATCATGTCAAGCAGGTCGCTGAGCTCGACGTCGCTCAGGAAAGTCGGCGAGCCGCCGCCCAGATGCAACTGCGACACGTTGTAGCCACGGCCGAAATGCTCGACCTGCAGCTCGAGCTCACGCGACAGGTAGCGCAGGTATTCGGCCGATTTGCTGTGGTGCTTGGTGATGACCTTGTTGCAGGCGCAGTAGTAGCAGAGCGACTCGCAGAAAGGAATATGCACATAGAGCGACAATGGCAGCGCCATGGAACCGGCGCGGCGCTGCTCCAGCGCCTGGATATAGTCGTCACAGCCGAAGGCCTCGACGAAGCGGTCGGCGGTGGGGTAAGAGGTGTAGCGCGGCCCCGGCACATCGAAGCGCCGGAGAAGTTGCTCGTCGATTGCATGGCTCACGGGCTGGTTCTCCAAGGTTGGAAGCGACTGTGCCGCATATTGCCAAAACTGCCCTTGACCTGGGTCAAACAAGAATTTATGCCGATTGCAAAAAAAGTCCAATCCATGACGAGCAGCCAGGGACGACCGTCTCAGGCGCCCATGAGCCTGCCCGCTAGAATGCCTGATTGATTGAACATCATTATGGATATACACAGCATCAAAGTGGCCTGTTCCAGTTGCAACCTGCGCGAGCTCTGCATGCCTGTGGGCTTGAGCCCGGACGAGATGAGCCGGCTCGATAGCGTGATCAGCACGCGCAAGCGCGTCAAGCGCGGCAGCGCGCTGTTCAACAACGGCGACCGCTTCTCCTCGCTCTATGCCGTGCGCTCGGGCTTCTTCAAGACCCGAGTCACATCGGTGGATGGACGCGACCAGGTCACGGGTTTCCAGATGACGGGCGAGATCCTCGGCATGGATGGCATCGTCAACGACCATCACAGCTGCGATGCGGTGGCGCTGGAAGATGCCGAGGTCTGCGTGATGCCGTTCGACCGGATCGAATCGCTGTCGCGCGAATTCAGCGCGCTGCAGCACCATGTACACAAGATCATGAGCCGCGAGATCGTGCGCGACCATGGCGTCATGCTGCTGCTGGGCAGCATGCGGGCCGAGGAAAGGCTGGCGGCCTTCCTGCTCAACCTGGTGCAGCGCCTGCATTCACGCGGCTTCTCGCAGTCCGAATTGGTGCTGCGCATGACGCGCGAGGAGATCGGCAGCTACCTGGGCATGAAGCTCGAGACCGTCAGCCGGACTTTCTCGAAGTTCGTCGAGGAAGGCATCATCGAGGTCAAGCAGCGCCATGTCCAGATCAAGGACACCGAGGCGCTGCGCCGGCTGGTCAACCCGCCATCGGGTAGCTGAGCTACCGGCTCCTCACTTGTCGGTCACGACCAGCGGCGAAGCGACATGGTTGCGCGCCTTCATCGCGGGCTCCAGGCTGTCGCGCTGCTCGGGCGTGAGCGGCTGACCGACGCGCTGCGACTCGGTCGAGCTGTCGCGCTCCAGCACCGGATCGGGCTGATGGGCGGCAATCATGTACGTGGTGATCGAAGCGCAAACGACCAGCAGCGGGCCGCCCACCACCAGCCACATCATGGGCTCCCGATACCAGACCTGGCCCTTTGAGTTCTTGTGTTCCATGCTTGCCAATCTCGATAAATGAAGACGCCCTGGAGACCGCTAGCGGTCATCCAGGGCTGTCAAGCGAGCCCGCAGGCTCGGATCGTGCCGCTCAAGAATTACTTGGACGGGTGCGACAGGCCCCAGACATAACCGGTCAGCACATGCAGCTGGTCTTCGGTCAGCTTGGACTGCTGGGCCGGCATCACGTTGGTCTTGCCTTCGTTGATCATCTTCACGATGAAGTCGGCACCAAAGCCATGCAGCCAGATATTGTCGGTCAGGTTGGGAGCCCCCACAGCCGGGTTGCCCTTGCCGTCGGCGCCGTGGCAGGCGGCGCAAGCCGCAAACTTCTCCTTGCCAAGGGCAGCCTTGACCGGGTCGCTCGCGCTGCCCGACAGGCTCAGCACATATTCGGCCACGTTGCGCACATCGTCCGAGGTACCGACGGCAGCGGCCATCGGAGGCATGACGCCCATGCGGCCGTTGGCGATCGTGTTCTTGATATGTGCGGCGCTGCCGTCACCCAGCCAGTCGCTGTCGGTCAGGTTCGGGAAGCTCTTGCCACCACGCGCGTCGGCGCCATGGCACTGGGAGCAGAAGTTCTGGTACAGGCGGTCACCGATCAGCTGGGCCTTGGGGTCCTTGGCCAGTTCCTCGACCGACATGCCCTTGAACTTCTCGTAGACCGGCGCGATCAGCGCCTTGAGCTTCTCGCCTTCCTTGGCGTGCTGACCGGCCGAGGTCCAGCCGAGCTGGCCGCCACTGGTACCCAGGGTCGGATACAGGAAGGCATAGCCGATCGCGAACACGATCGTGATCCAGAACAGGCCGACCCACCACTTGGGCAGCGGGTTGTTCATTTCCTGCAGGTCGCCGTCCCAGACATGACCCGTGGTATTGCCGGGGTTGAACTTGACCTTACCGTTGCTCCACAGCACCCACACGCAGTAGGCAATGGAAGCCACCACAATGACGGTTACATACCATGCCCAGAAGCCGTTTACAAAGTCGCTCATGATGGTTCTCTTTCTCGTTATTCGTCTCGGAAGGGGAGACCGGACGCCTCATCGAAGTCAGACTTGTTCCGTCCGGAGCAGGCCCAGGCCATGATGGCAATGAATGCCACGAAGCTGATCAGTGTCACGCCTATGCGCACATCGGTGATGTCCATGTCGCCCCTCCTCTGTTACTTGATGGCGGTGCCGAGAACCTGCAGATAGGCAATCACGGCGTCGAGCTCGGTCTTGCCCTTGACGTCGTCGGCAGCCTTGGCGACTTCCTCGTCGCTATAGGGCACGCCCAGCGTCTTCATCGCAGCCAAGCGGCCTGGCATGACAGAGGCGTCGACCAGATCCTTTTCCAACCAGGGATAAGCCGGCATGATGGACTCAGGCACCACGTCACGCGGGTTGATCAGGTGGATGCGGTGCCACTCGTCGGAATAGCGGCCGCCCACGCGGGCCAGATCGGGACCGGTGCGCTTGGAACCCCACTGGAAGGGACGGTCATAGACCGACTCGCCAGCGCGCGAATAAGGACCGTAGCGCAGCGTCTCGGCCTGGAAGGGACGAATCATCTGCGAGTGGCAGTTGTAGCAGCCCTCACGGATGTAGACATCACGACCGGCCAGTTGCAGCGAGGTATAGGGCTTGAGGCCCTCGACCGGCTGGGTAGTCGACTTCTGGAAGAACAGCGGGACGATCTCGAGCAGACCGCCGACCGACAGCACCAGCGTGACCAGGACGATCATCAGGAAGTTGCTGGTCTCGATCCGCTCGTGACCCTTGACGGGTGCGTTGTGGTTAGCCATTTATCTTTACTCCTCAGGCGTGGGCAGCGACGGCAGGGATTTGCACTGCAGGCAAGGAGCCCACCTTGAGGCCTTGACGCGCGGTCATCACGGTGTTCCACAGCATCAGGCACATGCCGGACAGATACAGCAGACCGCCGACCAGACGGATGATGTAGAAGGGAATGGACGCCTTGACCGACTGCACGAAGGTGTAGGTCAGGGTGCCATCGTCGTTGAGGGCACGCCACATCAGACCCTGGGTCACGCCCGAGATCCACAGCGCGGCGATGTAGAGCACGATGCCGACGGTAGCGAGCCAGAAGTGCAGTTCGATGGCGGGCACCGAATACATCTTCTTCTGGCCGTACAGGCGTGGGATCAGGTAGTAGAGCGAACCCATGGTCACCAGGCCAACCCAGCCCAGGGCGCCCGAGTGCACGTGGCCCACGGTCCAGTCGGTGTAGTGCGACAGCGCGTTGACGGTCTTGATCGCCATCATCGGGCCTTCGAAGGTCGACATGCCGTAGAAGGACAGCGACACGATCAGGAAACGCAGGATCGGATCGTCACGCAGCTTGTGCCAGGCGCCCGACAGGGTCATGATGCCGTTGATCATGCCGCCCCAGGACGGAGCCAGCAGGATCAGCGAGAAGATCATGCCGACCGACTGGGTCCAGTCCGGCAGCGCGGTGTAGTGCAGGTGGTGCGGACCCGCCCACATGTAGGTGAAGATCAGCGCCCAGAAGTGGACGATCGACAGGCGATAGGAGTAGACCGGACGCTCAGCCTGCTTCGGGATGAAGTAGTACATCATGCCCAGGAAGGCGGCGGTCAGGAAGAAGCCGACCGCGTTGTGGCCGTACCACCACTGCACCATCGCATCGGCAGCACCGGCATAGGCCGAGTAGGAGTGCAGCAGGCCGGTCGGCAGCGCGGCGCTGTTGACGATGTGCAGCAGCGCGACGGCGATGATGAAGGCGCCGAAGAACCAGTTGGCCACGTAGATGTGACGCACCTTGCGGGTACCGACGGTGCCGAAGAACACGATGGCATAGGCGACCCAGACCAGGGTGATCAGCACGTCGATCGGCCAGATCAGTTCGGCATATTCCTTGCCCTGGGTGTAGCCCAGCGGCAACGAGATCACTGCCAGCAGGATGACCAGCTGCCAACCCCAGAAGGTGAAGGTGGCCAGCGGGCCGGCAAACAGACGGGTCTGGCAGGTGCGCTGCACCACGTAGTAGCTGGTGGCGAACAGGCCGCAACCGCCGAAGGCGAAGATCACTGCATTGGTATGCAGCGGGCGCAGGCGACCGAACGAAGTCCAGGGCAGACCGAGGTTGAGCTCGGGGAAAGCGAGCTGGGAGGCGATGATCACGCCGACCAGCATGCCAACCACGCCCCAGATCACGGTCATGATGGCAAACTGCCGGATGACCTTGTCGTCGTAGATTCCCGGTAGGGAATCCCTTGTTGTCACTGACATACAAACACTCCTATTAAAACACTGCTTTGAAGTTTCGACCCTGACAGCCAAATGGGTATTGACCTGCGTCAATCCCCATGAAAAATGCGCTGGCCTTCACGCTCCACGTTATCGAATTGTCCGCCTTGCAAGGCCCACCAGAACAGTCCCATGATGCCAAGCACCAGCAGGACCGACAAGGGAATGAGCAGATACATGGATTCCATCGTTGACCTCTCCATCAAACAGGGCGGGATTGTGGCGGACGCGCCAGCCGCAGCGCATTGCCGATGACCAACAGTGAGCTGGCCGCCATGCCCAGCCCGGCCAGCCAGGGCGGCATCCAGCCAGCCAGCGCCAGCGGAACAGCCACCAGGTTGTAGACCGCAGCCCACAACAGGTTCTGGCGCACGACCGCCAGGGTCTTGCGCGCCAGCACAATCGCCGCGACCAGCTCGTCGAGCTGGCCGCTTTGCACCACGAAATCGGATTGCGCCTGCGCCAGCGGTGCGCCATGGCCGAGCGCGAAGGAACTGTCGGCCCGCGCCAGCACCGGACCGTCGTTGAGACCGTCGCCGACCATGGCCAGGCGATGGCCCTGCTGTTGCAGCGCAAGCACCTCGGCGAGCTTGCGCTCGGGACTGGCCTGCGCGACCACCTGGGTGATGCCGAGCTGGCGCGCCACGCGCTCGGCCGCCTGCGACTGGTCGCCCGAGAGCAGTCGGGTCTCGAGCCCGAGCGCATGCAGCTGTGCCACCACGGCGGCGGCCTCCTCGCGCACGCCCTCGTCGAGCACGAAGGTGGCAAGCCAGCCACTGGCATCGACCAGATAGCTGCAGGGCTGACCCTCGACCGACTGGCCTGCGCCGAGCAGACCGGCTTCGTCAAGACCGCAGAAGCCGGCCGACCCGAGCTTGAGCAGGCTGTCGCCCTGCCCCGCCTGCAAGCCCAGGCCCGGCAGTTCCTGCACTTCGCTGAAGGCCGACAGCGCCAGGCCCTGCTCCTGGGCGGCACGCGCGATGGCACGCGAGACCGGATGCAGCGAAGCGCTGGCCAAGGGCGCCGCCTGTTGCAGCGCCTGTGCCGGCGCCAGGCCGGAGCGAACCAGGACCTGGCTCAGCACCAGCCGGTCGCGCGTCAGCGTGCCGGTCTTGTCAAAGACGACGGTGTCGATGCCGGCGAGCACCTCGAAGGCCTGCAGCCGCCGCACCAGCACGCCGCGCTTGGCAAGCGCGCCAGCGGCCGCCAGCATGGCGACCGGAGTCGCCAGCGACAAGGCGCAGGGACAGGTCACGATCAGCACCGCGACCGCGACCGCGATCGCCTGGTCCGGATCGATCTGCCACCACCACCAGCCCGACAGGGCCGCCGCCAGCAGCACGGCGAACAGGAAAGGCGCGGCGATCCGGTCGGCGAGCTGGGCCAGGCGCGGCTTCTCGGTCGAGGCACGCTCCATCAGCTGGACGATCTGGGCAAAGCGGGTGTCGCGGCCCAGGCGCTCGATGCGCATCAGCGCGGCGCCCGCGAGGTTGTAGCTGCCCGCCACCAGCGCCTCGCCCTGGCGACGCGTGACGGGATGGGATTCTCCAGTCAGCAAGGCCTCGTCGACCGTGGCACCGGCGCTCAGCAGCAGGCCGTCGCCCGGGAAGGCCTGGCCGGCCTGCACCCGCACCACATCGCCCGGCTGCAGCCGCTTGAGCGAGATCGACTCGAAAGCGCCATCGGCCTGCTGGCGCTCGCAGCGCTCGGGCAGGCGGTTGATCAGCGCATCGAGGGCACCGGCGGTGCGGTCGCGCGCCTTGAGTTCGAGGTAGCGCCCGCCGAGCAGGAAGAAGACGAACATGGTCAGCGAGTCGTACCAGATCTCGCTGCCCCAAGGACCGGTCGGGTCGAAGGTGGCGCCGCTGCTGGCGATGAAGGTCACCAGGATGCCGATCGAGACCGGGGTATCCATGCCGACGCGACCACGCCGGAGGTCGCGCCAGGCATTGCCAAAGAAGGGGCCGCTGGCAAACAGCAGCACCGGCACGCTCAGGATCCAGCAGGCCCAGCGCAACAGATGCAGCAGGTCGGGCGCGATATCGCCGGGCTCGGTGACATACATCGGCGTCGTGTACATCATGACCTGCATCATGCAAAAGCCCGCGACGAACAGGCGCCAGAGCGCCTTGCGCGTCTCGGCCTGGCGCTCGCTGACGCTGAGCGCCTGCTGCAGCGGCAGCAGCCGGTAGCCGGCATCGCCGACCGCGCGCGCCAGGTCGGAAATCCGGACCAGCGCCGGGTCCCAGCGCACGATCAGGCGCCGCGTCGCCGCATGGACCTGTGCCGACAGCACGCCAGGCTTGCCGGCTATCGCCGACTCGACCGCATCGGAGCAGGCCGCGCAATACATGCCCTGCACCAGCAGCACCGATTCGCAGGCCGGCCGCCCCTGGACCTCGCAGTCCTGGGTGAAGTCCTGCTGCTCGACCGGGTCGTCGAGCACGCTGAAATCATCGGTGACCGTCAGCGGTCCCCGATGCTGGCCCAACAGCCATCCACCCACGCCCTCGACGGGCGCTGGATTGCTGCCAAAAGCCTGGATATCTGCCATAGTCGCACATTATCTCAGGGTATTCTGACGCTGCCTGACCTGGGTCAAGCCTGTCTGTGCGCAGCAGGCGGTCGGCGGGCATAAACTGCAGCCATATCACCATCGTTCACGCAATAGGGGGTTTAATGTACAAGCGCATATTGGTGGCCACCGATGGCTCCAAACTGTCCGAGGCAGCCGTCGAGCACGCCTTGAACCTGGCTGACCTCACGGGCGCCGAGGTGGTCGCACTCAAGGTGGTGCCGCTCTACCCGCAGACCTATTTCGAGGGTGGCGTCGGCGTGGATGCCGAGGAGATCAAGCGCATAGAGCAGCAGTGGCAGGACGAGGCCTTGCTGGTGGTCAACGCGATCAAGTCCGAGGGCCAGAAGCGCCAGATCAAGGTCAAGGCCGCGACCGCCAAGTCCGATCTGGTGTCAGAAGCCATCATCACCACGGCCAAGCGCAACAAATGCGACCTGATCGTGATGGCCTCGCACGGCCGCAAGGGCATCAAGCGCCTGCTGCTGGGCAGCGAGACGCAGCAGGTGCTGACCCACTCGCATATTCCGGTGCTGGTGCTGCGCTAGGGACCAGGCCAAGCCGGACCCGGGCCTGGCCCGGTCATGTGCCGGCGGGTCAGGCCAATCAGGCCGCAGGCTGGCGCCGCGCCCACAGCCAGAGCAGGAAACCGGCCAGGATCATCGGTAGCGACAGCCACTGGCCCATGCTCAATCCCATCTGCAGCAGGCCGAGGTGGGCATCGGGCTCGCGGAAATATTCGGCAATGAAGCGCATCAGGCCGTAGCCGGCCAGGAAGGCGGCCGAAACCTCGCCGCGACGCCGTGGCCGGCGTGCGTAGAGCCAGAGCAGGACGAACAGCAGCAGGCCTTCGAGCGCGAACTGGTAGAGCTGCGACGGGTGACGCGGCAGGTCGCCAGCGCCACGGAACAGCATGGCCCAGGGCAACGCGGGATCGGCGACCCGGCCCCAGAGCTCGCCATTGATGAAGTTGCCAATGCGCCCGGCCGCAAGTCCGGTCGGCACGCAAGGCGCGATGAAGTCCATCACCTGCAGCCAGGGCTTGTGGCGCGAATGCGCGAACCAGACCATTGCCAGCAGCACGCCGAGCATGCCGCCGTGAAAGCTCATGCCACCCTCCCAGACCGCGAACACCTTGAGCGGATGGGCCAGGTACTCGAGCGGCTTGTAGAACAGCACATAGCCGATCCGGCCGCCGAGCACGACGCCCAGCACACCCAGGAACAGGATGTCCTCGACATCGCGCGCGCTCCAGGCGCCCCGCCCTTCGATCGGCGCAAAGGACGGATGACGCAGGCGCCGCCGGCCCAGCCAGACGAACATCAGGAAGGCTGCCAGATAGGTCAGTCCATACCAGTGGACGGACAAGGGCCCCAGGCGCAGGGCCACCGGATCGATTTGCGGATGGATCAACATGGGGCCATTGTGCCAGCGCGGCAGGCCCGGTCCGGCCTGGTCAGCGCCCCAACCCCCGTCAGCGCCGGTCCAGCGGCGGCAAGCCCAGGCGTCGGCGGCCCTCGTCCAGGCGCCGGCGCCGGCGCTCGTCCATCTTCACGCTGGCCTGGCGCTTGGTGTAGCCGAAATGGTCAGCCCACCACCACCAGAGCACGGCCGCCCCGAAGGGCGACAGCACCCACCACCAGTCCCAGGCTGCGACCGGCTCGATTTGCAGGTACTTGAGCAGCGCCAGCCCCAGCCCCAGCAGCAACAGATACATCGCAAACTCCCTGCCGCGAACGCGGCTTGTCATGGTCTTGCATGGTAGCCCCGCCGCGCCAAAAAAAACAGCCCGCCAAGGGGCGGGCTGCTGACTGAGTCAAAGGCGGACTCAGTTGGACTGGGACAGCTGGTCGAGGATATGCGGGTTTTCGAGCGTCGAGGTGTCCTGGGTCACGGCCTCGCCCTTGGCCAGCGAGCGCAGCAGACGGCGCATGATCTTGCCGGAACGGGTCTTGGGCAGGTTCTCGCCGAAGCGGATTTCCTTGGGCTTGGCGATCGGACCGATCTCCTTGGCGACCCAGTTGCGCAGCTCATTGGCCAGCTTCTTGGCGTCTTCGCCGGTCGGCACCTGGCCCTTGAGCACGACGAAGGCGACGATGGCCTCGCCGGTCAGGTCGTCCGGACGGCCGACCACGGCGGCCTCGGCCACCAGATCGGTCTTGGCGACCAGCGCGGACTCGATCTCCATCGTGCCCATGCGGTGACCCGAGACGTTGAGCACGTCGTCGATGCGGCCCGTGATGCGGAAATAGCCGCGGTCCTCGCTGCGCACCGCGCCGTCACCGGCCAGGTAGTAGCCCTTGAGTTCCTCGGGGAAGTAGCTCTTCTTGAAACGCTCGGGGTCGCCCCAGATGGTGCGGATCATCGAAGGCCAGGGCTTCTTGACCACCAGGATGCCGCCCGAGCCGTTGGGCACGTCGTTGCCCATCTCGTCGACGATGGCGGTCGTGATGCCCGGCAGCGGCAGGGTGCAGGAGCCCGGCACCAGCGGCGTCGCGCCCGGCAGCGGGGTGATCATGTGACCACCGGTCTCGGTCTGCCAGAAGGTGTCGACGATCGGGCAACGCTCGCCGCCGATGTGCTTGTAGTACCACATCCAGGCTTCGGGGTTGATCGGCTCGCCGACCGAACCCAGGATGCGCAGGCTCGACAGGTCGAAGTTCTTCGGCTGCAGCTTCTCGTCACTGTCGCAGGCCTTGATCAGCGAGCGGATCGCGGTCGGCGCGGTGTAGAAGATGGTGCACTTGTGCTTCTCGATCATCTGCCAGAAGCGGCCGGCGTTCGGATAGGTCGGCACGCCCTCGAAGATGATCTGGGTCGCGCCAGCAGCCAGCGGGCCGTAGGCGACATAGCTGTGGCCGGTGATCCAGCCGATGTCGGCGGTACACCAGAAGATGTCGCTGTCCTTCAGGTCGAAGGTCCAGTCCATGGTCATCTTGGCCCACAGCAGGTAGCCACCGGTGCTGTGCTGCACGCCCTTGGGCTTGCCGGTCGAGCCCGAGGTGTAGAGCACGAACAGCGGGTGCTCGGCGCCCACCATCTCGGCCGGGCAAACGTCGGACTGGGCCGCCATTTCCTCGTGCATGAAGCTGTCGCGGCCCTCGACCATGTTGACCGCGGTCGGCGTGCGCTGGAACACGATCACGTTGCGGATGGTCTTGCAGTCGCCCTGGGTGATGGCCTCGTCGACGATGGCCTTGAGCGGCAGCTCCTTGCCGCCGCGCATCTGGTAGTTGGCGGTGATCACGGCCACGGCGCCGGCGTCGTTGATGCGCTCTTCGAGTGCCTTGGCCGAGAAGCCGCCGAACACCACGCTGTGGGTGGCGCCGATGCGGGCGCAAGCCTGCATCGCGATCACACCCTCAACCGTCATCGGCATGTAGATCACGACCCGGTCGCCCTTCTGGACGCCCTTGGACTTGAGCACGTTGGCAAACTGCGACACCTTGGCCAGCAGTTCCTTGTAGCTAACCTGGGTGACTTCGCCGCCGTCGGCCTCGAAGATGATCGCGGTCTTGTTCTCGACCGGGGTGCCCATGTGGCGATCCAGGCAGTTGAAGGAGGCGTTGAGCTCGCCATCAGCAAACCACTGGTAGAACGGCGCGTTCGAGCTGTCGAGCGTCTGGGTAAACGGCTTGTGCCAGCTCAGGTGCTCGCGGGCACGCTTGGCCCAGAAGCCCTCGAAGTCCTGCTCGGCCTCGGCGCACAGCGCGTGGTACGAATCCATGCCCGAGATGCGGGCGGCTGCGACGGTGGCAGCGCTGGGCTCGAAAACGCGGTTCTCGACCAGGGTGGACTGGATGGCTGACGAAGGTGCTGTCATGGGGTCTCCTCTGTAATTGCTCGATGATGGCTATCGACATGAATGTGCGCGGCCTCTCTGACGAGGCTCTTACACCGCCAGCCGGGCAAGGCCGCACGCGCCCCCTACAATTGATGCGCCAACCCAAACCCACGCAATGAGCTCCATCAAGACCGACCCCACCCAGCCGATAGGCCCCTTGTCGCAACTGATCTTTGCCAGTCGTTGGCTGCAGTTACCGCTCTACCTCGGCCTGATTGCCGCCCAGGGCATTTATGTCTATCATTTCTGGGTCGAGTTGATCCACTTGATCGAGGCCGCTTTCGGCAACCAGAACGCGCTCAACGCGCTGGTCACCAGCATGGGCTACAAGACCGGCTCTGAGGTGACGGCGCTCAACGAGACCATCATCATGCTGGTGGTGCTCGCGCTGATCGACGTCGTCATGATCTCGAACCTGCTGATCATGGTGATCGTCGGCGGCTACGAGACCTTCGTCAGCCGGATGGGCCTCGAAAGCCACCCCGACCAGCCCGAGTGGCTCAGCCATGTCAATGCCTCGGTGCTCAAGGTCAAGCTGGCCACCGCCATCATCGGCATCTCGTCGATCCACCTGCTCAAGACCTTCATCAACGCCGCCAACTACGACGAGAAGGTGCTGATGTGGCAGACCATCATCCACGCCGTGTTCCTGCTCAGCGCGATGGCGATCGCCTTCACCGACCGCCTGCTGAACCTGTCCGCCGCCGAAAAGCACTGAAGCCGACCCTTTTTTGACCCCCTGAAAGACCTGCCATGACCGCCATCAAACAGGAAGACCTGATCCAGTCCATCGCGGACGCCTTCCAGTACATCAGCTTCTATCACCCGCTGGACTACATCAAGGCCCTGGGTGAAGCCTACGAGCGCGAACAAAGCCCGGCCGCCAAGGACGCTATCGCCCAGATCCTGACGAACAGCCGCATGTCGGCCGAAGGCCACCGCCCGATCTGCCAGGACACCGGCATCGGCATGGTCTTCATCAAGGTCGGCATGAACGTGACCTGGCCCGACGCGACCATGGGCATCCAGCAGATGATCGACGAAGGCGTGCGCCGCGCCTACGCCAACCCCGACAACCCGCTGCGGGCCTCGGTGCTGGCCGACCCGGCCGGCGCCCGCCGCAACACCAAGGACAACACCCCGGCCGTGGTGCATTTCGAGATCGTCCCGGGTGACCATGTGGAAGTGATCTGCGCGGCCAAGGGCGGCGGCTCGGAAGCCAAGGCCAAGTTCGCGATGCTGAACCCGTCCGACGACCTGGTCGACTGGATCCTCAAGACCGTGCCGACCATGGGCGCGGGCTGGTGCCCGCCGGGCATCCTGGGCATCGGCATCGGCGGCACGCCCGAGAAGGCGATGCTGCTGGCCAAGGAGTCGATCATGGCTCCGGTCGACATCCACGAGCTGATCGCCAAGGCCCAGGGCGGCGCCACGCTGACTCGTCCCGAGCAGCTGCGCCTGGAGCTGTACGAGAAGGTCAACGCGCTGGGCATCGGTGCCCAGGGCCTGGGCGGCCTGACCACGGTGCTCGACGTCAAGGTGCTGGACTACCCCTGCCACGCCGCCAACCTGCCGGTCGCGATCGTGCCCAACTGCGCCGCGACCCGCCACTGCCATTTCCACCTCGACGGCTCCGGCCCGGCCAAGATCGAGCCGCCCAAGCTGGAAGACTGGCCGGCCGTGACCTGGACGCCCGACACCCAGAGCGCGACCCGCGTCAACCTCGACAGCCTGACCAAGGAAGAAGTCGCGGGCTGGAAGGTCGGCCAGAAGCTGCTGCTCAACGGCAAGATGCTGACCGGACGTGACGCTGCGCACAAGCGCATCGCCGACATGCTGGCCAAGGGCGAGCCACTGCCGGTCGACTTCACCAACCGCGTGATCTACTACGTCGGCCCGGTCGACCCGGTGCGTGACGAAGTCGTTGGCCCCGCCGGCCCGACCACCGGCACCCGGATGGACAAGTTCACCCGCATGATGCTCGAGAAGACCGGCCTGATCTCGATGATCGGCAAGTCCGAGCGCGGCCCGGTCGCGATCGAGGCGATCAAGGACAACCAGTCAGCCTATCTGATGGCCGTCGGCGGCGCCGCCTACCTGGTGGCCAAGGCGATCAAGTCGGCCCAGGTGGTGGGCTTCGCCGACCTCGGCATGGAAGCGATCTACGAGTTCGACGTCAAGGACATGCCGGTGACGGTGGCGGTCGACTCGAGCGGCGCCAACGTGCACGCCAGCGGCCCGGCCGAATGGCAAAAGCGCATCGCCAGCGGCGAGTTCAAGGGCATCGCGATCTCGGCCAACTGAGGCGGGTGGCGCCCACAGCGGGCGCCCCAGGCAAAAAGCCCCTGTCGATCACCGGCAGGGGCTTTTTGCTGTCCAGACCGCTGACCAGCAGCGGTCAGGGCCGGGGCTACGGATTCAGTGCAGGTGGCGCGGCTTGCGCGGGCCGCCATGACCGCCGGCAGGGCCATTGCTGCCGCGCGGCGGACGGCCGAGCTGCATCGAGCTGATCAGGTCGTCGAAGCGGCCGGTGAACAGCTTGTCGATTGCACCGACCACCTCGCCGAGTTCAGAGCCGTCGAAATGGCGCTCCATCAGATGCACCACGTCCTGCACCAGCAAATCGCGCTGGACCTGCATGATGGCGGCTGGATTCGGGCCGACGAACAGCAGCAGGAAGTCGTCGCGCGCCTCGGTCTCGGGCGGTGCCTCTTCCTCGTCGAACTCGAGGTCGTAGAACGAGACCTCGAGCGCCGCGCCCGAAGCCGCGATTTCATTCAGTCCCATGCAGACCTCGTCGAGCGCATGGCGGAAATCCTCGTCGCCCTCGACGCTCCAGCACAGCTGCAGCAGATGCTCCTTGGCGTCGAAGCGGATGCCGGGCTCGTCCTCGTAGAAGCTCGGCGCCGCCTCGAGCAAGGTCTTGGCGCCGGTGTACTTCCACAGCGGCTTGAGCGTTTCCTGCAGGGTCTTGTAATCCACATCGTCGCGCAGGAGGATGTCACCATGGACGTGGATCTCGAAAGGCGGGGTGAATGAGGTCATGGTGTTGCTCGCGGTTGTGCGCTGGTCGGCGCGGGTCCTGCCTTCGGCTGTCGACCGAATTGTAGAGCCTGGATGCCAGCGGAAATGGGGCTGAATCGGGGGGATGGCCGCAGCCGAAGTCGGCGGGGCAGCTAGATCAAGCGCTGGCCGACTGGGCGGCTCGCGGTCATGGCAGGCGCGGCTGCGGCGCTGCCTGGTGCCCCGGACCGGAATCGAACCGGTACGCCCGATTAGAGGCGGCGGATTTTAAGTCCGATGTGTCTACCAATTTCACCACCGGGGCCAATCGTGTAGTTTACCCCAGACGGCAAAAAACCGGCTCAGGCCTCGCCGCGGTACTGGCCGCGGCGCTGGGCCAGCTTCTTTTCACGCTCGGCGGCATGCCGGGCTTCGGCCTCGAGGCCGGCGGCGAGCCAGCGCGCGAACTGCTCCGGGGTCTCAAGCGTGATCCGGCCCAGCACCCCACTACGGAAGTCAGTCAGCAAGGTCTCGGCCGCCTTTTGCGCATTGAGCTTGCCACCGGGCAGCAGCGCGCCACGCTTCTTGCCGATCGCGAACAACAGCTCCTCGTCCTTCATGGCAGCGACTGTTTCGGCCGTCCAGCCCCATTTGTAGCGTGCCTCGAGCAGCGCCGCATAAGGGCCTTGCAGCACCTTGAGCAGCTCGAGCGCGATCAGCTCCTCGTCGAAGGCGTTGCGCCCGACCGCGCCGCTGGCGGCGAGGTGATGACCGCTCTCAGGCACGACGATCTTGGGCCAGAGCATGCCGGGAGTGTCGTACAGATAGAAATCATCAGCCAGCACGATGCGCTGCTCGACCTTGGTCACGCCGGCCTCGTCGCCGGTCTTGGTCGCGCGCTTGCCCTTGAGGGTGTTGACCAGGGTCGACTTGCCGACGTTGGGAATGCCGCCGATCAGCACACGCAGCGGCTTGGCCATGCCGCCGCGCAGCGGCGCGAGCTCGCGGCAGGCCGCGATGATGGCCTTGGCCGGCGAGGTCTCGCTGGCGTCGAGCGCGATGGCCCGGGTCCCGGGCTGGGCGTTGTAATGCGCCAGCCATTGCTCGGTGCGGACCGGATCAGCGAGGTCCTGCTTGTTGAGCACCTTGAGCGTGGGCTTGCCCGCCGTCAGCTGGGCCAGCAAGGGATTGGCGCTGGAGCCAGGCAGGCGCGCGTCGAGCAGCTCGACCACGACATCGAGCTCCTTGGCGCGCTCGAGGATCGCCTTCCTGGTGGCGTGCATGTGACCGGGAAACCATTGGACCGACATCTTGTTCTCTCAGGGAAACGCAGTTAATTGGGGCCGATTGTGCCCGCGCCGGGCCGCTTCGGTACCGGGACCGGACGCGGATTCAGGCCTCGGCCAGCAACCAGTCGTGCAGTTCACGTACCGAATGCGCGACATGCAGCGGCTGCAGCGCCGCAAAGGCGGCCGGATCATGCGCGCCATAGCTGACGCCCAGGCTGGCGCAGCCGGCATTGAGCGCCATCTGCAGGTCATGGGTGGTATCGCCAATCATCAGCGTGCGCTCGGGTTCGACCCCGAACTCGCGCATCAGTTCAAACAGCATCTGCGGGCTGGGCTTGCCGGCGGTCTCGTCGGCAGTGCGGCTGCCGTCGAAGACGCCTTGCAGCTCGACATGGCGCAGTGTCTCGTCGAGGCCACGCCGGCTTTTTCCCGTGGCCACTGTCAACCAGTGATGGCGCGACTTGAGATCGGCCAGCAGCGGCAGCACGCCGTCGAACAGGCTGATGTCGTGCTGGCGCGCGAGGTAATGGTGGCGGTAACGTTCGCCCAGGCGCGGGTACTGCTCGGGCGGCACGTCGGGTGCCGCGTGGGCCAGGGCCTGCATCAGCCCCATGCCAATCACGTAGGAGGCCTGGGCGTCGCTGGGCATGCTGCCGCCGACATCGCACACCGCCTGCTGGATGCTGCGCGTGATCAGAAGGGTAGAGTCGAACAGGGTGCCATCCCAGTCGAAGGCGATCAGGTCGAAACGGCGTGGACGCATGATGAAGAGCTCAAAAAAGAAAAGGGCGCAGGATGCGCCCTTTTACACGGGGGAAAACAACCCCGCCAAGGATCAGGAATTGATCAGGAATTGATCCAGATTCTGACCGGCTGCCAGTGCAACCTTGACCCACTCAGGCTTGCGGCCCGGACCACCCGACCACAACTCGCCATTCGGCCCCTGGTATTTGGCCGGAGCCTTGGATTTTCCAGCACCACCCTTGCGAGCGGAAGATGCTGCACCGAGGTCTTCAACCGTGATGCCGTATTCCTTCATCTTGGCCTTGATATCGGCGACCACGCTGGCAAGTTCGTGCTTGCGCACCTGCTCGGCCTGTGCCATCAGAGCTTGGGCCTGGGAAACCAATTCGGAATAAGTTGCCATGTCGACGTCCTTGATTGTGAAGATTTAACGGCCCGATTATACGAAGAAATCGGCCACGTTGCTCCAGCCCTTCAATTCAGGCGGCAAATCGGCCTGCAATTGCAGCGGCGACTGCAGCACCGGATGGGTGACTCCCAATTGCCAGGCATGGAGAAACATGCGCTTGAGCCCATTCCTTTGCAAGGCCCGATTCAAATCGAAGTCGCCATACTTGTCATCGCCGGCAATCGGATGGCCGGCACTCGCCAGATGGACGCGGATCTGGTGCGTGCGGCCGGTCTTGATCGTGACCGCCAGCAGGCTCAGCACCGGCGGCATTCCGTCCGCCCAGCCGGCAGGCGGTCGCACCTGGCCCAGCACCTTGACCAGCGTGATCGAGCGCATGCCATCCGGATCATCGGCATGGGTAACCCGAACCCGCCGCTCGCCATCGGGCAACAGGTATTTGTGCAGCGGCTGATCTATCACTTTCTTGTTGGCCGGCCAGGCGCCCTTGACCAGGGCCAGATAGGTCTTGGCGGTCTCGCGTTCGCGAAACTGGTCCTGCAGCGCCTTGAGTGCGCTTCTTTTCTTGGCCACCAGCAAAATGCCGCTGGTTTCTCGATCGAGTCGATGCACCAGTTCGAGCAAAGGCAATCCAGGGCGGGCCTGGCGCAATTGCTCAATCACACCGAAAGAAACCCCACTGCCACCGTGGACGGCAACGCCAGCCGGCTTGTTGATGGCCATGAAAGCGGCATCCTCGAACAGGACGGGAAATTCACGCGCTGGCGCAGGATTTTCCTGTTTGGCCTCGATCTTTTCGGACAGCCGTATCGGCGGCACCCGAATCAGGTCATCGGCCTGCAATCGCGTGTCGGCCTGGGCCCGCCCCTTGTTGATCCGGACCTCACCGGAACGGATGATGCGGTAGACATGGGTCTTGGGCACCCCCTTGAGTTCGCGCAGCAGGAAATTGTCCAGCCTTTGGCCGGCTGACTCGGCGTCTACGGTGTAGTGTCTGACCTGGGGCGTTGATGCCATGGCTGGGTGGGGCTGTGAGGGGTGGCAAGTGAGGCAGGAAAACCTGCGAGCAGTTCACGCATTTCGCGGGCGTCGGGCACTATAATGATCTGATCCGGACCCGTGGGGTAGGTGCTCGATTTGCCTCGAAGTTTAAGGCAGAGTGCCAAGGCGGCCCAACGAAGGGCATGACCCTCCTGCCCGCCCCGCTTGCCGGATATTGGTTGCCAGCCACTGCTGAGCCGCACCCTCCCCCGTCCCGGCCCGATTTGGCCTGGCCGATCCGGTGCAGCGCCCCGGTGGCGAACCGCCGTCGATGACAGCGAACCCGATACGGAATACCCCAACCGTCCAGCCCGCAGGCCTCAGAGCCGGAGCTGGACGAGGACTGAAGTGAAACCAAAGACCTCTAGGCCAGCCGCCGTGCATCACGCCGCCCTGCCGCCTTTGATCACGCCACTCCACGCGCCCATGCCCGGACAGGGTTGAGCGCGCGCGGATTGCCGCAAGTGTCGCGGCGCCGCCCCTCACCCCTTGCACTGGCTCTCCGGCAATTCCTCCTCGTTCGTGCCATCTGCTGCGGTTCACGGCTTGAGCCCGACAGGGCTGTTAGTCAGTGACAAGAGGAACGCACACATGAAGCGCATGTTGATCAATGCCACGCAGGCCGAAGAACGCCGCCTGGCCATCGTCGACGGGCAGAAACTGCTCGACTACGAGATCGAAATCGAAGGGCGCGAGCAGCGCAAGGGCAACATCTACAAGGCCGTCGTCACCCGCGTCGAGCCTTCGCTCGAAGCCTGTTTCGTCGACTACGGCGAGGATCGCCACGGCTTCCTGCCGTTCAAGGAAATCTCGCGCCAGTATTTCCAGGGCAGCGCCTCGCCGTCGCAGGCGCGCATCCAGGACGTGATCCGGGAAGGCCAGGAACTGCTGGTCCAGGTCGAGAAGGAAGAACGCGGCAACAAGGGCGCGGCGCTGACCACCTTCGTGAGCCTGGCCGGCCGCTATGTGGTGCTGATGCCGAACAACCCGCGCGGCGGCGGCGTCAGCCGACGCATCGAGGGCGAGGACCGCGCCGAGCTCAAAGCCGCGCTCGAGCAGCTCGAGTACCCGAACGGCATGAGCATCATCGCGCGCACCGCCGGCATCGGCCGCGAAGCTGGCGAGCTGCAGTGGGACCTGAACTACCTGCTGAAATTGTGGAACGCGATCGACGGCGCTGCCAAGTCCGGCAAGGGCGCCTTCCTGATCTACCAGGAATCGAGCCTGGTGATCCGCGCCATCCGCGACTACTTCAACAACGACATCGGCGAGATCCTGATCGACACCGACGATATCTTCGAGCAGGCGCACCAGTTCATGGCGCATGTGATGCCGGAGCAGGAGCACCGCGTCAAGCGCTATCGCGACGATGCGCCCCTGTTCAGCCGCTTCCAGATCGAGCACCAGATCGAGACCGCCTACAGCCGCACCGTGACGCTGCCCAGCGGCGGCGCGATCGTGATCGACCAGACCGAGGCACTGGTGGCGGTTGACGTCAACTCGGCGCGCTCGATCAAGGGCGGCGACATCGAGGAAACCGCGACCCGCACCAACCTGGAAGCTGCCGACGAAGTGGCGCGCCAGGCCCGCCTGCGCGACCTCGGCGGCCTGATCGTGATCGATTTCATCGACATGGAAGAGTCGCGCAACCGGCGCGAGGTCGAGAACCGCCTGCGCGACGCGCTGCGCCAGGACCGCGCCCGCGTGCAGTTCGGCTCGATCAGCAAGTTCGGCCTGCTCGAGATGAGCCGCCAGCGCCTGCGCCCGGCCCTGAACGAAGGCGCCTCGATCCCCTGCCCGCGCTGCGGCGGCTCCGGCCATATCCGCGACACCGAGTCGTCGGCACTGCAGATCCTGCGCATCATCCAGGAGGAGTCGCTCAAGGAGAGCACGGCCGCCGTGCTGGTCCAGGTGCCGGTCGAGGTCGCGAGCTTCCTGCTCAACGAGAAGCGCACCGAGATCACCAAGATCGAGCTCAAGCAGCGCATCAGCGTGCTGCTGGTGCCGAACAAGTCGCTCGACACGCCGCATTACAAGCTCGAGCGCCTCAAGCATGACGACCCGCGCCTGGAGCAGCTGGACGCGAGCTACAAGATGGCCGAGGAGGTCGAGGATGTGGCCACCTTCACCCGCCGCAGCCAGGAACGCTCGAACAAGCAGGAGCCGCTGATCAAGGGCGTGCTGCCCGATGCGCCGGCCCCGGTTTCGACCCCCAAGCCCGAAGCCGCAGCGCCGCTGAAGGCGCCAGTGGCTGCCGCCGCTCCGGTGCGTGCGGTGCCGGCACCCGAAACCGGCTTCATGGCCTGGCTCAAGCGCCTGTTCGGCGTCGCGCCGGCCCTGGCGCCGGTGGCAACGCCGGTGGCGGCCAGCCCGAGCCCGGCCGCTGCTGCGCCCGCAGCGCGCGAAGCCCGCGGCGAGAACCGTGGCAACCGTGGGGAACGCGGTGAGCGCGGCAATCGCAACGGCAATGGCCGCGGCGAGCGTGGCGAACGCAGCGAGCGTCCGCTCGAGAACCGCAACGGCGAACGTCCGGCCCAGGGCCAAGGCGAACGCAGCGTCGAGGGCCGCCGCAACGAACGCAACCGTGGCGAAGGCCGGACGGCTGAGCCCCGCGAGGGCCGTGAAGGACGCGAAGGCCGTGGCGAACCCCGCCGCGAAGGTCGCCGTGACGCCCGTCCCGAATCCCGTCCTGAGATCCGCCCCGAGATCGCTGCCACGGAAGCCGTGGCGCTGAACCTCGAGAACGGCGCTACCGCCACCGACGCGGCTGAAGGCAGCGTCCCGGCCGAAGGCCGCCGCGAACGCGGCGAAGGCCGTCGTCGCGGTCCGCGCAACGAAGGTCGCCGCAACGCGCCTGCAGCTGAAGCCGAAGCCGGTCAAGCCGCCGATACCCCGGTGGCGGAAAACACCGAAGCCAGCGACGAATCGGGCAAGACCGATGCCGCACAGGCCGAGCCGCGCGCTCCGCGCGAGCGCCGCAGCCGTGACCGCTACGGCCGTGACCGCCGCTCGCGTGGCGAAGGCACCGCATCGGCTGAAGAAGCCGATGCCCAGGCGGCTGAACCGGTCGTTGCTGAAACCGACGCCGCAGCACCGCGCTCCTACTTCAAGGCTGCCGCTGCCAGCGCAGTCACCGAAGTCGAAGCACCGGTCGAGCTGGCCGTCGCGCAGCAGCCTGCGGTAGCACTGGCTGAAGAAGCCCAGCCGGTCGAGGCCAGCCAGCCGGCAGCTGTCGAAGCCGCACCTGAAGTGGCCCCGGCTCCGGTCCAGGCCCCGGTCGCGGCTGCAGCTCCGGCTGCAGTGGCAGCCCCGGCTGTTGCTGTCGTTGCGGCAGAACCGGCGGCGGCAGCTCCCTTGGCCCAGGCCTACCGCCTGGCCATCGATGAGCTGTCGACACTGGCGCAGCAAGTCGGCCTGGAATGGGTCCAGTCCGATGCCGACAAGGTGGCCCAGGTGCAGGCAGCGATCGCTGCCGAACCGCAGCCGGTGCGCGTGCCGCGCGAACCCAAGCCGGTCGTGCTGGCCGACGAAGGTCCGCTGGTGCTGGTCGAAACCCGCCGCGACCTGAGCGAGCTGAAGCTGCCCTTCGAGGCCTGATCAGCCAGCGCCGCCCCCGGCTTGCAGCCGGGGTCGGCGCCAGACCTGCATAACCTCAACTGCATAGAGTCATCCTGCATCATGGAAAACGCCCAAGCCTCCCGCCCTGACGAATTCCCGGTCGTGCCCGACCTGCACTGGTCGCCCGAGCTCGAACTGGGCGATGGGCGCATGGATCAGACGCATGAGGAAATGGTCGAGCAAGTCGCCCGCCTGCGCGCCCTGCCGCATGCCGAGCAGCTCGAGTGCTACCGCGAACTGGTCCGGCACACGGTCGAACATTTCGCGCAGGAAGAGCGCTGGATGATCGCCACCGGCTTCAATGCCGACAACTGCCACGCCAGCCACCACGAAACGATCCTCGACACCATGCGCCAGGTCGAGACACATTTCCTGCAGGGTGACGAGGAAATCATCGACCGCATGGCCGCCGCGCTGGCGGAATGGCTGCCGATGCACGCCTCGACCATGGATGCAGGCCTGGTCCAGCACATGAAGAACGTCAAGTTCGACTCCCGCACCGAAACGCTGGCAGATCCGTCGCTGGTCAAGCCCGCGACCATGAGCGGTTGCGGCAGCGTCAGCTGCAGCTAAAGCCCTTCAAGAGCAGTCTTGATTGCTGCCCCGGTCTGTCGTAAACAGGCCGGGGCATTTTCTTGCCCGACTGCGGTGACGACAGGCGAAAAAAAGCCTGCCGGCTGGCAGGCTCTTGTCCGCGTCAGGAAAAGGCTCAGGCCTTCTTGACGTAGGAGTTGCACCAGCCCTTGGCGGCGACTTGCTTGCCGGCGAAGATCGGGCAGACACCTGCAGCGGCACCGGCCTTGCCCTGGTACAGGGTGCAGTTGGCACAGTTCTGACCAGCGGCGAACTTGGGGAACTTGGTCTTGTCGACCTTGGTGGCGTCAGCCTTGTAACCCAGAGCCGCAGCCTGGGCATCGGTCTCGACGACCATGGCCTGTGCCTGGGCGGTACCGGCGAGCGCGATGGCGCCCGAAGCGGTGGCGACTTGCATCAGGAAAACGCGGCGGTTCGATTTGATCATGGTGGTATCGGGGTTTATGGTGATTAGGGGAAAAAGCGTGTAACTTGTTGCCGAGCGATTGTGCGCCTTCGGCCCGGCATTTTCAAGTTTGGCGCCAATTAACCAAGGGCGAACATCGGACATGGAATCGATCCGGATCGCCTGGCATCAAAGAGGCCGTCCAGCGACGGCAGCCGAGCGGAAAAAGCCCCGTCAATTGCCCGCCGACAACAAGCCCGCGCGCAGGTGCAGCACGCGGTCGCAGCGTCGGGCCAGCTCGGCATCATGGGTCACCAGCACGAAGGCCGTGCCCTGCTCGCGCGCGAGCTCGAGCATCAGCTCGAACACGCCGTCGGCGGTGGCGCGGTCCAGGTTGCCGGTCGGCTCGTCGGCCAGCACGCAGGCCGGCCGCGTCACGAGCGCGCGCGCGATCGCTACCCGCTGGCGCTCGCCACCCGAGAGCTCGGCCGGACGGTGCAGCAGGCGCTGGCTCAAGCCGACCCGATCGAGCCAATGCGCGGCCTCGGCGGCGGCGGCCTCGCGCGGCAGGCGGCGAATCCAGAGCGGCATCGCCACATTGTCCTGCGCGCTGAACTCGGGCAGCAGATGGTGGAACTGGTAGACGAAACCCAGGTAGCGGTTGCGCGACTCGCCCTGCAAGGCCGGGCTCAGGCTGGCCAGATTCTGGCTATGCAACAGGACCTGGCCGGCACTGGGCGCATCGAGCCCGCCGAGCAGATGCAGCAGCGTGCTCTTGCCCGAACCCGAACTGCCGACGATGGCCAGCGTCTCGCCGGCCCGGATGTCGAGGTCGACGCCCTGCAGCACGGTCACGTCGAGCCGGCCTTCGTGGAAGCGCTTGCTCAGGCCGCGTGCACTCAGGACGATGTTGGATTCACTCATAGCGCAGCGCCTCGGCCGGGTTGACGCGGCTGGCATGCCAGCTCGGGTAGAGCGTGGCCGCGAAGGCCAGCAGCAGGGAAATCAGCGCGATCGGCACGATGTCACCCTGCTGGGGCTCGCTCGGCATGCGGCTGATCAGGTAGATGTCCTGCGGCAGGAAATGGGTGCCGAGCAGCGACTCGAGCGCCGGCACCAGGGTGTCGATGTTGAACGCGATGCCCAGGCCCAGCATCAGGCCGGCCAGCGTGCCGATCACGCCGACCAGCGCGCCCTGGACCACGAAGATGGCCATGATGCTGCGCGGGCTCGCGCCCAGCGTGCGCAGGATCGCGATGTCGGCCCGCTTGTCGGTCACGGTCATGACCAGGGTCGAGACCAGGTTGAAGGCCGCGACCGCGACGATCAGCGTCAGGATGATGAACATCATGCGCTTCTCGAGCTGGACGGCGGCAAACCAGGTTCGGTTCTGCCGCGTCCAGTCGCGCAGCAGGAGGTCGCCGCTGACCATGGCGGCCAGCTGCTGCGTGACCTCGCGCGCGCGGTGCAGGTCCTTGAGCTTGAGCCGCACGCCAGTCGGCCCCTCGAGCCGGAAGATGCGCGCCGCGTCGTCGATATGCACGAAGGCCAGCGTCGAATCGTACTCGTAATGGCCCGAGTCGAAGATGCCGACCACGCTCATCTGCTTGAGGCGTGGCACCACGCCAGCCGGCGTGACCTGGCCGCTGGGCGCGACCAGCGTGACCGCATCGCCAACACGCAGGCCCAGGCTCTGCGCCAGCGCGCCGCCAAGCACGATGCCGAACGCCCCGGGCTGCAACTGCGGCAGCACGGTATGGGCCAGCTCGCCGGCCAGGCTGGTGACGGCGGGCTCCTGCGCCGGATCGATGCCGCGCAGCAGCACGCCCTTCATGTCCTCGCCACGCGCGAGCAGGCCCTGGGCCGCGATGAAGGGGGCAGCGCCGACCACCTCGGGGTGGACGCGCAGCTCGCGCAGCGTGGTCGGCAGGTCGGGCAGCGCGCCGCCATCGGGCGTGAAGACCTCGACATGAGACAGCACGCCGAGCATGCGGTCGCGCACCTCCTGCTGGAAACCGTTCATGACGCTGAGCACGACGATCAGCGCCGCCACGCCGAGCGCGATGCCCAGCATCGAGACGCCGCTGATGAAGGAAATGAAGCCGTTGCGCCGCGTGGCGCGGCCGGCGCGCGTGTAGCGCCAGCCCAGCAGGAATTCGTAGGGGATTTGCATGGATCTCCAGATTGCCGACCCGAGATTGTGGCATCCCCGACAATAAGGGGTTAAACCTCTGCCATGGCGCCGACCTTGCAACATCTGATCGTTCCCTACGCCGCCACCATTGCCCCGCTGACGGGGCAGGACAGCCAGCTGCCCGCCCTGCCCCGCCTCGCCCGCCTGCTGGCCAGGCTCGAACAGCAAGAAACCGATGCCGGCGACGAGTATTCGCTGAGCCCGCCGCATGAGCGGGTGCTGGCGCGCGCGCTGGGCCTGCCCACGACCGACGGCGCCATTCCCTGGGCCGCCTGGCAGGCCGGCGAACGGCAGCAGGCCTGCGCCTGGTTCACGCCCTGCCACTGGCAGGCCAGCATGGACCAGGTCACGCTGCAGCCGCCCGAGAGCCTGGACCTGCCCGAGGTCGAGTCGCGCGAGCTGTTCGAGGCGCTGCGGCCCTGGGCCGAAGAGGACGGCATCACGCTTCATTTCGAGTCGGCCACGCGCTGGCGCGCGGTCGGCCCGGCCTTCGCCGACCTGCCCTGGGCCAGCCTGGACCGGGTCGCGCATCGGCAACTCGACGCCTGGCTGCCCAACGGCGGCCAGCTGCCACAGGCACGCGCGCTGCTGCGGCTGCAGAACGAGGCCCAGATGCTGTTCTACACCCACCCGCTCAACGACCGGCGCGCGGCGCGCGGCCTGGCCAGCATCAACGGTTTCTGGATCAGCGGCACCGGAGCCTGGGACGGCCAGGCGCTGCCAGCGCCCCGGGTCGCCGCAAGCCTGCGTGCGCCCGCACTGCGCGGCGACTTGCCCCGCTGGGCCGAAGCCTGGGTACAGCTGGAGCAAGACGAGATCGCCCCCCTGCTCGCAGCCGCCGAGGGCGGCGCCGCAGTGCGCCTGACCCTGTGCGGCGAGCGCAACGCGATCAGCTGGGCCAGCGGCCTGCCTGCCAAGCCGGGCGCGCTGTCACGCCTGCGCGGTCTGTTCCAGCGCCAGCGTCCGCTCGACCTGACGCAACTCCTGAGCCAGCTATGAAGATCATCAACCGCGAAGTGCCACCGCGCGCCGCCTGGGCGCTTGAACAGGAAGGCGTGCACCCGCTGCTGGCTCGTCTGTTCGCGGCCCGTGGCGTGCAGGACATCGGCGAACTCGACGACGGCTTGAACCTGCTGCAGCCGCCCGAGCAGATGCTGGGCGCGCGCGCAGCGGCGCTGCTGCTGGCCGATGCGATGGCCGCTGGCCAGCGGGTCTGCATCGTAGCCGACTACGACTGCGACGGTGCCACCGCCTGCGCCACCGCGCTGCGTGGAATGAGCCTGCTCGGCGCCCCGCTGGGCTGGAATGCGGTCGACTACCTGGTACCCGACCGCGTCGCCGACGGCTACGGCCTGACGCCCTCGATCGCGACACGGGTCAAGGCGCGCGGCGCCGATGTGCTGGTCACGGTCGACAACGGCATCGCCAGCGTCGACGGCGTGGCGCACGCGCGCGCGCTCGGGCTGCAGGTGCTGATCACCGACCACCACCTGCCGGCCGTGCTCGACGGCCAGGTCCAGCTGCCGCAGGACTGCGTGATCGTCAACCCGAGCCAGCCCGGTTGCGGCTTCATCAGCAAATCAATCGCCGGCGTCGGCGTCATGTTCTATGTGCTGCTGGCCTTGCGCGCCGAACTGCGCGCACGCGGCGCCTTCGACCTGAAGACCCAGCCGCGCATCGACAGCCTGCTGCCGCTGGTCGCGCTCGGCACGGTGGCCGACGTGGTCAAACTCGATGCGCACAACCGGCGCCTGGTGGCGCAGGGCCTGAAACGCATCCGCGCCGGCGCGCTGCCGGCCGGGCTGTCGGCGCTGTTCCAGGTCGCGAACCGGCGCCAGGCTACGGCCAACAGCCTGGACCTCGGCTATGCGATCGGCCCGCGCCTGAACGCGGCCGGCCGACTGGCCGACATGACGCTGGGCATCGCCTGCCTGACCACCGACGACCGGGTACGCGCCGCCGAGCTGGCACAACAGCTCGACGCGATCAACCGCGAGCGCAAGGCGCTCGAGGGCGAGATGCGCGAGCAGGCGCTGCAGCTGGCCGAAGCACTGTGGGACGAGTCCGAGCAGCCGCCGCCCGCGCTCTGTCTCTACGACCCCGATTTCCACGAGGGCGTGGTCGGCATCGTCGCCGCGCGGCTCAAGGACAAGCTGCACCGGCCGACCTTCGTCTTCGCTTCGAGCCAGGCCTCGGGCAAGGAGCATGAGCTCAAGGGCTCGGGCCGCTCGATCCCGGGCTTCCATTTGCGCGATGCGCTCGACCTGATCGCCAAGCGCCATCCGGGCTTGCTGCTGCGCTTTGGCGGGCATTCGGCCGCGGCCGGCTGCACCATCGCCGAGGAGGATTTCGACCGCTTCGACCAGGAGCTGCAGCGGATCGCGGCCGAATGGCTGAACCTGGCCACGCTGCAGCGCCAGCTCGAAGCCGACGGCCCGCTCGACCCGCAGTACCGCCGGGTCGAGATGATCGATATCCTGCAGCAGGAGGTCTGGGGCCAGGGCTTCGCGCCGCCGCTGTTCTGCGAGGAGGTCGATGTCGTCTCGCAACGCCTGGTCGGCGGCAAGCATCTGCAGCTCAAGCTGCGCCACGGCGGCGAACCGGTCGATGGCATCTGGTTCGGCCATGCCGATCCGCTGCCGGCGCGGGTGCGACTGGCCTACCGGCTCGACGCCGACGAGTGGCAGGGCCAGCGCCGACTGCGCTTCATGGTCGAGGGCGCCGAACTGTGAGCCTGGCTGCAGCCATGCCAAGCGCAGCCCCTGCCGCAGGTACCGTCCCCATAGCGCCGCAGCCCCGACCACTGCGCCCGATCGCAGTGCCAGCAGGCCTGAGCGTGCTGCATGCGGACTCAGAGCTGCTGGTACTCGACAAGCCAGCCGGCCTGCTCTCGGTGCCCGGACGCGGCCCCGAGAACGCCGACTGTTTGAGCGCACGCGCGCAGGCGCTGTTTCCCGACGCGCTGATCGTGCATCGGCTCGACATGGGCACCTCGGGCCTGATCGTGATGGCGCGCGGTGCGCCAGCCCAGTCCACGCTCAGCAGCGCCTTCGCCAAGCGCTGGGTCCACAAGCGCTACCAGGCTATGGTCGCGGGCCGGCCCGATGAGGCACAGGCAGATGCGCAGGGCTGGAGCGATATCGAGCTGCCGCTGATCACCGACTGGCCGAACCGCCCGAAAAGCAAGATCTGCCTTGAGACCGGCAAGCCCAGCCACACGCGCTGGCGCCTGCTGTCTGCTGGCGAAGGAACTGACGGCCGAGTGGTCAGCCGGCTCGAACTCGAACCCATTACCGGCCGCTCGCACCAGCTGCGACTGCATCTGCAGGCGATCGGGCATCCGATCCTGGGCGACGAGCTCTATGCCGACGACGCGACGCTCGACGCTGCGCCGCGCCTACTGCTACACGCCTGCGCGATCGAACTGCCGCATCCCGTCACGGGCGAACGACTGGGATTCGAGAGTCCGGCACCGTTCTAGCGCAGGCAGATCAGCACCAGCCCGGCCACCATCATCGCCATGCCGGTCTTTTCCTGCCAGCGGATCTGCTCGCTGAAGACGCGGCGCGAGATCACATAGCTGAACACCACCTCGACCATGCCGAGCGTGCGCACATTGCCCACGCTCTGCAAGGCATAGCCGGTGAACCAGGCGATCGAAGCCGCTGCACCCATGGCACCCGTCAGCAGCGAGACCCGCCAGGCGCGCCACAGCGGCGCGAGTCCCTGCGGCGTGCAGTGCGACACCCAGGCCCCCATGGCCAGCGATTGCAGCCCCTGCGCCAGCAGCACGCCCCAGGCGCTCGACACCCAGGGCGACTCGGCATTGAGCGCCAGCGCGCCGCCCCGGAAACACACGGTCGCGAGCGCGAAACCGGCCCCGGCCGCCAGGCCGTAGAGCGCCGGTCGGCTCAGCCAGGCCGACAGCGACAGCCACTGGCCGCGGGCCGGCAGCGACAGCACGACCACGCCGAGCGTAGCAAGCACCATCGCGAGCAAGCCCAGCGCCGTCGGCAACTCATGCAGGAACATCAAGGCGAACAGTGCGACCTGCAGCACCTCGGTCTTGGCCAGCGTCACCGCGACGGCAAAATTGCGCTCCCTCATCGCCAGCAGCAGCGCCGCCGTGGCACCAATCTGGAACGCCGCACCAAAGCCGATCCAGGCGACATAGGCCCAGCTGAAAGCGGGCAGCAGCCGCGCCGGCGCAAAGAACAGATAGAGCGCCGCCAGATAGACCAGCGCAAACGGCAGGCCATAGAGAAAGCGCACCAGCGTCGCCGGCCAGATGCCGAGCTCGGTGGTCAGCGAGCGCTGGGCCGTGTTGCGAAAGGTCTGCGCGAGGGCCGCGAACAGCACCACGGGAACCCAGAGCCAGTCGGGTTGATTGAGGAATGAGGACATCGGGGGAGCTCGGCAACAGGAGCCCTTCAATGTAACCGACGCCACCCACCACGACCGGCAACGAAAAGCCCGGCCCGCTGGCTGGCAGCGACCGGGCTCGGAGCGGGCCAGATGCCCGGATCGGATCAGAGCAGCGGCACGCCGGTCTTGCTCTGGATTTCCTCGCGCGTGACGCCATCGGCCAGCTCGACCAGCTTGAGGCCCTCGGGCGTGACATCCATCACGCCGAGGTCGGTGATGATGCGATCAACCACGCCCTTGCCGGTCAGCGGCAGCGTGCACTCGGGCAGGATCTTGAGGTCGGTGCTGCCGTCCTTCTTGCGCGCCACATGCTCCATCAGCACGATCACGCGCTTGACGCCAGCGACCAGGTCCATCGCGCCGCCCATGCCCTTGACCATCTTGCCCGGGATCATCCAGTTGGCCAGGTCGCCGGATCCGGTCACCTGCATCGCCCCCAGGATCGACAGGTTGATCTTGCCGCCGCGGATCATCGCGAAGCTCTGGTCGCTGCCGAAGATCGCCGAGCCCTTGAGCGTGGTGACCGTCTGCTTGCCGGCGTTGATCAGGTCGGCATCGACCTCGTCGTCGTAGGGAAAGGGGCCGATGCCAAGCATGCCGTTCTCGCTCTGCAGCCAGACCTCGACATGGTCGGGCACATGGTTCGCCACCAGCGTCGGGATGCCGATGCCGAGGTTGACATAGAAGCCGTCCTGCAGCTCCTGGGCCGCACGCGCGGCCATCTGGTCTTGGGTCCAGGCCATTTCAAATTCCTCTATCTAATTGGGGACAGAACTAAAGGTCTTTCCCCAAGGTCATTCGGCTGGGGACAGAGCTGAAAATCTGTCCCCAAGATTGTTCTGGTCAGTTGGTGACAGAGCTAAAGATCTGTCACCCAGTCACTTACGATCGCGGGTGGTGCGCTTCTCGATGCGCTTTTCCGGGGTCGGGTTGTGCACGATACGGTGCACATAGATGCCAGGCAGGTGCACGTCATCGGGCGCGATCTCGCCGGTGGCGACGATGCGCTCGACCTCGACGATGCAGATCTTGCCGGCGGTCGCGGCGGCCGGGTTGAAGTTGCGCGCGGTCAGGTTGAAGCGCAGGTTACCCGACATATCGGCCACATCGGCCTTGATCAGCGCGACCTCGGGGAACAGCGCATGCTCCATGACATAGGTTTCGCCGCCGAACTCGCGCAGCTCCTTGCCCTCGGCCACCAGGGTGCCGACGCCGGTCTTGGTGAAGAAGGCCGGAATGCCAGCGCCGCCGGCACGCAGCTTCTCGGCCAGCGTGCCCTGGGGCGTGAATTCGAGCTCGAGCTCACCGGCCAGGTACTGGCGCTCGAACTCCTTGTTCTCGCCGACATAGGACGAGATCATCTTCTTGATCTGGCGCGTCTCGAGCAGCTTGCCGAGGCCAAAGCCATCGACGCCAGCGTTGTTGGAAATGGCGGTCAGGTTCTTGACGCCGCTGTCGCGCAGCGCATCGATCAGCGCCTCGGGAATGCCGCACAGGCCGAAGCCACCGACGGCGATCAGCTGACCATCGGCCACCACGCCCTCGAGGGCGGCGGCCGCGCTCGGATAAACCTTGTTCATGCTTGCACGCTCCTGTCCAATTGCTGTGGAAAGTCCTACAATACTACGTATTGGCATACGTAGTATTGCCTAAAGACCAACCCCAACACGCAAGCCTCGTGCCCATCGCATGACTATTGCCGCCACCGCCACCGACTACCAGCTCGCCTTCGAGCTCGCCCCGATCGGCCTCGTGCTGTCACGCCACCGCATCATGCTCGACTGCAATGCGGCGGTCTGCGAGATGTTCGGCGCCAGCCGCGAGCAGCTGGTCGGCCAGTCCTTTCGCCTGCTCTACCCGAGCGCGGACGAATACGAGCGCATCGGCGAACGGCTGGTGCCGATCCTGAACGCCAAGGGGCATTACGTCGACGACCGGCTGATGAAACGGGTCGATGGGCGCTTCAAGGACCAGCTGTTCTGGTGCCATGTCACGGGCCGCGCGCTCGAGCGCGAGGACCCGCATGCGGCCGGCATCTGGAGCTTCGAGGACCTGAGCGCACGCCGGCCGTTCAAGGCCGACCTGACCGCGCGCGAGCGCGAAGTCGCGGCCCTGGTACTCGAGGGCCTGACCGCCAAGGAAATCGGCAAGGTGCTCGGCATCAGCCCGCGCACGGTCGAGATCTACCGCGCCCGGCTGCTGCGCAAATACCAGGCCGGCAGCTCGGTCGAGCTGGTGCAGAAGCTGGCGGGTATCTGAGCGCTCAGCGCTTCAACGTACCCGCGCGTAGGCCGCAGGGGCCGCCGCAATGCCGGCGCCGGCCCATTGCAGTGTCGTGGCACTGGCACGATCGGGCATGTCGCCCTTGACCCATTCGCGCGCCTTGGCCATGTCGGAGAACTTCATGGTGGCCGGACTGCTCAGGCTGAACAAGGCCAGCCGGTAGGCGCGTTCGCGCAAGGCGGCGGAACTCGACACGATGGCCTGGCGAAATTCCGCATTCGGCAGCACCCAGTACGCGCACCGCACCGGCACCGAAGCCACGAGTTCGATCTCGGGCAAGGCGGTGCAGTCGAGGAAATCATCGATCAGGTAATGCACCGTGCCAAAGCGGCTGTCCTCGCGCAACTCGGCGTTCGAGAACTGATACTGCTGCGCGCTGACTGCGCCGATATGCCAACGGACGATGCCGTGTTCCAACCAGACATGCTCGATCATCTTTTCCTCCCTTGCTTGAAACTGTTTCTTGTATCGGACCGGCAACCGGGGCAGCAACAGCTTTCCCACTGCAGCGCGATCATGTTGTTGTGAGTGACAAATTCTTGCTCGATCTTAACAAAAGATAATTTTGACAACTCATGGCCGGCATGCTTTTATTGTCATGGGATACAGATGAATGGATCGATCCATAACTCCCTATCCAGCCAGCGAAATCCTGTACCAGGCGGTGTGACAGGTCGGAGCAGGCAAAAAAAGCCCCCGGGCCTGACGGCACCGGGGGCTTGACGCTTTCAGCTCAGCGACTGATCGCTCAGGCGGTCACGCCCTTGGCAGCTTCTGCGTATTCCTCGATCTGGTCGAAGTTCATGTAGCGGTAGACGCTGGCCTTGTCGTTGTCGATCACGCCCATCGCGGCCAGGTACTCTTCCTTGGTCGGCAGCTTGCCCAGCTTGGAGGCAATTGCCGCCAGTTCGGCCGAGCCCAGGAACACATTGGTGTTCTTGCCCAGACGGTTCGGGAAGTTGCGGGTCGAGGTCGAGATCACGGTCGCGCCTTCGCGCACCTGGGCCTGGTTGCCCATGCACAGCGAGCAGCCCGGCATTTCGGTGCGGGCACCGGAGGCGCCGAACGCCGAGTAATGGCCTTCCTTGATCAGCTCGGTCTGGTCCATCTTGGTCGGCGGAGCGACCCACATCTTGACCGGAATGTCGCGCTGGCCGCCGAGCAGCTTGGCTGCAGCACGGAAGTGACCGATGTTGGTCATGCAGGAGCCGATGAAGGACTCGTCGATCTTGGTGCCGGCCACTTCGGACAGGAACTTGGCATCATCCGGGTCGTTCGGGCAGCAGACGATCGGCTCCTTGATGTCGGCCAGATCGATCTCGATCACGGCAGCGTACTCGGCATCCTGGTCGGCTTCGAGCAGGTTCGGGTTGGCCAGCCAGGCCTCGACCTTCTCGATGCGGCGCGCCAGCGTCTTGGCGTCGGCGTAGCCATCGGCGATCATGTTCTTCATCAGAACGACGTTCGACTTCAGGTACTCAGCCACCGGCTCCTTGTTGAGCTTGATGGTGCAACCAGCAGCGGAACGCTCGGCCGAGGCGTCGGACAGCTCGAAAGCCTGCTCGACCTTCAGGTCCGGCAGACCTTCGATTTCGAGGATGCGGCCCGAGAAGATGTTCTTCTTGCCGGCCTTGGCCACGGTCAGCATGCCAGCCTTGATGGCGTAGAGCGGGATCGCATGCACCAGATCGCGCAGGGTCACGCCGGGCTGCATTTCGCCCTTGAAGCGCACCAGCACCGATTCGGGCATGTCCAGCGGCATCACGCCGGTGGCGGCGCCGAAGGCGACCAGGCCGGAGCCGGCCGGGAAGGAGATGCCGATCGGGAAGCGGGTGTGCGAGTCACCGCCGGTGCCGACGGTATCAGGCAGCAGCAGGCGGTTGAGCCAGCTGTGGATCACGCCGTCGCCCGGACGCAGGGCCACGCCGCCGCGGTTGCTGATGAAGGCCGGCAGCTCGCGGTGGGTCTTGACGTCGACCGGCTTCGGGTAGGCCGCGGTGTGGCAGAAGGACTGCATCACGAGGTCAGCCGAGAAGCCCAGGCAGGCCAGGTCCTTCAGCTCGTCGCGCGTCATCGGGCCGGTGGTGTCTTGCGAACCCACGGTGGTCATCTTCGGCTCGCAGTAGGTACCGGGGCGCACGCCCTGGCCTTCCGGCAGGCCGACGGCACGGCCGACCATCTTCTGTGCCAGCGTGAAGCCAGCCTTGGTCTCGGCCGGCGGGGTGGGCAGGCGGAACAGGGTGGAAGCCGGCAGGCCCAGGAACTCGCGCGCCTTGGCGGTCAGGCTGCGACCGATGATCAGGTTGATGCGGCCGCCAGCGCGCACTTCGTCAAACAGCACGTCGCTCTTGAGCGCGAACTCGGCCACGGTCTCACCGTTCTTGACCAGCTTGCCCTCGTAGGGCAGCACGTCGATCACGTCGCCCATTTCGAGCTTGGAGACATCGACTTCGATCGGCAGCGAGCCGGAGTCTTCCTGCGTGTTGAAGAAGATCGGGGCAATCTTGCCGCCCAGCGTGATGCCGCCGAAGCGCTTGTTCGGCACGAACGGGATGTCGGCGCCGGTGGCCCAGATCACGCTGTTGGTTGCCGACTTGCGCGAGGAACCGGTGCCGACCACGTCGCCGACATAGGCCACCAGGTGACCCTTGGCCTTCAGGTCGTCGATGAACTGCATCGGGCCGCGCTTGCCGTCTTCCTCGGGCTTGAAGGCCGCGTCAGGACGGGTGTTCTTCAGCATCGCCAGGTAGTGCAGCGGGATGTCCGGGCGACTCCAGGCGTCGGGTGCCGGCGACAGGTCGTCGGTGTTGGTCTCGCCCGGCACCTTGAACACGGTGACGGTGATCTTCTGCTCGACTTCGGGGCGGCTGGTGAACCACTCGGCATCGGCCCAGCTCTGCATCACTTCCTGGGCCTTGGCATTGCCGGCCTTGGCCTTCTCTGCCACGTCGTTGAAGAAGTCGAACATCAGCAGCGTCTTCTTCAGCGCTTCAGCGGCCACGCCCGCCACTTCGGCGTCGTCGAGCAGCTCGATCAGCGGATGCACGTTGTAGCCGCCGACCATGGTGCCGAGCAGCTCGGTGGCCTTGGCCTTGGAGATCAGGGCCACGGCGACATCGCCATGCGCCACGGCGGCCAGGAACGAGGCCTTGACCTTGGCGGCATCGTCGACGCCCGGGGGCACGCGGTGGGTCAGCAGGTCCAGCAGGAAGGCGTCTTCGCCAGCCGGCGGGTTCTTGATCAGCTCGATCAGGTCGGCGACCTGCTTGGCGTCCAGCGGCAGCGGCGGGATACCCAGCGCGGCGCGCTCGGCGACATGTTGACGGTAGGCTTGCAGCATCGTTATAGCTCCAGTTGAAGATTGTTGTAGTTAAGGGTCAGCGCGACTTCTGCGCCACGTCAAGCAAGTTCGGGGCCGGGTTGTGCCTCAGATGCTCGGCGTAGGCGGCCTGCAGCGGGCTCATGCATTCATCGGCCAGGCGTCGGCCCTGCTTCTGGTCCATCAGCATCGACTTGTTGGCGAGCTGGATCCAGACCGCACCGCGGGCCTGGTCCTCCAGGCGCAGGGCGCCGGTGGCACTCATGACCGGGCGCAGATGAAAGCGCTGATTCTTGAGTTGCAGGTGGAAATAGCCAGGGGCGTCGGCGTCGGCACGCAGGGTCACGCTCTGGCCGAGTTCGCACGGGATGTTGCCGACCGACACCTGGGTCGACAGCAGCAGCTCCTCGTCACCCAGCGCCACCGGGGCGGCGGCCGGCTGGACCGGCGCGGGCTTGGCCTTGCGCACGGATTCGCTGCTCGCCTGGGCGCCCAGCAGGACAAGGCTTGCGCCGGCGGCCGCCACCAGGCGGGCCAGCATCAGGTTACGGTGGATCGCCATGGTGACTCCTGCGGGAAAAACCCGGTTCAGAAAAAGACGCCCGCTTCGGGCGGAATCGGGCAGCCGGTCTGGTGCGCGCGCTCCAGCGTCTGCCAGAAGTAGCGGTAGCTGGCACGGTCGTGCAGCTGGCCGTCGAGCGCGATTGGCGCCCAGTCCGCGGCGTGGGCCGCAGCAATGATGCGGGCCGACTTCTCGACTTCCTGCGCGGTCGGCGCAAAGGCCTCGAGGATGGGCTCGATCTGATCGGGGTGGATGCTCCACATGCGCGTGTAGCCGAGCTCGCGCGCGGCGCGCTGCGCCGCCTGCTTCATCGCAGCCTGGTCCTTGAACTCGGTCACGACGCAATGCGAGGGCACCTTGCCATGGGCATGGCAGGCGCTGGCGATCTCGAGCTTGGCGCGCAGCACCAGCGGATGGCTGAACTGCCCGACCAGGCCCATGCCATCGGAAGGGATGGCGCCGCCATGGGCGGAGACAAAGTCCATCAGGCCAAAGCTCAGCGATTGCACGCGCGGGTGCGCGGCGATCTCGAAGGCGTGGTGCACCGCAGCCGGCGACTCGATCAGCACCTGCAGCGGCAGTTCGCTACCGCCAGCAAAACCCATCGAAGCGACGGCGCGCTCGACATCGGCGACCGACTCGACCTTGGGCACCATCAGGTGCGACAGGCGATGGCCCACCGCAGCGACGATCTGCGCCACGTCGGCCTCGAAGGCCGGGTGATCGACCGCGTGCACGCGCACGCCGACACGCGGCGCAATCGCGCGAGCGAAATCCAGACCCTGCACCAGTTCGGTGACGAGCTGGGCATGCTCGGCCTCGGCGCCGACAGCGGCACCGTCCTCGCAGTCCAGCGTCACGTCGAAGACGCAGGCGCCGAACCGCTCGGAAAACTCGGCCTGCAGCTGCAGGCTCTTGCGCATGCGCGCCTCGACACCGCTGTAATGGTCACAGACCGGCAGCGCGAACGCGCCAGCCTGGGCTCCCAGCAATACCGCGCGCGGATGCTTGCTCACCTGCAGTTCCTTCCGGTCAGACCAGGTGGGCGACGCCAGCTTGCTCGTCGGTCAGTTCCTTCAGGGTCTTGGCAATGCAAGCCTGGCTGAACTCGTCGATCTCCAGGCCTTCGACGACCTTGTACTCGCCGTTTTCGCAGGTGACCGGGAAGCCGAACATGACATCCTTCGGAATGCCATACCAGCCTTGCGACGGGATGCCCATCGTGACCCACTTGCCGTTGGTGCCCAGGGCCCAGTCGCGCATGTGGTCGATGGCAGCGTTGGCAGCCGAAGCGGCCGAGGACAGGCCACGCGCTTCGATGATGGCGGCGCCGCGCTTGCCGAAGGTCGGCAGGAACACGTTGGCGTTCCAGTCCTGGTCGTTGATCATGTCCTTGACCGACTCGCCGTTGATGGTGGCGAAGCGGTAGTCGGCGTACATGGTCGGCGAGTGGTTGCCCCAGACGCACAGTTGCTCGATGTCAGCCACGGCCTTGCCGGTCTTGGCAGCGATCTGCGAAGCGGCGCGGTTGTGGTCCAGGCGCAGCATGGCGGTGAAGTTGCCCGGCTTGAGGTCCGGCGCCGACTTCATCGCGATGTAGGCGTTGGTGTTGGCCGGGTTGCCGACCACCAGCACCTTGACGTCGCGGCTGGCGACGGCGTTCAGGGCCTGGCCTTGAGCCGTGAAGATGGCGCCGTTGATCGCCAGCAGTTCGGCACGCTCCATGCCCGGGCCGCGCGGACGCGAACCGACCAGCAGTGCGTAGTCGGTGTCCTTGAAGGCGGTCATCGGATCGCTGTGGGCTTCCATGCCGGCCAGCAGCGGGAAAGCACAGTCTTCCAGCTCCATCATCACGCCCTTGAGCGCTTGCTGGGCCTTCTCAACCGGCACTTCCAGCAGCTGCAGGATGACCGGCTGGTCCTTGCCCAGCATTTCGCCCGAAGCGATGCGGAACAGCAGGGCGTAACCGATTTGACCAGCAGCACCGGTGACGGCGACGCGAACGGGCTTCTTGCTCATGAGAACACTCCAGAAATGCAACAGTTGAGAGGAAAGAAATCCTGGCGAGTTTACCCTGCAAAAAAGGGCAAAGTCAATTTGTCTTATGTCTTATATAAGATATGATTACACTCGATCATGGTTCAAAACCCGCCCGCCCCCAGCCTCAAGACCCCTGAGCTCGATTACCCGAACTCAGGCAGCGACGCTGGAGCCGGCTTGTCGAGCAGCGGCACCCCGGCCTTCAGCCCGCTTTACCAGCAGATCAAGGGGCTGATCCTGCAAAGCCTGCAGGCCGGCGAATGGAAGCCGGGCGACCTGATCCCGAGCGAACTCGAGCTGGCGGGACGCTTTCGCGTCAGCCAGGGCACGGTACGCAAGGCCATCGACGAACTCTCCGCCGACAACCTGCTGGTGCGACGCCAGGGCAAGGGCACCTTCGTCGCGACCCACTCCGAGCAGCAGGTGCAGTACCGCTTCCTGCGACTCGAGCCCGACAGCTGCAACCGCGACACCCAGGGTCCGGCCGCACGCCAGATCCTCGACTTTCGCCGCCTGCGTGCGCCGGCCGAGATCGCCCGCATGCTGGGCCTGCGTTCGGGCGACCCGGTGTTCGAAGTCAGGCGCGTGCTGTCGTTCCAGGGCCTGCCGACCATCCTGGAAGACCTCTGGCTGCCGGGCAATCCCTTCAAGGGCCTCAGCCTCGAAACCCTGGCCAACCACCAAGGCGCGATGTACGCCCTGTTCGAGCGCCAGTTCGGCGTGCGCATGGTGCGCGCCGACGAGAAACTCAAGGCCGTGGCGGCCGATGCGGAATCAGCCGAGACCCTGGGCGTTGCGGCCGGTTTTCCGCTGTTGAGCGTCGAACGCGTGGCCTACACCTACAACGACACACCGATGGAATATCGCCGCGGCCTCTACCGCACCGACAAGCATCACTACCACAACGAACTGAGCTGAGGCAAGACCCGCCAACCGCTCGACAGCCCATAGCAGCTAGACGCATATTGCATTGCAATAGAATCCGAAAGTTTTCTTCAACACAGGAATCCCGCAGGGTTACCTACGGCTTACCTAACTGTTCTCAAGCCAACAGAAAGTCCACCCATGACAGAGCTGAGCA
>NZ_PVLR01000035.1 GCF_002980625.1 Malikia spinosa | reverse complement strand
CCAGCGGGTACTGGCCCAGGCCGGCCGGACCGCTGAGCAGGATCGCGTGGCCGCGCTGCTGCTGCAGCGCCACCAGCTGGCGCTGCAACCAGGGCGGCAGGCGGCTGGCGTCGGCTTGCTGGTTCATGGCTGGCCCCAGACTTGCTCGCAATGCCGCAGCACCTGCTCGCGCACCTGCTCCAGGCTCTGGCTGGCATCGATGCGGGCGAAGCGCTGCGGTGACTGGGCTGCGCGCGCGGCATAACCGCTGGCGACGCGCTGGAAAAAGGGCTCGGCCTCGGACTCGAACTTGTCGGGCTGGCGCGCACCGGCCAGCCTGGCCGCAGCAATGGCCGGCGGCAGGTCGAACCAGAAGCAGAGCTCGGGTTCGAGCAGGCCGGCTTGGCTGGATTGTTCGGGCTGCTGCTGCACCCATTGCTCGAGCTGACGCAGCACCTGCAGATCGAAGCCGCGCCCGTAACCCTGGTAGGCAAAGGTGGCATCGGTGAAGCGGTCGCACAGCAGCACATCGCCGCGCGCCAGCGCCGGCTGGATCACCTGCAGCACATGGTCGCGCCGGGCGGCGAACATCAGCAGCGCCTCGCTCAACGGGTCCATCGCGTCATGCAGCAGCAGCTCGCGCAGCTTTTCCGCCAAGGGGGTGCCGCCGGGCTCGCGCGTCAGCGTGACATGCCGGCCATGGGCGCGAAACCAGTCGGCCACCGCGGCGATATGGCTGGACTTGCCAGCGCCGTCTATGCCTTCGAAACTGATGAACAAACCGCTCGGGGTGCTCTGGGTCATTAAATGGCCTTGAAAAGTAGCCTGGGAAATCAACGGGCCAGGATATAACGGCGCACCGCCTGGTTGTGCTCGTCGAGCGTAGCGCTGAACTGGCTGCTGCCGTCGCCCCGCGCGACAAAGTAAAGCGCCGGGCTGGCAGCGGGCTGCAGCGTGGCGCGCAGCGATGCCAGGCCCGGCATCGCGATCGGCGTCGGCGGCAGGCCGGCGCGGGTGTAGCTGTTGTAGGGGGTATCGGCCAGCAGGTCGCGCTTGCGCAGATTGCCGTCGAAGGCCGGACCCAGGCCGTAGATCACGGTCGGATCGGTTTGCAGCCGCATGCCCAGTCGCAGCCGGTTGATGAAGACGGCCGCGACCATGGGCCGGTCCGCGCTGGCGCCGGTCTCCTTCTCGACCACGCTGGCCAGGATCAGTGCTTGCTCGGGGGTCTTGAGCGGCAGATTGGGGGCCCGCTCGGCCCAGGCCTGCTCGAGCTGGCGCTGCATCGCCGCCGCGGCCTGGCGCAGCAGGACCGAGGCGTTCTGGCGCTTGGGGTAGAGGTAGGTGTCGGGAAAGAAACGGCCCTCGGGGTGCGCGGCCGGCAGGCCGAGCGCGCGCATGAGCAAGGCGGGCTGCGCCAGCACCGCATCGGGCAGGTCCCAGTTCAGGTGCTCGGCGCTCTTGAGCGCCTGCAGCACCTGGCGGTAGTTCCAGCCTTCGACCAGGGTCACGCGGCGCAGCGCCTGCTCGCCGCGCACCAGCTTGTCGAGCAGTTGCCGTGGCGTGGTGCCGGGCTCGATCTCGTAGCTGCCGGCCTGGATGCGGCGCGACTGGCCGGACAGGCGCAGCCAGCCGTAGAGCAGCCAGTCGGAACTCTGCACGCCGGCCTGCTGCAGCTGCTGCGCCACCTGGCGCGCCGAGGCACCGGCCGGGATCGTCAGGTCCAGCGGCTCGGCGGGCACTGCGGTACTGCGGTTCAGCTCCAGCGGACGCTGCAGCCAGTAGGCCGCCCCTGCCCCGGCCAGCACGCCGGCGGCCACGCCCAGGAGCAGGGCCGAAATCCACCTATTTTTCATGCGACGCTGCACAACCATCCGGCCTTTGGGAAAATCAGAGCTCGCAATGATATTCGACCGCCATGCAGGCGGCCCAAGGAATCCGAAAGCCACCATGAGCGCCTCCACTACTTCTGTCTCGACCCCGGCTGCAGCCAATCACGACCTCGACTTCGATGCCACCGCCCTGCAAGGGCTGGCCCGGCTCGATGACTGGGGCGTGATCCGGGCCCAGGGCGCCGATGCCGCCGCCTTCCTGCACGGCCAGCTGACGCAGGACTTCGTGCTGCTGGGCCAGGGCGAGGCACGACTGGCCGGCTACTGCTCGGCCAAGGGCCGCATGCTGGCGAGCTTCATCGGCTGGAAAACCGGCCCGGAAGAGATCCTGCTGCTCTGCCACCGCGACCTGCTCGCGCCCACGCTCAAGCGGCTGTCGATGTTCGTGCTGCGCGCCAAGGCCAAGCTCAGCGATGCCTCGGCCGATTTCGCCCTGTACGGCGCGGTCGGCGCCAGCCTGCCCGCCGGTCTGCCGGCAGCGCCCTGGTCCAGGCTCGACGCCGCTGATGGCCAATGGGTGCGGCTGCCGGGTGCCGAGGGAGCTGCGCGTGCCCTGCTCTGCCTGCCCAGCGCTGCGGCCCAGCCAGCAGCCGAGCTGGCGCCGGCGCTCTGGCAATGGCTGGAAGTGCGCAGCGGCGTCGCCATGGTCGGCGCGCCGGTGGTCGAGGAATTCGTGCCGCAGATGCTCAACTACGAGTCGGTCGGTGGCGTCAACTTCAAGAAGGGCTGCTACCCGGGCCAGGAAGTGGTCGCGCGCAGCCAGTACCGCGGGGCGCTCAAGCGCCGGGCCCAGATCTTCCACGCCGAGTCCGAGTTGAGCGTCGGCCAGGAGGTGTTCCATGCGGCGGATGCCGAGCAGCCCTGCGGCATCGTCGTGGCGGCCGCTCCGCACCCGCTGCAAGGTTGGGAGGCGATCGTCTCGCTGCAGACCAGTGCACTCGACGGTCAGGCCTTGACAGTCGGCGGGCCGGACGGCGTCGCCTTGCAGGCGCTGGCGCTGCCCTACGAGTTGCTGCAGGACATCTGACTCGGGCAAATTCGGGGTCTCTCGTGTCTGCACAGGCCTCCGCAATGCCAATTACCCCTGCCATCGCCATTCATTTGGCTGCCACCCTGGCCGCCACGGCCATCGGCCCCATCGCGCTGTGCACGCGCCTGGGACGCCAGCCCAGGCCCCGCCCGCACCAGGCGGCGGGCTATGCCTGGGTCACGCTGATGGTGATCGCCGCCATCTCGGCCCTGTTCATCAGGGACTTCGCGCGGCCCAACCTCGCGGGCTACAGCTGGATTCACCTGCTGATTCCCTTCACCCTGGGTCAGCTCCTGCTCTCCTGGCGTGCCTTGCGGCGCGGCAACCTGGCTGCCCATCGCAAGACCATGCAAGGACTCTATGTCGGTGCCTGCCTGATTGCCGGAGCCCTCGCCTTGCTGCCTGGCCGGTTGCTGGGGAGCTGGCTATGGGCCTGATGCAGTAAGTTGCTGGACAATCCCCTCATGTGCCTGATCGCCTTCGCCATCCATGGTCGACCCGGACTACCGCTGCTGCTGGCATCGAACCGGGACGAATTCTTCGACCGGCCGACGCAGCCACTGCAGCTGTGGCCGCTGCCCTCGGGCAAGCGCGTCGCTGCCGGACGCGACTTGCAAGCCGGCGGCAGCTGGATCGGGCTGGCCGAGGATGGCCGGGTCGCGATGCTGACCAATGTGCGCAGTTGGCCGATCGAGGCCGCGCCTTGCAGCCGGGGCGATCTCGTGACCGGCTGGCTCGATTCGGAGGCCGACTGGCAGGACTGGATCACGGCCATCGACCCGGCGTGCTACGCCGGCTTCAACCTGGTGCTGGGCGACCTGGCGACTTCGCGCTGGGCCTGGCTCAGCAACCGTGCGGTCGACGCCAGCGGAACGAATGAAGCCGGCCTGCCGCCGGGCTGGCAGGGCCGGTCGCTGGGGCCGGGCTGCTACGGCCTGTCCAATGCGGGGCTGGACACGCCCTGGCCGAAGACGCTGGCGCTGAAGGATGCGCTGGCTCGCCATCTGTCGCAGCGCGCGCATGCCGACGAGACGCAAGACCTGCTGCAGGCGCTGCGCGCGATGGGCGAGGCGCATGACGACAGCCTGCCGCGCACCGGCGTTCCGATCGACCTGGAGCGGCGCCTGTCCAGCGCCTTCGTCCATGCGCCTGAGCGCGGCTACGGCACGCGCAGCAGCCTGATCGTGCATGCCGGCGCTGGCAGCCTGGTGCTGCAGGAATGGACGCACCAGCCACGGGTTTTCGCCGAGCGTCCCGGGCACTGGCCGCTGCACCACAGCGTGCCGCGCCGCCTTGAACTCGACTGGACCATGCCGAAACTGGGACAATAGCGGGCTTGCCTATCAGCCCCTAGCCGTCTCATGCTCCCTCACCAGCTCGAACTCCTGTCCCCCGCGCGCGATGCCGACATCGGCATCGAAGCCGTCAACCACGGCGCCGACGCCATCTACATCGGCGGACCGTCGTTCGGCGCCCGCGCCAGCGCGGAAAACTCGGTGCAGGACATCGCGCGCCTGGTCCGGCACGCACACCGCTACCAGAGCCGGGTCTTCGTCACGCTCAACACCATCCTGCGCGACGACGAACTCGAACCCGCACGCAAGCTGATCCATCAGCTCTACAACGCCGGCGCCGACGCGCTGATCATCCAGGACATGGGCCTGCTCGAGCTTGACCTGCCGCCGATCCAGCTGCACGCGAGCACCCAGACCGACATCCGCACGCCCGAAAAGGCGCGCTTCCTGCAGGACGCCGGCCTCTCCCAGATCGTGCTGGCGCGCGAGCTGACGCTGAACCAGATCGCTGCCATCCGCGCCGCGACCGACCCCGAGCGCTGCAACATCGAGTTCTTCGTCCACGGCGCGCTCTGCGTGGCCTACAGCGGGCAATGCTTCATCAGCCATGCCCACACCGGGCGCAGCGCCAACCGCGGCGACTGCTCGCAGGCCTGCCGCCTGCCCTACGAGGTCAAGGACGCCCAGGGCCGCATCATCGCGCACGACAAGCATGTGCTGTCGATGAAGGACAACAACCAGAGCGAGAACCTGGCCGCGCTGATCGACGCCGGCGTGCGCAGCTTCAAGATCGAGGGCCGCTACAAGGACATGGGCTATGTGAAGAACATCACGGCGCATTACCGGGTCCTGCTCGACGAGATCCTGGAGCAGCGGCCCGAGCTCGCGCGTGCGTCGAGTGGCGAATGCACCTTCTTCTTCCAGCCCGACCCGGACCAGAACTTCAACCGCGAGTTCACCGACTACTTCGTGCAGGGCCGCAAGGAGGACATCGGTGCCTTCGACAGCCCGAAGAACCCGGGCCAGGCCATCGGCTGGGTCAGCAAGATCAACAGCGACAGCGTCGATCTCGAGCTCAGCGACCCCAGCCTGGAGCTGGCCAACGGCGACGGTCTGTGCTACTACGACCTGCAAAAGGAACTGGTCGGCCTGCAGACAAACCGGGTGGAAAAGCTCGGCAAGGGAGCCGAAGGCGGCCGGATCTGGCGGATTTTCCCGAAGGACCCGATGGACGGCTTCAAGGACCTGCGCAAGGGGGTCGAGGTCAACCGCAACCGCAGCATGGACTGGGTGCGCGCGCTCGAGAAGAAATCGGCCGAGCGCCGGATCGGCGCCTGGATCAAGCTAAAGGAGACCGAGGGCGGCCTGCGCCTGAGCCTGACCGACGAGGACGGCCACTGTGGCGAGGCCAGCGCCAGCCTGGCGCTGCAGCCGGCCAAGGACCCGTCGCAGGCCGATGCCAAGCTGCGCGAGCAGCTCGAGCGCCTGGGCGAAACGTTATTCACGCCGATCGATGTCACGCTGGCGCTGTCAGGCCCCCGTTTCGTGCCGGCTTCGCTGCTCAACACGCTGCGCCGCGATGCGGTGGCACAGCTGGAGGCGGCGCGCGCCAATGCGCTGCAGCGCCTGCCGCGCGCCGTTCCTGTCGAGCCGCCGGCCCCCTACCCCGAGGACACGCTGACCTACCTGGCCAACGTCTACAACCACAAGGCGCGCGACTTCTACGCCCGCCACGGCGTCAAGGTGATCGCGGCGGCCTACGAGAGCCAGGAAGAGGAAGGCGAAGTCAGCCTGATGATCACCAAGCATTGCGTGCGCTTCTCCTTGAGCTTGTGCCCGAAGCAGGCCAAGGGCGTGACCGGCGTGCAGGGCCAAGTCAAGGCCGAGCCGCTGCAGCTGATCAACGGCAAGGAAAAGCTGACGCTGCGCTTTGACTGCAAGCCCTGCGAGATGCATGTGGTCGGCAAGATCAAGCGCAGCGTGATCAACCAGGCGGCTGCCGTGCCGTTGCAGTTCTACCGCACAAGGCCGGCTGCAGCACCTGCAAACTGAACCAGCAACGAAAAACCCCGCCAGGGCCGTAAGCCTGAGGCGGGGTTTTTAGTGCCGATCAGCGCGTTCAGACGTAGAACTGGAACGCGGTCGGGTTCTGGTGGCGCATGTGCAGCGACAGGCCCAGCGCCGCCATGTGATTGCCGTTGCGGCCCAGGATCTGCTGCGCCAGCGGCAGGTATTCCTGCTCCTCGAACTGGGCATGGGCCCGGTACTGGCTGACCAGGCGCGACAGGTCGGCGACATTGACCTCGCCGAACTGGCCCTTGACGACCTTCTTGAGGCCTGACTCCAGGCTCTTCCAGATCTTCTCGAGTTCGCGGTGCTCGTCGGTCAGGCGCTTGTTCATGGACTGGACCTTGAAGCGCTCGGCGTCATCGAGTGCGCTCTCGAGCACGGCGGTAAACAGCTCGCGCTCCTCGTCGAGGTGGTGCTCGAAGATGGCTTCGCGGAAGAACTCGAGTGACTTTTCCGCCACCTCGCGTGCACGCTGCGCCGGCTCAAGCAGCGCGGGCAATTCGCTCAACTGGTCGAGCTTCTTGAAGATGCCCTCGTGGCATTGCGAGAAATCGGCGATCGGTTGGTCTGTCTGGCTCATTGTGTCTCCTCATTTAGGGGTGTACTGACTAACAGTCTAGGCAGTTTGCCGCGATCAGGCTTGATAAAAATCAAGCGCGCAGAAAAAAGCCGGCTTGATGGAGGTCAAGCCGGCTGCTTCAGTGGGCGCTCAGTTCGCGAAAAGCCGGGGCGGCCTGGCCGCCCGGGCGATCAGCCCACCCACTTGCGCGCGTTGCGCCAGATCTGCATCCAGGGGCTCAGCGCGTCCTGGCCGCCCGACTTGGCGTAATCGGTCCAGCTCATCTGGATGTTGCGGAAGACGCGCTCGGGGTGCGGCATCATGGCGGTGAAGCGGCCGTCAGCCGTGGTCACGCTGGTCAGGCCGCCGGCGCTGCCGTTCGGGTTGAACGGGTACTGCTCGGTCGCGGCGCCGAAGTTGTCGACATAGCGCATCGCGGCAATCGCCTTCGTCGCATCACCACGGTGCTTGAAGTTGGCAAAGCCTTCGCCATGCGCGACCGCGATCGGCAGCCGGCTGCCGGCCATGCCCTGCAGGAACAGGCTGGGCGACTCCAGCACCTCGACCATCGACAGGCGGGCCTCGAAGCGCTCGCTCTGGTTGGTGGTGAAGCGCGGCCAGGCCTCGGCACCCGGGATGATGTCGGCCAGCTCGGCAAACATCTGGCAGCCGTTGCACACGCCCAGGCCGAAGGTGTCGGCGCGACCGAAGAAGCCCTGGAACTGCTCGGACAGCACCGAGTTGAAGGTGATCGAGCGCGCCCAGCCGATGCCGGCACCCAAGGTGTCGCCGTAGCTGAAGCCGCCACAGGCGACCACGCCCTTGAAGTCCGACAGCTTGGCGCGGCCGGTCTGCAGGTCGGTCATGTGCACGTCGTAGGCCTCGAAGCCGGCCTCGGTGAAGGCGTAGGCCATCTCGACGTGCGAGTTGACGCCCTGCTCGCGCAGGATCGCGACCTTGGGTCGGCTCAGGTTCAGGAAGGGTGCTGCGACGTTGTCCGACGGATCGAAGGTCAGCGCGACATGCATGCCCGGATCGTTGACGGCGCCAGCGGCGGCGTGCTCGGAGTCGGCGCAGGCCGGGTTGTCACGCTGCTGGTTGATCTTCCAGCTCACGCTGTCCCAGACCTGGTGCAGGTCGAACAGCTCGGCGCTGAAGACGGCCTTGGCATCGCGCCAAATTTGCAGCTGGCCCTTGCCGGTGTCGATCTCGGACGACAGCGGGCGGGTCTTGCCGACATAGTGGCTGAACTTGGACAGGCCATGCTCGCGCAGCAGCGCCATCACGGCATCGCGTTCACTGGTGCGGACCTGCAGCAGCACGCCGAGCTCCTCGTTGAACAGGGCTTTGAGCGTGAGCTCGTTGCGGCGCTCGGCGACCTGAGTGGCCCAGTTCTTGGCGTCGCCGCTGTCCATGCGGCTGTCGCTGATGCCGTCGCCTTCGGTGACCAGCATGTCGACGTTCAGGCTGACGCCGACATGGCCGGCAAAGGCCATCTCGGCCGCCGCCGCTAGCAGGCCACCGTCGCTGCGGTCGTGGTAAGCCAGGATCTTGCCATCGGCGCGCAATGCGTTGACGGCGTTGACCAGCTTGATCAGGTCCTGCGCGTCATCGAGGTCGGGCACCGCGCCGCCGGCCTGGTCCAGTACCTGGGCCAGGATCGAGCCACCCATGCGGGTCTGGCCCTTGCCGAGGTCGATCAGCACCAGGGTGCTGTCCTGTTCGGCGTCGAGCTGCGGCGTCAGCGTGCCGCGCACATCGGGCAGGGTCGCGAAGGCCGAGATGATCAGGCTGACCGGCGAGGTGACTTTTTTCGTCTCGCCATCGGCCTGCCACTGGGTGCGCATCGACAGGCTGTCCTTGCCGACCGGGATGCTGATGCCCAGCGCCGGGCACAGCTCCATGCCGACGGTCTTGACGGTCTCGTACAGGGCGGCGTCCTCGCCGGCCTCGCCGCAGGCCGCCATCCAGTTGGCCGACAGCTTGACGCGGGCCAGATCGATCGGCGCGGCCAGCAGGTTGGTGATGGCTTCGGCCACCGCCATGCGGCCCGAAGCCGGCGCGTCAAGCGCGGCCAGCGGGGTGCGCTCGCCCATCGCCATTGCCTCGCCGGCAAAACCCTTGTAGTCGGCCAGGGTGACGGCGCAATCCGCCACCGGCACCTGCCAGGGGCCGACCATCTGATCGCGGTGGCTCAGGCCACCGACGGCGCGGTCGCCGATCGTGACCAGGAAGCGCTTGGACGCGACGGTCGGGTGGATCAACACGTCGATCACGGCCTGTTGCAGCTCGACACCGGTCACGTCGAGCGGCTTGAACTCGCGATGGACGGTCTTGACATCGCGCAGCATCTTGGGCGGCTTGCCCAGCAGCACATCCATCGGCATGTCGACCGGGCTCTCGGCGCCCTTGTCTTCCAGCACCAGCTGGCGCTCTTCGGTCGCGACGCCGATCACGGCAAACGGGCAGCGCTCGCGCTCGCAAAAGGACTTGAACTGTTCGAGCGACTCGGGCGCGATCGCCATCACATAGCGCTCCTGGCTCTCGTTGGACCAGATCTCCTTCGGTGCCAGGCCGGATTCCTCCAGCGGCACGGCGCGCAGGTCGAAGCGGGCGCCGCGGCCGGCGTCATTGGTCAGCTCGGGGAAGGCGTTCGAGATGCCGCCGGCGCCGACGTCGTGGATCGCCAGGATCGGGTTGGCCTCGCCCTGATGCCAGCAGTGGTTGATCACCTCCTGGGCCCGGCGCTCGATCTCAGGGTTGCCGCGCTGGACCGAGTCGAAGTCGAGTTCGGCCGCGTTGGTGCCGGTCGCCATCGAGCTGGCGGCGCCGCCGCCCATGCCGATGCGCATGCCGGGGCCGCCGAGCTGGATCAGCAGCGTGCCGGCCGGGAACAGGATCTTCTGGGTCTGCTCAGCGTCGATGCCGCCCAGGCCACCGGCGATCATGATCGGCTTGTGGTAACCGCGGTCGATGCTATCGACATCCGAAGTGATGGTCTGCTCGTATTCGCGGAAATAGCCGACCAGGTTCGGACGGCCGAATTCGTTGTTGAAGGCAGCGCCACCGAGCGGGCCTTCGGTCATGATCTGCAGCGGGCTCGCGATATGCGACGGCTTGCCGTCAGCCTGGTCGGACCAGCCGCCCCAGAGCTTGGAGACGGTAAAGCCCGTCATGCCGGCCTTCGGTTTCGAGCCACGGCCGGTCGCGCCCTCGTCGCGGATCTCGCCGCCAGCGCCAGTCGATGCACCCGGGAAGGGCGAGATCGCGGTCGGGTGGTTGTGCGTCTCGACCTTCATCAGCACATGCTGCAGGGCTTCTTGCTTGCCGTAGGCCGGGCTGGCCTCGCCGCCGGCGCGGGCGATGAAGCGCTCGATCCGGTTGCCCTCCATCACCGAGGCGTTGTCCGAGTAGGCCACCACCGTATGCTGGGGTGCCAGCTGGTGCGTGTTGCGGATCATCGCGAACAGGCTCTTGTCCTGTGCCACGCCGTCGATCGTGAACTCGGCGTTGAAGATCTTGTGGCGGCAATGCTCGCTGTTGGCCTGGGCGAACATCATGAGTTCGACGTCGGTCGGGTTGCGACCCAGGTTCTGGAACGCCTTGACCAGGTAGTCGATCTCGTCGTCGGCCAGCGCCAGGCCCCAGGCCCGGTTGGCTTTTTCCAGCGCCTGGCGGCCGGACTCGGGGCCGGTGCCGACGATGTCGACATGCTCCATCGGTGCCGGCTCGAGCTCGCCGAACAGCGAGAAGGCCTCTTCGCGGCTGGCGACGGCGCTCTCGGTCATGCGGTCATGCAGCAGCGCGGCGACCTGGCCCAGCTGCTCGGCGTTCAGCGAGCCCTTGGACAGCAGGCCGGACTTGAGCGTCAGGCGATATTCGGTGATGCGCTCGACCCGCTTGACCGCGAAGCCGCAGTTGCGCGCGATGTCGGTCGCCTTGGACGCCCAGGGCGAGACGGTACCGATGCGCGGCGTCACCACGACCAGGGCGCCAGCGGTTTCGCCCTCGTAGGGCTCGCCGTAGGTCAGCAGGGCCTGCCATTGCTGGAGTTGCTCGGCAGACAGCGGCGCCAGCGTATCGACCAGGTGGACGAAACGGGCCGAAATGCCGCTGATCTTGTCGCTGACGGCTTGCAGTCGGGGCAGGAGTTGCTGGGCGCGGAAGTTGCCGAGGGCGTCGCCGCCTTCGATCGGGGTGATGTACTGGGTCACGGGGTGGCCTGTAGTGGGAGAAAGACCCGGAATTTTACTGCCCCTAGAGAAGCGCCCGCAATTCGCGCGCCGCATCCTGCAACAAGGGCAGCAACTCGCGCTGGATCGCGCCCCTGGCGAGTCGCGCCGGCGTCAGCACGGCATTGAGCGCGCCGACGGTTTTTCCCTGCAGATTGCGCAGCGGCACCGCGACCGCATGGACGCCGATCTCGTGCTCCTCGCTCGCAATGCAGCAGTCCTGCTGCCGGATCTGCTCCAGGATCTTGCGCAGCGCGCCGGGATCGGTCACGGTATAAGGCGTCAGGCGCGCCAGCGCCCTGCCCTCGAACCAGGCCGCCAGTTCGGGCTCGGGCAAGGACGCCAGCAGCACGCGGCCGGTCGAGCTGGCGTGCGCCGGCAGTCGCGCGCCCAGGTGCAGGCCGTAGGCCATCAGCCGCGCGCTGGCGGGTGCTGGCAGCCCGGCGGCCAGCGAGCTGCTATCCCAGTCCGCGGCCCAATCCGGCGCCAGCGCCGCCGCACTGCGCGCCACGATCACAACCGCATCGCCCTCGAGCACCGCGACCGAATAGGCGTCGCGCGTCTGCGCCGCCAGCCGGTTCAGCGTCGGCTGGACCGTGCGCGGCAGCCGGGCGCTGGCCAGGTAGCTGCCGGAAAAGCGCAGCACCTTGGCCGACAGCCAGAAATGGCTGCCATCGCTCTCGAGGTAGCCCAGGTGCGCGAGCGTCAGCAGATGGCGCCTGGCCGCTGCGCGCGTCAGGCCGGCGCGCTGCGCGGCCTGGGTCGCGTTCAGGCGCTGGCGCTCGGTGTCGAAGCTCTCGAGCACCGCCATTCCCTTGGCCATGCCCTCGATGAAATCGGCGCGTGCGATGGTCATGCAGCTCTCCAGTTCCATTCGGTCATTAATTGCGCGATCATCGCACAACCATTCCACTGATCGCGCAAAAGCCGCCGTGCAGGGCTTAGCCGATGCGGCAACAAGCCGCAAACTTGGCCCATCGCTGCAACACCCCACAGGAGACAAACCATGCGCACCCAAGTCGCCATCGTCGGCGCCGGCCCCTCCGGCCTGCTGCTCGGCCAACTGCTCGCCAAGGCCGGCATCGACGCCGTCATCGTCGAGCGCCAGACCCCGGACTACGTGCTCGGCCGCATCCGTGCCGGCGTGCTCGAGCAGGTCACGATCGACCTGATGGAAGAAGCCGGCGTCAGCCAGCGCATGCACGCCGAAGGCCTGGTGCATGAAGGCTTCGACATGCTGTACCAGGGCCAGCGCAAGCGCGTCGACCTCGCCAAGTGGACCGACGGCAAGAAGGTCATGGTCTACGGCCAGACCGAAGTCACCCGCGACCTGATGGATGCCCGCAGCGCCGCCGGCCTGACCACCATCTACGAAGCGTCCAATGTCCAGGTGCACGACTTCGACAGCAAGAACCCGCGCGTGACCTACGACAAGGACGGTCAGAGCCACGAGATCCAGTGCGACTTCATCGCCGGCTGCGACGGTTTTCACGGCGTCTGCCGCGCCAGCGCGCCGCGCAACGCGATCAAGGAATTCGAGAAGGTCTATCCCTTCGGCTGGCTGGGCCTGCTGTCGGACACGCCGCCGGTGCACCATGAACTGATCTACGTCAACAGCCCGCGCGGCTTCGCGCTGTGCTCGCAGCGCAGCCAGACCCGCAGCCGCTACTACCTGCAGGTGCCGCTGACCGACAAGATCGAGGAATGGACCGACGAGGCCTTCTGGCAGGAGCTCAAGCTGCGCCTGGACCCCGAAGCCGCCGCCAACCTCGTGACCGGCCCCAGCATCGAGAAGAGCATCGCCCCGCTGCGCAGCTTCGTGACCGAGCCGCTGCGCTTTGGCCGCATGTTCCTGGCCGGCGACGCGGGCCATATCGTGCCGCCGACCGGTGCCAAGGGCCTGAACCTGGCCGCGACCGACGTCAAGTACCTGTTCGACGGTCTGGTCGAGTATTACAAGGACGGCTCGGAAGCCGGCATCGACCGCTACTCCGAGCTGGCGCTGGCCCGCATCTGGCGCGCCGAGCGTTTCAGCTGGTGGTTCACCCAGCTGATGCACCGCTTCCCCGAGGACAGCGAGATCAGCAGCAAGTTCCAGAACGCCGAGCTCGACTACCTGATGAACTCGGAAGCCGGCCTGACCAGCATCGCCGAAAACTATGTCGGCCTGCCGCTCGACTTCAGCCGCAACGGCCTGCTGAAGTCCCGCTCCTGATCACCATGGCGGCATCCAGCCGCATGGGCTGACACAAGAAGGGCGCCCCGAGGGGCGCCCTTCTTGCATGGTGTTCACTGATTCATCAGTGAGGCACTTGATCTGGATCTGGCCGATCAGGCCGTCAGCTTCAGGCCCACGATTCCCGCCAGGATGAGGCCGACACAAACCAGCCGGGCCACGGTGGCGGGCTCGCCGAACAGGATGATCCCGAACAAGACAGTGCCGACCGCTCCGATGCCGGTCCAGACCGCATAGGCGGTACCCACCGGCAAGGTCCGCATCGCCAGGCCGAGCAAGCCGATGCTGGCGACCATCGCCGCGACCGTGCCGACAGTCGGCCAGAAGCGGGTGAACCCTTCGGTGTACTTCAGCCCGATGGCCCAGGCGACTTCCAACAGACCGGCTACGAATAAAACCAACCAGGTCATGGCTCAGCGCTTCCTGCCTGCGGACTGGACCGCCGGCTTGCTGCCGGCGCGCGGCTTGCCGGCCGCCGTGCCCGCACGCGGCGGCAAGCCGGTGTGCTGGGTCAGGATCTGACCGCGCACCGGGCGCGAAGTCCCCGTTGCCTGGCCCTGGCTGGCGCCGGGCTTGGCTGCCTTGGCCGGTGCTCCGCCCTGCACCGAGCGGGCCGGGCCGGCACTCTTGCCCGCTGGCGTGCTGTTGCTGCGCCGCGCGCTCTGGTAGCCGTCATCGGTCAGCGGCTGGAAGGTCGGGATCAGGTGCTGCTTGCCGTTGCCGATCAGGTCGGCACGGCCCATGGTCTTCAAGGCCTCGCGCAGCAACGGCCAGTTCTTCGGGTCGTGGTAGCGCAGGAAGGCCTTGTGCAGGCGGCGGCGGCGGTCGCCGCGCACGACATCGACCTTTTCGCCACGCTCGTCGCGGTGGATGCCCTTGAGCGTGTTGAGGCCGCTGTGGTACATCGCGGTCGCGGTCGCCATCGGGCTCGGGTAGAAAGTCTGGACCTGGTCGGCACGAAAACCGTTCTTCTTGAGCCAGATCGCCAGGTTCATCATGTCCTCGTCGCTGGTGCCCGGGTGGGCAGCGATGAAGTACGGAATCAGGAACTGCTTCTTGCCGGCCTCGGCACTGAACTGGTCGAACAGCTGCTTGAAGCGGTCGTAGGTGCCGATGCCGGGCTTCATCATCTTCGACAGCGGGCCGCCCTCGGTGTGCTCGGGCGCGATCTTCAGGTAGCCGCCGACATGGTGCTGGACCAGCTCCTTGACGTACTCGGGGCTCTTGACCGCCAGGTCGTAGCGCAGGCCCGAGCCGATCAGGATCTTCTTGATGCCGCGCAGGCTGCGCGCACGGCGGTAGATCTGGATCAGCGGGTCGTGGTTGGTGGTCAGGTTCTGGCAGATGCCCGGATAGACGCAGCTGGGCTTGCGGCAAGCGGCCTCGATCTCGGGGCTGCGGCAGCCCAGGCGGTACATGTTCGCGGTCGGCCCGCCCAGGTCCGAGATCACGCCGGTGAAGCCCTTGACCTTGTCGCGGATGTCCTCGACCTCCTGGATGATCGACTCCTCGGAGCGGCTCTGGATGATGCGGCCCTCGTGCTCGGTGATCGAGCAGAAGGTGCAGCCGCCAAAGCAGCCGCGCATGATGTTGATCGAGAAGCGGATCATCTCCCAGGCTGGGATCTTGGTCGCGCCGTCATGGCTGCCGTTCTCGTCGGCATAGGCCGGGTGCGGGCTGCGCGCATACGGCAGATCGAACACATAGTCCATCTCGGCCGTGGTCAGCGGGATCGGCGGCGGGTTGATCCAGACATCGCGCGCTGCCGTACCGGTGCCATGGGCTTGCACCAGCGCGCGCGCGTTGCCGGGGTTGGTCTCCAGGTGCAGCACGCGGTTGGCATGCGCGTAGAGCACCGGGTCGGCCTTGACCGCCTCGAAGCTCGGCAGCCGCACCACGGTGCGATCGCGCGCCGGCTTGCCCTTGGCTGGCAGCGCCGGATTGGCCATGAAGGTCAGCGGCTGGATCGCCGCGCCCTGGCTGGCGCCGGTGGCGGCGCCAGCCGTTTTCGCGCCGGCCGCGTCGCCGGCGCGGGCCGCGTTCTGTGCTGCGGCCTGATCCTGGGCCTCGTCGTCGCGCGCGCAGCTCTGGCCCTGGGCCTTGGCCTGCTCGGACACCATCAGGTAGGGGTTCAGGTGGGCGTCAACCCGGCCCGGCAGGTCGACCTCGGTCGAATCGAGCTCGAACCAGCCCTCACCCGACTGCTTGCGCACGAAAGCAGTGCCGCGCACATCGGTGATCTGCTCGACCGGTTCCTTGCGTGCGATCCGGTGCGCGACCTCGACCAGCGCACGCTCGGCGTTGCCATAGAGCAGGATGTCGCATTTGCTGTCGACCACGATCGAGCGGCGCACCGTCTCGGTCCAGTAGTCGTAATGCGCGATCCGGCGCAGCGAGCCCTCGATGCCCCCGAGCACGATCGGCACGTCCTTGTAGGCCTCGCGGCAGCGCTGGCTGTAGACGATGGCGGCACGGTCGGGCCGCTTGCCGCCGACATCGCCCGGGGTGTAGGCGTCATCACTGCGGATCTTGCGGTCCGCCGTGTAGCGGTTGATCATCGAGTCCATGTTGCCCGCGGTCACGCCCCAGAACAGGTTGGGCTTGCCCAGCACCTTGAACGGCTCGGCGCTTTGCCAGTCGGGCTGGGCGATGATGCCGACCCGAAAGCCCTGCGCTTCGAGCACGCGGCCGATCACTGCCATGCCGAAGCTCGGGTGGTCGACATAGGCATCACCCGTCACCAGGATGATGTCGCAGCTGTCCCAGCCGAGCTGATCCATCTCGGTCCGGCTCATCGGCAGGAAGGGCGCGGTGCCGAAACGCTTGGCCCAATAGGGCCGATAGCTGGTCAGCGGCTTGGCGGCGCGCGGAAAGAAGGAGACATCGATGGGGGCGTTCATGGCGGGCCTGGGTCCGGGACAACCCGACATTGTAAGTTTTCACGGGAAAACTTGTAAGCCTCGTGGTCTTGCGCGTTCCAGGCACTCACCGCATCGGCCACGAGGAAGGCCTGCTGCCGATCTTTCAGGCCAACGGCGCCAGCCCGAACGCCTGGCGCAGCGCCCTGGCCGCGTCCTGGTGTGCGGTCAGCGCGTCGGGAATGGCGCGTCCCATCTTGATGAAGTCGTGCACCATGCCGCGGTAGATCTCGAGCTCGACCGGCACCCCGCTCATGCGCAGCCGGTCCGCCATCAGCACGCCCTCGTCAACCAGCGGATCGCATTCGGCCAGGCCGAACCAGGCCGGCGCGACGCCGCCGAGGTCATGCGCCAGCAGCGGGGCAAAGCGCCAGTCCTCGTGCTCCTCGTCGCGGCCGAGGTAATGGCCGAAGAACCAGTCGATCGCCTCAGCCTCAAGCAAAAAGCCGTGCGCAAAGGTCTTGTGCGAAGGGGTATCGGCACGCGCCGCGCAACCCGGGTAGAACAGCAACTGCAGGGCCAGCCCGATGCCGGCGTCACGCGCCTGGATCGCGGTCACCAGGCTCAGCGTGCCGCCCGCGCTGTCGCCGCCGACGGCGATCCGGTCCGGGTCCAGCCCGAGTCCGGCCGCCTGCTCGCGCAGCCAGACCAGACCGTCCCAGCAGTCATCGACCGCGGTCGGGAAGCGGTGCTCAGGGGCCAGCCGGTAGTCGAGCGAGAGCACCGCGCAATGCGCCAGGTGCGACAGATGCCGGCACAGGCTGTCGTGGGTGTTGAGGCTGCCGACCGTGAAGCCACCGCCATGCAGATAAAGCAGCACCGGCAGGCCAGGCGCTTCATCAGGCAGCGCGGGCGCATAGAGCCGGGCTGCGACCTGGGTGCCGTCGCGCATCGGCACGCTGAGCTGCTCGACCCGTTTGAGCTTGTGCGGCGGCAGGTCGAGCACGCTGGCGCCGGCCTCGTAGAAGGTCTTGGCCTGTTCGGGCGTCAGCAGATGCAGCGGCATGCGCTGCGCCCGCGCGATGCGGTCGAGCACGCCGCGCATCGCGGGCTTGAGCAAGGCGCGGGGATTGGGGTGATGCATGAATCAGCGAGCCATCACAGGAAGCGGTCGAGCAGCTTGCGGCTGGCCTTGTCGAGCGACAGCGGGTCGCGGATCATGAACTGCACGCCATGGCTGTCGTGCACCAGCAAGGTGGTCGGATTGAGGCGGCGCAGGTCCTCCTCGCCCTTGAGCACGAACTGGCAGCGGCCGCGATCGGTATCGACGGTCCAGGTGCTCGGAGTCGCGAACGAGCTGACCGCGACCAGGCGCTGGATCAGCGGCATGAACTCGCGCTGGTGCAGTTCCTGTTCGAGCAGCGCGCGCTGCTCGGGCGGCAATCCGGCCAGGTCGGCGATCCAGGCCACTTCGTGGCCGCTGGGGCCGACCAGCGAGATATTGGCCGCCGGCGTCTGGATCGGGAAGGCGCGCACGGCCGTGACCGGCTCGTGGACAGCGCCGTCGGGGGTCTGGACCTTGAGTCGGCCCAGCGGGTTGCGTTCGATGCGCAAGTTGTGCATGGTGTTCATTCCTCGGGCAGCAGGTCGCGGTTGGCCTCGGCCTGGCGCTGCTGCGCCTGGTAGAGGCGGAAATAAGCGCCTTCGCGCGCGATCAGCTCGTCGTGCGAACCCTCCTCGACCTTGAGGCCCTTGTCCATCACGACCAGGCGATCGGCCTTGCGCAGGGTGGACAGGCGGTGCGCGATCGCGATCGTGGTGCGGCCCTTGACCAGGTTGTCGAGCGCCTTCTGGATTTCCTTTTCGGTCTCGGTATCGACGGCCGAGGTCGCCTCGTCGAGGATCAGGATGCGCGGGTCGATCAGCAGCGCACGCGCGATCGAGATCCGCTGGCGCTCGCCGCCCGACAGGCCCTGACCGCGTTCGCCGACCAGCGAGTCGTAGCCCAGCGGCAGACGCAGGATGAAGTCATGCGCATGTGCCGCGCGCGCGGCCGCGACGATTTCCTCGCGCGTCGCGTCGGGCTTGCCGTAGGCGATGTTCTCGGCGATGGTGCCGAAGAACAGGAAGGGCTCCTGCAGCACCAGGCCGATATGGCGCCGGTAGTCGGCAATGCCCATCTGGCGGATGTCGGTGCCGTCGACCAGGATCGCGCCCTCGGCCAGGTCGTAGAAGCGGCAGATCAGGTTGACCAGCGTGCTCTTGCCAGAGCCGCTGTGGCCGACCAGGCCCACCATCTCGCCCTCGTTGAGGGTCAGGTCGAGGTCACGGATCACCGCGCGGTTGCCATAGCGGAAACCCGCGCCACGGATCTCGATCTTGCCGCGCATCTTGGGCAGCACCACCGGCTGGGCCGGCTCGGGCACGCTCGAGACATGATCCAGGATGTCGAAGATCCGCTTGGCGCCGGAGGCCGCCTTCTGCGTCACCGAGACGATCCGGCTCATCGAGTCGAGTCTTGTGTAGAAGCGGCCGATGTAGGCGATGAAGGCCGTCAGCACACCGACCGAGATGCTGTCCTTGGACACCAGCCAGATGCCGAAACCCCAGACCATCAGCAGGCCGATCTCGGTCAGCAGCGAGACGGTCGGAGAAAACAGCGACCACAGGCGGTTCAGCCGGTCGTTGACCTCGAGGTTGTAGCGGTTGGCGTCGCGGAAGCGCTGCGCCTCCCGGTCCTCCTGGGCAAAGGCCTTGACGACCCGGATGCCCGGAATCGTGTCGGCCAGCACGCTGGTGACCTCGGACCAGACCCGGTCGATCTTCTCGAAGCCGGTGCGCAGGCGGTCGCGCACGGCATGGATCAGCCAGCCGATGAAGGGCAGCGGCAGCAGGGTCGCCAGCGCCAGCGTCGGGTTGATCGAGAACAGGATGCCGGCCGTCATCAGGATCATCAGCACGTCGGTCGCGAAGTCCAGCAGGTGCAGCGACAGGAAGACGTTGATGCGGTCGGTCTCGTTGCCGATGCGCGCCATCAGGTCACCGGTCCGGCGGCCACCGAAGTATTCGAGCGAGAGCTTGAGCAGGTGCTCGTAGGTGGTGGTGCGCAGGTCGGCGCCGATGCGCTCGGACACCAGCGCCAGGATATAGGTCTTGATCCAGCCCAGCGCCCAGGCCAGCAGCGCCGAGCCGAACAGGCCGCCGAGCAGCCAGCCCACCAGCACGGTATCGATCGGCTGCCCGTTCTGGTAGGGAATCAGCACCCGGTCCATCAGCGGCATGGTCAGATAGGGCGGCACCAGGGTGGCGGCGGTCGCAGCCAGCGTCAGCAAAAAGCCGCTCAGCAGCTGCCAGCGGTAGGGATGGGCGAAGCGCCACAGCCGCAACAGGGTCCAGGTCGACGGTGGCGTGTGGATCACCCGGGCACAGACCTCGCACTCGTCGAGTTCGGGGTCGAGCGGCGACTGGCATTGCGGGCACAGGCTCAAGGGCGCCAGCTGCAGCGGCTTGCCATGCAGCAGGAATTCGCGCCTGGCCTCGAACTGCTCGAGCAGCCGATTGGCCTGCACATGGCCGCCCAGCGTGTAGCGCCAGGCGCCGATGCGCTCGCCGCCCTGCACCAGCTCCAGCAGACCGACGCCGTTGTGGTCGCTGCACAGCAGCTTGAGCTCCTGGTCCAGCGCCCAGTTGCGCAGGCTGGGCTGGTCGGGGCCACCCTCGAAGGCCCAGAGCTGATCGGCCGTGACCACCAGCAAGCCGGCACCGAAACGCAACTGCGCGTCGAGGTCGAGCTCCAGCCAGGCCTGGACCGGCGAGCCGCCCAGCCTGCCAGCGACGGCCAAGCGCCAGGCCGCCGGGAATCCCGACGGCAATTCAGCCAGTTCTTTGAGTGACGACATGTTGCAAATTATTTTGGATGGCTTGACGCGAAAGGCGTCAAGTAAGTAGAAAATCGCCAGCAGCAGGCTGGCCAGGAGGTCGGTGCTCCAGTACTGTCCCGGTAGCCATCCTGATTCAGTTTGTTCAGATTGTAAAGCTGAGCCACTACCGCATTCCTGCCCACCCAGAACCGCTCGACGAGGTCATCCGGTGTCACTTTCCGTCCCCCGATCCGACCTCGCGCCCAGCACGCCCGACATGAAGCACCAACCTATACAGCTGCTGCGCATCAACCATTTGCGCGGCCCCAGCATCTGGACCTACCACCAGGCGGTCGAGGTCCTGATCGACATCGGCGCGCTCGAGGACTGCCCCTCCCATATCCTGCCCGGCTTCACTGACCGGCTGCTGGCCTGGCTGCCAGGACTGCATGAGCATCACTGCGGCTTGGGTTATCGCGGCGGCTTCGTCGAGCGCCTGCGCGACGGCACCTGGCCCGGCCACATCATGGAGCATGTCTCGATCGAGCTGCAGAACCTGGCCGGACTGCCATCGGCCTTCGGCAAGGCGCGCTCGACCGACCAGCGCGGCGTCTACAAGGTGGTGGTGCGCACCGGCCAGAAGCAAGTCGGCATCCGGGCCCTGACCGATGCGCGCGACCTCGTGATGGCCGCGATCAACGACGAACCCTTTGACGTTGCGGCCTGCGTGCAGCAGCTCAAGACGTTGATCGAGCTCCATGCCATGGGCCCGAGCACGCGCGCCATCGTCGAGGCCGCCACCCAGCGCAAGATTCCGCATATCCGCCTGATTGACGACGGCAACCTGGTCCAGCTCGGCTACGGCGCCAAGCAGCGCCGGATCTGGACCGCCGAGACCGACCGCACCAGCGCGATCGCCGAAGGCATCTCCAAGGACAAGGAACTGACCAAGGAGCTGCTCAAGTCCTGCGGCGTGCCGACGCCCGAAGGCCAGGAGGTCGACAACGCCGAGGAAGCCTGGGAAGCGGCGCAGGACATCGGTTTTCCGGTGGTCGTCAAGCCGTCGGACGCCAACCGCGGCCGCGGCGTGGTGCTGAACCTGCACACCCGTGAGCAGGTCATGGCCGCCTACGAGATCGCGGCCAAGGTCAGCTCCTACGTCATGGTCGAGCGCATGGTCCAGGGCGAGGAGCACCGCCTGCTGATCGTCGGCAACAAGCTGGTCGCTGCCGTGCGCGGCGAGCTGTCCTACATCACGGCCGACGGCCAGTCGACGGTGGCACAGCTGGTCGAGGCCCAGATCAACTCCGACCCGCGCCGCGGTGTCGAGGAGCATTTCCCGCTGAACCCGATCCTGCTGCCGCAAAACGGCAAGGTCATGCTCGAGCTCAAGCGCCAGGAGCTGGAGCCCGACTCGGTGCCCGAGGCCGGGCGCAAGATCCTGCTCGAGCGCAACGGCGTGCTGAGCCAGGACATCACCGACCTGGTTCACCCCTCGGTGGCCGAACTGGCCGCGCTGGCCGCGCGCATCGTCGGCCTCGACATCGCCGGCGTCGACGTGGTCGCGACCGACATCTCGCGTCCGCTCGAGTCCCAGGGCGGCGCCATCATCGAGGTCAATGCCGGCCCCGGCCTGCTGATGCACCTCGAGCCTGCCGTCGGCCAACCGCGCCCGGTCGGCGAGGCCATCGTCGAGCACCTGATGGGACCGGACAACAGCGGCCGCATCCCGGTGGTCGGCATCAGCGGCGTCGAGCACACCACGGCGGTCGCGATGCTGACCGGCTGGCTGCTGTACCGCGCCGGCTACATCACCGGCCTGGCCTGCAATGCCGGCATGTACCTGCAGATGGACAAGATCGAGACCGCCTCCCCGGGTGAATGGGAGTCCGGCCAGCGCATCCTGATGAACCGCACCACCACGGCGGCGGTGATCGAGAGTTCGCCGCGCAGCATCCTCGAGAACGGCCTGGCCTACGACCGCTGCCAGGTCGGCGTCGTGACCGGCCTGCCCGAGCCCGTCGGGCTGGAGGACCACCATATCCACAGCCACGAGCAGATGCGTACGGTGCTGCGCACCCAGATCGACGTCGTGCTGCCGACCGGCTGCGCCGTGCTCAACGCCGACGACGCGGCTTGCGCCGGTCTGGCCGAGCTCTGCGACGGCTCGGTGCTGTTCTACACCGTGAACGCCGACCACGAACTGCGCGCCGAGCATTGCGCCCAGGAGTCGGGCCGCTTTCTGGTCGTGCGCGAGCAGCAGATCCTGCTGCTCGGACACCAGACCGAAACCCCCGTGATGGACCTGCGCCATCCGGTGGTCGAGCGGCTGCTGCAGCAGCACCTGCCCTTGCCCGCCCTGCTGGCCGCCGTCGGCGCCGCGCTCGCGCTCGAGATGGACCCGGCCCTGGTTCGCGCCGGGGTCGAGACCGCCGAATAAACCTTTTCTGGTTGATCAAGCAAGATGGAAGTTTCCCGCATCCGGGCCCTGCGCGGCCCCAACCTCTGGTCCCGCCACACCGCGATCGAGGCCGTCATCACGCTCACGCCCGCGGAGTGCGATCTGTCCCAGCTGCCCGGCTTCGTCGAGCACCTGCGCCAGCGCTTCCCGCAGATCGGCGCCCTGCAGCAGCCCAGCGCCCAGGTCCGGCTGTCGCTGGCCCATGTGCTCGAGCGCGCGACGCTGGCGCTGCAGGCCGAGGCCGGCTGCAAGGTCAGCTTCGGCCGCACCTCGAAGGCGCCCGATCCTGGGGTCTACCAGATCGTGGTCGAATACACCGAGGAAAAGGTCGGCCGCATGGCGCTTGATCTTGCGATCGAACTGGTCGAAGCCGCGCTGGAAGAAAAGCCGTTCGACCTGGTCGAGGCCATCGCCCGTCTGCGCGAGACCGACGAGGACGTGCGACTCGGTCCTTCGACCGGCTCCATCGTCGACGCCGCAGTCGCGCGCGGCATTCCCTACCGCCGCCTGACCCAGGGCAGCCTGGTCCAGTTTGGCTGGGGCAGCAAGCAACGCCGCATCCAGGCCGCCGAGATCGACCGCACCAGCGCGATCGCCGAAGGCATCGCCCAGGACAAGGACCTGACCAAGAAGCTGCTGCACTCGGCTGGCGTGCCGGTGCCGCTGGGCCGCCCGGTCAAGGACGAGGAAGACGCCTGGGCCGCGGCGCAGGAACTCGGCGGACCGGTCGTGGTCAAGCCGCTAGACGGCAACCAAGGCAAGGGCGTGACCGTCAACGTCGAGACGCGCGAGCAGGTCATGGCCGGCTACCGCAATGCGCGCCATTACCGCGAGGAAATCCTGGTCGAGCGCTTCCTGCCCGGCATCGACTACCGCTTCCTGGTGGTCGGTGACAAGCTGGTGGCCGCCGCGCGGCGCGATCCGCCGCTGGTGATCGGTGACGGATCGCACACGGTGCGCGAACTGGTCGAGATCGTCAACCAGGACCCCAAGCGCGGCGACGGCCATGCCACGCCGCTGACCAAGATCCGGCTCGACGACATTGCGCTCGACCGCCTGCGCGAACAGGACCTGACCCCCGAATCGGTGCCGGTGCTGGGCCAGCGCGTCGTGCTGCGCAACAACGCCAACCTCTCGACCGGCGGCAGCGCCACCGACGTGACCGACGAAGTCCACCCCGAGGTGGCCGCACGCGCCGTGGCCGCGGCCCAGATGGTGGGCCTGGACATCTGCGGTGTCGACGTTGTCTGCCAGAACGTGATCGAGCCGCTCGAGCAGCAGTCCGGCGGCGTGGTCGAGGTCAACGCCGCCCCGGGTCTGCGCATGCACCTGAGCCCGAGCTTCGGCAAGGGCCGCAATGTAGGCGAGGCCGTGATCCAGCACATGTACCCGCATGGCGATGACGGCCGGATTCCGATCATCGCGGTCACCGGCACCAATGGCAAGACCACCACCGTGCGCCTGACCTCGCACCTGCTCAAGGGCAACGGCCTGCGCGTGGGCATGACCAACACCGACGGCGTCTACGTCAATGGTCGCCAGACCGACAGCGGCGACTGCAGCGGCCCGCGCAGCGCCCGCAATGTGCTGATGCACCCCGATGTCGATGCAGCCGTGTTCGAGACCGCACGCGGCGGCCTGCTGCGTGAGGGCCTGGCCTATGACCGCTGCCAGGTCGCGGTCGTGACCAACGTCGGCAGCGGCGACCACCTGGGGCTGAACTTCATCACCACGCTCGAGGACCTGCGCGTGCTCAAGCGCGTAATCGTGCTCAACGTCGCGCCCGGCGGCATGGCCGTGCTCAACGGCACCGACCCCGAAGTCGTCAAGATGGCCCGCCATTGCCCGGGCCAGATCACCTACTTCGGCTACGACCCGCACCACCCGGTGATCGCCACCCATCGCGCCCTGGGCAAGCGGGTGCTGTTCGTCGACCAGGGTGACATCGTCGCCTCCGCAGGCGGGCAGGAGACGCGCATCCCGCTGTCGGGGGTGCCGATCACCGCCAATGGCGCGATCCGCTTCCAGGTCGAGAACGCGCTGGCTGCCATCGGTGCGGCCTGGGCGCTGAACCTGCCCTGGGACAACATCAAGGCCAGCCTCGCGACCTTCATCAGCGACGCCCAGGCCGTGCCGGGCCGCTTCAACCTGTTCGACTACCAGGGCGCGACGCTGATCGCCGACTACGGCCACAACCCGGACGCGATCCAGGCCTTGTCCGATGCGGTCAAGAACATGCCGGCCAAGCAGCGCGTGGTCGTGATCAGCGGCGCGGGCGACCGGCGCGACGAGGACATCCGCGACCAGACCAAGATCCTGGGCCAGGTGTTCGACGAGGTCATCCTGTACCAGGATGCCTGTCAGCGCGGCCGCGCCGATGGCGAGGTGCTGGCGCTGCTGCGCGAAGGCCTGGTGGGCGCTACCCGCACCCAGCGCGTGCAGGAGATCCAGGGCGAATTCGTCGCGATCGACACCGCGCTGGCCGGACTCGAGCCCGGCGACCTGTGCCTGATCCTGATCGACCAGGTCGAGGAGGCGCTGGCGCATATCGCCAAGCGCTGCGAGCAAGCCAAGGGCGGCTGACAGCACTGACGCCAAGCCGGCCAGGCTTGACCTCCGAAGGGGCTGCGCTTGGGCGCAGCCTTTTTGTTTTTCGGCGCCGGGGAGCCCTGGCTCAATCGGACCAGAGCGACGCCTTTAGGCCGCTCAATCCCAGAACAGGATCGCTTCGCGCCCGCTGACCGCCAGGTCGAGCCGGGCACCGACCGGCAGCAGCACCTTGGTCGGCACATGGCCGAACGGCAGGCCGGTCAGTACCGGAACCGGCAGCTGGCTGCGCAGCCAGTCGACCACACTCTGCAACTTGAAGCCCTTGTCATGCGGCACCAGCTGGTAGCGGTTGAACTGGCCCAGCAAGACCGCCTGTTGCCGGCCCAGCACGCCCGCATGCAGCAGCTGGGTCAGCATGCGCTCGATGCGGTAGGGATGCTCGGCCACATCTTCCAGGAACAGGATGCCGCCCTCGATCTGCGGAAAATAAGGCGTGCCGAGCAAGGAGACCAGCACCGACAGGTTGCCGCCCCAGAGCTGGGCCTGCTCGACGCCCCAGCCCTCCTCGCCGCTGAGCTCGGGGTGGGCGCGCAGGTCGGACAGCGGCAGGCGCCAGCCCGTGCCCTCGCCCTGGCCGACCAGCAGGTCGTCGAAGCAGTCCTGCATGATCTCGTCGGGTTCCTCCGGCACGCCGAAGTCGGCCAGCAACGCGGGACCAGCCCAGGTCTGAGTGCCGTTTTGCGCCAGCAGCGCCAGCTGCAGCGCGGTGAAGTCGCTCAGGCCCACGAACTGGGTGCCGCGCTCGACCGCCTGCTGCAATTCGGCAAAGGGAAGACGTGGCAGCAGGCGAGTCAGGCCATAGCCGCCGCGCGAGATCAGCGCGACCTGCGCGCCGCTGGCAGCCGCGCGCCCAATCGCGGCCAGGCGGGTATCATCGTCGCCGGCAAAGCGCTGGTGACTGCTGAGCGCATCGGCATCGATCTCGACCTCATGGCCGCGGGCCTGCAGGCGTTTGACGCCGCGACGGAAGGCGGCCTTGTCGCGCACGGCGCCGCTCGGTGAATAGATGTAGATATGAGCCATGGGCTGATTATCGGGGCTGGTTTGCCCCCTTGGGCGACGGCGCGGCTGGCTGGCGCTGGCTGCGCGGCTGGCGGTCTTTTCTGGCCAGTGGGCGCGGCAAGCCGGTATCCCAGCCATGGGCGCGCCAGGCCAGTGGTCCCGCCTGGTGGCCGGCATCGGGAAACGGCGCCTGCCCCAGCTCGGGCGTCCAGGCGCCCAGCTCAGGACCGTCGAGTGCCAGCAACTGGCCGACCCGCTGCGGCGCGGCCTCACGCAGCCGTTGTGCCAGCACCTGCTGCCCCGGCGCGTAGGCGATGTTGAACTGCTGCACGCCGCGCGAATCGAGCCAGGCCAGCAGCAGGGCCAGATGCTGCTCGAGCTGATGCCAGGCCGACTTTTTCGGCTTGTCGCTCTGGCCAAAGCCGATCAGGTCGGGCAGCAGCACGCGCTCTCCCGCCTCGCAACGGAACTGGGCCCAGTCGGCCAGCTGCGGCCACCAGGCGTCAGGGCCGTGCAGCGCCAGCCAGTGGCTCTCAGCCGGCCTGGGTCCCAGGTCCAGCGCGTGCAGGCGCAGGCCCTGCAGTTCCGGCAGGTCTTGCTCGAAGCTTGCCGCCGGCTGCAATTGCGGCCAGGTCTGCCAGGCCGGTGCGAAGCGCCGCTCGGGCGTGCGCAGCGCGTCCTCGCGCAAGGGCGTCGCGGCCTGTTTGGCCTGCCGGCGGCGACTGGCAAAGAATTCCTGCATCAGCGCGCCGCATTCTTCGGCCAGCACGCCGCCCACCACCTCGGTCTGGTGATTCAGCTCGCGGTAGCCAAACAGGTCCAGCACCGAACCGGCCGCGCCGGTCTTGGGCTCACGTGCACCATAGACCACGCGCTTCAAGCGCGCATGCAGCATGGCCTGTGCGCACATGGCGCAGGGCTCCAGCGTGACATAGAGCTCGCAGTCGTCGAGCCTGTAATTGCCCAGCTTGCGCGCCGCCTCGCGCAAGGCCAGCATCTCGGCGTGCGCCGTCGGGTCGTGCAGGCCAATCGGCTGGTTGTGGCTGCAGGCCAGCAGCTCGCTGGCAGTCGCGGCATCGGTTTCGCGGCCCTGGCGCACCAGCACCGCGCCGACCGGCACCTCGCCCTGTTGCGCCGACTGGCGCGCTGCGTCGAGCGCCAGCCGCATGAAGCCTAGATCTCGCGCTTGGGGCCAGTCGGTTGCATCAATGGAAGTCGCTGAACCGTTGTGCGGCGGCAGATGGGCGGACGAAAGCGCAGGCATGGCATGTGGACCGCGACCAGGCGAGTGACGCGGCAGTAGAGCGGCAGTAAAAGGATCGAGGATCGGCGCGATTATCCCACCCGCGCGGGCTGGCAGAGTTGAGCGAAAATCCCGGGTCTTCGACCTTCCATGATTCACACAGGACTTCCGATGGCCAGCGCCCTGCCCAACCCTCTCACGCTCAAGTTGCCCGACGGCCATATCTTCGAGGACCTCAAGCTGCGCCGTTGCGCCGACGATGCGATCGACCTCGACATGGACCTGGTCAAGAAGGTCTGCCAGCTCAACGGGCTGGACTTCGACAAAGTGCTGGCCAACCCGGGACCGGTGGTCAGCACCATCCTGACCGTCTGGTACAAGAGCCATCTGGCCGAAGGCGGCGACCCCGACCCCTTGATGGAAGCCCTCAAGCAGGGCAACTGACTATTTCTTGACCCAGCCGCCCTGGCCCTGGATGTAGTTGCCGGGCTGGGTGCGTTGCAAGGCCTCGCGCGCGAATACGGCGGCGGCATCGTTGACCGATATGCCGTTGCGGGTGGCAATCTGCTCGAACTGGGCCGTGCGCTGGCGGTTGACCTGGTCCAGCAACTGGCGCACCGCGGGTGGCGCGTCGCTGCGCACCAGACCCAGATAGCCATCGCGCTGCTCGCCGAGCCAGCCCTGCGACTTGGCATCGGCCAGCTCGATCGCATGCGCTGTGCCGACCAGCAGCGCGAGTCCCAGGACGGCGGCCTTGAATGCTTTTTTCATGTGCTTGCTCGTTGTCATAAGGGCCATCAGGCCGGATCAGAACAGGCCCTTGTCGGACTGGAACATCTGCTGCACTTCCTTCTCGACCTTGAGCAGGATTTCATGCTTGATGTTGACCGTCATGTTGATCTCGATCGGCTTGTCGGGGGCCTGCAGCTTGACCGTGGGCGAACAGGCAGCAAGCAGCAGGACCGACAGGCCCAGCAGCCCGATGACGCGTGAATGTTGTGGCATCGACTCCTCCATGATCCAGCGGCGGGGGCCGCGGACAATCCTGGCGCTACCTTACTCCGGAATGCCCTGCTGCAACTGCTTCAGGATGTAAGCATCGAAGTCGCCCGACAACAGCGCGCCCTTGAACAGGCCAGGCAAGGCGCCATCGAGCTTGAGCTTGAAGGCAATCGGGTGCCCGCGGTAGAACTCGGGATTGTTGCCGTCGAGCCGCATGTTCACGGCATATTTGCCATCGGCCTGGTAATCGAGATCAAGCCCGAACTGGCTGTAGCGGAAGTCACGCAGCGCCTGCAGGCCCGGGTTGTCGGTGACGGGCACTGTACTGACATAGCGCAGTTGGCCGGCCTGCTGGCTCGACAGCTGGCCGTTGCGGATTTCGACGCCGGCCGCAGTCCAGACCAGCGGCAACTGACCCGACAGGCGGCCATTGCCCGACAGCCCCGGCACGTCCAGGATGGTCAACAGGCGCTCCAGATCGATCTGGCTGACATTGAGCGGGATCTGCCACGAGATATGTTCCGGACTGGCAGGCAGCTTGAGAGCGACTTCCGCGGCTGACAGTTTTCCGTCCAGCAGTCCGGCGTCGAACCGATGCAGCTGCAACAGGCGATCTGTCCAGTCGAGCGCGAGGCTGGCTGGCGCCAGTGCCAGACCAGCGGCCAAGCTGGCCGTTTCGAGCTTGAGCGCCAGGCTGCCTGCCAGCGGCGCCATTCCCTTGAGTGTCAGGTCCAGATTGATCCCCTTGGCCAGCGCCTTGTCCCAGCCGATTTCGGCCTGCTTCAGCTGCCACTGCCCCGTCACCACGGGCTCGACGGCCTTGCCGGGGCGCAGGCAAAGCTGCCCGGCCAGCCAGCCCGATCCCGCGCCGGCCTTGATGCGCAGTAGCTGCAGGTTTTTCGGGCGCGGCTGCAGCAGCCGGTCGAGCGTGGCCAGCGAGCCCGCATAGTCCAGCCTGCCCTGGCCGCAGGAACTTGTCAGCCCATAGTCACCGGCCAGCTGGAGCAGCGGCTGGCCTTGCAGCAACAGCTGTCCCGTCAGGGCGAGCTTCTGGTCCTGCAAGCGCCATTGGGTCTCAAGCGCGGCGGCAGGCCAGTCGGCATGCAGTTGGGTTGCCGCCAGGCGCAGCTGTCCATTGGCGGAACGCAGCGAGGCATTGCGCGCCAGATCAAGCTGCAAGCGCTCCAGCGTGAGCGCCAACGGCTCCTCCCTGCCCTTCAATTGCAGCTCGAACGGCAGGCTGGCGCTGTAGCGCTGCGGTCCGGGTGCAATGCGCCAGGCCTGTTTCAAGGTGGAGGCAGCCATCCAGGCGGGTCCGCGCCCGGCGCTGATTTTCCATTTCAATGCCGGTTGCAGGGTGGTCGACCATTCGATGCCCGTTTTTCCCGGACGCAGCTGCAGCGAAGCCGGACCGTTCAGCTGAATGCGGGTCGGATTGCTCGCAGCGCCCCACTCCAGCTGGGCCTGGTCGGCCTGCAGTTGGGCCTCGAGCGATGTCCATTGGCCTGTGTAGGGGCCAAGTTCCAGCAAGGCCTTGAAGTTCAGGATGCCATTGCCACGCGGTAGCTCGGTAGTTGGCAGCAGCCATTTGCCAAGCGGTGTCGCTAGCTTGAGCGGAAACTTACCCTGTATTTCGACTTTGGGTTTTGTTTTGGTTACTTGATTCAGTGGTGAGCTTAATTTTGCGTAAGTTACATATAAATCGACAACAGCAGGCTGGTCGCTCTTGTAGGGCCAGTGCAGCTCGGCTTTCACTGCGGCTCCAGGGGTGACCAGCAGTTGCAGTGGTTGCCGATCGATTTCCGCTGCCATCAGCAGTCGGCCATCACTTTGCTGTTGCAACTGCAAGGGCGTCTCGATCTGCCAGCTCCTGCCCTGGCCGAGCTCGACCGAGGCTTGCAGGCGCTCGATCCTGAGCTCGGTCAATGGCAGCGGGGACTCGAACAGTCGCGGCCAGGGCTGCGGGTCGCTGGCCTGGCCAGCGCGCCAGACCGCCTTGGCCTGGCGCACCTGCAGCAGGTCGACATGGCGCTTGAACAGCGAAAAGTCGACCTGCACCCCTTGCAGCTCGAGCTCGATGCGCGAGCCACCCTGCCCGTCCTGGCTCAGTTGCAGCTGATCGAACCTGAGCCGGCCGGACTCGACCGACTCCACCTGCACCGAATCGATGGTCCAGCCAGCGATCGACTCACCTTGGAGCTGGGCCATGCCGCCCCTGCTCTGCCAAGCCATCCAGCCCGCAAGCAGCATGGCCAGCACCAGGGCCAGCCCGAGAAAGCGATATATCCAGCGTCTTGATTTCATGCGACATCCAGCCAAACCGGCAGCGCGCCTGGGACCGTCTATCCAGGCTGACCGTTTGCCTCAAGGGTAAGCGATTCAATCGCACTGTGCCTGAAGTCCGTCTTGCCAGCGGCGCCAGGATGAACGTCCGGCCAGACTGCCCCGATCGTCGACAATCGAGCGCTTCAGCATGTCACCGTTTGCGAATCCCATGTCTTCACTGCCCGAGGCGTCAATTTCAGCCCCCTACCCGGTCCTGCTGCTGGCCGAGGATCTGGTCCTTGACTGTCCAGGCTCGGAGCCGCGGCGTCTGACCGGACTGCAGCTCAGGCCCGGGCTCACGCTGGTCCGCAGCGACGAGGACAGCGACATGAGCCATCTGCTGCGCTGGCTCTCAGGCACGGTCAAGCCACGCAGCGGCCAGGTGCAGTGGCTGTTGCATTCCAGACCGGTATCAACCACCGAGCTGGAACGGCTGGTGTTCTGGGCCGATCCGGCCGACCGTTCGCAGGACAAGATGAGCGTGAGCGCTTACTGGCAACAGCTGCGCGGGCGCTACCCACGCTGGAACGATGCCATGCTCGACGAGTTGCAGGCCGAACTGGGACTGACGCCTCATCTGGACAAGGCGCTGTTCATGCTGTCGACCGGCAGCCGGCGCAAGGTGGCGCTGGCTGCCGCCTTGGCGGCCGGTGCCGCACTGACCTTGCTGGATCAGCCCTATGCGGCACTCGACCTGCCGTCCAGGCGCTGCATCACGCGCTGCCTGCTGGACTGCGCCAGTCAGGCCGAACGGATATATGTGATGGCGGATTACGAGGCGCCCGAAGGCGTGCCGCTGAGCCAGCTGATCGACTTGAATCGGCTGCTGCCAGGCTGAAGACCAGGGGACGCTGGCACAGCGGGGCTGTACCGCGCCGCCGATTCACATGCCTGCGTAGTTAGGACCGCCGCCGCCCTCGGGCGTGACCCAGACGATGTTCTGCGTCGGGTCCTTGATGTCGCAGGTCTTGCAGTGCACGCAGTTCTGCGCGTTGATCACCAGCTGGTCCTGTCCGTCCTTGTTCATGAACTCGTAGACACCAGCCGGGCAGTAGCGGCTCTCGGGACCGGCGAACCTGGCCAGGTTGATGTTGACCGGCACACTGGTGTCCTTCAAGGTCAGGTGTGCCGGCTGGTTTTCCTCGTGGTTGGTGTTGCTGATAAACACGCTGCTCAGGCGGTCGAAGGTCAGCTTGCCGTCGGGCTTTTGATACTCGATCTTCGGGCTTTCGGCTGCGGGCTTGAGATAAGTGTGATCGGCGTGCGTACGGTGCAGGCTCCACGGCGGGCGCTTCATGCCGAGCTTGGGCAGCAGCCAGTGCTCGATGCCGGTCATCAGCGCGCCCATGGTGTTGCCCTTCTTGAACCAGGCCTTGAAGTTGCGCGACTGGTCGAGCTCGGCGTGCAGCCAGCTCTGCTCGAAGGCTTGCGGGTAGGCAGCGAGTTCGTCGCTCTGGCGACCTGCTTGAACAGCTTCGAACGCGGCCTCGGCGCACAGCATGCCGCTCTTGATCGCGGCATGGCTGCCCTTGATGCGCGCGGCGTTCAGGTAGCCCGCGTCGCAGCCGACCAATGCGCCGCCCGGGAACACGGTTTTCGGCAGCGAGTGCAGGCCGCCAGCGACGATGGCGCGCGCGCCGTAGCCGATGCGCTTGCCGCCTTCCAGATGGGCGCGGATAGCAGGGTGGGTCTTCCAGCGCTGCATTTCCTCGAACGGGGAGAGCCAGGGGTTCTGGTAGTCGAGTCCGACCACGAAGCCGAGCGTGACCTTGTTGCCCTCCAAGTGATAGAGGAAGCCGCCGCCGTAGGTCTGGCCATCGAGCGGCCAGCCGGCGGTGTGCACCACCAGGCCAGGCTTGGCCTTGTCGGCTGGGATTTCCCACAGTTCCTTGATGCCGATGCCGTAGGTTTGCGGGTCCTTGCCAGCGTCGAGCTGGAAATGCGAAATCAGCGACTTGCCCAGGTGGCCGCGTGCGCCTTCGGCGAACACGGTGTACTTGGCGTGCAGCTCCATGCCGATCTGGAACGCGTCGGTCGGCTCGCCATCCTTGCCCAGGCCCTGGTGGCCGGTGGCGACGCCCTTGACGCTGCCGTCCTCGTTGAACAGCACTTCGGACGCGGCAAAGCCCGGGAAGATCTCGACCCCCAGGCCTTCGGCCTGCTCACCGAGCCACTTGGTCACCGCACCGAGGCTGATCACGTAGTTGCCGTCGTTGTGGAAGCAGTCGGGCAGCAGCCAGTCAGGGGTCTTCTTGACGCCGGTTTCAGACAGGAACAGCACCTCGTCGCCAGTGACCGGCTGGTTCAACGGCGCGCCCTGCGCCTTCCAGTCGGGCAGCAGTTCCGTGATCGCCTGTGGGTCCATCACGGCGCCCGACAGAATATGGGCGCCGGGCTCGGAGCCTTTTTCGAGCACGCAGACGTTGACCTCGCTGCCCTTCTCGGCGGCGAGTTGCTTCAGGCGGATCGCGGTTGCCAGGCCGGCCGGGCCGGCGCCCACGATCACCACGTCGTATTCCATCGCTTCGCGCGGGCCGTATTGTTCGAGCAAGGTGGCAGGTGTCTTCATGTTTGTTGGGGATTGAGTGAGCTCATGACCAGATGACGGCGGCCGTGAACATGTAGCCGGCGCCGTAGACGGTCTTGATGATCTTGGGGTTTTGCGGATCGGGTTCGAGCTTGCGCCGGATGCGCGAGATCCGCACGTCGATGCTGCGGTCCATCGGGGACAGGTCGCGCTGACCGAGCAACTGCTCGCGCGTGAGGATCTGGTGCGGGCGCTCCAGGAAGGCTTTCAGCACCCGTGATTCGGCATTGCCCAGCACATGCTCCTCGCCGGCAGGGTCGCGCAAGGTGTTGGCAGCGCAATCCCAGCTCCAGTCCAGGAAGCGGGCATAGCGGCGCTGCCGGGCCTCGGGCACCGGGTCCTGGGGCTGGCGTCGGCGCAGGATGCTGCGCACCCGTGCCACCAGCTCGCGCGGGTCGAACGGCTTGGTGATGTAGTCATCCCCGCCGAGCTCCAGCCCCATCACCCGGTCCACCGGATGGTCGCGCCCGGTCAGGATCAGCACGCCGCATGAACTGATCTGGCCGATCTGCCGCACCAGTTCGATGCCGTCCATGTCCGGCAGGCCGAGGTCGACAACGCACAGCGCCGGATGCTCGGCCCGGATATGGTGCAGCACCGAGCCGCCGTCGCCAAAGCGCCGGACCTGGAACTGGAACGACTCCAGCATTCTGACGACCAGTTGCGCCACGCCAATATCGTCCTCGACCACGAAGATCAGCGGGCTGGAGGCACATGGCCTCGGGGTGGCGGTGACTTCGGTCATGGCCGGGCACTCGAGAGGGCGAGCTGCAGTTCGGCGCGCGAGAACGGCTTTTGCAGGAAGGGCACTTCTGCCGCCACGGCGCGGTTGGGCACGAAGGCACTCATCAGCACGATGCGCGGGATCGAGCCCTTGGCGCGCGCATGGGCCACGACTTGCAGGCCATCGATCGAGCCGGGCATCACGACATCGGACAGCAGGAGCTCGATGCCCTGGGTGTGGTCGATCAGGTCGAGGGCTTCGGCGCCGTTTTCCGCCTCGATGACCGAAAAGCCGATGTCGAGCAACTCGCGCCGCAGCAACTGGCGCAGGCCGGGATCATCCTCGACCAGCAGGGCCAGGCCACGCCTGCCCTCGGACGGAATCTCTGGCGCCAGCGAGGGGGCATCGACCGGATCAGCCGGCAAGGTCACGCTGCCGGGCAGCGGGAAAAACAGCGAAACGGTCGTGCCCTGCTCGACCTGACTGCGCAACTCGATCGCACCGGCCGACTGCTGAACGAAGCCATAGACCATGGCCATGCCCATGCCGCTGCCTTGTCCCGGCGCCTTGGTGCTGAAGAAGGGCTCGAAGACACGGTCCATGGTCAGCTGGTCCATGCCGCAACCGTCATCCTCGACGCTGATGCGGGCGTACTGGCCAGCGGCCAGGTCGAGCTTGGCAGCGGCTTCCGGTCCCAATGTGACCTGGCTGCAGCGGATCGTGATCCGGCCCTTGCCACCGGTCGCGTCGCGGGCATTGAGCGCCAGATTCAGCAGGGCATCCTGCAGCTGGTTCGGGTCGAGGCAGACGAAAAGCGGCTGCGGCCAGGGTTCGGTGACGAAGCTCAGGCTGTCGGGCAGCACGCCGCGCAACAGGGTCGCGGTACGGGCCAGGCACAGGTTGAGGTCCTCGACCCGGCTGCTCAGGGGATGCTTGCGCGCAAAGGACAGCAGGCCCCGGATCAGGTGGGAGCCGCGCAACGCGGCGTCGAGCGCCGGCTTCAGGTAGTCATTGAGGTAGGGGCTCAGGGCCGGGATTTCAGCCAGCGCCGTCAGGTTGCCCTGGACCACGGCCAGGATATTGTTGAAGTCGTGCGCCAGACCGCCGGTCAGCAATCCGAGCGCTTCCATCTTCTGCGCCTGGGCCATGCGGTCATGCGCCAGCCGTTCGTCCGTGACATCGAAGGTCAGCTCGAAGCAGCCGACGACCTCGCCCTGCGGGCTGGTCTCGGGAATCAGGCTGGTGCGCGCGACCCGCAGCCCCCGGTGCACCGTCTGCACCTCGTACTCGAAGGTGACGGCGCTGCCCCTGATGGCCTGCATGACATAGGGCCGGATCCGGGAATAGGTGTCCTCGCCCAGGAAAGCCCGGGCCTTGATCGTTTCCGGCTTGCTCGGATCGATGCCGAACCAGTCGCGGTAGCCGCGGTTGACGTAATGGTAGTGGCGGTCATGGCCGAAATAGGCCAGCAGCGCGGGAATCGAATCCGTGATCAGCCGCATCCGGCCCTCGCTGCGCACCAGCGACAGCGCAATCGCCTCGTTGTGCTCGAGCGCCTGGCGCAGGTGGGCGTTGGTCTGCAGCAGTTCGGCGGTGCGCTCGGCGACCCGGGCTTCGAGCCAGGCGTTCTGCTCGCGGATCAGCGCCTCCCGATGCCTGGCCTCGGTGACATCGGAATAGAAGGTCATCAGGCCCCGGCCGGGGACCGCCAGGCCGCGCACACTCAGCACGGTGCCGTTGGGGCGGATGCGCTCGATCTCGTATTCCTGGAAGCTTCTGGCCACGGCGACGCGCTCCGCCGTCTGCTGTTTCGGGTCACCGGGCCCGTATTCGCCGCGCAGGGCGTTGTAGCGAATGAAGCTCTCGACAGGCGCCCCCGGATAGGCCATCTCGGGCGGGAAATCGAACAGGCGCAGGAAACATCGGTTCCAGGCCACGAGTTTCAGATCCTTGTCGACCAGGATGATGCCCTGGTCGATCAGATCGAGCGCCGCCTGCAAGGCCTCGCAGCGCTGCGGCTCAGCGGGCAATGGATGGTGATGTTGGACTTCTGCGTCCATGGTGTCTCGCACAGGCATGGTCAATCTTGACGGATTCTAGGATTGCGGCAGTACCCACTGCGGGCCTTGCAAACATTCGTCACATTTGAAGAAGACTGGTGCAAAGAAGGTTACCGATGATAACGAGTGATGCAGCCTGGAACCCCTGACCAGGCACCTGCCGCACACCAGAGAGGAGACACCAGTGACACATATCAATCCCTACGAGCAGGGGCTG
>NZ_PVLR01000034.1 GCF_002980625.1 Malikia spinosa | reverse complement strand
AAGTCCATAACACGCTCTAGGATCGCGTACGGCCCCCTGCTGAGGCACCGTCCGACCTCACGTTGCATGGACCTTGCGCCGCTGCAGGTAAAGCCGAGTGATGTGGTCGACGGTGCTCGCACAGTGCCAGAACCCGAATCGCTGGCGCGCCCTTTCAACGTCGGCACGCTGCTCTTGTTCGGCGAGTTCATCGGCCACGCGCAGCGGCACCTGCGGTGGGATCGGGTTTGGAACACCCCCGAGGTCGTGCGTCCCGTAGACCTTCGCGTACTGCCGCACGCTCTGACGCAAGGCCTCGATGGCGCCCTGGGCGGTGTCGCCCATAGCATGGAGCCGATAGCTGCACAGCCTGGCCACGAAGCGTCCGCTCGACGTGAAAAGCCAGAACCGGGGGTGAATGTCGTGGAGGCCCAGCAGCCGGTGACAGCGCCATCGGACGGCGTCGGGCACGCAGGACAGGCTGACGGACCATCCCTCCTTTGGCGTCCAGGTCAGGCATGAGCCCCGGCAGGCCGCCTCGAGTGCCTGCCAGCGAAAAGTCTGGGCTTGCCTCACCTGCTCCCGGCGTTGTGCCTTGTCGGTGCGCGGCAGCGGCACCAGCCAATGCCGCTCGATCGACAGGGCCAGAAAGCGCAGCCGGCCCTCTGGCTGGCGGACCGCGACCCAGTCACAGAGGTCGGTCAGATCGGTCTTTTCCTCCCAGTTGGCCATGCCCGTGGCAGCGGCGGTCGCGGCTCTGGCCATGGCGTCATGCCACAGAGACAGCAGCGCTGCGCCGGCAATCTGGTAGTGCATCCAGTCTCGGACGGACTCGGGCCAGGGAGCACCGGATTGCGGGCAGGTTCCCGCGACGAAGCTGATGCGCTCGTGCAGCAGGTTGGCCTCAGGGCCAGGCTGCATGGGCGGTATCGGGATCTTCCGGTAAGGCCAGCGCCGGGCCTCGATGTCCGGCTCGATCCGGTGCGACCAGAGCATGTCGGCGTAGGACGTCAGGGCGTGGCGGCTGGTGCGCAGCAGTTGCGCCACCTCAAGCGGATTGGCCGACGCCTGGAACGCTGCCACCCAGCGATCCGACTGACGCACCACATGCCGGCGCAGGTAGCGGGCCATGCTGCGGTAGACCCAGGTGGCGGGACCCGCACTCCAATAGCTGGCCGCGCGTGAGGACTGAACCCGGGCGTTCTCCGGTGGCGGTGCCTGGCGCCGTGAGCCAGGCCGCTGCGGGAGATGCTCGCCTTCAGCCAGCCAGCCTGCCGCTGTCCGCCACCGCCAAGCAGCGGCGGTTCACTTCGGGCGGCCGCAGAAAGAGGCTCGGATAGCCAAAGCCCAGGGCCTCTCCCCACTGCGGCAGCAGGGTGGCCCAGGCACCATCCCAGCGCAGCTGCCACGCTCGGGATGCCACTTTCGGTCGGATGAGCGGGGCCATGCGCTCGAGCCATACCACGACGGGATCGAAGGCATGCGTCAGGGCGGGATCCAGCGTCGGCTGGCGGCAGGTCTCCCGCGTGAAGAAGACCAGCTGGCCGCAGACGCAGCTGCCCGCGTGGCTGTAGCCGGAGGCCCCGAGCCGTTCACTGAAATACCGGCCGCATGGGCAGCGATCGAGCAAAGCGGTGCCATGGATCGGGCAGCGGTCCAGCAGGCGCAAGGACAGCAGCGCCGAGTGGTAGCCCGCCGCCGTGCACTGCGGGCACAGGCGCAGGCCGTGGGTGAATAGAAACCGGGACCAGCCGGGCATGAACCCCAGGTGGGACCACCGGAACGCCTCGGGCGACTCCCCCAGCCATTGCGCGAGCTGCTGCGTATCGACAGGCAGCCCGTCGTTGTGCAGCAGATGCACGATCCGGTGGTTGGCGGACGACGAACCGATCACCCGCTCCGGGCCGTCTGGCAGCTCGCCACTGGAGAGCAGGTTCAGCGCGATCACGCGCAAGACGGTATGCCACAGCGACGCATAGGGCAGCACGGTGCCCGGGTACCAGGTGAGGTGGGGCGTGCCGTCCATCGCCGCTACCCGGGATCCCGTCCCTTGTTCAGCCTGGGCGCCACGGCAGAGACGAGGGCCATCAGGGTCTTGTGGCCGCAGCCCGCCACGATGGAGCGCATCGACTGCGCGCCGGTCACATCACGCCAGTCGGCGCCGCCCGCGATGCGCAGCAGCACATGCCGGCAGCTCATGGCGATGGTCTGCATGGGAAATTCGTGCGGACCCTGGTAACGGGACGGGAGCTCGTCGAGCATGGCCTGCAGGAGGGCCGGCGCATGTGCCTCCATACGGAAACCCTCGGCCCAGGCGCGCGGGGCGATCCCTGCCGTGAAGGACTGGCCCGAGCCCGGAGGCCATTCGGTGGCGTGGTCGTAGCCGGACATGATGAAGGCTAGCTCATCGAGCCCGCACACGCCGCGGAACCGCTCGGTGGCCAGCATGAAGCGCGCGGCGACATGGGCACCCCCGGACAATGCCATCCCGATGGGCTCGTCGAAAAACTGCACCGAGGCCACGCAAAACACGCACAGGCGGACATGCTCCTGCTCCAGGCGGCTGTGCAACTGGACCAGCCACTGCCACTCGCGGTCGGTCATGCTCTGGGCCTCATCGATGACCAGCACCATGAAGCGCCCGCCTCCCTGGGCCGCCAGTTGTGTCCAGCGCTGCACCAGCATCTCAAGCCGGGCCGGGACACCGCGCGCGGCCCGTGCCAGCGGGTGCCTGCTGGCTTCCAGCAAATGCATGTAGAACGTCCCGACCGACTGGTTCGCCGACTCGGCGGTGTGACTCCAGATGACCAGCGGGACATAGCCACCATAGCGGTCCGCCAGCAGCGACTGCAGCCAGTGGTTCACGGCGCTGGACTTGCCAAATCGCGAGGGCCCGTAGATCACGGCCCCGTTGAACCGGTCGTCGATCCAGCCCGCCAGGGACTCGACCATGTGCTGGATGGGCGGTGTGAACAGCGAGTAGTCCATCGTGACCAGGGGGTGGTCGCGCGGCAGGTCGCGTGGCACCAGGGGAGCCGGTGGGTAGGTGTCCATCACCAGGTCTTGGCCATCTGCATGGGAGGCAGCTTGCGGCGAGGCTGGCCGGTCTCCGTGGCCGATCCAGCCTCTGGCGCTGCCGCCTCTGGTGGCCCGTCTTCCCTGGGCTGGGCAATGAGGTCCTCGTCCCTGAGCTTGTCCGCGTGCGACTGGAGCACGCGCCGGGCTTCGAGGTAGGCCGGGTGGGGCTGAAGCTTCTTGTCGGCCGAGTGCTCGGCGTATCGGATGAGTTCCTCGACGGCATCGCACTGGCTGGAGAGATAGAGGAGCCGGCGCTTGTCCAGGGACCGGATGGCCTGGCGCATGTAGAGAGTGTGTGGCGTCAGATGCCACGGTGGCGCCGCCCTCACGGCACCGAGGAACAGTCCCTGCTGGGTGGACACCGTGGCCCAGCGCGCGTCGTCCTCGTCCTCGATCTGCAGCCAAAAGTCCTGGCCGACCAGGTCCGGTCGCAAGCAAAGCCATTCGGCCGAGTAGCGCGCATTGGCAAAGTTGAAGTGCGGACGCCGACCCGTGTTCGCTCCGCCATGCAAGGTGCACAGGCGCCGGATCCCGACCATACGCCTGACCTGCATCGGATCGGCCTGACGGATGGGGGCGTCCCGCTCGTTGCAGATGAAGTCCAACTGGGCCAGAGGACTGCGGTAGCCCAGCCCGGAGTGCGGCGTGGCGTTGTAGTTGGCGATGAGGGTATCGAGCAGCTCCTCGGCGTATTCCAGCTGGAACTGGGTGGCCTGCGCGGCCCGGTCCGGGTCGTTGCCGCGCCTGTCCAGCGGCGAGCTGCCGGTCGTGGTGGAGAGCCGGTGAAACCCGCCTTGTGCCAGGTGCTTGAAGAAGGACTCGATGAACGGACGGTCGTCCGTGCTGCGCCGGCTGGTGTAGCTGGCCGGATCCTGGGGCTTGAGGACGGTGGCGCCGACCACCTCCCGCAGCGGCTGCTCGACCCGGGCGCAGACATTGGCCATGGCGCCGTCGACGCTGAACTCGTTCCAGCAAGCCCCCAAGTAGCGGGGGTGGCGTGCCGAAGGCAGGCCGGCCTCGGGAACGTAGGCGTGCTGGCTGAACTGGAGCTTGCGCGGCGACCACGGCGACAGCGCGCACTTGATCGCCCGCAACACATCTTCGGCGCCGCATTCCCGGTGCAGGCTCAGGAAGTAGCCCAGAACGGCCCTTGAGGCCACCTCGATGATGACGATCACCCACAGGCGGTGGATGGTCCTGGGTTCGTAGCCCCCGTGGGGCGAAGGCACCATCACGACCATCCTGGCGTCGAGCTTGTGGGCATCACATTCGACGCGGTCAAAGCCCTGCAGTTCGGGGCGTCTGGTGCCATCCCCTGCCCTGGCCTTGCGCACGGCCTGCTGACCGCCGAGGAGCTGGCGCGCGCGTACCGGATCCTCGCTGTAGACCTTGTCGATGAAGCGGCCGATGGTGACATAGCCGAGCCGCTGGACGTTGAAGGGCCACTCGCCCCGGCGCTCGTAGCCCAGCGAGCGCAGTTCCTTGATGAACCACTGAAACAGCTCCTGCTTGGAGCGTCGGGCGCCTGCGAGCGCGGCGGGCCTGGCCAGGATCTGTTGTCTGAACCTGGCCTCGATCTCCCGCCCGGATTCAGAGGCAAACAGCCAGCCCAGGGCGCCGACGGCACCGCCGCTGCCCGGGTGTATGTGGATGCCGGCCTTTCTCTCGTAGCCGTGGATCCGGAAAAAGGGAAGCGCGCCTCGCCAGCCCAGCAGGGTTCCGTCCTCGTGCTGGGCCAGGCAGCGGTTAGCGATAAGCCTGTAGACGACGGGGATCGTCAGCCCGGTGGCGGCCTTCAGTTCGGCTTCGCTCGCATGAGCGACATACATCCGAATGGCCTGCTTGCGCTTGAGAAAGAGGCTGCGGCGCTCTGGGGATAGCGCGTCCTCGTCAACGGGTACCCAGGACGCCAGATCCTCCAGCGTGAGCGAGGCGGTGGCGCGAGCCTTGCGGCTGCCGATCCTTGGAAGCTCTGCCATAGGTCCCCCCCCAGTGGCGCAACAAGGAACCCAATTTAGTTGAATCGCAGATCTATTGCTAGTTTTAGTTGCAGTCCAGGGCCACTGACCGGGCCCTCGGCGAGCGACTTTCCCTCTGAGGGAGGATGACACGGTATTGTCAAATTTAGTTGCGTGAACGTCCGCCGCTCACGCAACTAAATCCGACAATACTCTGCAACTAATTTTGTTCTAGAGGCGGCGAAGGGCGGTGCCGGCCGTGGCCTGGAGCCGATAGGTGCACAGCCTGGCCACGAAGCGTCCGCTCGACGTAAAAAACCAGAACCGGGGTCAATGCCCTGGAGGCCTAGCAGTCCCTGACTCAGAGGTCATTCAGGCTGCCAAAAGTTCAGGACAAGCGCCCTTGGCGTGCTTAACCCTGATGATCGGGCTTATGCGTGAATCGACTATCGCCTTTACACCCTCGATCGTTGCTGTCCCACCTTGACCTGCCGCGTCGAAGCCCGTGGTCTGCACCGTCAACACTTTGATTTCACCGCGGCTCTGCGAAGTCGAGATCGCGTTGCCGACATCATTGAGCAGCTCGAAAGAATTCAGAGAAAGGAATCCCCTAACGTCACTGACTGGTGACACACCAAGCATAGACGCTACTCTCGCAGCGACGCGCTCACCCCACGCCGTCGTCGGCAACAGGATATGGCTGCAGTCTTGCGAGATCGCCAGCACCTGGGCCGCGATGTTATCGACCAATCCATGGGCCAAGAATTTACCTTCAGCGTAAATGACTCTCGCCACGCCTGAAACTCTGGTAGCGGCGATGGCCGCGTCCGCAGCCTGCTGACCCGCCACGAGGAGATGAACCTCACCGGATCCCAGCAAGACAAGTTCAGAGGCTGCGGTGATTGCGTGCAAGGTCTCGCCCTTGAGTGAGGTGCTGTCGTGTTCGGCAACGACGAGGACTGTCATGTCATGCTCTCCCGTTCTGTTCTTCTTTTTAAATTGGTGACAAGGTTCAAGCACCCTGACGTAGTTAGGCCCGCCATCGCCCTCGGGCCTGACTCAGACGGTGTTCTACGTAGAGTCCTTGATGTCGTTGGTCATGCAATGCACGCAGTTCTGCGCGTTGATCACCAGCTCATGGCCAAGAGGGAAGCGCACTAAGCAGGCCTCGAAGATCCCAGTACTGGTGTACCGCTGAATCAGTCGCCCAGACCGATCGGGGCTGGCGCTTCGCGTGCGATGCGCTGGAACAGCTTCGCGTATTGCGCTGTCGGCGGATAGCGCCCTGTCAGAGGATCGCGGTTGGCACCGAAGTCCTGGTCCAGCTCGGACCAGTCCTGGGCAGTGAAGGTCGCCTCGGCCGCCGGCAGGATATCGCGCTCCTCGATTCGCATATGCTCGAGATAGAAGCCCACATAGCGGGCCAGCGCTTCGGTGAATGCCGCCCGCCTGCCTTCGCCCAGCAACTCCCAGGCCAGGAGCAGATGCTGCAATTCACGCACGGCTGCCTCCCCGCGCTGGTGATCCTGGTCCAGCCTGGCAATGGCAGGGCATGTCTGTGGCGACCGGAGCGCCACGCGCGGGAAAAGCTGATCGCTTTCCTTGGGATGATGGATGCGCTCGGGGAATTCGTCGATGTAGAACAGCATCGCGCGCACGCTATCAAAAAAGCGATTGGCATCATCCCCCGGCCCCTGCCTGACCAGCATGGCCAGGGATTGAAGCAAGGCGGACAAGGCCTGATGTTCGTCGCGGATCACGCTCAGGGTGACTGGAGCACTCATTTATCTACCTCAGTAAGACAGTCGCTGCAACGCCGTGGCCGAACCGGCATGGGTAGCCGGACTGCCAAAGCAGTCCAGCCTCGAAGCCTGCTTGGTAATATCAGAGCGGGAACACCGCCTTGACCCACAGCGCATCGCCCTGGACACCGTTCTTGACCTCGACTTCCTTTTGCCACTTGGCCGTCACGAACCAGCCCTTGCCGCTGTCGTACTTGACGTTGGGGCCGATGGCCATGCCGCGGTACTTGTTGTCGCCCGCCGCACCGGAGCCCGAGTCACCCGTCACCTGCTGCTTGTAGTAGCCGCCGACGCCCAGCACCCAGCCGTTGCCCAGGCCCCAGCCGGCGGCATAGTCGAAGTGGAACTCGTTGCCGGAGCGGTACTTCGTGTCGTCATTGCGCTGGTTGATCAGGTAGCCCAGCTTGAGGTCGCCGTTGAAGCCCTTCGGGTCGATGTAGCTCAGCGCGTAGACCGGCTCGATGGCGGCGTAGTTGCGGCCGATGTTGGCGATGTCGCCCTTGTCGTAGTCGCCGGTCGGCAGGTAGGCATCGAGCGCGGCGACGCTGTGCAGATTCGGGCTATGGTGGTAGCCCAGCGCCAGGCCGACCGTGAGGTCGCCCAGGCCCGACTTGCTCTGGGTGCCGCCCGGGGTGCTGACCTTCAGATCGACCAGCGGGGCGATGACGTGAGCAGCCAGATCGCCACCCATCACCTTCTGGCCTGTCACCCAGACCAGGCGCGGCGCGACCACGTTGGCGCGCACCTTGAAGCCCGGCACATGCAGGTCGTTACCGTCCTGGTCGTTGACGCGGTCGGCACTGTAGTGGTTGCCGAACACCATGCCGTAGAGGCCGGGCGGCGGTAGCGCACCGGACATGAAGTTCTCGGTACCGTGCGGGTAGACGGAGCCGCCGCCTTCAGTGGCGTGGACGGTACCGAGGGTGGCGAGCAGCACGGCGGCGGCGATCAGATTGCGATGGATCATTGTTGTCTCCTGACTTGTGTTGGAACGTGGGGGAACTCGGCCCTGTCGAAACAGGTCCGTCACAGCCTTGGCGGTGAGTGGTGGCTGAGCCGCCCGCCCCCTTTGGCCGGGCAGCTCGCAAGATTTCAGGCGGTGGCGCTGGCCGGCTTGGCGGCGGCAGCAGGCACTGCGCCAGGCCGGGGTTTCGGGCTGCTGGCAGCAGCCTGGGTCAGCACCAGCCGGCGCGCGGTCGGGAACAGCGTCCAGCCCCAGCGCTGCTGGGCATAGCCCCACAGGCCCTGCTTGAAGTAGATCGTCACGACGATGGCCAGCAGACCCAGGCCGATCAGGTACCCGCTGCCGTAATCGCTAAAGAGCTTGTTGAGCGCCCAGAAGATCAGCGCGCCGACCAGCGGACCCTCGATGCGGCCGATGCCGCCGATGATGACCATGAAGATCGCGAACGCCGTCCAGTTGACGCTGAAGGCAGCATCCGGGCTGATGCGCAGGTTGCCGACGAAGTACAGGGCACCTGCCAGGCCGGCACCGAAGGCCGCGACCGCGTAGACCGCCAGCTTCATGCGGTCCACCGCGATGCCCTGGGAGCGCGCGGCGACCTCGTTGTCGCGGATCGCCAGCAGGGCCAGGCCCTGCTTGCTGCGCAGGAACAGGTAGACCAGCGCAATCGAAGCGACCACGCAAGCCAGCGCCATCCAGTAGGTGGTGGACTCGCGGGTGGCCTTGTCGATGCCGCGCAGCGCGGTCAGCGTGGTGCCTGAGCCGCCCCCCACCGCCGAGATGTTGGACACGCTCAGGCGAAACACCTCGGCAATGACCCAGGTGCCGATCGCGAAGTAGCCGCCCTGCAGCCGAAAGGCAATGCGCGAGACGGGAATCGCTATCAGGCCGGCAACCAGCGCACCCAGCAGCACGCTAAGGAAGGGATTGACCCCGGCGAAGTTGCCCAGCGCGAGCATCACGTAGCCGCCCAGGCCGAAGAAGGCCTGCTGCCCGATCGAGACCATGCCGCCGTAGCCGGCCAGCAGGTTCCACATCATCGCAAAGATGAAATAGCAGGCGATCTGCACGAAGTCGCGCATCCAGCTCGATTCGCCCCAGAGCGGCAGGCTGGCCGCCAGGGCGACCAGGACCAGTGCGGCGAAGGCCAGCGCCTGGCTGGCGCGCGTGCCGCGCACCACGGTGTAAGCAGTAGTCATGGGATGGATCTCCTCAGCCACGGGTCTTGGGGAACAGGCCCTGCGGGCGCAGCACCAGCACGGTCAGGAACATCAGGTGGCCGGCCCAGATGCCCCAGCCGGGATCCAGGCGAAAACCCACCTGCTGGGTCAGCCCGAGCAGCATGGCGCCGGCCAGCGTGCCCCAGAAGCTGCCCATGCCGCCCATGATCACGGCCTCGAAGGCGAACAGCAGCAGCATCGGACCGTCGGCCGGTGCCACCGTCGTACGCATGCCCTGCAGCGTGCCCGCCAGCCCGACCAGCACGAACGCCAGTGCGGTGGCCAGCGCGTAGACCTGGCGCGACTTCAGTCCCATCAGTTCGGCGATCTCGCGATCGTCCGAGACGGCACGGAAGGACCGGCCCAGCGCGGTGTGGTTGAACAGCCACTGCAGCCCGGCCGTCGCGGCCACAGCCAGCGCCAGGATGGTCAGCGGCAGCACGCCCACCGACAGGCTGTCGGTGACGGCCCAGCTGAGCTGGTCGAAGCCACCGCTGTCGATGGAGCGCGGGTCGGCCGAGAACAGCTCCAGCAGCAGGTTCTGGATCACGATCGACAGGCCGAAGGTCACCACCAGCGAGGGCAAGGGGTCCTTGCCCAGCGTGCCGTTGAGCACGACCCGCTGCATGGCATAACCCGCGACCCAGGCCAGCGGCAGCGTGGCCAGCAGCGCGACCCAGGGCGCCAGGCCCAGCGCAACCAGAGCCAGCGAGCTGAAGGCCCCCAGGATCAGGAAGTCGCCGTGCGCGGTATTGGTCAGGCGCATGACGCCGAACATCAGGGATTGGCCGAGCGCGAACAGCCCGTAGAGGCCGCCGAGCAGCAGGCCCTGTACTAAGGTTTCCATGGGATTCAGACTCCGAAATAGGCTTGGCTGATCTGCTCGCGGCTCAGCTCGCTGGAGGCACCCTGCAGCGAGACCCGGCCTTCCTGGAAGCAGTACAGGCGTTGCGAGACCTGGCGCGCCATCGTCACGTCCTGCTCGACGATCACCACCGTCATGCCCTCGGCGGTGATGGCCGGCATGGCCTGGTAGATCTCGCGGATCACGATCGGCGCCAGGCCCAGCGAGAGCTCGTCGCACAGCAGCACCTCGGGGTTGCTCATCAGCGCGCGACCCATCGCGACCATCTGTTGCTGTCCGCCCGAGAGCGAGGTGCCGGGGGCTGCACGCTTCTCTTCGAGGATCGGGAACATCTGATACAGGCGCTTGAGGCTCCAGGGGCCCTTGCGGCCGGCGTTGGCGCCCATCAGCAGGTTCTCCTCGACACTGAGCGAGGGAAACAGGCGACGGCCCTCGGGCACCATGGCCAGGCCCTGGCGCACGATGTCGCCCGGTGACTGGCCGCCCACGGGCTGACCCTTCCAGCGGATCGCCTCGGGCTTGGCCTTGACCAGGCCGGTCAGGCACTTGAGGAAGGTCGACTTGCCCGCACCGTTGGCGCCGATGATCGCGACCAGTTCGCCCGCGTTGAGCTCGAAGTCGATGCCGAACAGCGCCTGCGCGTCGCCGTAGAAGGCCTGCAGGTCTTGGGTTTGCAGCAATGCCGTCATGTCAGACCTCCATCCCCATGTAGACGCGCTGGACTTCGGGGTCGTTCATCACGTCGTGCGGCTTGCCCTCGGCCAGCTGCTGGCCGAAGTTGATGACGAACAGCCGGTCGGCGACCGACAGCAGCGCGTGCACCACATGCTCGATCCAGATCATGGTCACGCCGGTGGCCTTGATGCGCTTGAGCTCATCGACCAGTTCGGCGGCCTCGTGCTCGGTCAGGCCGCCGGCGATCTCATCGAGCAGCAGCAGCTCCGGGCCGGTGGCCAGCGCGCGCGCGAGCTCGAGCCGCTTGCGGTTGAGCAGGGTCAGCGAGCCGGCCGGCTTGTTGGCGTGCGGCATCAGGCCGGTCTGCTCCAGCACATGAACCGCCTGGTCCCAGGCCTGCGACTCGGTCTTGCCGCCGCCGAAGCTGGCGGCCGTGACCAGGTTCTCGAACACGCTCATGTTGCCGAAGGGCTGGGGCACCTGGTAGCTGCGCCCGATGCCGCGCCGGCAGCGCAGGTGCGGCGGCAGCGCCGTCACGTCCTGGCCGTCGTACTCGATGCGGCCGGCGTTGACGCTCGCGTCACCCGAGATCAGGTTGAACAGCGTGGTCTTGCCGGCCCCGTTGGGGCCCAGGATGCCCAGGGTTTCGCCCTTGTTCACCGACAGCGTGATGTTGTCGGTGACCTTGAGCGCCCCGTAGGACTTGCTGACGGCGTGCAATGCGAGCAATGGCATGACAGTGTCCCGCCGGCTCACAGGGGCTTGAGCTTGCCGCCCAGGGGAATCGCGGGGGCAGCCTCGTTGTTGACGATGGTCAGCTCGTACTTGAACTTCTTGCCCTTGCTCCACTGGCCCAGCACCAGCGGGGTCTTGCTGACGTTCTTGAACGGACCCTGACCGCCCCAGGCCACGTCGCCCACGACCGTCTTCAACTTGCTCGACGCCACGGCGTTGCGCACATCAGCGGGCTTGAGCGACTTGCTGCGCTTCAAGGCATCGGAGGCCACCTCGAACAGGGCATGGGCAAAGCCCAGCGGTTGCGTCCATTGCTTCCTGGAGCTGGCCTCGTAGGCTTCGGCCAAGGACTGGGAACTCTGGCCTGTCAGGCTCGACTTGAACGGATGCGCTGGACTCCACCAGACTTCGGTCGTCAGGCCTTCGCCGAGATCACCGAGCGCCTCGATCGCGAGCGGATGCATGATCGCCTTGCCAAAAGTCACCACCTTGGGCTTGAAGCCCTGCTGCCGGGCCTGGGTCAGGAAGGTCTTGGCATCCGGCGGAATGATCACGCCGGCGACGATCTCGACCCCGTCGCGCTTGAAGGCGGCGATCTGTGCGCTGAAGTCCTGGGTGCCGCTCTGGAAGCGGCCCGGGTCGGTCAGTCCGAAGCCCATCTGCTTGAGCGGCTTGGGGAAACCCAGCTCCTTGTCGCCCCAGGCATTGCCGTCGCCATCGTTCGGGAACAGGGCACCCACCTTCTTGTTGGTCGGCAGGCTCTTCCAGCCATTGGTGAAGTTGGCGATCACGTCTTCCAGGCCCCAGAACAGGTGATAGGTCCAGTCGAAGCCCGACTTCGGATTACCCTGGCGACCAAAGAACCAGGGCTGCCAGGGCACCACGCTAGAGATGCAGGGCACCTCGTTGAGCTCGGCCGCGTCGCTGACCGGGTTCGCCGTCTCGGGGGTGCCGGCAGTCAGCAGCAGTGCGACCTTGTCCTTCAGGATCAGGTCGTTGGCCACCTCACCGGCTCGGTTCGGATTCGACTGGCTGTCCTTGAGGATGATCTGGACCTCGTGCTTCTTGCCACCAATGACGATGCCGTCCTTGAAAGCGATCTTCATCTGGTCGATCACCCATTTGTCCGCCTCGCCGAACGATGCCAGGGCACCGGTCTGCGGCGACACATAGCCGATCTTGACGGTATCAGCCGCCCAGACAAGGGAAGTGGTGCCAAGCAGGGCGGCTGCCGCCATGCCCTGGGTGAAATGCCTGCGCTGGATGTTCATTCTTGTCTCCTGTTTGTGTTGTGATCGCTCTATGCGGCCTCCCGACGCATCTGGCCGGGAGGCCTGCCACCGTCAGGCGATTGCCAGCTCGGCGCTGGTCAGATGCAGGTGGCGCATGACTTCGTCAATACGCTGCTGCAGGTCTTCGGCGCTGTTCGCTGTCGCAGCTACGTAGAAGTCGGGACGCAGCAGCACGTAGCGCGCATTGATGCCACCCAGCCACCTGGCGTAAGTGCCCTCGATGTCGACGGCATCGCAAGCGGTGCCGGGCGCGCCAATCCTGACCGTGAAGCCTTCAAGTTGCGCCAGTTGTTCGCGCTGCTCTTCGATCAGCGCAGCGGCCGGGTCGGCATCGAGCCCGATCACTATCCAGCCCTGGCCGACCACCTGGTCGAAGCGGTCGCGCTTACCATTCGCCTCCACCACGCCCTGAACTGACAGCTCGCCGGCATGGGGGGTATCGGCGCACCAGGCACCCTGCCCCAGCTGGCAGACATCGGTCGGCACCGGCTGGTTGTTGCGCGCCACCAGATCGGCCTTCATGCGGGCATCGCGTTCGGCCGCTTCCTGCTCGTCGGTGATGCAGATGATCTTGCCCAGCTCCTGGCTGAAGTCGATGTAGTGCTTGGCATGCTCCAGGCGCTCGCTGGTGTAGCTGTCCAGGATCTCGGGACCGAACTTGCCTTCCAGGATGCCGTTGAGGCGCCAGGCCAGCGCGACTGCATCACGGGTGCCGGCGCACAGGCCTTCGCCGGCAAACGGCGGCATCAGGTGGGCGGCATCCCCGGCCAGCGCACAGCGGCCCTGGTTCCAGGACTTGGCCCAGCGCGCCTGGAAACGGTAGACAGCACTGCGCTCGAGCTCGGCGTTGTCAGGATTCAGGCCCCAGGGCTTGAGCAGCTCCCAGGCCTTCTCGGGTGTCTGCATCTCCTCGACGGATTCGCCCGGCAGCACCATGTACTCCCAGCGGCGGCGACCGGGGCCGCCCGGCACGATAGTGGTCGGACGCTTGGGATCGCAGAGCTGCCACTGGGCTGGCTCGGTCTCGTACTCGCCCTTCGGGATCATGTCCAGGATCAGCCAGTCGAAGAAATAGCCCTTGTCCTCATTCTGGATGCCGAGCGCTTCGCGGACGAAGCTGTTGGCGCCGTCGGCACCTGCGACATAGCGTGCGCGCAGCGTGCGTGTCTCGCCACCGGGGCCGACCTCGTCCGGATTGCGCTGCAGCTTGAGGTCGACGCCCTCGGCATCCTGGGCCAGCTCGGCGCCGATCCAGCCGCGCAGCTGGGTGATGTTGGGCAAGCTGTCGGCGATGCCGCTCAGGCGTGCTTCGAGATCCGGCTGGTTGAACCAGTAACGCACGCGCCAGCCTGAAGCCGAGGTGCTCTGCCAGTCGACGATCTGGATGTTCTCGCCCTGGGTGTTCTTCCAGTAATACAGCTCGTCGTGGTAGTTGATGGCCGGATCGTTCTCGGAGTCGATGCCCAGCGTGGCCAGGATGCGGGCAATCTCGTGGTCGAAAGTCACGGCGCGTGGGCGGCCATAGGCCTGGCTCCAGCGCTCGATCAGCGTGACCTGCTTGCCCCGCTTAGCCAGCAGGATGGCGAGCAGCGTGCCGACCGGTCCGCCACCGACGATGGCCACATCGGCATCGAAGCCGTCGCGATGGGTATGGGATGAAACGCTCATTTCTGTCTCCTGTTCCAGGTTTCGTTTGAAGGATTCAAGTGCGACTCCTCGCACCGCCCTGCGCCGCTGCCATCTGTCTGACCCACCGGCTTCGGTGGCCTTGATCGCTTCGGCTTCAAGCTGGAACAGAATTTATCTCGTAAATGAATTATGTTCACATATGGTTAACCCTCATACAAGGTAGCAATTCACTTTTCCATTTTCTGGAAATGAAGCCTGCTATTCACCCCAAAATCTGGTCATTGGACTGCCGTAGCGGGTCCCAACCCGGCTGTTGGCAGGTTCGGAACAGGAGCTGCCCTAGGAAAAAAGGGGCTTTGCGATGTCGCGTCGAGCAGCTTGATAGGGGGTGATGCTCGCACTAGAATGCTCGTCATTCATGAATAGAATTTGAGCCAAGCCAAGATGTCAAGCCAAACCAGTGAACCCCTGGGCCGTGTGGCGCGCAGGCAGCAGCGCAACCGCGAGGCGCTGATCCGGGCTGCCAGCGCCGTCATGAGCGAAAAAGGCGTGGCTGCCGCCACCATGCTGGAAATTGCCGAGCGCGCGGATGTCGGCACGGGCACGGTCTACAACTACTTCAAGTCCAAGGACGAGCTGGCGATTGCCGTGCTGGAGGAGTTGATGCATGACCTGGCGCTGCGCATCGAGCAGGCGATGCAAGGCTTCGAGGACAAGGCCGAGGTCTATGCCTTCGGCATCCGCACGGTGCTGGAGACCGCGATCAGCGACCAGCGCTGGAAGCAGCTGCTCTATCGCTCGGAAGTGATTGCCGATGCGCTGTTCCGGGTCATGGGGCCTTATGCGATCAACGATATGCAGCGGGCCACTGCTGCGGGCCGCTTCCAGGTAGATGACCCCGCACTGGTCTGGCGGCTGACAGCCCATGCGATCGTCGGCATCGGCCTGGCCATCACGACCGATGCCGTCCCGCTGGCCTCGGTCGAGGCCATCGTCGTGCGCCTGCTGTGCATGACCGGCATTGGCGCGGACCTGGCCGTCGAGTTGGCGCAACGTCCGCGACCGGCCCTACCGGCCTGAACCGGTCAAGCCGGCCGGATACCCTCGAAGGCGTTTTGCAGCAGCTGGCGGATTTCGCCGCGCTGCGCAACGCCAAAAGGCCGCGGATTCCAGTACGGGTTGCTGACGGCGATGTCGGCCGCGCGGTCCAGCTCGGACTCCTTCATGCCGATGTCGCGCAGCGACACCGGCGCGCCGTTGTCGCATGCTAGGTCGAACAGCCCTGCAGCCGCGCTGGCACCGCCCTGCCCGCCGAGCGCACGGCCGATCCGGGCCATGGCCTGCGGCGCCGCATCGGCATTGAAGGCGATCGCCTGCGGCAGGATCACGGTGTGGACCTCGGCGTGCGGCAGGTTGAAGCTGCCGCCCAGCGTGTGGCAGAGCTTGTGGTGCAGCGCCATTCCGACATTGCCCAGCACCGAGCCGCACAGCCAGGCGCCGTAGAGCGCGTTGGTGCGGCCCTCGAGGTCGTCGCTCTGGCGCCGGATCGCGGGCAGCGCCTGCGCGATGGCGCGTATGCCCTCCTCCGCCATCAGGTCCATGACCGGATTGCTGTCCTGGGCGTAGAGGCCCTCGGCCGCGTGCGCGATGGCATTCATGCCGCTGGTCACGCTCATGCCGACCGGCAGCGTCAGGGTCAGCTCCGGGTCATAGATCACGGTGCGGGGCAGCACCCGGGAGTCACGGCCGGTCTTCTTGAGACCGGCTTCGGTGATGCCGTAAATCGGCGTCATCTCGCTGCCCGCATAGGTGGTCGGGATCGCCAGGATAGGCAAGCCCGACTCCATGGCGATCGCCTTGCCCAGGCCGGTAGTCGAGCCGCCGCCGATGGCGACGGCGCAATCGGCGCCCAGCTTCTGTGCCAGCTCACGGGCCTCGCGGGCGGTCTCGATCGGGACATGCATGACGGCGCGCGGGAAGATGCCCGCGGCCCGCGAAGCCAGACGGTCGGCCACCATCTGAGCCTGCTGCGACTGCTCGGGCGTGGACAGGATCAGGGCGCGCCGGGCGCCCAGCAAGTCGATCTCGCGCTCTAAATGGGCCAGCGAACCGGCACCGAACACGACCCGGGACGGTTGTCCGTTGTAGATGAAATCGCGCACTTTGTGTTCCTTGTTGTGTTGCATGACTACCGGACTCAGACGCGGTAATCCACCTGGTGCCGCGCAATGCGCAGCTCGCCCAGTTCGCGCTTGACGCGCAGGTGCTCAGGGTGCGAGGCGTAGGCATCGAGCGCCGACTGGGACTCGAACTCGCTGTAAAGCACCACATCGCAGGCGTAGTCGACCCTGCTGCTGTCGACGCCGATTTCCAGCGTCAGCAGACCGGGGATCTTGCCCCGCAGGCTGTTGAAGCTGCCCTTGAGCTGCTCGATGCCAGCGGCCTTTTCCTGTGCGGTATCCCCACGCAGGTTCCACATCACGATGTGTCGGATCATGGTCATACCTCAAGCCTGCGCCGGCGGAAAACCGGCCTTTTGCGGCCAGAGGTTCGAGAAGGCATGAACCGCCGTGCTGGCATAGAGCCCGGCCCGAGTGAAAGGCTCGGCGGCGAGCCAGGCCTGGGCCGCATCGCGGCTCGCGAAGTCGATCACCAGCAGGCTGCCGATCATCGACAGTCCGTCGTCATCGGTCAGCGGCCCGGCGAATGCAATGCGGTCTTGCACGGCAGCCAGGTAGCTCTTGTGCTCGGGCCGGACACTGGCGCGCAGATCGGCGCTGCCCGGCTTGTCCTGCAGGATGAAGGCAAACAGCATCTACTGCTCCTTCACTTGGCCGGGTTCAGGACGAAGTCGTATTCCATCTGGTAGCTGCCGTCGGGCTGCTGCACCCAGTCGCAGACCAGCGACTGCCGCACGCCGAAGACGGCGTCCGAATCCAGGTAGTCGCTGTGGTCGCGGAACACATGGGTGATCAAGGTCTCGTAACCCGGCGCGGTGACCATGAAGTGCAGGTGGGCCGGGCGCCAGGGGTGGCGGCCCGTCGCCTCGAGCATCGCGCCCACCGGGCCATCGTGCGGAATCGCATACGGCACCGCCACGATGGAGCGGAAATGGTAGCGGCCTTCGCTATCAGCCGTCAGGATGCCTCGTGCCTGGGCCTGTTCCAGGCCTTCATGCTGGACATCGTAGAGACCGTCCTCGTCGGACTGCCAGACGTCAAGCTGGGCGCCCGGCACCGGCTCGCCGTTGATTCCCCTGACCTGGCCGCGCACCCGGCAAAGCGTGCCCTTGGCGCCGTTGGCGATGTCAGCGCCGAGCTCATAGTGGGGCGCACCCTTGACGTGGAAGGGACCGAAGACGGTGGCCTCGGTGCAGCCGGCCGGCTTGTCGTTGTTCATCGCGACCGTCAGCGTCGACAGACCCAGCGTATCCGACAGCAGGATGAACTCCTGGCGCTTGTCGTTGGTGATGTGGCCGGTACGGGTCAGGAACTCGATGCCCTGGAACCATTCCTCCTCGGTCAGCTTGACCTCGCGGGCGAAGGCATGGAGATGCTGGACCAGACTGGTCATGATCTGCTTGAGGCGGGGATCGGTCGTGTTGGCAAAGCTGGCAATGACGGCTTGCGTGATGTTGTCTTGGTTCAGGTTGCGCATGGTGGTCTCCGGTTCGAATGGTGGGATGGCAAAAACCTGACCTCACTCTATAATTTCTTAAAACGGAGATAAAGTGGCAAAACCGGAATTTACTTTTCCGGAAAAAGGAAAACCATGGACAGACTGACCGAGCTGGAGTTGTTCGTCAAGATCGCGGAAAGCGGCAGCATGGGCCGGGCCGCGGAGTCGCTCGGGCTGTCCAACCCGGCGGCGAGCCGGTATCTGGCTGCCCTGGAAAACCGGCTCAAGGCCCGGCTGGTCGAGCGCAATACCCGCCGGCTGTACCTGACCAGCGAAGGCCAGGAGTTCTATGAGCGGGCCCGCCTCGTGCTGACCGAACTGCAGGATGCCGAAGCAGCGGTCAACCGCCACACCTTGAACCCCTCCGGCGTGCTCAAGATCAGCGCCTCGCTGTCGTTTTCGCTGCACCAGATAGCGCCCCGCCTCAAGCGCTATCACCAGCTCTATCCGAACGTGCGCGTCCATGTCGAGGCGGCCAACCGCTACCTCGACATGATAGACAACGGCATTGATGTCGCGATCCGCACACGGGAGTTCGAGCCCGACAGCAACATCATGATCCGTCGGCTGGGCTCGACCCGGCGCATCCTGTGCGCAGCGCCCAGCTACCTGGCCGCACGCAATCCGCCCAGGCAGCCGCAGGATCTGCTCAACCACGATTTCCTGGTCTATGTGCTGGCCAACAAGTCGAACGAGCTGCGACTGTCGCGCGGCAGCGAGGTTGAAACCATCACCGTCCAGGGACTGCTAGAGTCCAACGACGGCCAGGTGCTGCGCCAGGCCGCGCTCGACGGCATGGGCATCCTTGTGCAGCCCAGCTACATCGTCTACGACGACATCGTTGCCGGGCGGCTGGTACCGATCCTGAACGACTGGGACCTGCCAAGGCTGCAGATCAATATCGCTTATCCGAGCCGCAAGCACCTGTCGGCTAA
>NZ_PVLR01000033.1 GCF_002980625.1 Malikia spinosa | reverse complement strand
CGAGGCCGAGGTCATCGAGCTCTACACCGAGTTCTGTGGCGAGGTCCACGGCCCCGACCCGAAGGCACAGCGACGCGAGCGTCTGCGCAAGCGCCAGATCGAGCTGCTGCGGTCACTCGAATCGGCCATGGCCGAGGCGCCGAGTCCGTCGGACTTCGTCGGCGGCTGGTTTGACGAGGCGTTGGCCCGCAAGCTGGACTTGGCGGGATTTCATACGCTGGGCGAGTTGAACGCCCGGGTCAGCACCGGCGGTGCCTGGTACAAGTCCCTTCCAGCGGTGGGCAAGGCCAAGGCGCAGCGCATCGAAGCCTTCCTGCGCACGCTGCTGCCGCGTGAGGCGCAGGCGCTGCCGTTCTTTGGAACGGGCCAGCAGACAGGGCGGGCGCTGGTGCTGTCAGGGCCGGCGTCGTCGGTCCTGGCCGGCAGCCTGCTGGGCGAGGTCACGACCGAGCAGACGGTCGAGGCCTGGATCGCGGCCCGGGCCAATTCCGACGCCACGCGCAAGGTCTACGCGCGGGAAGTCGGACGCTTCCTGGTCTGGTTGCGCCATGAGCGCCCGGGCGTCTCGCCGCAGCAACTAAACGTGCAGGACGCGGTGGCCTTCACCGGCTTCCTGCGCGAGATTCCGTCTCACTTCATTTCACGGCGCAAGGCCTCGCCCGGCGAACTGGGCTGGGCGCCGTTTCGGGGCCAGCTGACACCGGGCAGCCGCAAGCAGGCGCTGATCGTCGTGTCGGCCTGGCTGGACTGGCTGGTCGAGGCCCGGCATGTCGAGGCCAATCCGTTCCGGCTGGTCTCCAGGAAGCAGGGCGATGACCAGGCGGCCACCGGCGAGGTCAAGGCGATCACGGAAGGCGCGATGCAGGCGCTGCTGCGCTACTTCGAGCAGGCGGCGCCGTCCCCGGCCCTCCACCGGATGCGCTTCGTGCTGCGTTTCATCGAATCCATGGGACTGCGGGCCAGCGAGTTACTGGCCGCACGGCTGGGTGACCTGGTCACCCTCCCGGAAGGCCTGGCGCTGAAGGTGCATGGCAAGGGCGCCAAGAACCGGCATGTCACGCTCAACCGTCAGGCCAGGGATGCCCTCAACGACTATCTTGCCGCCCGCGGCCTGGGCGACTTCCTGCAGGCACCTGCCCAGACGCCGATCCTGGCCTCGGCCAGGGACCCTATGACGCCGATCACCTATCCGGCGCTCTACCAGACCGTCAGGCGCTGGCTGGAGAAGGCGGTCTCGGCCGCTGACCTCCCTCGCCACGAAAAGAACCAGCTCTACAAGGCCTCCACCCACTGGCTGCGCCACACCTTTGGCACCCGCCTGATCGAGAAAGGGGCGGCGCCCGATGCGGTGCAGTCGTCCATGGGGCATGCGTCGCCTGTGACGCTGAGCCGCTACACGAGGTCCAGTGCCAAGCGGCAGTTCAGTGAGGTGGCCAAGGTGTTCGGGGAGTGAGGCTCAACAGCAGCCAGGTGCTTGCGCCAATCGCGATGTCGAGCTGTTCAGTCACAGAGCTCTTCCTGGAAGCTTGACCGAGCCGGGCGCTGCTCAGGCGTGGGCTGCTGGGGCCACGCTGAGACGCAGTCCCAGTGCCTTCATCACCTTCATGATCGTGGCCAGACTGGGGTTGCCCTGGCCCGACAGCGCCTTGTACAGCCCCTCGCGGGTCATTCCCGTGTCGCGGGCCAGTTGGGCCATGTTACGTGCCCGGGCAATGTCGCCCAGGGTGGCTGCCAGCAGCGCCGGATCGCCATCCTCGAGCACCAATGCCAGGTAAGCCGCGATGTCGTCCTCGTTCTTCAGGTGTTCGGCCACGTCGAAGGTCGGCAGGTCAGCGATAGAGATCTTGTTGCTCATGGTACTGCTCCTCAAATCAGGTTCTGCGCCAGGGATTTGGCGGCTTCGATGTCACGTGGCTGGCTGCTCTTGTCACCACCACCCAGCATGACCACCAGCACGCTACCTTGTTGCACGTAGTACATGCGCCATCCCGGGCCAAAGAACTCGCGCATCTCCCAGACGCCGTCTCCCACCGGCCTGACGTCGCCCAGATTGCCCAGCGAAACCTTGCGCAAGCGCATCAGCAAGCGCCTGCGGGTCATGTCGTCCTTGATGCCCGCGAACCAGGCATCGAATTGCGGCATCCGCTTGATGGTGATCATATGTAAATTATAGTTATCACCTCATGTTTCGTCAACTCTAGTTCACAGAAAAACAGACATTCAGTAAGCAACTTCACGAGAACGACAGGCCGAAGCGCGGCCCTCGCTGGGTATGCAGGCCTATGACCGGATCTGGCTGCGAGCGACCCTTCGCAGCAGGGCTGAACGTGCAGGACGCGGTGGCCTTCACCAGCTTCCTGCGCGAAATTCCGCCGCACTACCTCTCGCGGCGCAAGGCCGCGCCCGGCGAACTGGGCTGGGCGCCGTTCCGCGGTCAGCTCACGCCAGGCAGCCGCCAGCAGGCGCTGATCGTCGTGTCGGCCTGGCTGGACTGGCATGTCGAGGCGATCACGGAAGGCGCGATGCAGGCGCTGCTGCGCTACTTCGAGCAGGCGGAGCCGTCCCCGGCCCTCCACTGGATGCGCTTCGTGCTGCGTTTCCTCGAATCCATGGGACTGCGGGCCAGCTGGGTCATGTTGCGCGCCCGGGCAATGTCGCCCAGGGTGACCACCAGCAGGGCTGGATCGCCGTCCTCGAGCACCAGTGACAGGTAGGTGCCTGCAGCTGATTTCGGACTTTCTTGGCTATATGTATTTTGGACAGAAGCCAAAAAATACGTTTTATCGTATATTTTAGTCATGATAAATACGGAAAAACGTATCAAGCATCCAGTGACCCTTTCACGCCTGGGCCATGCCTTGCGCCTGCGCCGCGAGCAGCTCGGCATGCCACAGAGCAAGGTGGGAGGCCTGCGCCAGGCGACTGTCTCCAGGATCGAGAACGGCGGCGATGTCACCTTGGACACGCTGATCGGCTACGCCTCGGCGCTGGGCCTCGAGGTGACGCTGGCACCGATCGGGCAAGGCACTTACCTGAAACCAGGCCCGGTCGGAGTCCCTGACCGGCTTGCAGGGGACAAGCCGCTCGACCTGCTCGACGAGTTCGGTGACCTGAGGGACGAGACATGAATGCGGTCAGTACCCTGGCAGTCCACCTGAACGAGGTGCTGGTCGGCTACCTGACTCATTACCCCGACGAAAAGACCCAGTTCGTGATCGACGAGGGCTATCTGGACCTGGGTCAGGATCGACCGATCCTCTCGCTGTCGCTGGCACGTCCGAATGACGAGGCCAGCACCCGGGCGCTGCTGCTCGACAGCCGGCACAAGTTGGCCTCGGTCAAGGCGCCGCCGTTCTTCTCGAACCTGCTGCCCGAGGGCGGGCTGCGACGCACCATTGCCCAGCGCCTCAAGGTCCACGAGGATAGGGAGTTCCTGCTGCTGCGGGCGCTCGGCCGCGATCTGCCCGGAGCCGTGATCACTTCTCCTGCTGAAGTGCAGGTCAATAGCCGAGGCAGGACGACAACCCAGCCGGCTTCTGGCCCTGCCGGGACCGATCTGCTGCACGAGCTCAAGTTCTCGCTGGCGGGCATGCAGATGAAGTTCTCGATGCTGCGCCAGGGCGAGCGCCTGACGCTGGCCGGCGAGCAGGCGCTGGGCAACTACCTGGTCAAGCCGCCATCGCGCGACTTCGAGGCGCTGCCCCTGGTCGAAGCCGCCACGATGCAAGTCGCACAGGCTGCTGGCATCGAGGTGCCCGAGATCCGTCTGGTGCCCGCCAGCCAGATCGACGGCCTGCCCGACCTGCAGGCTTTCGATACGGGTGAACCCTTCTACGCCATCCGCCGCTTCGACCGCCCGGAGTCGACAACCGGAGAGGCTCGCATCCATATCGAAGACTTTGCCCAGGTCTTCAACCTGAGGCCACAGCAGAAATACGGCCAGGTCAACCACGAGATGATTGGTCGAACCCTGCTGCGCTACGCTGGCGGACTGGCCGACCTGCAGGAAATGGCCCGGCGGATGGTGTTCAACGTGCTGATGGGCAACGGCGATGCCCACATCAAGAACTGGTCGCTGATCTACCGCGACCCGACGCGCCCCCGGCTGGCACCGGCCTACGATCTGGTGCCCACCGTAGCCTACATGAGCCGCGAGACCTCGCTGGCACTGAACATGGCCGGCGTCAAGCGCTTTGCTGACATCACGCTGGACAGCTTTGCCGCCTTCCTGACCCGGGTGGGTATTGCTGACCAGGTGCTGGACTCGGTGATGGCGGAGGTGCGGCATGCTGGTCAGCAGGTGCTGCAAGGTTGGCGAGACCGGTTTCATGCGGTCCAGGTACCGCAGCGGCTGATTCAGCGCATCGAGACCCATCAAGCCGGACTGCCGCTCGTTGCCACGCTTGGCGGATAGAACAAAAGGGTGTGAGGTCAGCAACCACATCGTGGCCGGCGTAGGCTGGATCAATTTGTTGACAAGTCCTGGCTTTGTCACATACCCAGGCACGCCAGCACACCCGTGGACGGCCTCCCGGCGGTGTAGCGGCAGGTGATCGGCGTACTTGGCCACCAGCACCTGGGCCAGCAAGGCGGTGGTCGCCAGCCCCTTGTCGATGATGGCCTACGACATTCAATGGCCCGGGCTCAGCCTGGAAGAAAAGCGTGACGGCTACTGCCTGCCCTGCATCGCAAAGCCACTGTACGATTTCGTGATCCAGCGGGCCTGAGCCAAAGCAGGTCAAGAGCGTCAGTACCCTCGCTGCATGAATTTCCAAGCTCATGGTGCCGGCCAATTCAAGCCCGGCACACGCCTGCGACATTACAAGGGTGGCCTCTACGTCGTGGTCGGCAGCTGTCTGATCGAAACCACCCTCAAGCCCGGCATTCCCTACCAGCCTCAACAAGGCGACATGCAGCACGTCACCTGGATGCGCCCAATCTCGGATTTTTAGGAGACGGTCGTAACGGCGGAAGGGAAGGTGCCTCGGTTCGTGATCCTCGATCCCGCCTGAAACGAGACCTGTCCTAAAACATCCTGCGCGTCGACCGCAGTCAAGCCGCTGCCTGCCAATTTTCGTTCGAAGCGGCCTCTACCTTGAAACGACCCGCGATCATGTTGGTCCGGTCCGTGACAGTCTGATCAATAAAGGGATGGTCTTCAGTCCTGAATACTGAATGCTTGCCTTTACTGTGACCCTGTTCGACGAATTCATGCGACACACGTCCAGTGGCGAAGGTTAAGATGGTTTGCGCCGTTGCCGTCATATTTCTCCTCCGTGCTGAATGACTGAATGCAGCGTGCGGTTACGGTTCACCGCAAGACGCTGCAGCTCAGCATCGCGCAGCGCTGTGCGGGCTAAGTGCCGAAGTTCTCAACGGAAATGTTCAACCCCCGATCACTCGTCTGGGCTCTCTACACCCACTGGGATGCGGTGGAGGGTTTTGTGCGCCTGTCGCGCGAGTTTGCCGTGTTCACCAGCGAGCAGGCGTTGAACTGCATCGCCAAGGTGTCGCCTGAGCTCGATGCCGAAGCGCAAGGTGGGGTGCTGCGCACACTGGTCAACGCGGCCGTGTTGCAATCCCTGCCACGCAGTAGCGACCTGCAGATCAATGCTTATGTCCTGGAGTTCGTCAGAGGCCTGACCCGGGAGCACGAGCTGGGCCTGACAGCGGTGCTGCAAGCACGGGTGGCCGCCATCCGCGAGGCCACCGAGGGGCTCAACGAAGGCATGAAGGGCTCGGACAGGGACCGAGTCAGGAGGGCTGCTAGGCAACTGGCCGAGCTGTTCCGACAGATCAGTCAGCAACTGGATCAGGACCGGCACGCCATCCTCGATCTGGCCGAAACCGCCAAGAGTTCCGACAGCAGCATGCCGGTGGCACAGCGCTACCGAAGGGTGCTGGAGGCGTTCGATAAGTATGTCGAGCCGATGAACCAGATGATGGACACCGGACCGGAAGGCACTTTCTATCGCTACCTGGAAGAAGCGGAGCGCTCGCTGGACTGGGCGGTCGAGCAACTGGCCGTCCAAGGCGCCCTGTATACCCACCGCCTGCAACTGAGGCAGGTGGCACACCAAGCCAAGGAATTGCGTCGTTTTGGTCGCCTGGTGGCGCAGCAGTGCGCCGATACCCTGCTGCCCTTGCGAGAGGAACTACGCCAGCACAACGCGCTGAGCAGCGCGGTCAGTGCGCTGTTGGGCCAGGTTCGCAAACGCGGACTCAAGCGCACCTTGGCGCGCAAGACGCCAGACACATCGCTGCCGCTCTGGCGCAACGAGCGTGGCTTCAGGCTGCAACTGGGCGACGAGGTGCGCGGCATCATGGCCGCCGCTCGAAATTATGTGCCCCAGACCGTCGCCTTTCCACAAGGCCTGCCGGTCGAACCCCAGGACCAGCTGGAGCTGGTCGATGAGGCGGGCATTCGCGCCCATCTGCGGCAGAGCCTGCCAGTCGAAAGCCTGCTCGACTGGCTGCAGACACACTATTGCCAGCTGGCGGACACCACCTTGCTGCGCCTGTTCCATGATCTGCAGCACGAAGCGGGCTGGGAGTGCGAGGCTGCACCTGAGGTCAAGGCCACGGAGCTGCACACGGTCCGTGTCCTGCATCACCCACACCGGATGAGTACGGCTACATGAACTACTCCCTCTCGCTGGAATGCATGCCCTCTCTGGCCGAACTATTCCGGCTGTTCTTGTCTGGCAAACACCTGAACCGGATCGCCGAACCTGCCCTGTGGGTCGAACTGGAGCAGCAGGAAGATGCCTACCGCAGCCTGTTTGCAGCGCTGGGCTACGAGCTGCGCCTGGATCGACGGGGATTTGGCTGGTTCCACACCGCCGAGGCCAACAGCCTCATCGGCAAGACCAGCCGCCAACTCGCCTTGCTTTTCATGGTGATTTTCGAAGCTCAGGCGAACGCCGGCAAACCGCTGCTGCGTTTCTCGGACTGGCTGATCGATCGTGAGTGGCTGATGGAGGTCCACGAACAGCAGCAGGAAGTGCTCAATGCCGAAGGCATCGCACCCGACGGTCTGGTGGAACTGATCAACCGGGCCTGCACGCTCGGTTTTGCCTTGTCGGAACCCTCCGGTTGGCGTCTGCTGCCGGCCGTATGCCGCTACCTCGACCATTTCGAGGCACTGGCGGCGACCGAACAGGCAGCACAGCATGATCCAGACCAGCTGATGGACTCCGCTTTCGCCACGGAAGAGGCGAAAGACGAGGAGGATCTGTGATGCAGTTTGGATTCCAGCAGCTGGTGCTGCTCAACAGTGCCGGTTACTCGAGGGCGGAATTGCCGCTCGATGGCGCAGTCTCGCTAGTCGCGCCGAACAACAGGGGCAAGACCAGCCTGATCAACGCCCTGCAGTTCCTGCTGATCATTGACCGGCGCCGCATGGATTTTGGCGCCCACGATGTAGACAAGAGCCGGCGTTTCTATTTCCCGCACAACAGCTCCTATGTGCTGCTGGAGGTCTCGCTGCCGGAGTCCGGCACCATGGTGCTGGGCTGTGTCGGCAAAGGGGTGAGTTTCGATTACGAATACTTTGCTTATGCCGGACAGCTCAATGTCGAGGAATTCCGGCTACCGGATGGTTCGCTGGTACCGCAGCCGCAGCTGGCCAGCCATCTGGCGACGCACCAGCGCCGGGTCTTCAGCTACAGCAGCAATGAGTTTGCCAACATGGTCTACGGGGGGCGCAGCCGCAAGCTGGTCGGCCAGCAGGATTTCTGTGTCTTCCGCCTGGAGCATGCCAATGATGCGGCCACCTTCCAGCGTGTCCTGACCCGAACGTTGAGGCTGGACAAGCTGCGCTCCAGCGAGGTGAAGGACTACCTGCTGCAGATCTTCCAGCGCGACTTGCCTGATGCCAGCATCGACTTCAAGGCAGAATGGGACAAGGCGTTTGCCGAGCTCAATGCCGAGCGCAGCCAGTATCTCGCCGCAGTCAGGCTGCAGCAGGTCCTGGAGGAGCTGGAGCAGCGGCAGCAGGAGCGCATGGAACTGCGCGGCAAGCTGCTGGTCTGGCGGCCGATGATTGAGGACGCGCTGGCTCAGTGGCAACGGCATTTCGAAACCCGTCAGCGGGAATTCGAACATCAGCAGGAGCAACTCGGTGGTGAACTGCTGCGCCTGCGTGCGCAGGACATTGAGCTGGCCCTGGAGAAAAAATCCCTTGAGCAGGAGCAGTCCAGGCTTTGGCAGGAACGCGAACGCCTGTCCGGCTTGCAGCAGCGTTTCGCGCTGGTTCCGGAGAAATTCCTCCTGGAGGATCGCCGCCAGGAACTGGAGGCTGAGCGGGATGCCTTGATTTTCAGGATCGGCCAGGCAGAGAGCCGCGAGCCCAAGGCGATCCGGCGCGAACTTCAACGCCTGGCGCAGGAGCTGGCCCAGCTAGGCCAGGAAATGCGGACCCAAGGCTGCAGTCTGTACCAGCAACTGGCTACCCATCTGCCACCCGAACAACTCGCAGCACTGAACAAGGTATTGGCAAGACCCGTGCTGTCGCTGGGCGCAGACGCCTTTGCACTGAACGCCCAGAACTTGACCGCGGCACTCGAGCACACGGACGAACGCAAGTTCGCTCTGCCGGGCCTGCAGCTTCGCCTGGACGAATTGCCTGTGCAGTACCAGCAGCGCACGCTCGCTGAACTGGCTGAACTGCAGCAGGAGCAGGAGCAACACCAGCGGCTTCTCGAGCAACAGCTCGCCACCGCAGAGGCGCTGGAAACGGTCAAGCAGCAGCGCCTGGCACTGGAGCAGCAGCTGGCTCAGCTGGATACCGAGTTGCGTGACTACACGGAGATGCAGACTCTGCAGAAGAACGAAGCCGGGCGACAGGACAGGCTGGCTGAGCTCACCGGGATGCTGACCGGGCTGGCACTGACGCTGTCCCAATCGGCAGATCGTCTCAAGGCGCTCGATCAGCAACGCCAGCAACTGCAGCAGGGTCTGTCTTCGCTTGCACAACAGCACCGCCAGATCGAGCAGCGACGCAACCTGCGCCAGGATCAAGAAGGCCAGTTCGTCTGGCTGGCCGAGCTGCCGCACCATCCCTGGCTGGGACAGCCGCAGTTTGAGCTCGACGAGCTCGCCGAACGCCTGCAGACCTATCTCTCGGACTGCCGCCGCCTCAAGGACTTGGATGAAAAGATCCGTCATCTGCTCAGCGAGGTCCACAGCGGTGGCCTGACGAAATACCAGTCCGTCGCCGATGCAGAAGACGAGATCGCGCGCCTGGTCGACTTTGCTCACCATCTGCAGCAGGAAGCCGAAGCGCTGGAAAAGAAGGCGAGAACGGCCGTGGTGAGCGTGGCAGCCTGCCTGCGTGAATTGCGCGATGGCCTGCTGTCCTTCAAGCAGCGCATGCGTGAATTCAACCGCAAGATCAGTGGCCGGCAACTCTCCGATCTTGCCGTTTTCAAGATCGAGCCCGAGGATGAGACGGCGTTGGTCGAGGCCATCGAGCGCCTGATCGAGACCGCCCAGACCGTAGGTGCCGGCGAGAGCTTCGAGCTGTTCAACCACCAGAGCGTGCTCGACGATGAGCAGCTCAACCGCGCCAAGACCCTGCTGGTCGAGGAAGGCAATGCGCGGCACGGATTGCGCGTGGCCGATCTGTTCCGGCTGCGCTTCCGGGTGGGCAAGGCAGGCCGCGAGGCCGAATCGTTCGATGACCTCGACAGCGCGGCGTCCAACGGCACGGTCCTGATGGCCAAGCTGATTACGGGCTTGGCAATGCTGCACCTGATGCAGGATCAGCGCCGGCCCATCCAGGGCGTCTGCTATCTGGACGAGGCCCTGGCACTGGATTCCAGCAATCAGCGCAGCCTGATCGAGACGGCCGCCGAGTTCGGCTTCTCGCTGATCTTTGCGTCGCCCGCCCCCCTCACGACCGTGCGCTACTGTGTGCCGATCCATCATCGGCAGGGCAGCAATCAGATCAGCCGAGTGAGCTGGCAGATCCTCGAACCACTGGAGGCCTGATGAACGACAAGGTGCTGCTGGCGGCACTCGCCAAGCTGCATGCCCAAGCAGGGTTGCCGGCCAGCCAGTTCACCGCCGCGCAGCGAAGCGCGCTAGACCGATTTGCTCGCCAGACCGGAGCAGTGCGCTCCCAGCGCCAAGGCCGTGGCGAGAATTACCGGGTCGTCGATCCGGCACTCTTTGCCACCCATTTGTCAGCGCTCTCGCCTGACGTTGATGCCGGCGCAGCCAAGCAGATTCCGCTTCGCGCCCGGCTGATCGCCCGGGCCCGCGACAGCAAGTCTGGCGCCCATCAGCACGAGCACTACTACCTGCTGCTCAAGGGGGTAGGGGAAGGCGTGGTGTGGCGCGAGAGCCGCCGGGACATCGAGTTGCCACTGTCCCATGTCACGTTCGATTTCGGTGCCGCGACCTTGAAGGTCGACGCTAACGATGCGTGGGCAACCGAGGACGATCTTTGGTTGGTGGAAAACCAGGCACTGTTCGACCGTACCGACTGGCTGCCCGAGAACACGAAGGCGACGGTCGCCTACTACGGCGGACAGCTCAACGGAATCTTGCTCAACTGGCTCGGTAGCCGAGCTCGAGCAGGCCAGGTGATACATTTTCCCGATTACGATGGGACAGGCCTGGCCAACTTCAGTCGGCTGCATGCCATGCTGGGAGATGCCTGCCGTTTCTGGTTGATGCCGGACTGGTCGGAAAAACTGGACTGCTACGGCAGTACCCAGCTGTGGCGGAATACGCTGCGCGACTTCACCAGTGCGCGCCAGCGGCTGCCGGAATATCTGATGCCGTTGACTCGGCAGATGCTTCATACCGGCCGAGCCCTTGAACAGGAATCGGTCTGGCTCTGCGGAGTCGGCCGCTGAAGGCAAACTGATGGTGCTGCCGTGTTGCCAGAGGAGCCACATGCACCGTGGCACTGTTTGCAAGCTTTGTTGCTGAAGCTGAACTGATTCAGGCCCTCTTTGTGGGCTCGCAGTCCAAGGGGTCAGTTTGTCTGCAATCGACCGGGCGTTACCTCGGAACGGTTTACGTCCCTTTCTGCGGATTCTTCCCCGGCTCCGGCTCCACCGCCAGCAAGGCCTTGAGCTTGGGCATGACCGTGCGCCACCGCTCGGCTGGCACTGTGTCGAGGCGCTCGGCCTTGATGAGTTCGAGCACCGCCTTCTGGTTCTTCTCGCGCTCGCGGCGCTGCTGCTCGCGCTGACGTTCCTCGAGCTTGTGCAACTTCTCGCGCTGATGGGCGATTTCCTCGTACAGCGTCCTGGCCTTGCGTGCCGTCTTGACGCTACCGGTTTCTTCTTCCATGGCGACCTCCCTGAACTGTCGATCCGGGACGGAATTCAGCTGAATCGGGCTGCAACCCATCCGACCCGGATCGGCTGCATTCTATCGATTGGATGGAATTCTTCCACTGGAGCCTGGTGACAAGAAACGGGATTCCTTCCATAGTTTTCAGGGCAAGCCCCGCACCCCATGGAATTGGTCACACATTACGCAACCTGGTTGAAATCGTGAAATTCCTAGCGCTAGTAAATGATTCATTGTTTAACACCTGGCACGATCGTGTTAAACACCTGCCCCGATTCAGACGTGCAAGCCGTTGAAAGGAAACAGGAAATGCCAAAAATCCGAAATTCAGACGACAGCGGATCCAAGTTCATCGGACTGCGGCTGCATCGCGACACCGCAGAGTTCTACAGCAAGCGCGCCAAGGCAGCCGGCACCACGCTTTCAGAGTTCTTGCGCAACATGATCGTGCAGGGAATGATCGCGGAATCGGCGTATGAGATCGAACAGAGGATGCGCCGCCTGCTTGATGAAATTCATGCTGGCGGGCAGACTGGCGAACGGGCTGGAATTCCCGACGAATTGCTGTTGTCGGTCTTCATGTCGGAATACCTGCTGACTGCCATTATCGAGGCGCGTGACATCCAGAAGCTCTACGAGGCCCAGGATGCCGCCAAGGCCAGGCTCGCGGAATTGAAGGGAGGCACGGATGGCAAGACGTGAGGACAAGGGGCGCATGGGCAGCTTCGCCCGCGGCTCCGAACTGTGGATGCACCAGGCCCGGCTGTTCGTGGTCGCCATCGGTACGGTTGTGCTGCTGTCAGTGCTGGTCGGGCTCGCGGTCACATCGGGCTATTTCTGGCACGCGACCACGGCTGCCGAGAAGTACGCGCTCGAGCGAAATGTGCTCGCGCGCACCCGCGATGTGCTGGGCATGACGGCCGGCAAGATGGAGCTGCATATTGAGGGTCAGCTGCGCCTGCTGGAGGTTGAACAGGTGGCCCGCCTGACCCAAGCGCTGGCGGAGGAAGGCTGGAGAAAATTGCGCAACGGCGGCCTGTTCGGGGTCCTGAGCGCGGCCGGATTTGTCTTCCTGGTCTCGCTCTACTGGTGGGGCTACGGCCGCGCCAAGATGCAGGACCGCCAGCTGCGTGGCGCCCAGCTGGTCGCCGGCCCTGAGCTCGCCATGCTGGTGCGCCAGCGCAAGGAAGCCAGCCCCTACGAGATCGCCGGCGTGCCGATGCGCCTGAAGTCGGAAACCCTGCACACGCTGCTGGCCGGCGCCCAGGGCACCGGCAAGTCCCAGCAGTTCTTCGCGCTGATGAAGCAGGTCCGGGCACAAGGCAAGCGCATGATCGTGTACGACCCGACCGGAGAATTCACCCAGGCCTTCTACCGCGCAGGCAAGGACATCCTGATGAACCCGCTCGATGCGCGCAGCCCGAACTGGAACGTCTGGCAGGAGATTGCCAAGGACTACCACTACGACAACATCGCCAACGGCCTGATTCCGGATCCGGCCGGCTCCGATCCGTTCTGGGCCCATGCCGGGCGCATGCTGCTCAAGGACGTGATCGTGGTACTGGGCAAGAAAGGCAAGCGCACCAACCGCGAGCTCTACCACGCGATCGCCAAGACCAATCTCGAGGACCTGCACAAGCTCTTGCAGGGAATGGCGGGCGCGAGCTATGTCGACCCAACCACCGAGCGCACCGGCATGTCGCTCGGGGTGCAGGACTTCTCCCAGCTCTACGAGATCTATGGCCACAACCTGGCCAAGACCATCATCTCCGGCTGCCAGACCAAGCTGCTGCTGCGCTTCACCGATGGGGCCGCGGCCAAACTGCTGTCCGATCTGATGGGCCAGGCCGTCATCTTGTGACTCTGGTGGTGGCATATGGAATGCAGACGGGGTTCAGGTTTTCCATATCAGGAACAGGGAGGAAGCAATGGCAAAGAAGAAGACAGGCTTGCTGGAAGATGTAGCTGGCATCGCCGCCACCTTTCCGTGGTGGGTCGGATGTGTTCTGGCAGCACTGGCATACGGGGTCTTGCACCGCTACGCGGCAAGCGAAGCGGTCAGCAGCGCAGTCCCGGGACAGGTCGGGCAGTTGGTCATCAAGCGCACTGCCAGGCAGGGAACGAACATCGGCAACCATTTCTGGGGTTGTGCGACCTTCCCGAAATGCCGTGGCGTCAGAGCCGTTGAATGACGCCTCTCCATCCGGGATTCGCATGCTGTGGCTGCTGTAGGACCTTGTTTTTCCTGCAGCGCCAAGGAATGCCTGATGCTAATCACTGCGTAAGTAACATTTTAAGTGCCTCGAACTGGTCTGCGCACCTTTCAGCAAGGCGGCAGGATTGAGATGCCGGTTGAATTCGTGCCCCAGCTCCCTGCCTCAGCCATCGTTCCTGTCCCGATCCTTTCGATCGACCTCCCTCGTCACGAGAAGGCGCCGCTCCACAAGGCCGCGACGCACTGGCTGCGCCACACCTCTGCCACCCGGCTGATCAAGAGAGGGGCTGTGCCCGATGCTGTGCAGTCATCGAGGGCACGCCTTGCCCGTGACGCTGAGCCGCTATACCCGGTCCAGCGCCAAGCGGCAGTTCAGCGAGGTGGCCAATGTGTTCGGGGAGTGAGGACGCAACAGGAGACCAGTGCTTCACCAGCACGACGCTCCACATGGAAAGATCGTAAAATCGATCTATTAGAATATTAACCTCGTTTTAAGTGACATGAAAGTTAGCCAGTCCGCCATCCTTTCCAGCAGCCAGCTGAAAGAGTGTGCCCAGCTCGGGCAGCAACTGGCTCGCCTGCGCCTGGCACGCAGGGTCAAGCAGACGGACGCTGCCCTGCGCGCCGGGCTTTCGCGCAACACCGTCTACCGCCTCGAAAAGGGCGACCCCGGCCTGGCATTCGGGCAGATCCTGCGCTACCTGGAGGCGATTGCCCCGGGTAGCACCCTACTGGATCTTCTGTCCGAAAACGACCCCGCCTTGCTGGCCCTATCCGCCCGGGAGAAGACCCAGCGCGTACGCGACCTGTCTGCGACCGAGCTCAAAGAGCTCGACTTCTGAAGGAGCGACCCGCATGGCAGCCAAAGCGCTCAAGCTGATGGTCTTCGCACACCTGGGCCAGGACTGGGCGCCCTGTGGTCAGCTGCTGATGACGGAACAGGGGCCGAACGTCCTGGCGTCCAGCTTTGCCTACGGCCTGAACTACCTGCGCCGCATTGATGCGCTCGAAGTCGACCCGGTGAGCCTGGGCATTCAGGATCGGACCGCGGTGCAGGGCAAGCGGCTGCTGCCGGCCAACGGCCTGCCGCTCTTCGGCGGCATCCGCGATGCGGCACCGGACTCCTGGGGACGACGCGTCATCGAGGCCAAGCTCAAGGTTCCAACCAACAGCCTGCCCGAGTCGCAGTACCTGCTGCATGCCGGCAGCGACCGGGTCGGTGCGCTCGACATTCGCGAATCCATCCATGACGGCCCGACGCCGGGCAACAGCGGCACTCATGCGCTGGAGCATCTGATGGATGCCGCCGAACGCATCGAGGCAGGCTTGCCGATTCCGGCGTACCTGGAAGCCATCTTCATGGACGGCACGGCGCTGGGCGGCGCACGCCCCAAGGCCTCGGTGCGCGATGAGGACGGCGTGCTGTGGCTGGCCAAGTTCTCCAGCCGCCATGACGGCTTCGACATCCCGGCGATCGAATGCGCCGCACTGCGCCTGGCGGCTGCGGCAGGACTGACCGTGCCACCGGTAGAAGTACGCACGATAGGCCGACGCAAGGTCATGCTCATCCGCCGCTTTGACCGCTACTGGGCCGAGCCAGGCCAGGCGCTGGGGTTGAAGGACGATCTGCTGACGGCACAGCCGGGGGAAGTCAAGGCCGAACACCGCATGGGCTTTGTCAGCGGTCTCACGATGGCCGGCTGCGACGAGACCGAATCGCGCACGAAGGCCTACACAGACCTCGCGCTGACTGTGCGAAGGCACTGCCACACGAGCGTCATCCGCGCGGATAACGCGGAGCTGTTCAAGCGCATGGTTTACAACGTCCTGGTCAGCAACGACGACGACCACCTGCGCAACCACGGCTTCCTCTGGGACCCGCGCCTGGCCGGCTGGCGGCTGAGCCCGCTCTATGACGTGTTGCCGAGACCCAGCCTCGCGTCGGAACGGTTCCTGCATCTGGGTGTAGGTCCGCAAGGGAGACTGGCCACGCTCGACAACGCCCTCGCCTCGCATGAGATGTTCACCCTGTCGCGCGCTGCGGCATGCGAGATGATTGCCGACATCTGGCGCGTCGTGCGCGAGTGGCGGGTCTACTTCGAGGGTTTCGGCGTCCCGGCGCAAGAGATCGAGAAGATTGCACCGGCGTTCCGCCACCTCGACGAGGTGACGACGCCGGCGCTGCGCAAACTGTTGCCTTGATGGTGTTGCGACAGTCATGGGCGTGGCTTAGCACACCGTGTGTGCAATGATCGACGGAAATCTGCCAGCAGTTGACCATCACCGAACCAATTGAGTCGATGACGGGTTCAGGCTGGGAGCGGTCAGAAAAAACATCGCCGCGACCGGCAGGTTTCGGCCAAGAGCGGGCACTGGCGTGATGTCGAAGCGGACGCTCAACGTTTGACATGAGAGGCGGCGCCCGGCTTGCTGGGCGACGTCCTCTCGATGGAAGGGTTAGGCCGCACTAGCGCTGGTAGTCTCGTAGAGCGCCTGCGCTTCTTCATCTGATGGCTCTATCACGTGGATTCGAAGCAGGCCGGACGCAATTGCTGGACCGAAGTCTCTCTGGAGTCTGTCGAGATATGAGCCGTTCGAACGCGAGCTCATCTCGGGTAGATTGATCAGCAAAAGAGCCAGGTAGACGTTGGCCGTTTTTAGCACCTTGTAGTGATGAAGCTTGGCCAGCATTACATAGAGGCGATCTCTAAACATCATGCTCGCATAGGCTGTGAATCGTGCCTCGATGAATACTTCTGAGTCTGACGTGTTGATGTATCCATCGAAGATTGGAGTTACATCAGTGATTGGGTCAATGCCACTGAACTGTGTCGAAAGTTTTGCCTCCTCAATCAGATTGAAGGCTTGCAGATTCTGCGAGGAGACAAACTTTGCGATTGCCAGCTGCTCCGCCTTGCGTCGATTGAGCGTTCTTTCTTGTGCTTGCGGTACGGCTATCGGCGGTGCAGGTTGATCTTCGGCTTTCTTGCTTTCGATTTCTTCTGGATCTGCTTTCCGAACTGTCAAGAGTTCCGCCAAGTTCGTCGGCAATCCAACAATATTTGTGCTGGACTGCTTCTGGGATATGTTGGTAGAAATCGCTATGAGATGGCCTCGAAGTTCAGAGTTCTCCTGCTTCAGCTTGGTGGTTTCAACCTCCTTCTTCTTGAGGTCTCTGGAAACACTGACAAGCTGACCAATCGAGAAGTTGTCGAAGAGTTCGCTCAATACGAGAACTAGGATGAAGGCGAGGATGACCAGAAGTCCCGCGGATATGTCTGCCTTCGGTTCCACGAAGAAGAACCGATACACCACGAGAGTCCCGAGGAAAGCGCAGAACGCGATGATGAGCGCCCGGACGAACCAATTGGTGGTTTTCGTGTTTTCCATAGGTGGTGAGGGTGGGGTTATGCGGCCTAACGTAAAGGTGAGCGGCGCACAACGGCAGGGCGCTGCGAGGTGCATGCTGCGTCAGCGCGCCTCGTGGCGCCCTGCCGTTGTGTGTCCGTCTCGACCGACAAGTTAAACATCACAACCCACCTTGCTTCACTTCAGTTCAATTCTGCCGTGGCGACCGATTTCGCCGATCGCCCAAATCGCTGCGATTTGCCTCTCAGATCCCGAACCTGCCCCTTCGTAGATTGACACGAGCTTTTGGAGTGCGGTCTGCCCACCCGCGGTGCCAAGTGCCTTAATGGCTTCAGTCTGCCTGGCAGACCCGGCCCCAGCGCCGTCATAGATTTTAATCAATTTCGCGACGGCGGGATCACCGCCGCAACGACCGATGGCTGCTATGGCCGCTACCTGGCGCTCCGATCCTGCCCCGGCTCCGTCGTAGATGGCGACTAGCTTGCGAAATGCGGCTTCGTTCAGACTCATTGGCATGTGCCCTCCTAAAAAATTGTGATGTTTAACGTAATGTAGACCGCACTCAGGCGCAGGCCATATCTGGCGCCTGCGGTCTAAGTTGGGAAAGAAGAAGTGGCGCAAGCGGCCTGCCATCAGGCCGGGCGCCCAGGTTGTAGTACAAACGTCTGATACTAAATTCAGTCATGAAACCCGCCGCCCCTGTGTTGCGCCGCACGGTTGCCGTATCAGGTCCGTGAGCGAATTTGTTACAAACACTATAGCCTGCGCACCAAGGTAGCCTAGGTGCAGTGGGTGCGAATGTTTGTCATAGTGCGCGGTTTTCGGCACCCGCGCGGCATGGGGCGCGAGGAGATCGAGGACTACCTGGTCATGCTGGCCAACGAGCCTCGGGTAGCGGTACCCACGCACAATCAGGCGTTGAGCGCGTTGCTGTATGCCACTAGAGCGTGTTATGGACTTT